>JAFQEC010000001.1 GCA_017415805.1 Clostridia bacterium | reverse complement strand
TGTAAGTGGTCAAACATGTGGTCAGACCGAGGAATTGATGATTTTTCGACATTCGGGAGAGCCGAAAAAGTCAGTGTTTTCAAGGGCTTTCGGCTCTTCTCGAAAATTCTGAGCCGAGAACGGTGATTGAGTCCCGAACGTAGCGCTCTACCAAGCTGAGCCACACCTCGATATTTGATTGTAAAACACAAAAAGCAAAACAAGAGATGATAGCGGGGCGCTACGCGCTCTTCCTGTTGCTGTTACCGCATCGCGCTTCGCAAAAGTGTTTTGCTTGCGCTCTGCGACGGCTGCCACTCCTTAGCGCTCCCTGCATCCGCCACCGGCGGCGGTCGCGCACGTCCCCAAGCTGAGCCACACCTCGATATTTTGTTTTATTGCAGAGGGGAAAATACGATGTTAATTTGACGATCTTTTCATGGGGGAAAGTGGCGGCAAGAACGGCGGTTTTGCAGAGCAAATGCCACGCGTTTAGCGGGGCAAGGCGTTCTTTTGCGAAACGCGGAGCGTTTCAGGAGCCTACACCTCGATATTTGGTTTTATTGGGAGGCGAATTGTGCAACCGCTATTATAGCAAAACTTATGTGCTTTGTCAAGTGCTTTGCGCAAGTTTGGTGTGGGAAAAGTTTTGCAAGGGCAAAAGGGGCGCTTCGGCGCGCGTAGAAAGACGCGTTTGGCAGTATTTGACTTGACAATTGCGAACGGACATGCTATAATGAAGCAGAAAATGCACTGCCTTGCACATAAAATTTGAACGGCGGTGCGTTTTTGTTGCATAGGGGCTCTTTGGCACGGCGGCGCGTATTTTGCCGAAAAAACTTGCAAAAAGGGCACGGATGTGATATAATCTATAAAATGCAGTATGTAGGCGGTGGCTTGACATACGCGTCTTCCAAACAAAACAAGGAGATTTTTTATGAAAGTTGTCATTCTGGCCGGCGGTTTCGGCACGCGCATCAGCGAGGAATCCCACCTGCGTCCGAAGCCTATGATCGAGATTGGCGAAATGCCGATCCTGTGGCATGTGATGAAGTTCTATTCTTCCTTTGGTTATAATGACTTCGTGATATGCGCAGGCTATAAGCAGAGCGTCATCAAGGAGTGGTTTGCGGATTATTACACCAACCACAGCGACATTACCTTTGATTTTACCAAAAAGGAGAAGATCGTGGTGCACACCACCGCGACCGAGCCCTGGCGCGTGACGGTCGTGGATACGGGCGTGGGCACCATGACGGGCGGCCGTATCAAGCGCGTGGCGCAGTATATCGGCGATGAGCCCTTTTTCCTGACCTACGGAGACGGCGTTTCCAACGTGGATATTGTCAAGGAGGTGGAGTTCCACCAATCTCACGGCAAGCTGGCGACCATAACAGCCGTTCATCCCGATGCGCGCTTTGGCGTTCTGGAGCTGGACAAGAACCAGGTCATTGCCTTTCGCGAGAAGAGTGAGGCCGATGCCGGTTGGATCAACGGCGGCTTTATGATTCTCGATCCCAAGGTCATTGATTATATTGAAGACGATTCCACGGTCTTTGAGTGTGGGCCGCTGGAGGCACTGGCCGCCGAGGGGCAGCTTGTGGCCTTCAAGCATCGCGGCTTCTGGCAGTGCATGGATACCATGCGCGACAAGGAGAAGCTGGAAAAGCTCTGGGCCTCCAAGAGAGCCCCCTGGAAGCGTTGGGAGGAGTAATGCGGATCAACGGATTTTCCCCCGAGTTTTATCGCGGCAAGCGCGTGCTCGTAACGGGCCATACCGGCTTTAAGGGCGCGTGGCTTTGCCATATTCTCAAAAATCTGGGTGCTGAGGTCACGGGCTATTCGACCGAGCCCCCCACGACCCCCTCTCTCTTTGAGCTGGACCGTACAGCCGAGGGCATGCACTCGATCATCGGCGATGTGCGCGATCTTGATGCGCTGCTTGCTGCGTTTTCGGCAGCACAGCCCGAGATCGTGCTGCATCTTGCTGCCCAGCCCATCGTGCGCGAGAGCTATCGCGCGCCCGTGGAGACCTATGCCACCAACGTGATGGGCACGGTGCATGTGCTCGAGTGTGTGCGCCGCACGCCCTCGGTCCGTTCCTTTTTGAACGTGACGACCGACAAGGTCTATGAGAACAAGGAGTGGGAGTGGGGCTATCGCGAGAACGAAAACCTCAACGGCTACGATCCGTATTCCAACAGCAAATCCTGCTCCGAGCTCGTGACGAGCAGCTATCGCAATTCCTTTTTTGCAGACGGCAAGGTGGCAATTTCTACCGCGCGCGCAGGCAACGTGATCGGCGGCGGCGATTTTGCGGCGGACCGCATCATCCCCGACTGCGTGCGCGCGGCGCTCGCTGGCGAGGAGATCGTGGTGCGCAACCCCTATTCCACACGCCCCTACCAGCACGTGCTGGAGCCGCTGTTTGCGTATCTGATGATCGCGGCACGGCAGTATGAGGACGGCAGCTATGCCGCTTGCTACAACGTCGGGCCCGATGATGCCGATTGCTTTGCCACGGGCAACCTTGTGGACCTGTTCGTTCGCACATGGGGCGGAGCAATGCGCTGGGTGAACCGCTATGACGGCGGCCCGCACGAGGCAAACTTCCTCAAGCTGGACTGCACCAAGCTCAAGACCGTGTTCGGCTGGCGCCCGACCTGGAACCTGGCCGACGCAATTGAGAGAGTGGTCGAATGGACGCGTGCGTATGCCGCGGGCGAGAGTGTTTCGGCTGTGATGGACCGACAGATCGCCGACTTTTTGCGGGACGGAGAAAAAAACCGATCATAAATTACGGAGATGATTGTTATGCATTTCAACGGAAAGAATGAACCCGAGGCACGCGAGGAGATTCTCTCGCTGGTCAAGGATTATTGCGACACCTATCACAATCAGAAGAAGTGGAGCGAGGGCGATCGCATTTCCTATGCGTCGCGCGTGTACGACAGCGAGGAAATGGTCAATCTGGTGGACAGCTCGCTGGAGTTCTGGCTGACCTCGGGACGCTATACCGATCAGTTTGAGCGCGAATTTGCCAAATATCTGGGTGTGCCCTATTGCAGCCTTGTGAACTCGGGCTCCTCGGCGAATCTGCTGGCATTCATGACGCTGACCTCGCCGCTGCTCGGCGAGCGCGCGGTGCGCCGCGGGGATGAGATCATCACGGTTGCGGCAGGCTTTCCCACCACGGTCACGCCGATCATCCAGTACGGCGCGGCGCCCGTGTTCGTGGACGTGACCATTCCGCAGTATAACATTGACGTGACCAAGCTCGAGCAGGCGCTCTCGCCCAAGACCAAGGCGGTCATGATCGCACATACGCTCGGAAATCCGTTTGACCTCAAGGCCGTGCGGAATTTCTGCAACAAATACGACCTGTGGCTGATCGAGGATAACTGTGACGCCTTGGGCTCGGAATATGAGTTTGACGGCAAGACGTATCTGACGGGTACGGTCGGTGACATCGGTACCAGCAGCTTTTATCCCCCTCATCATATGACGATGGGCGAGGGCGGCGCGGTCTATACCCGCAACGCAACGCTGCACAAGATCATACGCTCGATCCGCGACTGGGGGCGCGATTGCGTCTGCCCCTCGGGTATGGATAATGTTTGCAAGCACCGCTTTGACCGCCAGTACGGTGAGCTGCCCCTCGGCTACGATCACAAGTATGTGTATTCGCATTTCGGCTATAACCTCAAGGCTACCGATATGCAGGCGGCCGTGGGCTGTGCACAGCTCAAGAAGTTCCCCTCGTTCGTGGAGCGCCGCCGCCACAATTTCGCACGGCTGCGCAAGGCGCTCGAGAGCGTGGCGGATAAGCTGATCCTGCCCGAGGCCTGCCCCAATTCGAACCCCTCGTGGTTTGGCTTTTTGATGACCTGCCGCGCGGGCGTTTCGCGTGAGAAGGTGGTTTCGTATATTGAGTCGCACGGCGTGCAGACCCGTATGCTCTTCTCGGGAAATCTGATCAAGCATCCCTGCTTCGACGAGATGCGCAAATCGGGAGAGGGCTATCGCGTTGTAGGCGATCTGTCGGTGACCGATACGATCATGACCGATACCTTCTGGGTCGGCGTTTACCCCGGAATGACCGATGAAATGATAGATTATATGGCGCGCACGATCATTGAGGCACTTCAATGATCAAGGCCTTGATCCACAAGTACAGGACCCAGCTGGGTGATTCCGCATGGAGCATCCTGGGTCTTGTGCTCATGAATGCAGTGGCGCAGATCGCCGTTTACCCCTTCCTCGGGCGCTCGCTCGGGGAGGTGGGGTATGGCGATATGCTCTACCTGATGGCGTATATCAACATTGTCACGGTCTCGGTGGGCTGTGCCGCCAATCTGGCGCGCATGACCGCCCCCGCCGAGGAGCGCGAGCAAAACAACGGAGATTATCATCTCTTTTTGCTGTTGGTATGCGCATTGGGCATACCCTTTTGTCTTTTGATCCGAAAATTCGGCGGTGTGCAGATGGACGATCTCACGACGTTGTCTTACTATCTGCTCTTCGTCATGATGGCGTTCCGCTATTACGCGGACGTTGCGTATAAGATCACGCTGAATTACAAACGCTATTTTCTCTACTATCTGTCCATCAGCATCGGTTATGCGATTGGTACGGTATTGGTATGGAAAACAGGCACAAATGCGTGGCCGCTTGCCATTCTCCCGGGTGAGGCGCTTGGTGTATTGTTCGCCTTTGCCTGGGGTAAAACTTTACGCGCGCGCGCGTTACGCCCGTCCGCGCGTATGCGACACGTGTGGCGGGTAATTGCCATTTTTTGCGTATCCGAGGGTATCACACAGCTGATTTTCAATGCTGACCGACTGCTTTTGCAATTTTTGATTGGCTCGACGGCGGTCACGGCATATTATCTTGCTACATTGGTGGGCAAGACCGTGTCGCTGGTATCGACGCCTCTCAACAGTGTGCTGATCGGGTATCTTGTGCGTTACGACGGGTCGCTGACGCGCCGTATGATGAAATGGATCGTGCTTGGGTCCCTTGTTGCCTTTGCGGTGCTTACGGGTGTTTGTCTTGTGGGCGGATATATTCTGTTGCTCTGGCTCTATCCCGATCAGCTCGCGACCGTAGGGCTGCCGCTGCTGCTGATGGGCAGCCTTGCACAGGTGATCTTCTTTACCACGGGCATTCTCACGGTGATCCTGATCCGCTTTGCCAAGCAGGCCTATCAGGTGTATATCAACGGCTTTTACGGCCTTTGCTTTTTTGGCGTGGGCATCCCTGCCGCCCTGCTTGGCGGTGTGTGGGGCTTCTCGCTTGCGATGGTCGGCATTAATTTTGCGCGCTGGCTGCTTGCTGTTTTCCTTGGCTGGCGTTGGGCGCACATCAGCGAACGGGCCGCTGCACACGGCTCGGAGCTGCACGAGTGATCTTCAATAAAAGCGAAATGGGAGAGGAGGTGATCGGGGTGTCCGATCCAAAAGAAACGCGCGGCGCGCGGCTTTGCGCGCGGCTACATCTGCACGAGCTTCGCCGAGACCCCCAAAGGGCATTTGCAACGCTGTTTGTGACGGCGCTGGCCGTTTTTGCGGCCGTGGGGCTTTTGTTGCTTTTGATCATGCTGCTCTTTCCCGCAACACGCGGGGCGCTTGCGCTGGTGGTCAATCCCCGCACGCTCTTTTTCCTCAACGGCGATGACCGCTTCATGGATTTCTTTAACTCGATCCGCGATGCGGCACAGGGCCTTGAGGCCTACACCGTGCGTATGGTGATCTATCCGCCGCTTGCCGACCTCTTTTATATCGTGATGGGCCTTTTCGTTCCCGCGTCCTACCGTAACAGCGCTTTTGAGCAAAACAAAACGGCTTGGCAAACGCCTGCCTGCATGGCGCTTGTGAGCGTCATTACCGTATTGGAGCTTTTGCTCATCGGGGCAATGTGCTATTATGCATTGCGCGGTACACGTCGCCACTTGCGTGTAGTGCTTACGCTGGCCATGAGCCTCTCCTTCCCGCTGTTGCATCTTTTGGAGCGCGGCAATATTCTGGTGCTGTCCTTTGCGCTGATATTGGTGTTTTTCCTCTTCCGCGACCACCCAAGCCGCATCCTGCGGGAGCTGGCGCTGGTTGCGCTGGCGGCATCTGCGGCGATCAAGCTGTATCCGATCGTTTTCGGGCTTTTCCTGCTTGCAGAGAAGCGCTGGCGCGCGGTGGTGCGCTGTGCAGTATACGGCGTCTTGCTGCTGCTCCTACCCGCGTTTTTCATCGGTGATCCGCTTGCGGTCTTTTCCGCCATCACAGAGAACCTGATCTCCTTTTCCACTTGGGCCAGCGGCAGTGAAAACACGGCACTGATCGTGTATCATTCTCTTGAGATCTGGCTGGAAAAGATCTGCTCACTGTTTGTTCCTTACAGCGTGAGCTTTCCGTTGCCCGTAACGTTGCTTTTCACGGTGGCGCAGATGGGTGTGTATTTGTGGTATTTCTTTTCTACGAAGGTTGCATATAAGCGCTGGATCGCCGTGATCGGCATGTTTTTCACCGTTCCCGGTGCCGCTTCGGTTTACGCGCTTGTGTTTTTGCTGATTCCGTTTCTTTTGTATTTGCGTGAGGTGCGCGAGCTGAAGGGAATGGACGCGGTGTGGTTCGGCTTCTTTGCTCTTATGCTCATTCCGCTTCCGATCGCCGTGTTCTCTCCCTGGTCGCTCTCGGTGCGGATCGCAACCTTTTTGACTGCCCCGCTTTTGCTGGGTCTTTGCCTTACAGACGTGTTGTACCAACGAAAAAAACTTTCCTCGAAGGAGAAGGCTGATGAAGATTCGTCTTGCTGATTACGTTGCGGATTTTTTGGTCTCGCACGGTATTACTGATTGCTTTACCGTGACCGGCGGCGGTGCGATGCACCTCAACGATGCGCTGGGTCACAAGGAGGGGCTGCGTTGTACTTATAATCATCACGAGCAGGCCTGTGCCATTGCGGCCGAGGCCTATGCGCGTATCGACAACCGCATTGCGGCGGTCTGCGTGACCACGGGCCCCGGCGGCACGAATGCCATCACGGGCGTGGTGGGCGGCTGGCTGGACTCGATCCCGATGCTGATCCTTTCGGGTCAGGTGCGCTATGACACCACCGCGCGCGGCATGGGGCTTGGTATCCGCGCGGGCGGCGACCAGGAGTTTGATATCACCAAGGCTGTTGCCAGCATGACCAAATATTGCGAGATGATCGAGGACCCCCGTCGCATCCGCTATGCGCTGGAGAAGGCGCTGTATCTGGCCACACACGGCCGTCCCGGCCCTTGCTGGCTCGATATTCCGCTTAATTTCCAGGGCGGGATGATCGAGACCGATGAGCTGGTGGGCTACGATCCCGCCGAGGACGCGCAAGCCCTTGCGCCCAAGGTCGCGCCCGACACGGCAAAGACCGTGCTGGAAAAGCTCCGCGCCGCCAAGCGCCCCGTGCTGTACGCGGGCAACGGTGTGCGCCTTGCGGGTGCATTTTCGCTCTTTGAGCAGGTCGTGCGTAAGCTGAACATTCCCGTCGTTACGGGCTGGGATAACATTGATATGATGGCCGATGAGGATCCGCTTTACGTGGGCCGCGGCGGCTTTATGGGCGACCGCGCGGGCAACTTTGCCGTGCAGAACGCCGATCTGGTGCTCTCGATCGGTAACCGCCTTTCGATCCGTCAGGTCAGCTATAACTGGAAGGCGTGGGCGCGCGAGGCGTTCGTCATTATGGTGGACGTGGATGCCGAGGAGCTCAAAAAGCCCACCTTGCACGTGGAGATGCCGATCCATGCCGACGCGCTGGATTTCCTCACCGAGCTGGATGCCGCCATCGCGGACGGCACGCCCGTATTCCCCGAAAACGGCTGGCAGCAGACCTGCCGCGACTGGAAAAAGAATTATCCCGTGGTGCTTCCAAGGCACTATGCGGATACACGCGATACCAACGTGTATGCCTTTATCGGCAAGCTCTCCGCCCGTCTGCCCGAGAATTATGTGACGGTGGTGGGCAACGGCAGTGCCTGCGTGGTGGGTAGCCACGGCTATACCATTCGCCGCAATCAGCGCTTCATCATCAATTCGGGCGCGGCCTCGATGGGCTATGATCTGCCTGCCGCGATCGGCGCTTGTCGCGCCGTGGGCGACCGCGAGATCGTCTGCATCAGCGGCGACGGCAGTATTCAGATGAATTTGCAGGAGCTGCAAACCATCCTTACCAACCGTCTGCCCATCAAGATCTTTGTCATCAACAACGGCGGCTATCACTCGATCCGCCAGACACAGACCAACATCTTCGGTCATCACACCAAGGTCGGTATCGGCCCCGAGTCGGGCGACCTTTCCTTCCCCGCACTCGAAAAGCTGGCGTGGGCATACGGCTATCCCTATGCCGCTTGCCGCTCGAATGCGGAGCTGGACGCCTTCTTGGACACGGCATTTGGCACGGAAGGGCCCTTTCTTGCCGAGGTGTTCGTGAGCCCCGAGCAGCTCTTTGAGCCCAAGAGCGCGACCAAGCGCCTGGAGGACGGCTCGCTGTACAGCCCGCCTCTGGAGGATCTGGCACCCTTCCTGCCGCGTGAGGAGCTGGAACGCAACATGTTCATCCCCCTGATACCCGAGAAATGATGAAAACCTTTGTAATCAGCGGTGCAACGGGTATGATCGGCAGTGCCATCGTGCGCGAGCTGCTCGATCGTGGTGACCGCGTGCTGGCACTGGTGCGCCCCGACAGCGCGCGGAGCACGTGCCTGCCCGAGCACCCGAATCTTATCTGTATCCCCTGCGGAATGGCAGATTATGCAAGCTATGAGCCGCGGGAGCGCGCCGACGTGTTTTTGCACCTTGCCTGGGGCAAGACCACGGGCGGCGGCCGTGAGGACGTGGATGCACAGCTCTCGAACGTGGCGGCCTCTCTTGAGGCAGTACGCCTTGCACACCGCTTTGGGT
The DNA here is from genome assembly GCA_017415805.1 of Clostridia bacterium. GTDB lineage: Bacteria > Bacillota > Clostridia > Oscillospirales > CAG-272 > Firm-07. Next base: position 36,437 of record JAFQEC010000001.1, on the reverse strand, counting down.
GTGAGGCCTTTGTGGGCGCAGGCTCACAGGCCGAATACGGCCCTGTGACCGAGCCTCTTTGTGAGACCACTCCCGCCGATCCGCAAAGCGGCTACGGCATTGCAAAATATGCCGCAGGCAAGCTCACGCGCACGCTTTGCGCACAGCTTGGCATCCGCCACTGCTGGGCGCGCATCCTTAGCATTTTCGGTGAGAACGATGCAAGCGGCACGCTGATCTCGTATTTGATCCGCACCCTCTCGGAGGGTGGCGTTCCCGAGCTCACGCCCTGTGAGCAGATCTGGGATTATTTGTACGTTGCGGATGCCGCGCGGGCGCTGATCGCGATCGGCGAGCGCGGGCACGACGGCCGTGTGTACCCCGTCGGCAGCGGCGAAGGAAGGCCGCTGGCCGATTTCGTGCGCGAGCTGCGCGACTGCGTGGCACCCGACGGCGAGGTGCGCTTTGGCGCAAAGCCCTACTATCCCCATCAGCCCATGCTGCTGGTGGCGGATATTACACAGCTGCAAGCCGATACGGGCTTTGCACCGCGCGTGAGCTTCCGTGCGGGGATCGAGCGTATCCTTTTACAGCAAAACAAGGAGAAATGAGTATGGAAGAAACAGTGACTCAATCGGCGGTGGGGGCGCGCAAGTGCATCAGCATCATGGTGCCCACCTACAACGAGGAGGAGAACGTCGTTCCCCTCTCGGAGGCGATCATCGCGGAATTTGCAAAATCGCTGCCGCAATACGATTATGAGATCGTGTTCATCGACAACTGCTCGCGTGACACCACGCGCGAGAAGCTGCGCGCGCTGTGTGCGGGTAATCCGCGCATCAAGGCCATCTTCAACGTGCGCAACTTCGGCCAATTCAATTCGCCCTATCACGGCATCTGCCAGACCTCGGGCGATTGCACGATCCCGCTGTGTGCCGACTTTCAGGATCCCGTTGAGATGATCCCGCGGCTGGTCGCCGAGTGGGAGCGCGGCTACAAGGTGGTGTGCGCGGTCAAGACCACCAGCCGCGAGAACCGCCTGATGCGCTTTTTGCGCACCTGCTACTACAAGATCATCCGCAAGATGTCCTCGGTCGAGCAGATCGAGCATTTTACGGGCTTTGGACTGTACGATCGCAGCTTTGTGGATGTCCTGCGTGAGCTGGACGACCCCACCCCCTTCATCCGCGGCATCGTGGCGGAGCTCGGCTTTTCCAAGGTCGAGGTGCCTTATGAGCAGGCAAAGCGCCGTGCGGGCAAGACCAGTAACAACTTTAACACGCTCTACGATGCGGCGATGCTCAGCTTTACCACCTATACCAAAACGCCCATCCGCGCCGTAATGCTGCTCGGCTCCTTGCTGATGGCACTGTCGGTCGGCGGCGGTATTTTGTGTGCGGTGCTGGGTGCGCTGAAATTTGACATTGACCTGTATTGGCTGATCCCCGTGATTGGATTTTTCTCGTCGATCCAGCTGGTGGGTCTGGGGCTTGTGGGTGAGTACATACTGACCCTGCGCTCCAAGATCATGCGTCGCCCGCTTGTGATCGAGGAGGAGCGCCTCAATTTTGAGGACAAATAATCACGAGTAAGGAGGATACACGGGTGTTTTTTGCAAAACCGTATGAATATGAGCCCTGCGGCATGTATTCGAGCGGACATCTGGTGCTCTTTCTTGTGAGCGTGCTCGCAATCGGGCTGGGGCTTTACGCGTCGCGCCGCATGGACACGGCGCGCGTGCGCCGCACGGTGCGGACCGTAACGGCTCTGCTCTGGGTGCTGGAGGCGGCAAAGATCGTCTTTGTGCTTGCGGTGACCGAGTCGCGCGATCCCAACGACTTTCTACCGTTTTACTATTGCAGCCTGATCCTGTATGCGGGGGCGCTTGCCTCACTTGGCAAGGGGTTTTGGCAAAAGCTGGGTGATGCGTTCGTAGCCACGGGCGGGCTTTTTGGCGGGGCGTGCTTCCTGCTCGTGCCCAACACCTCGCTCACGCGCTATCCCATGCTGCATTTTATTTCGTTACACAGCTTTGTGCTGCACGGGCTGATGGTTTATCTCGGCTTGCTGCTGCTTGTGCGCGGGGTCTACCGTATCCGACTGCGCGAGATCGTCTATCCCGCAGGGGTGGTGAGCGTGATGTGCGTGCTGGCTTATGTCTTCAACACGGTCTACAATCACGCGCATCCCGAAAGCCCTACGGCAAATCTGATGTTTATGTCCCTGGATTTCCCCGGTACGCCGGTGGGGTGGCTCTACCGCATTACCGGCCCCGTTTTTCCGGTTGCTATGTGGCTTGTTCAAGCCTTTGGCCCCTTCCTGCTGCTGTGTGGCATACAGGAGCTTGTACGTTATTTCCGAACCAAACGAAGCGAGCGTGAATCACGCGAAAAGAGAGGATTATGAGAGACTTTATGAATTTCTTCATGCGAATGTTCGGCATGAATGTGTATCAGATGAGTACACTTGAGCTCGTTGGAACTCTCGTGAGCAGTGCGGTTGGCCTGTTGTTTACAGTGCTCTACTTCTATCAGTTTGTGTATGTTTTCGTGGCGATCATCCATAAGCCCAAGAAGTATCCCGAGACCGATCAGACCAAGCGCTACGGTGTCATCATTGCTGCGCGCAACGAGGAAAAGGTGCTGCCCGAGCTGCTCAAGAGCATCAAGGGGCAGACCTATCCTGCCGAGAACATCAGCATTTTCGTTGTGGCGGATAACTGCACCGACGCGACCGCCGAGGTGGCGCGTACGTACGGCGCGACCGTTTACGAGCGCTTTAATAAGGAGCAGATCGGCAAGGGCTACGCGCTGGAGTTCCTGTTCAATCATATCAAAGAGGACCGCGGTATTCGCGCCTGTGACGCCTATATCGTGCTGGATGCAGACAACGTTCTGCGCAACAATTACATCGCGGAAATGGATAAGGCACACTGTGTGGGAAACCGTGTGCTGACCTCTTACCGCAACTCGAAGAATTACGGCAAGAACTGGATCAGCGCGGGCTATGCGCTGTGGTTCTTGCGTGAATCCAGACACCTCAACAATCCCCGTTCGATCCTGAACACCAGCGCCGCGCTCTCGGGCACGGGATTTTTGGTGGACAGCGCGATCATCGAGCGCGAGGGCGGCTGGTCCTGCTTCCTGCTCACCGAGGACATTCAGTTCACCGTGGACTGCATCCTCAAGGGTGACCGCGTGGGCTACTGTCACGATGCCGAGCTCTTTGACGAGCAGCCTGAGACCTTTGGGCAGTCCTGGAGACAGAGAAAGCGCTGGGCAAAGGGCTTCTTCCAGGTCATTCACAACTACGGCACGCGCCTGTTCAAGGGGTCGCTGAAGCGTCAGTGGTCCTGCTTTGACATGATGATGAATATCATGCCTGCCTTTATTCTTTCGCTCATTCAGCTCATTACCACAACGGTCCTGCTGGTGGTCGATCTGGTGGTGGAGAGGGAGCTGTCACAAACGCTGCTGCTTGGTTATGCGGTGTTCTTCGTGTATGCCTACGGCATCTTCCTGCTGCTCGGATTGATCGCGCTGATCACCGAGTGGAAGAAGATCCACTGTCCAAAGCCCAAGGCGGTCTTGCTGCTGCTTTCCTTCCCGCTGTTTATGATGACTTACATCCCGATCTCGCTCAGCGCCCTGTTCTCGCGCGTGGAGTGGAAGCCGATCGAGCACAAGCACGCCGTGAGCGTGGATGCGATCGAGCAAGCGAGTGTCGGCGTTGCCGAGTCGGTTGCGGACAGCGCGGATGCCGCGGCATCCCCTGAGGAAACAAACTGATCCTGCAATAATACAGAAGGGGCACACGTAAGTGTGCCCCTTTGGAGGAAAAAGGCGATGAAATTTTTAATTGCATCCGATCTGCACGGCGATCTCGCGGCAGCACGCTTGCTTCTGGAACGCTTTGAGCACGAGCGTGCGGACCGCTTGATCCTGCTGGGCGATCTTTTGTATCACGGCCCGCGCAACGACCTGCCGCAGCACTACGAGCCCAAGGGTGTGATCGCGTTGCTCAATGCGATGCACACCCGAATTTTGGCGGTGAGAGGCAATTGCGACACCGAGGTGGATCAAACGGTGCTCCACTTTCCAATTCTTTCGGATTATGCGGTTTTTCCGCTTTCAAACGGGTCGCTTGCCTATCTCACGCACGGGCACAAATATCCCGATGAGCACGCGCTCCCCCTTGCACCCGATGACGTGATCGTGCGCGGGCATACGCATGTGGCAGGGGTCTCTTGCAGCCGTGACGGGCACGTGATGCTCAATCCCGGCTCGCTCTCGATCCCCAAGGACGGCACGCCACGGTGCTATATGGTCTATGACGGGCACAGCTTTGCCATCCGTGAGCTTTGCGACGGCAGAGATTTTGCGGTATGGGAGCCTATTTCTTGAAAAACCAAAACGAAAAATTAGAAATTTAATTAGTAAAATTGGAATGTTTTTTGATAAGAAGCTGGAGAACGATCGCGTTCTTTGGCTTTTCTTTATATGGTAATTGAATTTGCATGATCTTAATTGATCGTGGATTTCTATTTTTCTAAATTCCTCGCCTCAAAGAGGAATGAAACCGAAAATTCGCAACCCTTGAAAAAAGCCTTTTTCACAAACAGAGCTTCAATATCATATAATATCTCAACGTATTTTTTTACAGCATCCCTTTGATCCTTGTTTAGTAAAGTGTTTGCTTTTTCGTGTAGCTCTACAGCCCTTTTTGCAAGATTTCCCTCCTCATCTGTATCAATATAGGCACATTCGTTCAAAAGATATTCATTCCATAGCTTTTCAAGTGTTGTTTTCATTTTTCTTACCTTTCTGTTAAGTCTAAAAGTGAACTAAATATATTATAGTCTACATGTGATCTAAAGTCAACCCATTTTAGTTCATTTGTGCTATAATTTCTAAAAAAAGTGGTGTGGTGGAAAATGAGCGTATATCAAAGGCTAAAAGATCTTAGAGAAGATGTTGATAAAAGTCAGGAAGAAATCGCAAAAATTATAGGCACCAGCCAATCCTATTACGCGCAGTATGAAAACGGGAAAAGAGCCATTCCGTTTGAGCGTATGGTTGTTTTGGCAAAATACTATAATGTTTCGCTTGACTATCTTGCAGGGTTTATTGACACGCCGAGAAAGCTAAAATAAAATATATTCGTTACAGGCGGGACTGTTTGATCTAAGCCTTGCTTGCTGACAAAAAAACAGGACAGAGAGCTTTTGCGCTCTCTGTCCTGTTTTTTAAATCCTCATAAGCGTTTTTTACCAGAGATCGGGCTCCAAGTAACAGCGGATGGTGTCCTCCAGCCAAAACGAAAAGTCGATCTCGGGGTGCTTTGCCTCGTATTGCTTCATGCGCAGATACAACTCCTTGCCGTCACCTGCGTCGTGCCAGATGTCAGCAAACACAAAATCAAAGTTGCCTGCCATCCGTGTGTCGGCAAATTCAAAGGCGTCGGCCTTGATCAATTGCACCTTTTCGCGGTGAGGGAATTGCGGCAGAATGTGCGTGCGAAACAGGTCGATCACATCCTCGCTCACGTCGACCACCGTGACCGACTCCACATTTTCTTTTTCGGCGGCGTGATAAGCAAAATATCCAAGCCCCAGGCCAAAGGTCAGCACGCGACCGTGTGCTTTTTGAATGGCGGGCTTCGTGGTGACCATTTCGTTGGGCTGAAGGGTCATCCATTCGCGCCCGCTTTCCAGAACGGCGGGGAAGGGATAGGCTTCCTTGAAAAATCCGATCTGCGGGATCATGCGGCGGTCGGGCGTGACGAGAAAATCGTTGCACACAAAGGCCTCAAAGGGGTGCAGGGTCTCGGTCTTGAGCTGCCATTTCCCACTGTGAGCCGATGGGATGCGAATGTTTTGAAAATAGGGATCGTTCGTGTAATCGGCAGGGGAGAGCTCGTGAATGGCGGGTAATAACCAATGCCAAAAGAAATTGCGATCCGCGCCGCCTGCATCAAGCCCGGCCATAGCAGCCAGGAGATGTGCATACGCCTCGGCGCGCGAAATGCCACAGTCGGTTGCGAGGGCCTCCACCTGCTCGGGCGCGACGGAGCTTGGCATAAGATTGAGATACAGACTGAATAGCTGCACCAGATCGTTGTTGTTCTGGCGGATCACCTCGGGGGAGAGGTGGCAGGGCGCAAGGGCAAAAGGAGCGTTCATAATGCCTCCCAAACGAATGTATTATCCTTATTATAACACGGAAGGGGAGAAAAAGCAACGGAAATGTAGGCTTCATTACGCCGCAAGGCGTAGCATCATGAGGCGAAGCCGTCATCATTGCCGAAGGCAACATCATTTGCCCGTAAGGGCAAGCATCATTCGTCGACCTGCCTTGGGCGGGTCGACGCTCGGGTGATGGGATGTCGAATCCCGTCGCCGTGGCGACGGAGAACGTTTCGCGGGGCAAAGCGAGAAAGGGATCGTGCAGGTGGAAACGTTCGGGGTTCTTCTCCGCAAGCACCCCCCAAACACAAAAGCACCCCCGATTGGGGGTGCTCTGTGTTTTGGGGTGGGTGATGGGAGTCGAACCCACGACCTCCAGGGCCACAACCTGGCGCTCTAACCAACTGAGCTACACTCACCATATGGATTTGTTGCAGTGGCGCGCCTTGAGGGATTCGAACCCCCGACCTACTGCTTAGAAGGCAGTTGCTCTATCCACCTGAGCTAAAGGCGCATAACAATGGAGCGGGTGATGGGAATCGAACCCACGCGGCCAGCTTGGAAGGCTGGAATTCTACCATTGAACTACACCCGCCTGTGGTGCTCTCCAAAACTGCCTAACTATCATAACATATTCGCCCCGTCTTGTCAATAGCAAAAATCAAAATTTCTCGGATTTTTGTGTTTTCACCCTCAAAAATATCCGAAATCGGACTTCTCCACTTGCCAAACGGCACGAAATGTGTTAGAATAAGAGCAGTTTTATTGAGAGGAGGTGCGCGATGTCACGTCTGCGACCCGATTTTACCTTTCTTTGCTATCGGGATGTGAGTGTTGAATTTTTGCGCGAGCAAGGGATCGCCTTCCTGTTGCTCGACATTGACAACACGCTCGCACCCTACGAACAGCCCGATCCCGACGAGCACATCCGTGCGTGGCTGTCCTCTCTTGCCGCTGCGGGGATCCGTGCGGCCTTTCTTTCCAACAATCACGGCGAGCGCGTCACGCGCTTTAACAGCACGCTGGGGCTTCCCGTGCAGTGTGATGCCAGAAAGCCGCTTGCAGGCCGCGCGCGGCAGATGCTGCGTGCACTCGGTGGCACCAAGGCAAACAGTGCCCTGATGGGCGACCAGATCTTTACTGACGTGCTGTGTGCGCACAATTGCGGCATCCGCGCCATCCTCGTCCCCCCCATCAAGGACCGTACCGATCGCCTCACACGCTTCAAGCGCTATTTTGAGCGAGGGCCGTTGCGCCGCTATTACAAAAAGTACCCCGACCGCCCCGATATTCGTGTGGGCAGCCCGTTGGCAGGGGAGCATACGGAGGAAACGGTATGAGAAACAGTGCAGTATTCGGCCCCGGCGGTAACAGCCGGAGCTTTTACGACGCGGGTTATAAATCCACCCTGCAGGCTCCCGCCTATCTGCGCGCCATCGGACTTGGTGCATATGAGTTTGAGGCAGGAAACGGCATCACCGCGGGTGAGGCCACGCTGGCAAAAATCGGCGATGCCGCGCGTGAGAACGGCATTGAAATGTCGCTTCATACGCCGTATTATATCTCGCTCTCGGGTATCGATCCCGAAAAACGGCTCAAGAGCATTGAGTATATTCAGCGTTCGCTGCGCGCGGCGGAGCTGCTGGGCGCGGATACCATTGTGATCCACTGTGGGTCTGCGGCCAAGATCTCGCGCGCCGAGGCGATGATGCTTGCCAAGGATACGCTTGCGCGCACGCTGGAGGCCGTGGGGGATACGTCCATTCATCTCGGGCTGGAAACAATGGGAAAGATCAATCAGCTCGGCACGCTCGACGAGGTGCTGGAGCTCTGCGCGCTGGATCCGCATTTTTACCCCGTGGTGGACTTCGGGCATATGAATGCCCGTGAACGGGGTGGATTTTTTCCCGATGCCGATGCCTACCGCCGCGTGTTTGATGCGGTGGCGACCAAGCTCACGGACGAGAAGGCGCGCTATATGCACTGTCACTTCTCCAAGATCGAGTTCACCGATGCGGGCGAGAAGCGCCACCTGACGTTTTCGGATGCCGTTTATGGCCCTTCCTTCGAGCCCTTGGCCGAAGCGATCGCACGCGAGGACCTCTGCCCACGCATTATTTGCGAGTCGGCGGGCACGATGGCCGAGGATGCCCTTGCCATGCAGGCAGCCTACCGCGCCGCACGCGGAGAATGAAAAAAGCACCCATATGGGTGCTTTTTTATTTATGATACCTTGAGCCGTGTAGGATCGAGAGGCTGCGGTAGAGTGTTTCCAGCAGGAGCACGCGCATGAGCTGATGCGGAAAGGTCAGGCGTGAGACCGAGAGGCGCAGGTTGGCGGCTTGCTTGACGCGCGGCGAGAGGCCGTGCGAGCTGCCGATGACAAGGCAGAGCTCGCCACTCTCGCGCATGACGTCCGCCAGTGTGTCGGCCAGCTCCTCGGATGAGAGCTGCTTGCCCTCCACGCAAAGCGCCACTACCGTCGCGCGCTTGGGGATCTGCGCGAGGATGTCGTCGGCCTCGCGCTCCAGTGCCGCGTCGATCTCGGCTTGCGAGGGGTTCTCCGACACGCGCGCTTCCTTGCGTTCCACAATTTCCACGCGCGCGTACGCCCCCAGGCGTTTTTCGTATTCGGCAACGGCGGCGCGCAGATAGGCTTCCTTCAAATTTCCGACGGTGATGAGCTTGATATGCAGCATGATGACCTCACAGTTCCACCACCGCATCGGGGGCGGCGGCACGGATATGTACCGAGGTGCCCGCAAGCGCGGCGCGCACCTCACCGAGGGCGAGCTCGGGCAGGTTGTTGGTCTCGGACAGGTGGGCCAGCAGAAGGCGACGCATCCCGCATGAGGCAAGACGCGCGGCGAACATGGCGCAATCGGTGTTGGAAAGATGCCCGTTGCGCGCGCAAATACGGCGCTTGAGATCGCGCGGATAGGGCCCTGTCATGAGCATCTCCTCGTCGTGGTTGCATTCCAGCACCACGGCCTCGCAGCCCATAAGGCCGGTTTCCACGTCAGGGGTCACGGTGCCAAGGTCGGTGGCATAGCCAATGGTATGCTCGCCCGCGGTGATGCGGTAGCCCACGCTGGCGGCGCTGTCGTGCGGTGTGGGGAAGGAGCAAAAGGTCAGATCCCCCACCGTAACCGTGGAAACGGGCGGATGCGGCACGAGCGCGGCGCGCAGTGCCTCGCTTGCCGTGCGGAGCATTCGGTCGGCCGATGCCTGCGCGACATGCACGGGTACGGGGTGCTTTTTGAGAAAAACGTCCAACGCCGCCGTGTGATCGCGGTGCTCGTGTGTGAGGAAAATGGCAGAAAGCGCATCGGGGTCGATGCCTGCGCTGTTCAGCGCATCCGTGAGGGCACGCGCCGAGCGTCCCGCGTCGATCAGCACCGCGGTCTTGCCCGCGGTGAGGACCGCGGCGTTGCCGGTTGAGCCCGAATAGAGAACCTTGAGAGAATATTGCATAAAACGCTCCGTTTGGGGGTTATTTACGAAAAAAGGGATCAATGATAAACAGATCCACGGCATCAAACAAAAAGGTCACGATCAGGGGAAGGATGATCAGCAGCATCCACTTGGAGCGCGCCATGCGCCGTTCACCGTCGGCTAAAAATTCGGTCTTTTGCTCGGCGCTCCAGTCATCGGGCAGCTGCTCGGGCGTGAGGCCTCTGCGATAGAAAAAGCGGTTGTAGATCAGATATGCGAGCACAAAGCCGAGCAGCAGGAAAAGATACACCACCATGACCACAAATGAGCCGAGGGTGTTGTCGCTCATGGCGGCGTAATACAGCAGCACGCGATAGACCACGAAGAAAAGCAGGGTGTTGACGATCAGCAAGATCAGCGTGCGCGTGTGCTTTTTGTTTGTGTTGTCCTCCATAAAATCCCCCTTAACGGTACAAGAAATCCGCGCGGATCGTTTAAGAACCCGCGCGGGTGTTGTTTTTGTCAGTCGATTCTGGTGGCGCCCTCGGATCGGATGCGCAGCACGATGCATGCGCCCTCTCCGAACACGCCGTCCATCAGCGCGCGGAAGCCCGCAACGTCCTCGGTGCGAAGAAATGCCTGAACGGTGCCCGCAAAGCCGCCGCCGTGTACGCGGCACGCGCCCTTCTTATCCGAAAGGTACTGCTCGGCAAGACAGAGCGCCAGCGAGAGCCCCTGCTCCTCGGGATTGCGGGGAGTGTAGACGTTTTGCAGATAGCAGAACGACGATCTGCCCGATGCCGTGACGTTCTCAAAGAAGGCCTCGAGATCGCCCGATCGGAGCGCTTGCTTTTGTTTGGCGACGCGCGCGTTCTCGGCGAAGAAATGAAGCGCGCGCAGGATGGCGCGGTCGCCCACCGTTTTGCGCAGCTCAGGAATCGCCGCGATCACGTCGGCCTCGCAAACCTCGCGCAGGGCCTTTTTGCCCATTGCGGCGGCAACGGCCTTCATTTCGGTAGGGATAGCGGCGTAATCGGGTGTGAGGTCGGCGTGGTTTCCGCCCGTATTGACAATGCAAAGATTGTAGCCTGCGGCGGTGATATCGTACGCCATCTTTTCTACAATGGGGGACTTGGGGTCGGCAAAATCAATGGCGACGATGCCGCCAACGGCGCACGCGGTCTGGTCCATGAGACCGCAGGGCTTGCCGAAAAACTCGTTCTCTGCGTACTGCGCGATCTTGGCGATCTCCACGTTATCGATCTTGCCGTCGTTGTAGAGGTGGTTTTCGATATTGCCGATCATGTCCTCAAATGCAGCCGAGGACGAAAGTCCCGAGCCCTTGAGCACGCTGGACGTGGTGTAGGCGTCAAAGCCGCCAACCTGCCAGCCCTTTTGCAAGAGCCCCGCGCACATGCCCGCGATGATCGAGTCGGAGTGCGAAAAGCGCTCGGGGCGGGGGGCGTTGTAGGTCGAAATATCCACCGTGTCCTCGGGGAACCTCTCGGATTTGACGCGGATCACGCTGCTGTTTGTAGGGGAAGCAACCGCGATGATGTCCAGATCGATCGAGGCGGCGATCACACAGCCCAGATTGTGGTCGGTGTGATTGCCCGAGAGCTCACTGCGGCCCGCCACTGAGAATAGCGAGATCTCGCGCTCGGCGCCGTACAGCGCCGCAAATTCGTCGATCGCCTTGGCATAGCGTGCGCGCTGGAGCTCCAGTGCCTCCTTGCCGTACAGGGCGGCGAGACGTGTATCCAGCGTGCCGCGCCTTACAGCCTTGGTCAGTTCAATCGTATTCATGTTTGCGGTCCTTTTTTGCAAATTTACGGTTCAAGCCCCATTTGGCCCATGAGCTTGCGGTTGAATTCCTCGGCGGTGTTATAGCCCATCTTCTTCTGACGATTGTTCATGGCTGCGATCTCCAAAATAATGGCGAGGTTGCGCCCGGGCTTGACGGGGATGGTGATGCTGGGCACGCCAACACCGAGAATCTCCATGGTCTGGCTGTCCAGCCCCAGACGGTCGTACATTTTTCCCTGCACCCAAGGCTCGAGATTGATGACAAGATCAATGCGCTCTGAGTTTTTGACCGCACCCATGCCGAAGATGCGCCGCACGTCCACGATGCCGATGCCGCGCAGTTCGACGTAGTGACGGATGATCTCGGGGGCTTCACCCACCAGCGTTTTCGCGGAAACGCGCTTGATCTCCACCGCGTCATCCGCGATCAGTCGGTGGCCGCGCTTGACCAGCTCAATGGCGGTCTCGCTCTTACCCACGCCCGAGTCGCCCAACAGCAAAAGTCCCTCGCCGTATACCTCGACCAGCACGCCGTGGCGCGTGATACGGGGTGCTAACTGTACGTTGAGAAACGCGATCAGCGCGGCCATAAAGGGGCTGGTCGTTTCGTGCGTGAGGAGCAAGGGCACACCGCATTGCTCGGCCTGCTCGCACATGCGTGCAAAGGGGACGAGATCGGTGGTTAGGATCACCGCGACGGGGCGCTGACGGAAGAGGTCGTCGATCTTGGCGTTGCGTCGCGCCTCGTCCCTTTCCTCCAGATAGCGGTACTCGGCCTTGCCGATGATCTGAATACGCGAGTGCTCGAACATTTCAAAAAAGCCCGCCAGCGCAAGACCCGGGCGGTTGACCTCGGTGTTGGAGATCATAATGTGCTCGGCATCGTCGGGCAGACAGATCGTCTTCAGCCCAAATTCCTTGATCAGGGCAGAGAGCGGAATGCTGTAGGTTTCTTGCATAGGCATCCTCCTTTGCGCGCTTGCACGCGGGTGCATCATTTGCTTCATTATAGCACAAAATAAGACCGACAGTAAAGAGGGTTTTGTGATATTTTTCTTGGAAAAAGCAGTTTTTATAAGTTCATAAATTATTCATATCTGTATTTTATAATTAGATAAAGCAATTTGGCGCTTGATGCAAAGGATGCGCGCCCGATAAAGGAGATCACATATGAAAAAAACGCTTTTGCGTGTGCTGACGCTGCTGTGTGTGCTCACGCTGCTGCTCTCGCTTTGCTCCTGTGCCGCCGCACGGACCGTCCACGCCTCGTCGCGTGCGGGCCGTACGGTTGCAAAGGCGGGCGAGCTGGACATTCCTTATGAAAATCTGTATTATCTTGCTATGAATCGGATCGCCGAGCTCAAGGCCGAGCACGGCGAGGACGTGCTCTCGGATTCCGCGCGGGTCGAGGAGCTGAAGGCCTTCGTTTGGGACAATCTGTTTACCGAGCGCGAGGCGCTGCTCTCGTTGGCTGCGGATTACGGCCTTTCGGTCGATTCGGGGGAGATCGCTGAGAACGTGCAGACCGAGATGGAGCAGATCTTAGAGAATGACTTTGCGGGGGACCGTGATGCGTATATTGAAAGCCTGAACGCCTCGTATCTGACCGACCGCTATGTGCGCACCGTGATCGCCGTTGAAAATTATCTGGCCGATGCCGTGCTGCTGGAGATGATCGAGCGTGGGGATATCGATGACTCGGACGAGACGGCGCGTGCGCGTATGGCGGATAAGGACAACTTCGTCCGTGTGCGTCAGGTGCTGATCGAAACGCGCAATTATAAGGATGCCGCCGCCGCGCTGGCGCGTGCGACCGAGCTGCGCGCACGGGTTGCCGCGGCCGAGACCGACAGCGCGCGCGTGCGAGCGATGAACGACGCGATGGTGTACAGCACCGATCTTGACGTGGACGGAAACGGACTGTATTTTGCACGCGGTGAAATGAAGGCCGACTATGAGGCTGCGGCGTTTTCGCTGCCTTTGTACGGCGTGAGCGAGGTGCTCGCGGTGGAGGGCGGCTACTGCTTCCTTTTGCGCTTGCCCACCGAGGACACGTATATCGAAACCAATTTCGAGAGCCTCAAGCAAAAAACATATTATATTACGCTTAACGCGAGGCTGGCACATCGTCAAGCGGAGCTGACACTCGAGAAAACGCGCTTCGGCGAGTCGCTTGATCTCACCGATCTGCCCGAGATCGACGCGGATGGCGGCGAGGTGGCGCACGTGCTGGGTATCATCGGGATCGTGATCGGCTCGGTGGCGGTCGTGGCAGTGGCGGCTGTGCTGATCGTGCGTAGGCGCAGACAGCCCAAGGGCGGCAGGACCGTCAAGAAAAAGAGGTAAAACACACCCGTTTTGGGGGATTTTGGGAAAGGAGGAGCAAATGGACGCGCTTTTTGAATATTTGTTTCTCTTTTGCCTGTGCGCAACGGCAGGCTGGCTGCTTGAGGTGGTGTACCGCGGTATCCGACACCGCAGGGTGGTCAATCCGGGCTTTCTCACGGGCTGCTGCCTGCCGATCTACGGCATCGGCGGCATGATCCTGTATTTTCTCTCGGGGCTCAAGCTCCGCTTTCTTCCCAACGAGCTTTTGCGCGTGAGCGTGATCCTTTTGCTCGCGGTGCTCATCATGACGCTCATTGAGCTCATCGGGGGTCTTGTCACCGTCAAGTTCTTCCATGTCCGCCTTTGGGATTACTCGGGGGAATGGATGAATTATAAGGGCGTGATCTGCCCGAAGTTCTCGCTGTTCTGGGGCATTATCTGCGCGCTCTATTACTTCCTTGTGTATCCGTTCCTGCACGCGATCGCCGTGGAGGTGGTGGTGCTTCCGCTGCTGATCTTGGCGGTGGGCATCTATCTCGGTGTGTTTTTTGTGGATCTGGTGCACTCGCTGCGCCTCATGCAGCGTGTCAAGGCGTACGCCGTGCATATGCGCACGCTTATTCAGCTCGACCAGCTCAAGGCAAACGCACGCGATCACTTCCGCCGCGAGGTCGGCAAGCGCCGCCCGTTCAATTTTTACCGTATGGTTAACCGTTATATGGCGGATATGCACGGCTACCGTGAGCAGATCCGCAGCAAGTGGGGGGAGGGAGAGCGCAAATGATCCGAAACGGTATCGATTACAAGCCTTTTTATGCCATTATGCGCGAGGTCGTGCCCAAGGCGCGCTACCGCGAGATGAAGCAGTATATCTCGCACTCGGACATCACGGTCTACCGTCACTGTCTCAAGGTGGCATACACCGCCTATACGCTGGCCATGAAATGGCAGATCCCCTGTGACGTCCGTGCACTGGTGCGCGGCGCACTGCTGCATGACTATTATCTCTACGACTGGCATGATCCCAACAAGGGCTTTCGCTGGCACGGCTTCAAGCATCATCGCTTTGCGCTGGCCAATGCCGAGCGTGATTTCTTTCTCACCAAGCGTGAGCGCAACATCATTCGCTCGCATATGTTCCCGCTGACCTTCTGGGCGCTTCCGCGCTGCCGCGAGGCGTGGCTGGTCACGCTGGCCGACAAGATCGTGGCCACGCAGGAGACGGCAAAAAAATATCGCACATAAAATCAACCCCGTTATGGCACATTTTATGCCGTGACGGGGTGTTTTTTTGTCAAATACATATACCGCGCTTGACTTTTTTATTTTTTGTGTGTTATAATATATTCTGTATATTTATCGCCTGCGTGCGGAGCACGCGGGTGCGCGAGAGGTCTCTCGCGGAAAGGAAGGTACATATGGAACGCGTTTCCAAGGAAAATTACTATCTTGATATTGCCCAGACGGTGGCCGAGCGCAGCACCTGCCTGCGCCGCAAATTCGGTGCCATCATCGTGAAAAATGACGTCATTGTGTCTACGGGCTACAACGGCGCCCCCCGCGGGCGCAAGAATTGCAGTGATCTGCAATATTGCTTCCGAGACAAGCTGCAGATCCCGCGCGGCGAGCGTTACGAGCTTTGCCGCTCGGTGCATGCCGAGCAGAACGCCGTGATTGCCGCCCCCCGTGAGCAGATGCTGGGCGCGACGCTGTATATGGCGTGTGTCGACCCCGAAACGGGCGATACAGTGAGTGGCATGAGCTCGTGCATGATGTGCAAGCGCGTGCTGCTCAATGCGGGCATTGAGCGCGTGGTGGTGCGCGATACCCGCGATACCTACCGTGTGATCGCGGTTTCGGATTGGATCGAGGACGACGACTCGCTTTCGGGAAAGTTCGGGTATTGAGATGAAACGCCTGTTGCCTTTGCTGCTTGCCCTTTTGCTCTTGCTCACCGCCTGCGGCAAGAAGGCAAGCTTCGAGCGCGATGCCGACGGTATGGGCTATACCGATACAAAGACCGAGGTGCATTATCGGCTGTTGGAGCCCGCCTACGTGCCTGCCGCGGTCGGCGAGGAGATTGGATTTTATCAGGACAGGGAGCACGATTTCACCTGCACCTTCTACAAGATCCCCGAGCTTGATCCGAGCGTTTACCTGACCGACGATCAGCGTAACGTCTACGTGGCAGGGGATGCGCTTCCCGACGCCTCGGGGTGGGAGATCGCGGCCATTCTGGTGTGCGATTACGATGAGGTCAGCGTGGAGCGCTTTCGTCTGACCGCCGCCGCGGACGCCGCGACTGTGGCTAAGATCCGCACGCTGTGGTTTGAGGGAGACGGAAGCACATTTGCGCCCATAACGGGGCTTGTATCCACGCGTCGTTTGCAGCTGATGTGTGACGACTACCCCAATCTGTTCTATTGCTTCACGCTGTCGGTATACGAGGGCGGCGATGCTTATTTCAGCGACACCTATACGGGTCGCACTGTGGCGGTGCCCGCGGCGCTTGCCACGCTGTTACAGCAATACTGAAAGGAGACGCGCCATGCGCAATGCCGCCGATTATGCCGAGCCGCTGACGAAAAAGGGCGGCAACGGTGAGGATTCTGCCCGCCGCGTGCTGTTTGTTTGCACGGGCAATACCTGTCGCTCGCCCATGGCCGCAGCTCTGCTCAATCATCTCTCCGTGCGGCACAAGGGCAGCTCTGCGTATACCGAGGACTCCAACGGGCAACCGCGCTATATTGCCACCTCGGCAGGTCTGTATGCCGCCGAGGGAGATCCCATCACGCCCTTGGCAGCGAATGCGCTTTGCGAGGCGGGCGTGGTCGACACGCCGTCCAATCCCTACAAGACCCACCGCGCGCATCGCGTGAGCGAGGCCGACGTGGCCGCCGCCGATGTGATCGTGGCGATCACGGCATCGCACGCGATGGAGCTGATGCTGCGCTTTCCCGATGCGGCCTCGCGCATTTGCACGCTTCCCATGGATATTGCCGACCCCTTCGGCGGCTCGGCCGAGGACTATCGCACCTGCCTTGCGCAGCTGCGCTTTTGCTTGCAGTCGGCCTTCCTTTCGCAGGAGGAGACACCGTGAGGGTCGTGCGCGTGACACGCGCGCATCTCACGCAGATCGCCGCACTGGAGCAGCTTTGCTTTCACGCTCCGTGGAGCGAGGGCGCGCTGGAGCTGCTTTGCGGGGATACAGCCACGGGCTTTGTGGTGCTTGATGGAGAAGCGGTGGTCGCCTACGGCGGCATGCTGTGCGTGCTGGACGAGGGGCAGATCACCAATATCGCCACGCATCCCGATCACCGTCGGCGCGGCTGTGCCGATGCGATCCTTGGCGCACTGCTGCAAGAGGCGGCACGGCGTGCGCTGTCCTTTGTCACACTGGAGGTGCGCGAATCCAATGCGCCCGCCATCGCGCTCTACCGCCGCCACGGCTTTGTGCCCGTGGGCAGACGGCCGCATTTTTACAAAAACCCAGACGAGGCGGCGCTGCTGCTGCAATCGGACGCACCCTATACCACTGCAAACGGAGACTGATATGTACATTTTGGGAATGGAATCCTCCTGCGACGAGACCTCTGCGGCCGTTGTGCGCGTAGGAGACGGAAAATACGAGATCTGCTCGAACATCGTGGCCTCGCAGGTCGAAACGCATCGCCTGTACGGCGGTGTCGTGCCGGAGATCGCAAGCCGTGCGCACATTGAGGCGGTCAGTGCCATCACAAACGAAGCGCTTGCCACCGCAGGCGTAGCGCTCTCCGATCTCGGCGCAGTTGCCGTCACTGCCTTTCCGGGGCTGATCGGCGCATTGCTTGTCGGCGTGAATTTTGCCAAGTCGCTTGCGTTTTCGCACAAGATCCCGCTGGTGGCGGTCAATCATATGAAGGCACATGTGGCGGCGGCGTATTTTACCGACGAGGTGCCGCAAGCACCCTTTCTTGCCGTTGTGGTCTCGGGGGGGCACACGTCGCTGTTTGACGTGCCGTCCGTGGGCGAATTTCATGAGATCGGCGCCACGCGCGACGATGCCGCAGGAGAGGCCTTCGATAAGATCGGCCGCGTGATCGGCTTGCCCTACCCCGGCGGTGCGGCACTCGACCGCCTTGCCTATGAGGGCAACGCTCGCGCGATCCGATTGCCCTCACCTGCGCTGGCGGGCGACACGCTGGATTTTTCGTTCAGTGGGCTGAAGACCGCCGCACTCAATTATATCAACAGCTGTCGGCAAAGCGGCACAGAGGTGCCGCGTGCCGATCTCGCCGCCTCCTACACCGCCGCGGTGGTAGAGGGGATCGCGGCAAAGGTCGATGCGGCGCTGGCGCGCACGGGCCGCCGCACGCTGGTGCTGGCGGGCGGCGTGGCCGCAAATTCGCATTTGCGCACACGTCTTGCCGAGGTCTGCCGCGCGCGTGGGGCGCGCCTATCGGTGCCGCCCGTGTCGCTGTGTGCGGACAACGGTGCAATGGTTGCCGCGGCGGGCTATTGGGAGCTTTGCGCGGGAAAACGGGCAGGCACCGACCTCAACGCATCGGCACTGGACAACCCCGATTGGAGCGTGTAGGCTTGTCAAGGGCTTTTTTCAAAAAAGCCGAAATTCGGCGTTTTGGATAAACAAGCACCCTTGGGTGTTTTCCACAGGGTTTTTCCACAGCCCTGTGGAAAATTGTGAATATGCACGGATTTATACACCGAAACGATGCGATTTTGCGGTCGAATCGGTGTGGGAATTGCCCGAAACCGTAGATTTCTGTGGAAAACCTTGTTGGAACTGTGGATAACTTTTATGCAAGCCCACCTGTGGAAAACTCAAAATCGGGGCACAAAAAACGCGAAATCGCCTCGTTTTGCACGGCGAAACCGATTGTGCAAAACTCCGAATTTTGGCTTTTTTGCAAAAGGGTATTGACAGGAGAATGAAGATGGAGAAGAAAAAGATTGAGCAGTCTTGCCCGAAAAAATTGCAAGCAAGGGAAGCGTCGGTCAGCCCTGCGGTGATCAAGCGCTTACCCCGTTATTTTCGCTATTTGCGCGTGATCATGCGCGAGGGAATTATGCGTATCAGCTCAAGTGAGCTCTCGGAGCGTATGGACGTGACGGCCTCGCAGATCCGTCAGGACCTCAACTGCTTTGGGGGCTTTGGTCAGCAGGGCTACGGCTACAACGTCCCCTATCTCTATGCCAAGATCTGCGAGATCCTTGGCGTGGGAGAGGGCTATACGGCCATTGTTGTGGGCGCGGGCAATTTGGGCAGTGCGCTGGTGCGCAGTCCGATGTTCGAAAGGCGCGGCGTCAACATTGCAGCGCTGTTTGACGTGGATCCTGCACGTGTGGGCAAAAAGCTCGGTGATATTCCGATCCTTTCGATGACGCAGCTGGAGAGCTTTTGCGCTCGCCATTCCGTGGATGTTGCGGTGCTCACGCTCCCCAAGGATTGCACGCGTGAAGCAGCCGCGCGGATAGCGGCGCTCGGGATCCGCGGCATCTGGAATCTCACGGGGCTGGATCTGGAGAATTCGGACGGCGGACCCGTGGTGGAGAATGTGCACATTGGCGACTCGCTCATGACGCTGTGCTATGAGATCCACCGCCTTGAAGGGAGAGAGGAGCGCGTATGAGACTGGTTTGGAATTATCAAAGCGACGTGGCGGTGCTGCCCGCCGCGGTCGTTGATTCGGTAAAGAACGCCACCAAAAAGGATCTTTGCATCCTGCTCGCACTCGCGGCCGAGCCGCTTTGCGCGGTCGATCTGGCCGCCGCCGCACGCGCCGTGGCTGCCCGTCTTTCTATGCAGGAAAATGAGGTGGAGAACGCACTCGCCTTCTGGCGCGGCACAGGCGTGCTAATGCCGGACGAGGGCGATGCCGCACCCCAGGCGCCCGCCGCCGTTGCACAAAAGGCCGAGCGGCCTGCCCGTATCGTGGCCGATCGCGGTGTGCCGTCCTACTCTACCGAGGAGCTGACCGCCCTGCTCACGCGCCGCCGCGAGCTCACCGCCCTGATCGACGACTGTCAGCGCACCTTCGGCAAGATCTTCAATGCCGCCGAGGTCGGCATTATTGCGGGCCTTGTGGACTATCTGGGGCTGGACGGCGAATACATCCTGCTTTTGCTTGCACACTGTGTACATATGGAGAAAAAATCGCTGCGCTACATGGAAAAAATGGCCCTGACCCTGCACGACGAGGGCGTGACCGCCATCGACGAGCTGCAGGAGCGACTGCGCCGTATTGAGATCATGGCCGAATCCACGGGCAAGATCCGCGCGCTGTTCGGGATCGCCTCGCGCGCCCTTACCACCAAGGAGAAGAGCATGATCGAGAAATGGGTGTGCTCCATGTGCTACGGGCACGACGTGCTAAAAAAAGCCTACGAGATCACGGTGGATTCGATCGGCAAGGCATCGATCCCCTATGCCAATACCATTCTGGAGCGCTGGTATGCCGAGGGCTATCGCACGCTTGACGACGTGGAGCGCGCAATTGCCGAATACAAACGCAAAAAGGCCGCAAACGGTAGCAGCTTTGACGTGGATGACTTCTTTGAAGCCGCCCTGAAGCGCACATACGGAGAGTAAATGAAAATGGGATACAATCACGAGAATTATCGGCGCATCCGTGCCGCATATCAGACCAAATATCTGAAGGCCTATGCCGAGGCCGACCGCCGCATGGCTGAGCTGCACGCCAAATCCCCCGAGCTCGCTACGCTGGACCGCCGACTTGCCGCGACGGGCGCGGAGATCGCGCTTGCCGCCATCGGCACGGGCAAGGAGCATGCAGAGAAGTTGGCCGCCGTGCGCGAAAAGAATCTGGCCCTGCAGGCCGAGCGCGCTGCGCTTTTGGCAGACCTCGGCTACCCTGCTGACTACACGCTGCCTCCCTTTGAGTGCCAAAAATGCCACGATTCGGGCTATATTGGAACCAAAATGTGTGAGTGTCTGCGCCGCGAGCTGGTGCTAGCCGCATTTGAAAACTCGGGGCTCGGCAAGCTGATGGCCACCCAAAGCTTTGAGGGCTTTGACCTCAAATATTACACGGGGGAGACCGAGCGCGCGCAAATGGCACGCAATCTGGAGATCCTCAAGGACTATGCCGAGACCTTTTCGCCCGCGTCGGGAAATTTGCTGTTATGCGGTGCAACGGGGCTTGGAAAGACCCATCTTTCCACGGCCGTCGCGCGCCGCGTGATCGAGCGCGGCTTTGATGTGTATTACACGGGGGCGATCCGTATGTTCGCGGATTTTGAGGTGGCACGCTTTGGCTCGGGCACGGCCGCAGGGGACGCAAGCGACCCCGCGCGCTATACCGAGTGCGATCTGCTCATTATCGACGATCTGGGCACCGAGGTCACCAATCAGTTCACCAACTCCTGCCTGTATATGGTGCTGGATACGCGCATCAATCTGCGTCGCCCCACCATCATCAACACCAACCTCACGGGTAAGGAGATCAAGGCGCGTTACAGTGACCGCATCGCCAGCCGACTGTTCAGCGGTGATTTCCACCCCCTGCTGTTCAGCGGGACCGATATCCGCCGCCAGAAATTGAGCGAAAAATAAGCGCGGTACATAAAATAACGGAGCATGCACAAACTATGCGTGCTCCGTTATTTTATAAAAAAGGCAGGGAATGGTATGCGGATCATAAAAAAAGAGGTCACTGAGGAGTCGGCGCTCGGGGAGATCTACAAGAATGTGAAGATGGGTGCGGATGCGATCATCAATCTGCTTCCGAGTGTTGGGGACGATGCACTGCGCAGCGCGATGACGCAGCAGCTGGACGGGTATGAAAAATACGCCGCGCACGCCGAGCAGGCGTTGCACGAGCGCGGCTGTAAGGCCAAGGAGGAGGGGGCAGTCGCGCGTTTTTCGGCAAAAATGGGCATGGCCTTCAACACCATGGTCGATTCCAGCACGACGCATATTGCCGAAATGATGATCGAGGGCTCGAATATGGGCATTACCGATCTCACAAGGCTGATCAATCATTTGGAAGCAGTGGATCCGAGCAGTAAGGCGGCACGCCTTGCCCGTGAGGTGGTGCGCTTTGAGGAGCGCAATTTGGAGGAGCTCAAGCGCTATCTTTGAGTGGACATGTGCGGTCGCCTTCACCACCTACTCGCATTTCTATGAATCGAATGAGATCCAAGGCAGCGGCGGCAACGCCCGCTGCCTTTTTGCTTGTTGCCGTGAAGCGCGGATAAGAAGCTGCGGCGGGCTTTTTTGTATATAAGGTAATAAGCGATGCTTTTTGGGTGTCGATGTTGCACAAAAGCGAGTTTGTGATTTGGTGCAAAACGCAACTTGACACTTGGTAGAAAATACTTTATAATAAATATAATAAACTTCCATACTTGTACCTGGGGGAGGAATGTTCATGAATAAGCATAATTTTCGGCGCGCAACGGCGGCGCTTCTTGCCGCGTTGATGCTGGTGATGGCCATGCCGTTTGCAGTGCTTTGCGCGTCCGCAGAGGACGGTGACAATACGGCGGATGTTATTTTCCAGCAGGATGCTGTGACCGTTGCTTCGGTCAACACGCAAGCAGCCGCTACCTTGACGGCACCGCCCGTTACCGCAACGCGCGCGGGCATTGTTGTCGGGTGGATCGGCACGCTCAACGGCCAGCCCGCTATCGTGCCCGCTGACGGTGAGATCAGCTTCGCCGCAGGGGATCAGGGTGTGTTCAACAGACCGATCTATCTTTCCATGACCGCTGAGGAGGGCGTTACGCTGCGCCTTACCGAGGGCTCTACGGGCATGCGCTTTCAGACCGAGGTCTCTCTTTCCGACTGGGGTGTCCTTTCGCAGCTGGCGACCTCGTTGCAGCGTGGCACGCTGATCGTGCCGCAGTCCTATGTGGATGATATGGACGGCGAACTGACGCATGCGTCGCTCACTGCGCTTGACAGACAGTATCTGGATGTTGTCACCGCAGGCTGGTATATCGAGAGAGATACAACCGCCACCTTTGCGGGATCGATCGCGAATATCAAGGCCGCAAACCATGCACGCTATTTTACGGCAGCGGGCTACGTTAAGGTCACCTATACAAACGGTGATGTGCGCTATCATTACGCACAGGACTTTGAGCAGACCACCGATCAGGTCTACTCGCACGCATACCGTGCGCTGCACGACCGCAGCAGCACGCCGACCGACTTCTATGCCAACGAGGTCGCGACGGGCAGCTGGTCTCCCTATAACGGCTATCAGATCAATGCTCTCAAGAGCTATATGCAATCGGTTGTTGCCCTGACGTCCAGCACCGCTTTTGGCGGCGCTGCGCTCACCCAGTCGAGCATCTATACGCAGACGGGCCTCACGCTCACGGCAATTTCGGCAGGGGAGGACGGCTTGGATCAAGAGAACGATTCGCCGCTGAACGCATCTGCCGAATGGGAAAAATACAGTGCGCTTTTGGGTGAGTTGGCAAAGGATGCCTCGGGCGTTTTGGTGATCGGAACCGGCGCAAGCCTGGATCTTTCTCAATTCTGCGGTGTTGCGATCGAGGGTGTGCTGAATGCGTTTGTTTACTGCGAGCAGGACAATGTGATTTTGCTTCCGTTCTTCTCGTATTCGGATTTCCACTGATTGGCCATTGAACCCACGGGCAGCGGAGCAACGGCTCTGCTGCCCGTGGGTTTTTGCAATTCGACCTTTGGGATAAGACCGGTATATACGAAACAAGAAGATGCCAGACGGGGCGGGAAAAGGAGCAAGCTATGAAAAGGGTCGAGATCTATACCGACGGCGCATGCAAGGGCAATCCCGGGTGCGGCGGCTGGGGGGCAATCTTGGTTTATAACGGCCGCGAAAAGGAGCTGTCGGGGGGAGAAGCGCATACCACAAACAATCGCATGGAGCTGTGCGGCGTGATCTCTGCACTGGAGGCCCTGAAGGAGCCCTGTGCGGTAACATTGACCACCGATTCGCGCTATGTGACCGAGGCGATCAATAACGGTTGGGCACGCGGTTGGCGTGCAAACGGCTGGCGCAAGGCCGACAGGTCTCCTGCGCTGAACGTCGATCTGTGGGAACGGCTGCTGGATCTGCTCGAGTGCCACGAGGTGACCTTCGTTTGGGTGAAGGGGCACGCAGGACACCCATACAATGAACGCTGCGACCGCTTGGCGACCGCCTTTGCCGAGCGATTTTTGCCCGCCGCCGAGCCAAAAAGAGCCGAAACGGTGTGAGCCGTGCATCTTGATGCAGAACAAAGGGCCGTGAAGCGAAACACGCTTCACGGCCCTTTGTCAAAAGCGGAAGGCACGGTCGCTTTGTGAAAATTCACAAAGCAAAAAGGCCTGTAACGGTATGCGTATCGGCCTGCTTTTTATCGCGCGCGCACGGATGCGCGTGTGTGCGCTTGTGCGAAACGGAGAAAGTGGAAAAATCCGCGAAAACCACTTGATGCAAAACATAAAATATTTTATAATATATATAAGTAACTGCGCATGCGCGCGTATGCGAGTTTCCAAATCCATGTAAGGAGAAAAAGCACATGAAAAAGAAATTGCTTGCTTTGCTGCTTGCGGTATGGATGGTCGTGGCGATGCTTCCCATGACGGTCCTTGCCGAGGCACTCCCAACCAATCAAACAGAGTCAAGCGCGGTCGGCCGACCGGTTATTGAGATCGAGGATCTCACGCCCAGCACGGCTGTCACCGTTCTCGATGATGCGGGCGAGATCGTGGTCGAATCGGCACAGGATCTTTCCGCGGCGATGCATGAGGTCAAGGAAGGCTATACGCTCAAGCTGACAGCGGGAACGGTATACTCCTGTGATACCGCGATCGTGCTGGAAAGCCCCGCCTGTGCTTGGACGCTGGACGGAAACGGTGCGGTCCTTTACGGCGGCACTGCGGACGACTTTTTGCTTACGGTCGGCGGTGATGGCTCGGACGTTACGGTCAAGAACCTGACGGTCGCTTCTGTTGGCAGCGGCGTGCGAGCAGGCATGGATGAGACCGATAAGGCGAGTGCGCTGACGCTGGAGAACGTACGCGTTTTCGCAGGCGGCTCCTACGGCTCGGCTGACGCGAACGGCAGCGGCGCCGCATATGTGGTCAGCGGACCTGCAAGCTATCTGCGCATCGTGGGCGATGACACCTATGCCTATGCACCGAATGCAAGTGAATTCTTTATTTGCAATTACGGCCAGCTCGGCATTTATGCGGGCGTGTTTGCCAACGGTGCCCAGGGCGCGTGCGATGCGTACCTTGTGACGCGCTCTTTCAGCACCGCCAACAGTGACGCGAATGGCCGCTATGCGCCTACCACCACGATTTACGGCGGCACGTTTGTGGGCAGCAGCACCACCACCAAGATGATCCAATCCAACTACGGCGGAACCAACATTATCCTTGGCGGCGTCTTCATTCTGCTCAATACCGCCAGCACCCCCATTCTTGCGGGTGCGGTGAACGGCTACGGTTACAACTACATTTATGGCGGCGAGTTCTACTCCAAGAGCTTGGGAAAGATCTACAATCCGTCTGTTGCCAACAATACCTATACCGAGTTTGCGGGCGGCGCCTTCTATGGACAAACCGCCGAGAGCATCACGAATGCCAAGAAGACCACGATGGTGGCGGGTGACTATCTGACCCGCGTATATTTCGGCACGCGCTTGGATGCTTATTATAAGGTAACGGCAAGCACCGCAACGGTCACCGTTGATAACAAAAACGGTGATTATCACCTGGTGGATGAAGCAAACGGCACCTACAAGAATATTACGACCGTCGGTTACAACACCGCAAACACGGCCGTGTCCGCTAAGCTTGCGGCTGTTGGTGGCAGCATTGCGCGCATTGCCGAGGTGGCTGATATCGAGGTAACGGACGGCAATACGCCGATCTCCAAATTCTTCTTCGACTTTGAGATCGACCGTGCCATGAGATCGGTGGGTGACGGTGGCAGAGTCATGCTGCTCAATAACGTTGCAAGAGTGATCAATTCGGCAGACACGACGTTCTATGCAGCAGTCGGCGGTATTCAGGGCCACATCCTCTCGCCATATTTTTCCTACACGCTGACCAGTAAGGGCTCGGCGCACTACACGTTGAGCGTGGAATGCGTCGGCACTGTGGCCAATCCCTGTTATGCGCTCAATTTCTTTGGCGGAAGCATTACAATGGAGAATGTGAATCTCCTTTCCAACCAGGCAAACGTTCGTGGCCTCATGGAGACGTCTTATGAGGGCAACTACACGGTTCTTGCGATCCGCAATGTCACGATCTCAAGCAGTGGATCTCAAGCTGTTGTGATGCACAGCCAGGACGGCTCTGTCCTCAATGTATACGAGGGCGTAACGCTCGAGGGAATAAGCAGTGTGGAGACGCACGGCAACGGCGCGACCGTCAATGTCTGGGGCGGCACCTTGATCGGTGGAAGCAACAGGTATGTCTTTTATATTGAGACCGGTGCCCAAAGCAATAAGATCAATGTCTGGGGCGGCACGCTCGATGCGAAGGACATCTTCTTTGACCGCGGCACCGAGACCGTCGTTAACGCGTTTGACGGCGTGTGCGTTGCGACCAACTCGCTGGTCATGACTTACGCCAAGAATTCGATCTACAGCTTCGGTGCAAGTGACAGCACAACCGCACCGACAATGACATCAGTCTGCGAGTATCCCTTCGTTTTCAACGGCGGCTCGGGCAGCACCATCAATGTCTACGGCGGCACCTACACAGGTAAAACGTACGCACTTTGGATCCGCGCAAACAGCGCAAGCCAGACCTTTAATGTCTATGGCGGCACCCTGATCGGCAACGGAACAGGTGCGATTCGTACCGAAAACGCCACCGACAGCAGGATCAATATTTACGACGGCGCGCTTCAGTCGGCTCGAATCTTCTATGACGCGGCCACCAGAACCGTTGTTTCGATGCGCGCAGGCACATATACTGCGGTCAACGCGCTGGTTGAGGCGCTTGGTACCGGTGGCGTCTTCCACATCGGTGTGAAGGGCGATGATTCTGTGTTGACGCAGGCCGTCGCATGCACATATCCCTTGGTTTTCAATGGTGGCTCAAACAACACCATCAACCTTAATGCAGGCACGCACACGGGTACGCACGCGACGAATGGTTGCGTTTGGTTCCGACAGGGCACGGGCAACACCCTCAACGTCACCGGCGGTGCCGCGGTTAGTACTGCAACTGCCGCCGCAGGCGGCACCATCTTGGTTGCAGCCGCGAGCAACGGTGCCACGATTAACGTGACCGGAGGCAAGCTAATCAGTGCCGGTACATCCAATCTCATTCAAAACGCAGTCTCCACCACAAAACTGAATATAACCGGCGGCGTTCTGATGACTACTGCTTCGTCGGCCTACTACGCGTACACCTCGACCCCAAATTCTTTCTTTAGCGCGCTTCCCGGCGCAACCGTTGAGGCCAATGGCACGGGCGGTCTGTCTGCCACGGTCTCCTCGTTTGTGGGTGAGCACAATGGGATAGCTTACCATGCATGGATCAACACTGCTGCCACCGATGCGGCCTACTCGCCCGAAATGAAAACGGGCGCACAGGTGCGCATGGCAGCCGATTCCAACGGCCTGCGGTTTGTCAGCACTGTCAGCGCTGAAACGGTTGCCGCCCTTGAGGCACGTGCCGATGCGGGCACTTCGGTTTCTTACGGCACGCTGATCGTGCCTGCCAGCTACGTGGTGGACGCGCAGGGCGTCTTCACGCATGCGGCGTTAAAGGCGGCCAATAAGATCGTGGCCGATGTTGTGGCCACCTCGAAGGGCATGAGCACCGCACAGGACGGCTCTAAGACCATCCGTGCGGCATTGGTCAATATCAAGACCGAGAACTATAATTTGGCTTACGCGGCCGTATCCTACGCAAAGGTGACCGTGGGTGGACAGGACACGTATTTCTACAGTGCATTCAGCTCCATCAATAATACTCGCTCGCTGAGCCAGACCTGTGATGCAGCGCTGCGTAGCGTACAGCCGAACGCAGGAATCACAAACGGTGTGTATTACGGCTATGCCAGCATCGTTTTGGGTGTCAGCGGTTACAGCCGCTACAACAACGCGCAGCAGCGCGTGCTTGCCCAGTATGCGGGCTTGAGAGTTTCGGAATAACAACCCTCAAACAACAGGAGATCCCTCTTTGTTGTTGAAAAAAGCACGGAATCTGTTTTGGATTCCGTGCTTTTTTGCTTGCATGATAAAATGCTGCGAAACGGCCATCTTGCGCTGTGTGCAGGGGGCCGACCGCCCATTCCTCTCGCGTCGATTTTGGGGCGATTTTGGCGCCTCTGTGCACTGCGCGGCCCGTTTGTCTTTGCTGTGCCCTCAGGCGAGGCTTTGGGCGTTTTGGCGATGGGTGGTGGGCACACCGATTTCAGACCGTAACACAATAATAATCCCCCCGCATAGTGGGGGGATTTCAGCTTCGGGCATAGCCCTAATCCAAAGGATGCGCAGCATCCTTTGTGGCAAGAATTGCGAAGCGATTTTGCCGATACGCACTATGGCGAGGTTTTCTGTTACAATAAAAAAGCGCACCGCAGATGCGGTGCGCTTTTGAGCGGTTTTACTGTACCTTCTTGATGAGGTTCTGCTCCAGCAGCTCCTCGTCGGAAATGTACGCGGATTTATAGGTCTTGGCCTTGAACTTGGGGTTTGCAGCCAAGCCCTCATTTTCCGCAAGCTGTGCGATCAGCTCAAGCCCCCACTTGACGCTGCGCTTGGAGGTCAGACGCAGGCGGCAGGGAACGTTGCTGTACTTCTTGGAATCGCTTACATTGGTGATGTTGTATTTCGAGGTCTCCAGTGTCGAGGGATCCAAAGCAAGGAACAGGCATAGCGTCTTGCCACGAATCGCAAACTTGGCCAGCTGCTTCTTGCCACTCTTGAAGGAATCGTAGCTCCAGCTCACGCGAGAGGAGACCTTCTTGTAGGAGAGCAGGGCGTTCTTGAGCGTTTCGTAGCGCTCCTGTACGTCCTCAGAGGATTGGATCATGCGTGCGGTAAAGGATTTCTTGTAGTTCGAGTAGATCACGTTGCCGTTTGCATCGGTTTCGGGAACCACCACACGGTTGAGCTTGGGAGCCGCCACGGGAGCTTCCTCAACGGGAGCTTCCTCGACAGGAGCTTCCTCGGCAGGTGCTTCTTCAACAGGAGCTTCCTCAACAGGAGCTTCCTCAACAGGAGCTTCCTCGGCAGGAGCTTCCTCAACGGGAGCTTCCTCAGCAGGTGCTTCTTCAACAGGAGCTTCCTCAACAGGAGCTTCCTCAACAGGAGCTTCCTCAACAGGAGCTTCCTCAACGGGAGCTTCCTCGACAGGAGCTTCCTCAGCAGGAGCTTCCTCAACGGGAGCTTCCTCAACAGGGGCTGCTACAACAGGCTCTTCCTTGGCAACGATCGGCTCTTGCTTAGCGGGCTCTGCCTTCTTGGGCGTTGCCTTAGCTGCCTTGAGCTTTTTGTTCTGTGTCACCAGCGAGATCACACAGTATGCGACGCTTGCCAGAAGGGCAACGCCTGCGATGATCAGCGCGACGGTCTGACGGGTCGTTACAAGTGCAAGAGGAAGAAATGCGAGCACGTTGATGCTGTTCAGTCTTCTCTTGAACTGTGCGGTGCGGATCAGGGTGAAGATCAGAACGCCTGCGGCCAGAGCCAGCATAGCACCCACGAACCACCAAGAGCCGAAGAAGATCTTTTTGAGCGTCAGGCTGCCGTCCACGATCTCGGTTGCGTACTTGCTCGTGTCGTATTGCGGATAGAACTTGCCCTCGGGTGCATTCTGCGCGATTACAGAGCCGTCGTCGAGCTGCCAGCCGCAGCTGATGGTGACATTGCCGCCCTCGTAGGATTTGGGGTTGGATTCTGCGCCGTCGTTGCCCGAGAGGGTGTTGGCGTAGCCGAGATAGATCGAAGCACCCACACCCGAGAAGGAGGGCTTGCCCGAGAGATAGAGCATCTTGGTGCCGTTGTTCGTGACGGCGTAGGTGGTGGTAGAAACAAAGGAGCCTGCATTGATCTTAGCGGAGCCGCCCTGCAAAACCAGAGCCGAGCCGTTGTCACAGGTGATCTTGCCGTTGCCGACCGAGTCGGTAACGGTGACAGTGCCCGTGGAAACGGTAAGAGGCTTGCTTGCGGTGATGGTCTTGCCGTTGAG
This sequence comes from Clostridia bacterium, assembly GCA_017415805.1. GTDB lineage: Bacteria > Bacillota > Clostridia > Oscillospirales > CAG-272 > Firm-07. Next base: position 6,546 of record JAFQEC010000001.1, on the reverse strand, counting down.
ATCCAGCGTATAGGTGCCACCCAGCTCTGCACCGTCCACGGTGACCGAGTCGAGCAGCTTCACGGTGCTGTTTGCGTTAGAGCCTGCCGTGTAGAGTGCGTCGGTCAGCGTGGCGGCTGCGTAAAGCTTATTGCCTGCGCTGATCGAAATGGTGGGAGTAGCGCTTGAGAGAGCGGGGCGGATCGAATTTTCTGCGAAGATCCATGCATGGCAGTGATCCATATTCTTGCCGACGTACTCGTTCAGGATCTGGAGCATCGCCGTGGAGGACATTTGAATCGAGGATTTGCGCGCGGTGGCAGAGGCGACATCCGTCTCAGAGCCAATACCGTAGTTCGCCATGCCGAGCTCGTAATAGTTGCCCTTGATCTTGGCGGTGTCTGCGCTCGAGCCCACGACGCCACCCGTCTTGCGGAAGGTGGGGCCGTAGTTGACATTGTTCTCGATCTTGCCGCTTGCGTGTGTGCCGACGATGCCACCGACGTATGCCTGATAAATGCTGTTGCCGACCAGCGCGGTGTTGACCGAGTTGATCACGTCACCCGAAAGCCGCCCGACGATGCCGCCGATGCTGAAGGCAGCGGAAGCCAGAGAGCTGACCTCGCCGTTGTTGGTGCAGTTGCGCACGGTCACGCCGAAGGAGCCGCCAAGGATACCGCCGACAGCACCGTCCTTGCCGACAACGTAGCCGTTGTTGACACAGTTGTCGATCACAGGGGTGCCCGCACCGGCGGCTGCCAAGCCGACGACTGCACCGGTGTAGGTGCTGCCCGAGACATAGCTGTTGGAGATCGTGAGATCCTGAATACGAGCGATCGAGGACACATAGCCGAACAGGCCGACGTTGTTGTTGGTCGAATCGATATAAAGACCGTTCACGGTGTGACCGTTGCCGCTGAAGGTGCCTGCGAAGGGCGTACCCATTGTGCCGATGGGAGCAAATGCATCCGGGGTCTCGGTGCTGGGGGTGGCGCTACCGTCCGCATACCAAGCACCGTTCGCGCCGAACGTGCCCTCGTTGAGCGTGATGTCAGCCAAAAGCTCAAAGGTGACATAGACGCTGTTACGGCCGGCATTGACATAGTCGGAGAGCAGGCCCAGCTCTGCGGCGCTTGCGATCGTAATGCGCTCGTTGTGCACTGCGTCGCTGCCGGCGGCAAGCTGTGTCATGGTGCGTGCCTCGGTTGCCGCAAGGGTCGTAAGACCGAAGGCGGGGATCATGGAGACGACCATGAGCAAGGTGAGAAGACAAGCAAGGATTCTTTTCTTCATCTGATGAACCTCCCAAAATAAAATTGATACGGGGATTTGGGCGTTTGCATTTTGCCGCAACACCCGAAAGGGCCACACACGTACAGAATTTGCTACTATAGTGTTGTCTTATTATAACATAAAAAATAATAAAATGGAAGAGTTTTAATCATATTTTTTGCAAAAAAGATGAAAAAAACAAAAAAATAGCCCGTCTGCCCACCTGTTTTTTGAAACTTGACCCGTTTGGGGGCATATTTTTGAGCTCAAAGGGACGGCACAAGCGAAAAAAGAACGCAAAAATCCGCGGGGGCTGTGCGCCCTCGCGGAAAAAATACGAAGCTCTTTATTTGGAAAATCCGTGCAGGAATCCGTCGGTTGCGGCCGAGCAGACGTCGCCGCCAATGACGCGCCCGCGGTAGATCAGCAGATTGGCAAGAACCGTGCCCTCGTAGCCCTCGTAATTCGTTACGGTGTAGGTGTATCGCTCAACCGTCTTTCCGCCGTACTGCGTAAGATCCAGGCCCTGCGTGCGTTGAAGCTCATTGTAGGCGGCGAACACCTTATCGAACTCACGCGGAATGGTCACCGTGGTGCTCTCGGTGGGTGTGGCCTCTACCTGCCAGCCGAACTGTGCCAGAAACGCAATACGGTCCTCGTCGGAGCGCACCTTCTCGTACGACACGCTCTCGCTCTCGCCCTCGGCACTGGCGGCCACGGGCTGAAGCTCGGGTACAAAGGCGATCAGGGTGATCAGGGCAGCAAGCGCCACGCAGATGATACCAAAAAAACGGACAGTGCCGGCGCGCATCGAATATACGAACATCGGGGTCCCTCCCTTTTTGAATGGCTTTCACTGCAATATATGGAAGGAGTGCGCCGAATATGACCGACGGTGCAAAAAGTGTGCGCAAATATTTTTATAATGTAAAAAAGGGCCACCCGCAAGCGGGTGGCCACAGCTTATAGGATGCGATCAGTACTGTCTGCCCCAGACAACCATATGCTTTGCCTTTTTGCCGCAGCAAACGCAGGTGTCGGAAAGCTTTTCCTCTGTGAAGGGGATGCAACGGGATTTCACGCCGCCCGTCTGCTCCTTGATGGCGTCCTCGCAGGCAACGTCGCCGCACCACATAGCCTTGATATAGCCGGGCTTGTGCTCTGCCACGTCCAAGAGCTCGGGCATCGTGGTGGCGATATGCGTTTTTTCCGCAAGGTTCCGGCGCGCGCGCTCGACCAGCTCGTCGTGCACCTGCTTCAGCATTGCGGCGACCTCGGCCTCAACGTTGTCCAGAGAAACAAACTTTTTCTCGCGCGTGACGCGGCTGACCAGCACGCAGGAGTTGTTTTCCATATCCTTCGGGCCGATCTCCAATCGCACGGGCACGCCCTTCATCTCGTACTGGCTGAACTTCCAGCCCGTGGACTGGTCGCTGTCGTCCAGCTTGACGCGCAGGGTGTCGGCAAGGCGGTCTCGGATCTCGTTTGCCTTGTCCAGCACGCCCTCCTTGTGCTGGGCGATGGGAATGATGACGACCTGAATGGGTGCCACGGTGGGGGGCAGGATCAGACCGTTGTCGTCGCCGTGGGTCATGATGATGGCGCCGATCGAGCGCGTGGAAACGCCCCACGAGGTCTGATAGGGGTGCTTTACGGTGTTGTCGCGTGCGGCAAAGGTGATGTCAAAGGCCTTGGCAAAGCCATCGCCGAAGAAATGCGAGGTGCCGCCCTGCAGCGCCACGCCGTTGTGCATCATGGGCTCGATGGTATAGGTAGCCTCCGCACCCGCAAATTTTTCCTTGTCGGTTTTCTGACCCGTAATGGCGGGAATGGCGAGGGCCTCGAGATAGAAGTCCTCATAGACCTTGAGCATTTGCAGTGTCTCGGCCTCGGCCTCCTCACGGGTCTCGTGCATGGTGTGACCCTCCTGCCACAGGAACTCCGAGGTGCGCAGGAACGGGCGCGTGGTCTTCTCCCAGCGCACCACCGAGCACCACTGGTTGTAGAGCTTGGGGAGATCGCGGTAGGAGTGGATCACGTTGCGGAAATGCTCACAGAACAGCGTCTCGGAGGTGGGGCGCACCGCCAGACGCTCGGAGAGCTTGTTCTCGCCGCCAAAGGTGACCCAGGCGCACTCGGGGGCAAAGCCCTCAACGTGATCCTTTTCCTTGGTGAGCAAGCTCTCGGGGATGAACATGGGCATATAGACGTTCTCGTGTCCCGTTTTCTTAAAGCGAGCATCCAGGTCCTTCTGGATATTCTCCCAGATGGCGTAGCCGTAGGGGCGCAGGATCATACAGCCCTTGACGCTGGAGTAATCCATCAGCTCCGCCTTTTTTACCACGTCGGTGTACCATTGTGCAAAATCCTCGTCCATTGAGGTGATCTGCTCCACCAGTTTCTTTTCCTTTGCCATGTCGGTTTCCTCTCTTGTGTCCGTATTATCCCTCATTATAGCCCGAATTTCATGCTTTGTCAAGCGGGCGCGCACGCAGGATATAAAAAATAAATCGAAAAATAGCAAAAGTTTTATTAAAATTATATTAAATTATCATTGAAATATACAGTGAATTGTGTTATACTGAAATCCCAATATCGAATGTGAAGGGGGAGCACAACATGGCAAATCATATGCAAGCATATCGGGAGTGGCTGGGCCACTCGGGTCTGGATGAGCAGACCGGAGCAGAGCTTTTGGCGCTGGAGGGTGACGAGCAGGAGATCCATGAGCGCTTTTATCAGGATCTTGCCTTCGGCACGGGTGGACTTCGCGGTGTGATCGGTGCGGGCACCAACCGCATGAATCGCTATACCGTGCGCCGTGCAACGCTGGGCTATGCACGCTATTTGAAGCAGACTGTGGGAGAGCAGGCTTGCTCCCGCGGTGTGGTGATCGCGCACGACAACCGCCGCATGAGCCGCGTCTTTTGCATGGAGACCGCAGGCGTGCTTGCGGCCAACGGTATCAAGGCTTATATTTTTGATGCGCTGCGCCCCACCCCTGAGCTGTCCTTTGCGGTGCGCCGTCTTGGCGCTGCGGGCGGCGTGGTGATCACGGCCTCGCACAACCCTGCCGAGTACAACGGCTACAAGGTCTACAACAGCGAGGGCTGTCAGCTCGTGCCCCACGAGACCGATCTGCTGATCGACATCATCGGGCAGATCGACGATCCGCTTGCCATTCGCTCGCTCACAAAGGCCGAGGCGGGGGATCTGATCGAAACGCTCGGCCCCGATCTGGATGAGGCCTATTATGAGGCGGTCATGGCGATCCGCCTGCGTCCCGATGTCAAAAAGGACGGCTTTAAGGTGGTCTATTCGCCCCAGCACGGCACGGGTAATGTGCCCGTGCGCGAGGTGCTGGCACGCTGCGGCTATTGCGTGCATGCGGTAGAGGAGCAGTGCTTCCCCGACGAGGATTTTGTCAACACCAAGAATCCCAATCCCGAAACGCGTGAGGCGTATGAGCTGGCACTTCCCTGCGCGGCGCGTGTGGATGCCGATATCGCTATTACGACCGATCCCGATTGCGACCGCCTTGGCGTGGTGGCAAAGCGAAACGGCAGCTACGAGCTGCTGACGGGCAACCAGTCGGGCGCGGTGCTGCTGCACTATATTCTCGATTTTCACCACAAGAACGGCACGCTCCCTGCGAACGCCGTGATGTGTAACACCATCGTGACCTCAACGCTGGGAGACCGCATTTGCGAGAAATACGGCGTTCGTGTGGATAAGACCCTCACGGGCTTCAAATTCATCGGCGAAAAGATCCACGCCTATGAGACCAAGGGCGACGCCACGTACGTGTTCGGCTACGAGGAGAGCTACGGATGCCTCATCGCCGACTTCGCCCGCGACAAGGACGGCGTGCAGGCATCGCTGATGCTCTGTGAGGCGGCTGCCTATTACAAAACGCTGGGCAAAACGCTGTGGGACGTGCTGGACGATATTTACGCCGAGCACGGGTACTATCTGGATGCGCTGACCAACGTGGTGCACAAGGGTGCTGCGGGCGTTCAGAAGATCGCAGAGCTCTTGGACACGCTGCGCAACGAGCCCCCCGCCGAGGTGAACGGCGTGGCCGTTGTCAAGGTGGAGGACTATCTCGCGCGGGAGATGACGGAGCAGGGCTATCCCGCATCCAACGTGCTGCGCTATCTTCTCGCGGATCAAAGCTGGGTCGCCGTGCGCCCCAGCGGAACCGAGCCCAAGTGCAAGTACTACTATTGCGTTGCCGCCGCCAGCCGTGCCGAGGCAGAGCAAAAGCTTGCGTGCATGAAGAAGGTCTTTGAAAAATAATCTATTATCCACAAAATCATGAGCGTTTTGCGCGCGTTCGCGCGACAGATTGCGAAAAAATGATAAATTTTTTGCAAAACTCTTGCCAAGTGCAGCAAAATGCGGTAAAATAATACGGGTACTTTGGAATCCAAAAAATAAAATATACAAAAACGGAGGATTTTTACAATGTCTGTAAAAGTTGCTATCAACGGCTTTGGCCGTATTGGTCGTCTGGCGTTCCGTCAGATGTTCGGTGCTGAGGGCTACGAGGTTGTTGCCATCAACGACCTGACCAGCCCCAAGATGCTCGCTCACCTGCTCAAGTACGACACCGCTCAGGGTCGTTACGAGCACGACGTTGTTGCCGATGACGAGGCAGGCACCATCACGGTGGACGGCAAGACCCTCAAGATCTATGCCGAGAAGGACGCAAACAACTGCCCTTGGGGCCAGCTTGGCGTTGACGTTGTTCTCGAGTGCACCGGCTTCTACTGCTCCAAGGAGAAGAGCCAGGCACACATCAACGCAGGCGCAAAGAAGGTCGTGATCTCTGCTCCCGCAGGCAAGGACCTCAAGACCATCGTTTACAATGTAAACCACAACACCCTGACCGCGGATGACGCCATCATCTCGGCTGCATCCTGCACCACCAACTGCCTCGCTCCCATGGCAAAGGCCCTGAACAACTACGCCCCCATCCAGAGCGGCATCATGACCACCGTGCACGCTTACACGGGTGACCAGATGATCCTCGACGGTCCTCACCGCAAGGGTGACCTCCGCCGTGCTCGCGCAGGCGCGCAGAACATCGTTCCCAACTCCACCGGTGCTGCAAAGGCAATCGGTCTGGTTATCCCCGAGCTCAACGGCAAGCTGATCGGTTCCGCTCAGCGCGTTCCCACCTGCACCGGCTCCACCACCATCCTGGTTGCCGTTGTCAAGGGCAAGGACGTGACCGTTGACGGCATCAACGCTGCCATGAAGGCTGCTGCAACCGAGTCCTTCGGCTACAAC
>JAFQEC010000021.1 GCA_017415805.1 Clostridia bacterium | reverse complement strand
TTGAACCCGTACGGTGTAAACCACACGCCCCTCAAACGTGCGCGTCTGCCAGTTCCGCCACTCTCGCATGGCAACGGTATTATTATACTCGGCGGCGGGGGAAATGTCAAGCCCTTTTTGAAAAGTTTTTTGGGAAATTTGGCAGACGCTCAAAAACCCTCGGGCAAGCGAACGGCATCGCGCGGGATCTTGGCCCAATCAAACAGCGGGATCAGCTCACGCAACGTGACCGACTGCGGCGTGGGCAAAAGGCCGAGCGCCGCGGCGAGTGCGCCGATCACGGGCTCGGGGGTGCGGTAGGTCGCGCGCACGCGTTGCATACAGCCGTCGCCCTCTCGCTTGGACAGGCGTCTGCCCTTGGCATCAACCAAGAGGGGGATGTGAAAATAGTCGGGGGTATCGAAGCCCAGCTCGCGTTGGAGATAGATCTGGCGCGGCGTGCTGGTGAGCAGATCGTTACCGCGCACCACCTGCGTGACACCCGAGAGGGCATCATCCACCACTACTGCGAGCTGATAGGCATAGACGCCGTCCGAGCGACTCACGATGAAATCGCCGCAAGCGGTGGGCAGATGCTCGCGATAATCTCCTGCAACGGTATCGAAAAAGCCGATCTGTGCATCGGGCACGCGCAAGCGGTAGGCGGGCTTGCGCCCTGTGGGTGCGGGCTCGCCCGAAAGCAGACGTGCAAGGCAACGGCCATCATAGATCGGCACGCCGTCCGAGAGGTGTGGCGCGCTTGCGGCGTGCAGCTCGGCGCGCGTGCAATAGCAGGGGTAAAGCAGCCCCTTCTCCTGCAATTTGGCAAAATAAGCATCATACACGGCCGTGCGCTGTGATTGCCAGAGCACCTCGCCGTCAAAGTCCAGGCCGAACCAGTCGAGGTCGTCAAGCAGTGCCTTGGTGTGCTCACCCATAAAGGGACAGCGCGTGGTATCCAGATCCTCAATGCGCAGTCGGAACTGGCCGCCCGCGCTGCGTGCCGAGAGCCATGCGAGCATGGCACACATCAGGTTGCCAAGATGCAGCCGCGCGCTGGGTGTCGGGGCAAAACGGCCAACAACGGGTCTGTTTTTCTCATTGCTTTGCGCGCACATGCACTCACGCTCCCTTCGATTTGCTATGAAAGCGAATATTCTCGCCATCGCTGATAAACACAACTGTTCCGTCCAGATCCGTGCGCCATACGCGCACGCCCATCACGTCCAGATTTTCCAAAACCGCGGCGTGCGGAAAGCCGTATGTGTTCTGCTCGCCGCACCCGACCGCCGCCAGCGTGGGTGTGGCCGCAGAGAGGAAGGCGCCCGTGGTCGCATCCTCCGAGCCGTGATGGCCGACACGCAGGAAGTCACAGTCCAGCAGCTGCGGCATTTTGCGCAACAGCTCCGCCTCGATCTTCGCGCCCGCATCTCCCATAAACAGCAACGCCGTCTCGCCGTACTCCACGCGCAGCACGATGCTCGCATCATTCCAATCCTCGGCGTTTACCTGCGCATACAGCACCGTGCATCGTGCATCACCAAGCACGATCTCATCGCCTGCACATACCACGCGCAAGTCATCGCATCGCTCACGCGCGGTGGCAAGCACCAGATCGTAGCCGAAATCCACCGCGATGTCGGTAGGCACGACCAGCGTTTCGACCTCCAGCTCCATGAGCAGCCTGCGCGCGTTGCCAACGTGATCCTCGTGCGGATGCGTCAGCACCAAAAGGTCCAGCTTTTTCACCCCGTTTGCCTCCAATTCGCGCAAAAGCGCATCGGCGGCATAGGCCGAGCCCGTGTCGATGAGCATGTGCCTCCCCGCTTGCGAGAGCAGCGTGGCGTCGCCCTGCCCCACGTCGATCACGGTAATGCGCAAATCGGCATCGGGCGTGTCGGTACAGCCGAGCGTGAAGAGCGCGAGCAGCAGGGCAAGCAAAAGCGCGACTTGGCGCGTGATCGCTCTTGACATCTGCTCTCCCTCTCTTTCGCGTTTCTGATATTATTGTATCACAAAATGTCGAGATTGCAAGAGGGGGTACAGAAAAAGCGTGCGCGCGCATAAAATCCACGGGGGTGATGCCATGAGGATCCGTATAACGCCCGGGGCGTTTTTGCTTGTTTTTGTGATCGCGCTCACACACAGCGCTCTGCTCCCCGCTTTTCTGTTTGCCGCCGCGATCCACGAGTGCGGACACATCCTTGCGGCGCGGGTGCTGGGCATCCGCCTGCGCGCGCTGGAGCTCGACCTGATGGGTGCGCGGCTCTACCCTGCGGCGCCGCTTCCCTCCTACCGTGCCGAGGCCGTGCTTGCCGCGGCGGGGCCTGCCGCCTCGCTTTTGCTGGCGCTTTTCCTTTTGCCGCACGGCACGCCCTTCGCACGCCTTTCGCTGACCGCGACCGCTGCCTTTGCACTCTTCAATCTCCTGCCCATTGCGGGCTTTGACGGGGGACGGATCCTGTCGGCCACGCTCTGTGCGCGGCTGGGCGCACGTGCTGCCGACCGTATACAGGGCGCATGCTCTTATCTGACGCTTCTGTTCCTGTTTGCCCTCTCCTCGTGCTGCCTTCTGCGCTATGGGCAAAATCTCGCGCTGGCGGTGCTCTGCGCCTCGCTGTTTGCGCGCACCTTTTTGCAGCAGGAAAAGTGAGGATTTGGAAGGATTTGGGAGCATGCGCGAGTTTTTCGGCCAAAAACGCGAAAAATTCGCGATTTCTTGCACCTGATTGCGAAAAATCGCCCTTTTTTGCGGTTTTTTTCAAAAAAGTATTGCATTTCCAATGGGTTTCTGTTACAATAGCGCTATAATTGGAATATTGCGTGCCGCGGGCACGCGAGATTTCCTTTGAAATCCCTTTTTGAAGGAGTATTCGTGCAGAATGAAAAACAACCACAGCGAGGCAAAGAGCCGCACGCTCATTGAGCTGCGCTCGATCAGCAAATCGTTTGACGGCGAGCAGATCCTTTGCAACATTGACCTTGATATTCACGACAAGGAGTTCGTGACGCTGCTTGGCCCCTCGGGCTGCGGCAAGACCACGACGCTGCGCATCATCGGCGGCTTTGAAACGCCCGACGAGGGTGACGTGTTTTTTGACGGCGCGCGCATCAACGACGTGCCGCCCTATCGCCGTGCGCTGAACACCGTGTTTCAGAAATACGCACTCTTTCCCCATCTGAACGTCTATGACAACGTGGCGTTCGGTCTGCGCGTGCAGAAGGTAAAAGAGGACGAGATCCGCGAGCGCGTGCGCGAGATGCTGGAAATGACGGGGCTTCGCGGCTTTGAGAACCGCAAATCCGCAACGCTCTCGGGCGGTCAGCAGCAGCGCGTGGCGATCGCCCGTGCGCTGATCAACAAGCCCCGCGTGCTCCTCTTGGACGAGCCACTCGGCGCGCTGGACCTCAAGCTGCGCAAGGATATGCAAAACGAATTGAAGCGCATCCAGAGCGCAACGGGCATTACCTTTATCTACGTCACGCACGATCAGGAGGAGGCGCTCTCCATGTCGGACACCGTGGTGGTCATGGCAGACGGCAAGATCCAGCAGATCGGCACCCCAACCGATATCTACAACGAGCCCGTGAACGCCTTTGTGGCCGATTTCATCGGCGAATCGAATATTCTCGACGGCAGTATGCTCGCCGACTGCAAGGCGCGCTTTGCGGGGCACACCTTTGACTGCGTGGACGGCGGCTTTGCCAAGAACGAGCCCGTGGACATCGTCATCCGCCCCGAGGACGTGGACGTGGTATCGGTGGAAAAGGGTATGCTTGCGGGCACGGTCAGCGGCGTGACCTTCAAGGGTGATTACTACGAGATCATTGTGGACGTGGGCGGCTTCAAATGGATGATCGAGACCTCGGACTTTGTCGCGCCCGATGCCAAGATCGGCCTTTACATCGAGCCCGATGCCATCCACGTGATGAAAAAGTCCGAATACTCGGGCAAATTCGGCGACTACTCGACCTTCTCGGATGAGATGGACTATCTGTCGGACCCCGACGCGGAGGTGGAGGAGGAATGAAGCACAAGCTCTCTTTGATGGAGCGCTTTGCCGCTGTTCCGCACGCCGTGTGGACGGTGCTGTTCATCGTCGGCCCGCTCCTGTTCGTGGCTTATTTTGCCTTTACCGACACCAAGGGAGCGTTCTCGCTCTCGAACATTGAGCTGCTCTCCTCGTACTCACACATTTTCTTTCTCTCGATCTGCTTTTCGCTGGTCGCCACCGCCTTTTGCCTGCTGATCGGCTATCCGCTTGCCTTCGTGATGTCGCGCTGCAAGCCCTCGACGCAAAAGCTGCTGATGGTGCTGCTGATGCTCCCCACCTGGATCAGCCTGCTTATTCGCACCTATTCGCTCATGACGTTGCTGGACAACGGCGGTCTTGTCAATTCCCTGCTCGCAAAGCTCGGCCTCTCCCCCCTCACCATGGTGGGCACGGGGGGCGCGGTGATCCTTGGCATGGTCTACGATTTCTTGCCCTATATGGTGCTTCCCATCTACACCTCGATGAGCAAGCTGGACAACCGGTATCTTGAGGCGGCGGCGGATCTTGGCTGCAACGGCCTTCAGACCATGTTCCGCGTGATCCTTCCCCTCACGCTCCCCGGCGTGATCTCGGGCATCACGATGGTGTTCGTGCCCTCGATCTCCACCTTCTACATCTCGCAAAAGCTGGGCGGCGGCAACTTTGACCTGATCGGCGATACCATCGAGCGTCAGTTCAAGTATCCCTCAACCTACCACGTCGGTGCGGCCATTTCGCTGGTCATGATGATCCTGATCCTCATCTCGACCGCGGTGATGAACCGCTTTTCCGATTCGGACGGAAAGGAGATGGTGGTATGAAGCTTCTTTCTCGCTCCTACATGTGGATCGTGTTTGCACTGCTGTACGCGCCGATCCTCGTGCTTGTGATCTTCTCGTTCAACGACGGCGGATCGCTTTCCTCGTTCACAGGCATCTCGTTTCGCTGGTACGTGGAGCTGTTTCACGACAGCGTGGCACTGCAATCTCTGAAAAACTCGCTCTTCCTCGCCCTTTCCTCGTCGGCCATCGCCACCGTGATCGCCACCTTTGCGGCACTGGGGCTTGACCGTATGCGCAACCGCTACGTAAAGGGCACCATTATGGGGGCCACCAACATCCCCATGATGAACCCCGATATCGTAACGGGCGTTTCGATGATGCTGCTGTTCGTGGCACTGGGCGGAATTCTCGGGCTGTCCGATCTTCTCGGCCGCTGGACGATGCTCATCGCCCACGTCACCTTCACGCTCCCCTACGTGCTGCTCTCGGTCCTGCCGCGCTTTCAGCAGTTTGACAGCACCCTGCGTGAGGCCGCGATGGACCTTGGCTGCACCCCCACCGCCAGCTTTTTCAAGGTGGAGCTGCCCGCCATCATTCCCGGCATCGTCTCGGGCTTTGTGATGGGCTTCACGCTCTCGCTGGACGACTTCGTCATCAGCCACTTCGTCAGCTCTCCCGACTTCCAGACCCTGCCCCTTTACATCTACAATCAGACCGCGCACAACGTGAAGTACAGCATGTACGCGCTGTGTGCACTCATCATTGTGACCATTCTCGTGCTGTTGCTTGCCGTCAACTTTGCAGGCAGCATCGGTCGCGGCAAAAGACGGCGGGAGGTGACGAAATGAAGCGTATTGTAACACTTCTGCTGCTCCTGTCCACGCTCGCGCTGCTGCTTCCCCTCTTTGCCTCGTGCAAAAAGGACGGCGACGCGATCACGCTTTACGTCTACAACTGGGGCGAATATATCTCGGACGGCTCCGAGGGCACGCTGGACGTGAACGCCGCCTTTGAGGAATGGTACGAGGAGACCTTTGGCGTGAAGGTCGAGGTCAACTACTCCACCTTCTCCTCGAACGAGGATATGTACGCCAAGCTCTCGGGCGGTGCAAGCAATTACGACGTGATCGTACCCTCGGACTACATGATCGAGCGTATGATCGCCGAGGGGATGCTGCACAAGCTCGATCTGCAAAACATCCCGAACGCGCAGTACATCGACACCGAGCTGCTCTTTGGCGGCGAGGCACCCTACTATGACCCCGAGGCCGCGTATTCGATCCCCTATACCTACGGCACCGTCGGTATTATCTACAACACCACCATGGTGGACGAGGCCGACATCGGCTCGTGGGATATCATGTGGAACAAGAAGTACGAGGGCAACATCCTGCAATTCAACAACTCGCGTGATGCGTTTGCCACCGCGCTGTTTAAGCTGGGCTACAGCGTCAACACCGATAACGACGCCGAATGGCGCGAGGCACTGACGCTTCTGCAAGCGCAAAAGCCAATCGTACAAGGCTACGTAATGGACGAGATCTACAACAAGATGGAGAACGGCTCGGCCGCCATCGCACCCTATTATGCGGGCGATTTCTTCACCATGTATGCCGATAACGAGGATCTTGCGTTCTTCTACCCCAAGGAGGGAACGAACGTGTTCGTGGATGCCATGTGTATCCCCACTACGTCGCAGAACCCCGAGATCGCGGAGCGCTACATTGACTTTATGCTCTCCGAGGAGGCGGCGATCGCCAACGCCGAATACATCTGCTACGCCTCGCCCAATCGCCTTGTGGTGGAGAACGAGGACTACCGTGCGACCATGGAGGAGCTTCACCCCGATGCCATGGAAATTCTGTACGGCACGAGCGATATCAAGATGGAGCCCTATGAAAACCTGTCGGAGCAAAAGCTGATGCTGGTCAACGATCTGTGGGAGGAGCTCAAGATCGAAAGCTCGATCAACGGCACCATCATGGTGATGGCAGGCCTGATCGTGGGCGGCCTTGTGGGCTGCGGTGTGTTCTTCACCGTGCGCCGCCGTCGCCGCCGCAAATACGTGGCATCGCTCTGGGATTAAAAAGGGAAAAGCCTGCGATGGCATGCCATCGCAGGCTTTTTTATTTTACCGACCTGCCGAGACGCGGCGCCCCTCAAAGAAGATGCCGGGCGTTGTCAGAATGGCATAGTCGATATAGAAATGATTGCCCGTCGCCGCGGTCTCCTTGACGACAAGACAGGTGTTGGACTGATAGGACATCGAGCCCTGATGGAAATTGAGCGAGTTGTAGAGCGTGACATAGGTGCGCACACCGTTTTCCACGTAAGAGAGCTGAAGATCCTTGGTGTGGTAGGGCCAGCCGAATTCGTTGATCGAGCACTCGCCGATATTCTCGCCCTCGACAAGCGCCTCAAAAAGGGTGGTGTCGATGCCGGGGAGCTGCAGATGCAGATTGTTCCGAACATCGGGATTCTCACGCAAGGCCGTTGCGATCACCTCAACGATAATGTCCGCAAGCTCGAAATTCTGGCTGAACTTGACATTGTTCCAGATCACCTCGATCCATCCCTCGTCGCCGTTCAAAAGCAGGAGCTTTTCCAGATATTTGCAATAGGGATTGTTCACCGTATCCCAAGTGTTTGCACTGCCGCCAAAGGGCGTGAAGTACAGCTCGAACACACTGTCGGTCGGCGTGCCGATATAAACGATCTGCTCATCGGCGGGAACCGTCTCGCCCGAACGCAATGCGGCGCTCTGCGCAGTCGTGCGTTCTGTGACCAGATTGCGGAACTCGTCGACCTGCTCCTGCTTGCAGTACGCGCTCATCAGAAGCGTGTAATTGAGTATCACGCGGCGCAGCTCCTCATGCTCGGTGATGATCACTCCCGTCTGGATCGAATTGTTGCTGTTGCTGCCGCGCCAGTCAAGCCCGTCGACGTTGGTGGAGCCCAGCCACACGGCAGGGCCATGGTCGTTGCCGCTGTTGTCGGTTCGGTGGGAGACGGTGCAGGATTTCACATGCATCATATCGGTCGCGGCCTGATCGCCGTACGACGTCCAGTACGACTTGCGCATGGTCATGTAGTCCGCCACGGTCTTGCCGTTTGCGGCGGGATCCTGCATATGGGAAAGGAAATACTCCTCGTAATCGTAGTCGTCGCGCTTGGTGCCGTCCTCCTGTCGCGTGGCGGCACCGTTGAGGTGGCCCACCACCGTCACATCAATTCCCTTTTGCGCCGCCAGCACCAGCAAATAGGATAGGCGGTAATAGCCGTCCGAGGTATAATCTCTGTCATACAGGCTCTTCATGCGCCCATAATCGGGATTGTTGGGGTCAAGACACGCCGATGCCACCACCGACAAATGGAAGGATGTCAGCGACATGCGCACGCTTTGCTCGGGGTGCTTTTCCTTATACCGAATGCATTGCAGCAGCAAAAGCGCCTGCGAGAAGTTCGGATTGTTCATCGCTTCATCGGGATCGCGGTAAAAGGTATAGAGATCCACGGTCTTGCCGTTGATGTTGGCATACGAGGTCACGGTGCGGCTGCGGAAATCGTTATCCAGCGGCTCCAATACCTCCGTGCGCCGATTGCGCTCGTTGAGGTCGGTCACGACCGTGGCGGGGGTCAGCTCGGGGATCACGGGGGGCTCCTTTTTGCAAGCCCCCAGCGCCACCGCGCCGCACGCCAGCACCACTGCCAGAACGAGTGCTGTAATGTTTCGCTTTATTTGCTTCATAAAAGCCTCTTTTCTCAAAGCGCGGTCAGGCCAAAGCCCGTTTTACCTGCGATGGAATCGGCAGGGTAGCTCACATCCGCGCCAAATTTAAGCACCGAGCTCGCACTGTTGCCCCACGCGGTCGCACCGCCGTCTGCGGCGGTATTATCCGAGATCGTGCCGTTTGTCACCGCCACCGTCGTGCCGCCCACCGTCAGATACAGGAAGCCGCCCGTTGCAGCAACATTGCCGCTGGCATTCACCGTCGTGATGGTCACATTTGCCTTCTGGGATGCGTAGATCGCACCGCCGTACTCGCTCGACGTATTACCTGTTGCCGTCAGTGTACCGATCGTCGCCACGGTGTTATAGTAGAAATAGATCGCACCGCCGTTACCCGTGGCGCTGTTTTGCGTAACGGTCAGCGTGGTGATCGTCACCGTTACGGTGCTGTCGGTGTCCTTCTTGATCGAGGTATACAGCGCACCGCCGCCACTCGTTGCGATGTTGGAGCTCATGGTCACGACGTTGCCGTTGAGCTCGGATGCGTTGGAGCTCGACGAGGTATCGACGTAGACTGCGCCGCCCTTCTTGGCCTTGTTTTCGGTAAAGCTGATCGGGCTGCTATGATCGGCATCGCCAAGGTTTGCCGTGGAGTTACGGACGTACAGCGCACCGCCTTCACCCGCCTCTGCCTTGTTTTGCGAGAAGGTCACACCAAAGAGGTTGAGCACCGTATTGGTGTGCACGGCGATCGCGCCGCCGCAGCCCTCGCTTGAGGTGTTCTTCGTAAAGCTTGACACGGTGCTGCCTGTTCCTTGTACCGTGACGGTGGAGCCCGTGGAATAGAGTGCGCCGCCGTTTGTCACAGAGCTGTTTTCGCTTGCCGTGATATTGGTAAGCGTCAGCGTAGCACCGTTGGTATAGATCGCACCGCCGCAATCGCCCGCGGTGTTTTTGGTAAAGGTAAGCTCTGCACCCGTTAGCGTTGCGCCCGAATAAACGGCGATCGCGCCGCCGCGATAGATCGCGTTGTTCTGCGTGAAGGTCACATGCTCCAGCGTGCCCTGCGCGTTGCTCGACAGATACAGTGCACCGCCGCCGTATGCAGTGGTTCTTGCCTCGTTTTCAGCAAACACGGCGTAGCGGATCGACAGCGTCGTATCGGTGTACATATACACTGCGCCGCCGCCCTCTCCCGAGGTGTTAGAGGTAAAGGACACACGCGCCGCTTCGCTACCCGTTACGGTGAGGGTCGCAGACGAGGTCAGATAAGCAGCGCCGCCCTTGACCTCGGCCGCGTTCCCGGTGAAGAGGGCCGCGCCCTCTACGGTGATGCTTGCCCCCTGCGAGGCGTACAGCGCACCGCCATTGCCGTGGCTGCTTCCCACTATGAACGCGCGGTTGTTTTGGAAGGTCACGGCCCCCAGATACAGGATCGCGCCCTTTGCAACACTGTCCTCGGTTTCGCCGCCAAGACCGATCGCACCGCCGCGCGACGCCTCGTTTGCCTCAAACAGACCCGCATGGATACGGACTACGCGCGTGCTGTATTCCAGCGCGGAATAGTATGCGTAGATCGCGCCGCCCTTGGATGCCGCACGGTTTTCCTCAAACTCGGCATAGTAGATCACCAGCTCGCCCGAGGCATTGATCGCGCCGCCGTTGCTCTCCTGCGACTCATTGCCGCAAAAGGCCGTGCCGCCATGGATCGTGATCGCGCTCTGGTGCTGTGCAAAGATCGCGCCGCCGCTTAGCACCGAGGTGTTTTGCGCGAACAGAAGCCGGATCTCGGTTCCCTCAACGCCGTAATTGGAGTAGGCGTATTGCGAATCGGCCTGATAGATCGCGCCGCCGTAGACTGCGGCATGATTGCCCTCAAGCGTGCCGCCGTAAATATTGCAAACACGGTAGTTGTAGATCGCGCCGCCGCGTGCCGCGGTATTGTCACGCAGAACGCCGCCGTAAATGTTGACATTGGAATTGTTGAAAATTGCACCGCCGAGCGCGCAGGCATCATAGCCCTCGGTCTGCTCTGCCTCAGATGTATTCTTGGAATCGCGCAGATTGACCTCGTTGGCACAGATCTCGCCGCCGTGCATCGTAAACACACCGTTCATCACGATGATCGCCGCGCCGCCCACGCGGGGCAGTGTGGTCTCGGAAATTTGATGACCCGCATTCAAAAATTCCGCACTGTTTACAGTCTTCTTGTGATTGGAGATCACGACGCCGTCGTACATGTTCAGCTCACTGCTGTTGAGCAGGAAGAAGGCTGTGCCGTGCACGCTTCCCTCTACGCTCTCCTTATTTCCGTCGATCACCAGCTGTGCGCCTTCTTCGGTGCGCAGCGTCAGCACGGCCTTGTCACCCGTGAGCAAAACATTTTTGCCTGCGGGATCACAGCCCAGCACGAACAGATCGCCAAGGAACGAGGGCGCGCGCCGCAGCGTATGGCTCTGCTCGACGTAGATGACCGTATCACTGACCACGTAAATAGTGTCGGTCAGCAGAATATCGGCCGTAATGCGGATCTCCTCGGCACCTGCCTCAATACGCTCCTTCAGCTCGGCAAAGGTAGCGGTGTCCGAGGTCTCCCACGTTGCCGTCACCGTCACGTCCGCGGTAACGGTACCGCTTGCGGGAAAGGGCTGATCGTTCGCATCGACCCAACCCGTAAAGATATAGCCGCTACGGCGAGGGGGCGTGAGGGTATACGCACCGCTTGCGGGTGCGCCCACCGTATCGGTCCGGCCGTTCACATTCATCGTGATGGTATAGACCTGCACGAGCTTTGGAATGGGCTCGACCTCAAACGCATCGCACCTTGCGCAAACACGCTTGCTCTCACCCACAACCTCACAGGTGGCGGGAGTTGCGACCAGCCACTCGCCAAACTCGTGACCAAGCGCCTCAATCTTCTCAGCTTCGAGATTGCCGCACACCGTGCAGACGCGCTGGTGCTCTCCTTCGGTCACACAGTCGGGTGCTGCCGTGGTTACCCAGTCCCCGAAGCTGCACGTGTCACAGGTGTCCGAGCAGGCAACAAGCACCAGAAGCGTTCCAAGAAGCAGCGCAAAAAGTGTCATAGCCAAAAGAATTCTTTTCATTGCTTGATTTCCTTTCTTATCACAGTTGCACGCATCGTCAAGATGTTCGGTGTTTTTTCAAATCTACATTATTGTATAGATTGCGCCCATTATACCATTTTTCGACGCGAAAGTCAATAGCTGACCACTCGCGCGAGAGCGCGCAGCAAAGGAGCGATCGGGTATGCGTAAAATACCCGGTCGCTCCCGATCCAAAATTTATTCGGTTTGTGCGGCTACCTGCGCGGTCTCCGCGTCGTTCTCCTTACGCCTTTTGCGCCCGTCCTGTGCCCTTTTGACACCCAAGCCCACCAGTGCGAGCACCGAGAGCAGTGACACGATCTCCGCTACACGCCAGAGCACGGGCGGCTCATAGCGGATCTCCACCGTGCCGTCAAAGCCTGCGGGGATCACAACGGTGGTGCGGTTTGCGTTCGCGATCCTGCAATTCAATTCGAGCTCCGTGCCGGTTGCGGCATCGTAGGCGTGGAAATGATCATAGGCAAAGAACGGCAGGTCGAGCACGGCGCTCTCGCCCCCGCTATTGCGGCAGGTCAGATGGCGCACGCCGTTCTCCTCGGTGTAGGAAAGCACCTCAACCGACCCTCTCACATGCTCGATCTCATCAACCAGCGGATGATGCAGCTCCGTGCCGTCGAGATAATACTCCGCGCCCATCACGTGCAGCGTATCGGAGCGACCCAGATGATAGTAGGTGTATTCCTCTGCCCCGTCGGTATAGCCTGTATAGAACGATCCCATATTCAGCACAAGGCCCGCAGCCATCAAAACCGCGACAAGCTTTCCGTGTGCGGGCTTGCGCCGCACAAGCTCAGCCAGCACCAACAAAATGGCAGGCACAAGCAAGACCGTGGCGATAGCAAGATAACGCCAGCTGAACTGGATCGAACCGAGGAGCTCGGCGATCTTAACACCCATCCCGCCGTCAAGCAGGGCAACAATGCCGCCCTGTATACCGTCCCAAGGGAAGAAATGCAACGAAAATACGGCGGCAAGAAGACCAAGCAGGAACATGACCGAGATCCGACGGTGCTGCTCGCCCTCGGTCTTCCATTCATCGCGCTTGATGAAATAGTACAGCACCATGGCAATACCGATCGACAGTGCAAGACCGAGTGTCAGCGGCATTTCGCCCGCAATGCCGTCGTTCACGCCACCGCCATTGGCGGTAAAGGAAATGCCGATGAGCTGCAACAGATACGTGCCCGTGCACTGAATCCATTGGATCCCGCGCGCGGTGACGAGCGTCTGCATGCCGACATAGGACTGCAAAAAGGGCACGATAAACCACGCGCATAGCGCAACCGCGACCCCCGCGGCCTTGGCAATGGCCAGCAGCGTAGTGGGGCGCAGCGTCCTTTTGATGGCCACAAGGCAAAAGATCACAAGGAAGACAGCTGCCATCTGCGTGGTGAGGATATGGCTCATCACCACGCCCGACATGCCCAGTGCCAGGGGCATCCAGTCGCGCATCCTCGGCTTCTCGGCCGTATAGATGTGGAACACGCCGAGCAAAATCACGGGCAAAAAGACCATTGCGGTATATTCGCCCAGCGCGGCACGCAAATAGAGGTTGATCAAGCGGTAGGCGCTGAGCGTATAGAGTGCCGCGCCAAACATACCGTAACGCTTACTGCCCGTAATGGCGCTAAAGCAGTAATACGAGACCCAGGCAGTGGCAATATTCACGCCAACCGCGTAGATCTTATACGCCAGCTGCAACGGCACCATCATATTATACAGCAGTGCCGAAGGGTACAGAAAGATGTCGCAATAATAAAGCGGAGTCGCATAGCCGAAGCCGTTGCACATCTCGTGCAGCATGCGCACGGGGAATTGCCCGTTTTTGAGCTCGCCGGCAAGCGTGGATATGCGCAGCAGGTGGAATTTGAGGTCGTGCCCCTCCTGCAAGATATTCGTCAGATGCGGAAGGCTTGCCGCAAGTGCGATGGCGGCGAGCAGCAACACCTCCTTGGTGCGCTTTCCTCTTGAAACGCCCTTTGCAAAAAAGACGTAAAGCACAAGATCCAACAGGGCAAGGACCGCAAGAATCCCCAAAAGGCGGGTGACGCGGTAGATCGGCTGCTCCACAATATCCACACCGTAAACGTCGGCCTCGCCTGCACCCGTAAAATCCACAGAAACGCTAAAATCGTCGGCATCGGCGCCCAAGGGAACCCAAAATCTACCCGTTGCCTCCGTATGGCCGTCATCCAGCAAAATGCTCTCGCCCTTGATGGTGCGCGAGGAAAACACCCTGAGATATCCTGCGGAATTGGCAACGCTCTGTGTCCCATCGCAGTCCGAGCGATAGCGCACCGTGATCTCGTACGCACCCGATTTGATCTCATAGAGATCAAAGGTCGCCTTCCACGCCGTGCTGCGCGCGCTGTCGGGACGATAGTAAAAGCCGTTTTCGTCCACCGAGGTGGTCGGAAGACCGCCTGCCTGAAAATCAAGCGGCTGAAAATGCAGCTCGTGGCGTGGCGCCCCCAATGTGTTCACCGCGATGAGCAAAAGGGCCACGGCCTGCGCGAGCACGAACAAACGCAACGCAACATTCTTTTCGGTAAATTTTTTCCATGCAAGAAGCGCCACTCGCTTGATCTTCTCCAAGCGAGCGCCCCGATCGCACACGGATTCCCTGTCTTGTTGTGGCATTGAAAAATTTTCCTTTCCACATTGTAATTACATGTAGTATATCAAAAAAACCGCAAAAGGTCAACATTTTTCTGCAATCCACCCCGTTTCACCACACACGCGCCGACGCGATTGCGTCATCAAAAACGGGTGGACGGCGCGTTGAAAAACGCGCCTATTCGCTTCGCAAACCTTTGGTTTGCGTGCAAGAACGCGAGGCGTTCTTGCGACCACGCGGCGTCCCGAGGGGCCGCCCCGCTCCCACCAAAACAGAGGACCTG
>JAFQEC010000020.1 GCA_017415805.1 Clostridia bacterium | reverse complement strand
GCTTTTTGCAAAAGCACCCCCATAAACCGTTCGCGTCCTTATTGCGCGCGCCACGAGACCACGGTGGCGCGTGCCGCAGGGGTCTCAATGGCGGCAGGCGTGCCGTCGGCGCGAAATTCCAGCGCAAAGCCCTCGCCCGTAACGCGCGTGTTGCCATTTTCGGTCACGCGCACGCTTTGTACCTCTCCCCCCGTGGGGAACAGCTCAAACAGCGCGCCGATCGCCGCGACGGGGGGATCTTGGAGCTCCAAGCCCGCGCGCGCAAAGGTGACCCTTCCCTCTTTCCCCCGTGTCAGGGTCGCACCCTTTAGCCCCTCGGGCGCATAGAATGTCAGTGTTACCGCGCGCGCCCCATTCGCGTCGGGTGCATCCGCCACCATTTGCGCGGCGAAGGCCACGCCGCCCAGCGTCCCGTCCAGCTCGGCCGAGAAGCCCCCCTGAAAGGGCGCAAACCAGTCCCCACTTGTTGCCGTACAGCCCGCACACGCCAACAGACAAAGCAGCAGCACGATTGCCAATAACCGCCGCATACCATCCCCCCTTTTTGCCCCATTTTATGCACGATATTGCGCCAAAATGCCCCGAGATGCTTGCGCGCGGACAAAAACTATGGTATTATGGAAAGGAGCCGCCATGCAAAACCCCAATTGCTTCGCCACGCGCGCGGTTGCCGAGATCGACACGGCGGCACTAACTGAAAATTTCCGTATTTTGCGCGCCCACGTGCGAGGCGCGCGCGTGATCGCCGTGGTCAAGGCAAACGCCTACGGGCACGGCATCTCGCTCACAGTGCCCGCGCTGCTTGCGGCAGGCTGTGATTTTTTTGCGGTGACCGCTCTGGAGGAGGCACTGGAGGTGCGACTGCTCGCGCCCCGCGCCGACATTCTGATCCTGGGCTATACACCGCCGCAATACGCCGATATACTCGCGCAGCTACACCTCACGCAGACCGTGTTCTCGGGGGAGTATGCCGCGGCACTTGCTGCCGCACGACACGGCGTTTGCGTGCACGCCAAGCTCGACGGTGGCATGTGCCGTCTGGGCTTCTCCCCTAACGACCGCGCCGCGCTCTCGGCGCTTTCCCATGCCGCGCAGCTGCGGCTCACGGGTGCTTTTACGCACTTTCCCGCAGCCGACACCGATCCTGCCGCCACCGCCGCCGCGCTATCGCGCTTTTGTGCGGCCGTCGCGCCGTTGCGCTCCCCTGCCCTTTTGTGTCATGCCGCGGCATCGGCCGCGGCGCTCACGCTCCCCGAAGCGCGGCTGGATGCCGTGCGCGTGGGGCTTGCCCTGTACGGCATTCCGCCCGTGCCCACCGCGCTCCCCTTGCGGTCTGTGCTGTCGTTGCGCGCGCCGATCTGGCAGATCCGCGACGTGCCGCGCGGCACACCCGTGGGCTACGGCGGAGCGTTCATACCCGCGCGCGACACGCGCATCGGCGTCCTGCCCGTGGGCTATGCAGACGGCTTCTCGCGACGTATGACAGGTCTTTTTGTCACCGTGCGGCACGGCACGCAGTGCCACCGCGCACCCATCGTGGGGCGCGTTTGCATGGATCACACACTACTCGACCTCACAGGCACACCTGCCGCCGCGGGCGACACCGTAACACTGTTTGACGACGCGCGCGTGCCCGCGGCACACGCGAATACCATCCCTTACGAAATTTTGAGTGCACTGACCGCGCGCGTTGCGCGCTGCACACTGCCCTATCCACAGCAAGAACGCAAAAAATAAGGAGAGCACCATGAAACGAATCGCCAGCTTTTCGGTCAATCACGACACCATCGTGCCGGGGATGTATATCTCGCGCGTCGACGGAGATATCACCACCTTTGACCTGCGCACCCGTCGCCCCAACTGCGGCGATTATATGGATACGCGCACCATGCACTCGGTCGAGCATATGCTTGCCACCTACCTGCGCGGCGGCGCGATCGGGGAGAGCGTGATCTATTTCGGCCCGATGGGCTGTCAGACAGGCTTTTACCTGCTCACGCGCGACCTCGCGCCCGAAGCGGTTCGCGACGCGCTGATCGAGGCACTGCGCGCCACGGTCTCACACACGGGCGAGCTGTTCGGTAACACGCGCGTGGAGTGCGGCAACTACCAAAATCTGTCGCTGGATGACGCCAAGCGCGAGTGCGCGGCGTATCTGGCGGTGCTGGAAGACCAAAAGGGGGGATTTTGCTATGCAGAATGATTTTCGTCTTGGCATCATCGGTGCGATGCAATCCGAGGTGGACGGCATCGTGGCCGCCATGACCGATACCGCAAGCGAGGTGATCGGCGGCCGCACCTTTGTTTCGGGAAAGCTTTGCGGCAAGGAGGTCGTGGTCACGGGCTCGGGCGTGGGCAAGGTCTTTGCCGCAATGGCCGCCGAGATATTGCTGCTGCGCTTTGGCGTGAGTGCCCTGCTCAACACGGGCGTGGCAGGGGGCTTGGAGCCCTCGCTTACCGTGGGGGACGTGGTGGTGGCCGATGCGGTGGTACAGCACGATATGAACACCACAGCGCTGGGTGATCCGCGCGGCCTTATTTCAGGCCCTAACGTGGTGAAGATCCCCACCGACAAGGCGCTCACCGCGGCGCTCGCCGCCGCCACAAGAGCCGAGGGTCTGCACACACGGATGGGCACGGTAGCCTCGGGCGATCTGTTTGTGGCCAAGCCCGCACACAAGGAAAAGATCCGCGCTGAATTTGACGCCGTAGCCTGCGAAATGGAGGGCGCAGCCATCGGACAGGTGGCATATGCACACGGCGTTCCCTTTGCCGTCCTGCGCGCCATTTCGGACGGTGGGGACGGCATGGAGTTCACACAGTTCGTGCGTCTCGCCGCCGAGCGCTCGATCCGCGTCACACTGCGCTTCGTCGGAGATCTGTGAGTGTATGTGGGGGCGCGATTATTCGTGGGGGCGCTTTTGCAAAAGCGCCCCCACGCCCCCGCAAAACCTTAAAAAAAGGGCCTTCCCTGAATGGGAACGGCCTTTTTTCATTGCAGCTTGCGCGGTGTGGGGATCAAGCCCGCCAGATAATCCAGCGAAACGTTGTAATAGCGCGCCAGCTTTATGAAGTGGTGCATGGGCAGCTCGCGCTCGCCGCGCTCGTATCTTCCGTACTGTTGCTGCTTCATTTGCAAATAAGCCGCAACCTCTACCTGGCTTTTATCCGCATCCTCGCGCAGATCGCGAAGTCTTTGATAAACGAACATCTTTGCACCACCCCTTCTTTTCTTACGCAAATTTTACATTACAATCAAACGGATGTCTTGATTTCAAAACCGAACGGTTGTATAATGTATATATAGTTTGCAGAACAGAAAGGAGAAATTCTTGTTATGATGCAATTAAACTGTGATCTTCCGCAGGAAATGCAGGAGTGGAAAAAGGAGCTGCGCGAGGTGCTTGCGGCGTTGCAGGTTGACCGCTTTGAGCTGGCGGTTGCCCAAAGGGTGGCAAATGCCGAGAGCGAGGTTCCGCTGGAATTTATGGATTTTCGCGATTATCTGGCGCGCATCGTACAGTCTCTGACCGCGCAAACAGCAAAGCTGGAGCGTTTGTATATGCAGCTCCCCGATCCGCTGCAGGATAACTGACCCGTTTTGAAAAGACAGCAAAAGCCCCACAAGGGAGATTTGATCCTCCCCTGTGGGGCTTTCTCATATTGCAGCTTTTATTTTTCCAGATCGTCCAGTGCCGCGCGCACCGCCGCGATCACAAACGCCGAAAAGGTGCACTCCTTGCCTTGAATGGCACTCTCCACGCGCTCGACCACATCATTGGGAAAGCGGATGGTTTTGTTGGTGGTTGCAGGAATGGACGGAATTTTGAAGCTTCCCATATACGCTACCTCGCAATACATTTGCATTGCAATTAGTTTATAGGAAAAATTCCGTTTTGTATGCATTGCATTTGCAATGCACTTGTGCTATAATGAAGAAGCAACGGATATGCCCGTGAAAAAGGAGAGCTATTATGCAAACGATTCAATGTGAGCTTCCGCAGGAAATGCAGGAGTGGAAAAAAGAGCTGCGAGAGGTGCTTGCGGCGTTGCAGGTTGACCGCTTTGAGCTGGCGGTTGCCCAAAAGGTGGCAAATGCCGAGAGCGAGGTTCCGCTGGAATTTATGGATTTTCGCGATTATCTGGCGCGCATCGTGCGCTCCCTGACCGCGCAAACCACGGCACTGGAGCAGCTGTATCTGCGCTTGCCGTAACGGGCAAGGCGAGCCTTCTCCTTCACCCTTGGCTGTAAAAGGTTTTCGGTAGAGGAGTGTGAATTTCTTTTTCGCTTTGCGAAAAAGAAAGAGCGAGGGGACCCCCTTTTGCAAAAGGGGTCCCCTCGCTCCTTATTCTCCTCAATCCGTAACGGTATAGCCTGCCTCGGTGATTGCGGCGGCGAGTGCCTCGCGTGTGACGTATTTTGCGGCCGTGACGGTGACGGTGGCGGCGGCAAGATCGACCTTTGCGCGCGTAACGCCCGCAACGGCAGTCAGCGCCTTTTCCACGTGCGCCGCGCAGTGCGCGCACATCATACCCTTGACCGAAAGCGTGATCTTCTCTTTTCCAAACATATCGTCTGTCTCCTTTTCCTTGATAGAACAGTTGTTTTCGTTACAGTCCCGTACGGGCGTGGCGGCGACGGGCGGGGGCACGCCTGCACTGCCCTTTTTGGAGCGCGGCACGAAGCGCCCGAGGCGCAGGGCGTTGAGCACCACGAACACCGACGAACAGCTCATGGCGGCGGATGCCAGCATCGGCGTGAGCAACAGGCCAAAGGCGGGGTAGAGCACGCCTGCGGCGATCGGAATACAAATCACGTTATACGCCAGTGCCCAAAACAAATTCTGGCGAATGTTGCGCCGCGTGGCGGCACCCAGCTCAATGGCAGCCACCGCATCGGTGAGCGAATTGCCCGAGAGCACCACGGCAGCCGATTCCACGGCTACGCCCGTCCCCGCGCCGATGGCAAGTCCCACGTCGGCGCGCGCCAGCGCGGGCGCATCGTTGATGCCGTCGCCCACCATAGCGGTCACGCCACGCACGCCATAATCGCGCACAATACGCTCCTTTTCGGCGGGCAAGAGCTCCGCGTACACCTCGTCGATGCGTGCGGCATCGGCGATCTTTTTTGCGGCCGCAGGGTTATCCCCCGTGAGCATCACCACGCGCACCCCACGGCGGTGGAGCGCCGCCACGGCGGCGGCGCTGTCGGGGCGCAGGGTGTCGGCCACGGCCACCACGCCCAGCACCCGTGTACCGAGCGCGAGCGCCACGGCGCTCTTTCCCTCTCCCGCCAGGCGGTCGATGGCGGCGCGCACGGGCGCGGACAGCACGGGGGCTTCCTCTATGCTCTCAAACAGGGCCGCGCGGCCGCACAGCACGCGCTCGCCCTCGTCGGTCAGGGCCGAGAGCCCCTTGCCCGTGTGCGAGACGAATTGCTCCAGCGGCACGCGCGCGGCGGTGAGCGCCGCAAGGGGCGCGGCGATCGGATGCGCCGAGAGAGCCTCGATCGAGGCGATCAATGCAAGGAAGCGTTGCGCCTCGGGCGTTTTTTCGGCGTTTTCGGCAAGCGAAAGCGGTATAAGGGTATCGGTGACGGGGCACAGGGTATATGCGTCGGTAACGCGCATTTTCCCTTCCGTCAGCGTGCCTGTTTTATCGGTCAGCAGATATTGCGTGCAGGCAAGCGTTTCCAGCGCCTCGGCACTCTTGAACAAAATCCCGAAGCGTGCGGCCCGCCCACTGCCCACGGTGATGGCGGTCGGCGTGGCAAGCCCCAGCGCACAGGGGCAGGAGATGACCAGCACCGACACCGCGGCGCGGAAGGTGCGCGACAGGTCGCGCGTGGCGATGCTCCAAGCAAGAAGCGTCAGCAGCGAAATGCCGATCACAACGGGCACGAACCACGCGCTCACGCGGTCGGCAAGGCGCTGTGCGGGGGCTTTGCTGGCGGCAGTCTGCTCCAGCAGTGCCGCGATGCGGCGCAGGGTGCTCTGCTCGCCCGTGCGGTCGACCTCGACGGTAAGCACACCCTCGGCCAGCACGGTCGCGCCCGAGACGCGATCCCCCACGCCAACGGTACGCGGCAGGGATTCGCCTGTGAGCATCGCCTCGTTCACACTGCCCTCGCCCGCAACGATCACACCGTCGGCAGGGATCTTCTCGCCCGTCAGCACGCGGATGCGGTCGCCCACGGCAAGCGCGTCCAGTGCGACCACGCGCTCGCCATCCGCCTCGATGCGGCGTGCGGTCGCTGCTTCCTCGGCCATCAGCGCCCGTACCGCGCCTGCGGCGCGGTGGCGTGCCCGCCCCTCTAAAAACTTGCCGACCGAGACCAGCGTGAGGATCATGGCCGCCGATTCAAAATACAGCTCGTGCAGATATTGGTGCACCAGCGCGGTGTTGCCCGTGGCAGTGCCGACAAGGATGCACCCCCCTGCAAACAGGCCGTAGAGCGCCGCGGCAGCAGACCCCAGCGCCACCAGCGAATCCATGTTCGGTGCACGGTGCAAAAGCGCCGAGAAGCCGTTGCGAAAGAAGTGACGCTCAAGACAGAGCACCGAAAAGGTCAGCGCAGCCTGCAAGCACCAAAAGGCCACGGGATAGCGCATCGCATCCAAAAGGAAGGGGGCGGGGATGGGGGTCATGTGCCACATCGCCACCACCATCAAAAGCGCCGTGAGCACAATGGATGCGATCAGGCGTCGGCGCTCTCGCCTTGCCTCGCGTGCGGCGCGTGCGGCGTCCTCACGGTCTCCGCGCTTCTCCAGCCCGTAGCCCGCGCGGCGCAGTGCCTTTGCAAGTCGGTCAAACAGTGCCTCGGTATCTGCCGTATCCTCGCGCTGCAACGTGAGCGTGCCCGAGAGCAGACTCACGGTAAAGGGGGTCTCGCCAAGCACGGCGCGTGCGGCGCGCTCCACGTGTGCCACGCACGCGGCACACGTCATGCCCGTGACGGCAAAGCTCTCTTTTTTCAAGCAACCACGCTCCTTTCTTTCCATTTGTTAGTATATCCTACTTCTCCGTAAAAATCAAGAGGCGCGGCACAAATTTATCGCTCGCGTGCGCGAGGCGCGCACAAAAGTAAATATTTTGTTAACTTCCTTTCTTTTTACGCGCATCCGCGCACGCGAGCGCGCACGAGTTCTTGATTTTTTATAATAATTATGTTATACTATGTAAGATATTAAACTATTTTAATTTGAAGCGGGAGGATCTGCATGGGCTATTTGGACGAGATCAAGCAAATGTGGGAAATGGTGCTGGACACCTTTCGCCCCGAATACCCGAGCGAGGCGCTGAATCTCTGGTTCACGCCGCTGTCGATCGAGGCATTCGACCCCGAAACCAACCACATTCGCTTCACCACCCCCACCGCGTTTCGCGAGAAAACGCTAAACGAACGCTACAAGCCCATTATTGAGGAGCGCTTTTCCTCGGTGCTGGGGCTGGACGTTACGGTCTCCTTTTCCTCGCTGGAGCCCGCCTCCGTGCCCGTTATCACGCCTCTTTCCCACGCCGAAGCACCGGCGCAGGGCGCGAGCGCGGCCGAGAGCGGCATGGACGGCACGGACTTTGCCAAGCGCACCAAATACACCTTTGACAACTTTATCGAGGGCGAATCCAACCGCTTTGCACGCGCCGCATGCTGGAAGGTGGCGACCAACCCCTTCAACGAGTGGAATCCCCTGTTCATCCACGGCCCGTCGGGCGTGGGCAAAACGCACCTGATGTGCGCGGTCATCAACGAGATGCGCCGCCGCGACCCGAGCATCCGTGTGGTCTACACCAAGGGCGACGACTTCATCAATGACATGGTGCGGTGCCTGGCGCACAGCGACATGGAGAGCTTCCGTGCGCGCTACCGCGGCTGTGATGTGCTGCTGGTCGACGACATTCAGTTCGTCGCGGGCAAGGTCGGTACGCAGAACGAGATCTTTCATACCTTCCAGTCCCTGTTTGACGAGGGCAAGCAGATCATTCTCGCCTCGGACCGTCCGCCCAAGGATATCAACCCGCTTGAGGAGCGCCTGCGCTCCCGCTTTGAGCAGGGACTGCTGGCCGACATCAATCCCCCCGATCTGGAGCTGCGCATCGCCATCATCAAGAAAAAGGCCGAATACGTGGACGTGGATATTCCCGACGACGTGCTGACCTATCTTGCCGAGAATCTGCGCTCCAACATCCGCCAGATCGAGGGTGCGATCAAGAAGCTGGCCGCCAAGGCGATGCTCGACGGCCGCAAGATCTCCATGGAGCTGGCGCGGGGCTGTATTGCAGAGCTGCTGGGTGACGCCGAGCCCTTGAACGTGACCATTGACAAGATCTTCGCCGCAGTGTTCAAGAAATACAACATCACAAAGGAAGAGCTGACCGGCAAAAAGCGCACCAAGGAGGTCGCACTGGGTCGCCACATCGCGATCCATCTGATTCGCGAGATCACCGAAATGTCCTTGCCCAATATCGGCAAGATCTTTGACCGCGATCACAGCACGGTCAAATCCTCGCTGGATGCCATAAAGAAGCTCGTGATCAATGACCCGCTGTTCGCATCGGATCTTGAGGCGCTTTGTAAGGAGATCAAGGGCAACTGATTTTCCACAGACGGCGCGCGCGTGTGGATTTTGCGTGGAAAAGCGGTGGAAACAACGCACGGCCGTCCTCTTTGCTGTCTCTATGTCTATGTGGAAAAGTGGGCGTACGCGTCCATTTTCCCGTCAAAGCCCTTCTTTTCCCAAAGCTGTGGAAAAAATTGCTTGTGTAAAACACGGTCATTTGAAACGATTTTTCCACACAAAGGTCAAGAATTAAGAAAAACCGCAATTTTTTCCCACAAGTGGTAAGGTTGTCCACATTTTTTCCACATTTCACCAACAGCTTTTCCCACGACATTTTGCTTGTCGTACATCCTCCGAACCCTGCTCGCACAAGGCTTTGCGCGTTTTCCACAGTTTCCCTGTGCCTTAATACCGCTACTACGATATTATTCTATACATTCAATTCTTTTTTGGCGACCTGCGGTCGCCGTGGCGCTACGCGCGCCAATAAAGAAAAAAGGAGTTATTATGAAGATCATTTTCAACCGTCAGCAAATTCTTGCCGCGACCGCGCCGCTGATGAGCGCGACCTCGGGCAAATCCTCAAACCCCGCACTGGAGGGTATTCTGATAGAGGCCAAGCACCCCGATACCTGCACGCTTACCACCTACGATCTGGAAAAGGGCATGCGCACCACGATCGAAGCAAAGGTGATCGAGGAGGGCTCTTATATTATCAACGCCCAGAAATTCAATCAGACCATGCGCGTAATGGACGGTGAGGAGGTCATGCTCACCGTGGACAGCCAGCTCTCGGCCGTAATCACGGCAGGACGCTCCTCGCACAGCATGAAGGCCCTGCGCGGTGATGCCTTCCCCGATCTTCCCCTGCTGGAGAGTGAGCGCGGCTTCACCGTGGGTCAGGGTGTGGTCAAGGAGATGCTGGGTAAGACCATGTATGCGATGGGTGTGAACGATACCCGCCCCGTGCTCAACGGCTGCTTCTTTGAGGTGCTGGGAGATCGCCTCTTGCTGGTCGCGTGCGATAGCTTCAAGCTGGCAAAATGCGTCAAGCACGTAGAGATCCAAAACGGAAATGCCGACGGAAGTGACTTGCGCTTCCGCTTCATTCTCCCTGTTAAGACCGTCAACGATCTGTATAAGCTCCTCTCCGACGACGAGAGCGAGGAGCTGGTCATCCACATGACGCGCAAACACATTATTTTCCACATGGAGGGGCTTTTGTTCTTCTCGCGTCTGGTGGAGGGGGAGTATATCGACTTTGACCGCATCATCATTCAGCAGCACCGCATTTTTGCAACCTTTGACCGCGATGCACTGCTGGCGGCACTTGACCGTGCGGCTCTGATCACCGAGGAGCGCGACACCAGAAGCCTGCGCTCGCACGTCAAGCTCCAGTTTGAGGAAGGACTTTTGAAGATCTCGGCCGAGTCTGCCACGGGCAGCACCTATGATGAGGTGGAGATCGAGCACGAGGGTGCGGATCTGCTCATCGCCTTCCGCAACCGCTTCCTCATTGATTCCGTGCGTGCCTGCGACTGTGCGCGCGTGCGTATGGCGCTTTCCTCTCCGCTGACCAGCGTCAATATTGAGCCTGCCGAGGGCGGCAGTGCGGACTGTGAGGATCTGTTTATGCTGTTGCCCGTCCGAATGAAGGATTGACGGCGAATGCTCGCAAAAAAGATCACGCTTACCGATTTTCGCAACATTGAGGCGGCAGCGGTCGAGCTCTCGCCCGGGGTAAACGTACTCTATGGCAACAACGCCGAGGGAAAGACCAATCTCCTGGAGGCGATCTATTTCGCGTCTCTTGGAAAAAGCTTTCGTGCGGCGCACGCACAGGAGGTCATTCGCTTCGGTGCGGAGACCGCCGCGCTCTCGCTGGATTTTGAGGGCGCCGCGCGTGCACAGAATATCACCATGCGCATTTTCAAAAACCGCGCAAGAGCTGTGGAAAAAAACCGCGTGCGCATCACGCGCATGTCCGAGCTTGTGGGCAGCTTTCGCGCCGTGCTCTTTTGCCCCGAGCATTTGTCTCTCATTAAAGCAGGTCCTGCCGAGCGACGGCAGTTTCTGGATATTGCCATCAGCGCGCTCGAGCCCCCGTATCTTGCGGCCTTACAGCGGTACGCACAGATATTAAAGCAACGCAACGCACTCATCCGCGGGGCAAAGGACGACCCCGCACTGTTTGAGAGCACGGTGGATATCTGGTCAAGACAGCTGGCGCACGAGGGAGCATATATTGCGCGCAGCCGTATGCGCTATGTAAAAAAAGCATCCGTGCTTGTGGAAAATTGCTTTTTGGAAATGACCGACGAGCGCGAGCAGCCAAGACTTACCTATTGCGGGCCGTGCAAGGGTGAGGAGCATGATTATGAGGACGTTGCCGCCACCGAGCAGGAGTGCTACCGCCAGCTATCGACCGCGCACGAGCGCGAGATCGGTGCGGGAGCTACGCTCTATGGCGTGCACAAGGATGATATGGACGTTCTGCTCAACGGCCGTTCGGCGCGGCTGTATGCCTCACAGGGGCAGCAGCGCTCGCTCTCGCTTGCATTGAAGCTGGCCGAGGGTGAGATCTGCCGTGACGATTGCGGTGAATACCCCGTTTTCTTGTTTGACGACGTGCTCTCGGAGCTGGATGAGGGGCGGCGTGCGTATCTGCTACACCGCATGGGCGGAAAGCAGGTGATCCTCACGACGTGTGAGAAGGGGAAGGAAACGGCAGACCGCTGTATTTTGGTGGAAAACGGGCGTTATACACCCACAACGTGAGGGCTTTTATGTATTTGCACATCGGTAACAATAAAAATATCCGTGCGCGGTCGATCATCGGTATTTTCGATGCCGACACCGCCACGGTCTCGTCGGTCACGCGGCGCTATCTTGCCCGTGCCGACAAGGAAGGGAGCGTGAGCTCCGCGGGCGAGGAGATCCCAAAGTCGTTCGTGCTCTATCGCACGAGGGCGGGATTTGAGGTCTGCTTTTCCCAGCTTTCCACCGCCGCACTGGTGGGGCGAAGCGAGAGCAAAGCAAACATCTAAACAAACGGTCGGCGCGTGCCGCATCTGATAAAGGAAGGTTCAAATATGGCGAACAACGAAGAAAGAAGAGAGGTCTACGACGACAGTCAGATCCAAGTTCTGGAGGGTCTGGAGGCCGTACGCAGACGCCCCGGTATGTACATCGGCTCGACCTCGATCCGAGGGCTTCACCATCTGGTGTACGAGATCGTGGATAACTCGATCGACGAGGCACTGGCGGGACGGTGTAGCTCCATTGAGGTAGTACTGCTGCCCGACGGCTCGGTCTCCATTCAGGACGACGGTCAGGGCATCCCCGGCGGTATCCACCCCAAGATGGGCATCCCAACGCTGGAGGTCATTTTTACCGTTCTGCACGCAGGCGGTAAGTTTGACGGCAACGGCTATGAGTTCTCGGGAGGCTTGCACGGCGTGGGCTCCTCGGTGGTAAACGCGCTCTCGGAGTGGATCGAGCTGGAGTCTTGCTATCAGGGGCGCCGTTATACCGAGCGCTTTGAGCGCGGTGCCGTGGCGCGTCCCTTCCGTGACGAGGGGGAGACCGACCGGCACGGCCTTTACGTGCGCTTCAAGCCCGATCCCACCATCTTTGACGAGGTGGTATTTGAATACGATACCCTGCTCAAGCGTTTGCGTGAGCAGGCGTTTCTCAACGCGGGCATCACCATATCCATCACCGACCAGCGTCCGCAGGGCGAGCGTGAGGATGGCACGCACGTCTCGGAGGTGCTGCAATACGAGGGCGGTATCCGCAACTTCGTGAGCTACCTCAACGAGCAAAAGCACTGCCAGGTCATTCACCCCGAGGTGATCTATATGCGCGGAGAAAAGAACGAGGAGGAGCGCGGCCGTACCATCGCCGAGGTGGCATTGCAGTATACCGACACCTACTCCGAGGTCTTTATGACCTTTGCCAACGACATCAACACCCACGAGGGCGGCATGCACGAGGAGGGCTTTAAGAAGGCCATCACCCGTGTGATCAACGAGTATGCACGCAAGTACAAGATGCTCAAGGACAACGAGGAGAACCTCAAGGGTGAGGACGTGCGCGAGGGTATGACCGCCATCGTGTCGGTCAAGCTCAAGGAAGCACAGTTTGAGGGGCAGACCAAGACCAAGCTGGGAAACGCACACGTGCGCCAGTTCGTGGATAAGCTGGTGACCGAAAAGCTGGGTGAGTATTTTGAGGAGCATCCCACCGAGGGGCGCATCATCATCGAAAAGGCGCTGACCGCCAATCGCGCACGCGAGGCGGCACGCAAGGCACGCGAGGCCACCCGCCGCAAAAATGGCCTGGAGTCCATGACCCTGCCCGGTAAGCTCTCGGACTGCACCGAGCGCCGCAAGGAGCTCACCGAGGTGTATCTGGTGGAGGGAGATTCGGCAGGCGGCTCGGCCAAGCTCGGCCGCGACCCGCGCTTCCAGGCGATCCTTCCCTTGCGCGGCAAGATCCTGAACGTGGAAAAGAGTCGCTTGGATAAGGTCTATGCCAACACCTCGATCATCCCGATCATTCAGGCGCTGGGCTGTGGCATCGGCGAGGAATTTGATATTGAAAAGCTGCGCTACGGCAAGATCATTCTCATGGCCGACGCCGACGTGGACGGCTCGCACATTCAGATCCTGCTGCTGACCTTCTTCTTCCGTCACATGAAGCCCCTGATCGAGAACGGCCACGTGTATCTGGCAAAGCCCCCGCTCTATAAGATCTACAAGCGTTCGGGCAAGGTCGGCGGTGAGAAATACGCCTATACCGATGCCGAGCGTGACGCGCTGTTGGCCGAGGGCAAGAACCTGGAGGCCGACCGCTACAAGGGTCTTGGTGAGATGAACCCCGACCAGCTCTGGGAGACCACGATGGACCCCGAGCGCCGTATTTTGTTGCGCGTGACCATGGAGGATGCGATCCTGTGCGATCAGATCTTCTCCACCCTGATGGGTGACGAGGTCGAGCCCCGCCGCGAATTTATCGAGCAGAATGCCAAGTTTGCCGAAAATCTGGATATCTGATCAGAAAGGAGATTGAAATGGATCACAAGAACGAGAATATCGAATTTCCGAATCAGAGAATTGAAGATATTGATATGGAAAAGCGCGTGCGGCAGGCCTTCATCGAGTATTCGATGTCGGTCATCATGTCCCGCGCCCTTCCCGACGTGCGCGATGGCATGAAGCCGGGTCAGCGCCGTATCATGTACGCTATGTACGAGGATCACCTGACCTCGGACAAGCCCTTCTACAAATCGGCAACCACGGTCGGTAACGTGCTGGGCCGCTACCATCCGCACGGCGATGCCGCCGTGTACGGCACGATGGTGCGTATGGCACAGGATTTCTCGCTGCGCTATCCTCTCGTGGAGGGCCAGGGCAACTTCGGCTCGGTCGACGGCGACAGCGCCGCCGCTTACCGTTACACCGAGGCGCGCCTTGCCAAGATCTCCGATGAGTTGATGACCGGCCTTGAAAAAGAGGTGGTGGACTTTGTTCCCAACTTCGATAACCGCCGCCGCGAGCCCGCGGTGCTCCCTGCGCGCTTCCCCAATTTGCTGGTGAATGGCTCGGTGGGTATTGCCGTGGGTATGGCCACCAACATCCCGCCCCATAACCTCGGGGAGGTGGTGGATGCCACCATTTTGCGCATGGAGAACCCCGAATGCACCGTTGAGGAGCTCATGGACTACATCAAGGGCCCCGACTTCCCCACCGCCGCCACCTGCTACGGTGTGCAGGGCATCACGGATGCCTACAAGACGGGTCGCGGCCGCGTGATGGTGCGCGCCAAGGCCGAGGTGGACGAGGAGCACCACAACATCGTGGTGACCGAGATCCCCTATCAGGTCAACAAATCGGTGCTGGTGCAGTCGATCGCACAGCTGGTCAAGGACAAGCGCATCGAGGGCATTACCGACATCAAGGACGTCTCCAACGAGCGCAACGGCATCCGCATCCTGATCTCCTTCCGCCGCGATGCAAACGGTCAGGTCATTCTCAATCAGCTCTATAAGAACACGCAGCTACAGGATACCTGCGCCATCAACATGCTCGCACTGGTCAAGGGTGAGCCCAAGGTGCTGAATCTCCCCCAGCTGCTCGATCACTATATCGCGCATCAGCAGTCGGTCATTCGCCGCCGCACGCAGTTCGATCTGGATAAGGCCGAGGCACGCGCTCACATTTTAGAGGGCTATAAGATCGCAAACGATCATATTGACGAGGTCGTGGCGCTCATTCGCTCCACCGCGTCGATCGCCGACGCGAAGGAAAAGCTGATGAACACCTTTGGCCTCTCCGAAACGCAGGCACAGGCCATCGTGGAGATGACGCTGGGCAAGCTCACGGGTCTGGAACGCCAGAAGATCGAGGACGAGCTCGAAAAGCTGCACAATATGATCGAGGAGTTCAAGGGAATCCTTGCCGATGAGCAGAAGATCAAGGACATCATCAAGGACGAGCTGCTGGAGATCCGCCGCAAGTACGCCGACGCGCGCCGCACCGAGATCGTGGCCGCCACCGACGACATTGACCTGGAGGACCTCATTGAGAAGCACGACTGCGTCATTACACTGACGCACGCGGGCTATATCAAGCGCCAGCCAGCCGATACCTACGCCGCACAGCACAAGGGCGGCAAGGGCATCATGGCCATGACCACCAAGGAGGAGGACTTCATCGAAAAGGTGATGGTGGTGCACAGCCACTCCTACCTCATGCTGTTTACCAACACGGGCAAGGTCTTTATGCGTAAGGCCTATCAGATCCCCGAGGCGTCGCGCACCGCAAAGGGCACGAATATCATCAACATCATTGAAACCGAGCAGGGCGAGAAGATCACCGCGATGATCGCCGTGCCCGAGTTTGACAGCGAATCGTATCTCACGATGGTCACCAAGCTCGGCGTGATCAAGCGCACGCTGCTCTCGGAGTACGAGTATCAGCGCAAGGGCGGTAAGATCGCACTGAACCTGGACGAGGGGGACGAGCTGGTGTTCGTCATGCACACTCACGGCCAGACCGATCTTGTGATCGCCACGCACGAGGGCTCGGCCGCACGCTTTACCGAGTCCACCATCCGTCCGCTTGGCAGAACGGCGCGCGGCGTGCGCGGCATTCGGCTTCGTGAGGGCGACTATGTCGTGGGCACGGCTGTGGTGGATGACAGCAAGCAGCTGATCACCGTGACCGAGAACGGCTACGGAAAACGCACCCCGTTTGAGGACTTCCGCGTCAAGGGACGCGGCGGCCTTGGCGTGACCTGCCACAATCTGACCGACAAGACGGGTCTGCTTGCGGGTATTGCCGCCGTGGACGACGGCGACGATCTGATGATGATCACCAATCTCGGTACGATCATCCGCACGCCCGTGGCACAGATCAACACCTATTCCCGCACGGCATCGGGCGTGATCGTCATGCGCCTGGCCGAGGGGCAGACGCTGGTGAACTTCTCCAAGGTCGCACACGAGGACCCCGAGGAGGAGGCCGAGACGCAGGCCGAAGGTGGCGAAACGGTGGCAGAAAACACCGTGCAGACTGTGACCGAGGCAGCTCCCGAAGCACCCGCCGAGGAGTAAGCTGTAAGCAACACAATGCGGCTGTGAGTAGCCTTCCCCTTGAGGGGAAGGTGTCACCGCAAGGAGACGGATGAGGTGTAGCCACCGAAGGTGGCGTTAGAAAAGGAACGGATGCTCCGCATCCTACACCTCATCACCCGCTTCGCGGGAGCTTCCTCTCAGGGGGAAGCCCAAAGGGCTGAGTCCTGAGGAACAAGGGGAAGCCTTTTGTCGGTGTGAATTTATCCAACATGATTCTATTTTGTATGACCGACCCCGGGGAAAGACCGCTTTGCCCGGGGCACGGTTTTATCCCTCCACGAAAGGAGAGCCTATGAACGAAAAAGAAAACGAAAGGAACGAGGCCGAGCAGGCCCCTGCGCGCGTGCCGAAGAAAAAGAAGCGCAGCGGCAACAAAAAGCGGTTGCTGGCCATTATCATTTCGGTGGTGCTGGTGGTGGCGATATTGCTCACGGTGCTGATCGTCAATCTGGTACGCAAGCGCCGCCCGCCCGAGCTCGAGCAGATCCGCGACCGCGCGATCGCACTGATCGAGAGCTCGTTTGCCATCAACGAGATCCTGTTTGGCAAGGGCCTGCCCACCTATCCGCGCATCTATCAGTTCAGTGATTATGTCACAGTGAAGGATCCCACGGACAAGGACAAAAACATCTATTATTTTCTTTTTGAGGATGAGGAGCACGGTACGGTCATCGGCTATCAGTACTACGTGCGCTATATGCCCGACGACGCGCAGACCGACGCCGACGGAAACAAGCTTTATACCACCGTGGATCTTGAAAATCAAAACAGCGAGCTGACGGGTGATTTTCCCTCCTATCGCTTCGCCAAGCGCGTGAACGAGCAGACCAAGGGCGAGGGCGCGATCTGGCACTCGGACGAGGGACATTACTCCTACTACCCGATCGAATTTGACGCGGAGTCGCTGTTCTTTTACGACACCGACGACGAGCCCTACTACGATTACGTGCGCACCGACAGCGGCTATCTCTCGGTCGAGGATATCCAGGAGCGTGCGGCCGAGATCTATTCGGCGGCGTATCTGGCCTCGGTAAACGAGAGCGTGTTCACGGGCATCACGGTATCGGATCGCGACTCGGGCACGCTCTATCCGCTCTATATGAACGAGATCGACGACAACGATATGGTCTACCTCAAAAAGTACAATCAGTACAAGGGACTGGAGCTGGGCACGCGCGTGTACGATTACAGCACGATGCGCATCGACAAGGGGGACAGCAACGCCTCGTACGTGGTGCTGGAGATCGAAAGCTGGCTGGAGGGCAAGGAGAGCGAGCGCATCACGGTGCGCGTGGCTCTGGCTCTGGAGAACGGCACGTGGTTCCTTGACTCCCCAACCTATTAAAAGGAGAAAAACGATGAAAAACGAGCAACCCGAAATCACCGTGCGCCTCTCGGAGGAGCTTTTGCGCAAGGTGCTCTATGTGTGTGATGCCGAGCGACGCTCGCCCTCCAATCAAGTCCTGATGCTGCTGCGCAACAGCGTGCAGTATTTTGAGCGCGCGAAGGGGCGCATGGACACCGCGAAGCTCGCGGCGTATGACCTCTCGGAATACTATCCGAGCAAGGACGAGGAATAACAGCAAACGAGAGCAGGCCTGCCCGAATGGGTAGGCCTGCTCTTGCACGGACGGCACGGTCTGTTTTATGGTAGATCCCATCACTTTTGCGCGAATTGCACACAGCGGTGTGGCAAAAGCGCGCTTTTTCGGCAAAAACATGTGCATTTTCCTCAAAAAAAGCCGCAAAGTGGCTTTACAATTGCAAAAGACTGTGCTATGATATATGGTGGAAAAAAAGTTACGCCCAAACGGGCGATTCCAAATACGAAAAACAGGAGGGCTTTTCCCAAATGGCAGTCCAAAGAAGAAAGATTTCCATGGATGGTAACACCGCTGCGGCGCACGTATCCTATGCGTTCACCGAGGTTGCGGCCATCTACCCCATCACACCCTCAAGCCCCATGGCTGAGGTTACCGACACCTGGTCGGCCGCCGACAAAAACATTTTCGGTGAGCCCGCACGCAATATTCTGGGTGAGCGCGTGCAAATGGTTGAGATGCAGTCCGAGGCAGGTGCCGCAGGTGCTGTGCACGGCTCGCTTGCCGCAGGTGCGCTGACCACCACCTACACTGCATCGCAGGGACTTCTTTTGATGATCCCCAACATGTATAAGATCGCGGGCGAGCTGCTGCCCAGCGTCATTCACGTTTCGGCACGCTGCGTGGCCTCGCACGCGCTCAACATCTTCGGCGACCACTCCGACGTTTACGCCTGCCGTCAGACGGGCTATGCAATGCTTGCCGAGACCAACCAGCAGGAGATCATGGACCTGGGTGCCGTGGCGCACCTTGCCACCATCAAGGGTCGCGTGCCCGTGCTGAACTTCTTTGACGGCTTCCGTACCTCGCACGAGGTGCAGAAGATCGAGGCCTGGGATTACAAGGATCTGGCCGAGATGGTCGACATGGATGCCGTAAAGGCCTTCCGTGCCCGTTCGATCAACCCCGAGCACCCCGTTCTGCGCGGCTCTGCCGAGAACGGTGACATCTTCTTCCAGCACCGCGAGGCCTGCAACACCTACTACAACGCCTTCCCCGCCATCGTTGAGGAGTATATGGACAAGGTCAACGCCAAGCTCGGCACCGACTACAAGCTCTTCAACTACTACGGCGCACCCGACGCCGAGCGCGTGATCGTTGCGATGGGCTCGGTCTGTGACGTGTGCGAGGAGGTCATCGACTACATGATGGCCGCAGGCGAGAAGGTCGGTCTTGTCAAGGTCCGTCTGTATCGCCCCTTCTGTGCAGACAAGCTGGCCGAGGCAATTCCTGCCACCGCCAAGAAGATCGCGGTGCTTGACCGCACCAAGGAGCCCGGCGCACTGGGCGAGCCGCTGTACCTGGACGTGATGACCGCCCTGGCACAGACGGGCCGCAAGATCCGCGTCGTTGGCGGCCGTTACGGTCTTGGCTCGAAGGACACCACGCCCGCATCGGTCTTTGCGATCTTTGAGAACCTCAAGAAGCGCGAGCCCAAGCACAACTTCACCGTCGGCATCGTGGACGACGTGACGGGTCTTTCCCTGCCCGAGAAGGCTGCGCCCGATACCGCCCCTGCCGACACCATTGCCTGCAAGTTCTGGGGTCTTGGCGGCGACGGCACGGTCGGTGCAAACAAGAACTCGATCAAGATCATTGGCGACAACACCGACAAGTTCATTCAGGCCTACTTCCAGTACGACTCCAAGAAGACCTCGGGTGTGACCATCTCGCACCTGCGCTTCGGTGACACCAAGATCAAGGCGCCCTACTATATCACCAAGGCAGACTTCGTGGCGTGCCACAACGTCTCCTATATCCTCAAGGGCTACAAGATCGTGCAGGACGTCAAGCCCGGCGGAACCTTCCTCTTGGACTGCCGTTGGAGCGCGGACGAGCTGGACGAGAAGCTGCCCAAGTCGGTCAAGGCCTATATTGCCGCAAACAACATCAAGTTCTATATCATCGACGCAACCTCGATCGCGGCCAAGGAGGTCGGCAACCCCAAGGTGAAGAATACGGTTCTGCAATCGGCATTCTTCTCGCTCGCGGGTGTCATGCCCATCGACACGGCTGTGGAGAAGATGAAGTATATGGCCACCAAGTCCTACTCCAAGTTCGGTGAGGATGTCGTGGCACAGAACCACAAGGCCATTGAGATGGGTGCTTCGGCTTACACCGAGGTGGCCGTTCCCGCCGCGTGGGCCAAGGCCGGCAAGGACAAGGCCGCAAAGCCCGCCACGGGTACGCGCGCAGATCTGGTCGATTTTGTCAATAACGTGGTGACCCCCGTTGGCAAGATGGACGGCGACAGCCTGCCTGTTTCGGCATTCATGCCCTACGCCGACGGTACCTTCCCGCAGGGCTCGACCGCTTATGAGAAGCGCGGCGTTTCCGTGAACGTTCCCTTCTGGAATCCCGACAAGTGCATCCAGTGTAACAGCTGCTCGTTCGTTTGCCCCCACGCCACCATCCGTCCCTTCGCGATGACCGAGGCCGAGGCAAAGGCAGCACCCAAGTCCACCAAGTTTGCGCCCAAGCCCGTTCTCAAGACCGACTACAAGTTCACGGTTGCCGTGTCTCCTCTGGACTGCATGGGCTGTACCCTGTGCGTGAAGGCCTGCCCCGTCAACCAGGGCGTGGACAAGAAGGCCGCCGCCGCAGGCGTAAAGGCCGATCCCAAGGATTACGCACTTTATATGACCACCCAGACAAGCCAGATGGCAGACGGCCAGCAGGATGCTTGGAACTATGCCGTGGCAAACGTTGCCGAGAAGCCCGAGCTGATCAATGCAACCGTCAAGGGCAGCCAGTTCAAGCAGCCGCTTCTGGAGTTCTCGGGCTCGTGCGCGGGCTGTGCCGAGACCTCTTACGCGCGTCTGATCACCCAGCTCTTCGGTGAGCGTATGTATATCTCCAACGCGACCGGCTGCTCCTCGATCTGGGGCGGCTCCGCACCTGCAACCCCCTACACCGTCAACAAGGAATCGGGCAAGGGCCCCGCATGGGCGAACTCGCTGTTCGAGGATAACGCCGAGCACGGCCTCGGTATGGCACTCGGCCAGAAGGCGATCCGCAACAAGCTCATCGCCAAGGTTGAGGAAATGATGGCCTCGGACAAGGCAAGCGACGATTTCAAGGCCGCCGCCAAGGCCTACCTTGACACCAAGGACGATGGCAAGGCAAACGGCGAGGCAACCAAGGCGCTGGTCGCAGAGCTTGAGAAGGCCGCAGCCGCAGGCTGCCCCGTAGCTCCCGCGATCCTGGCGGAGAAGGACTACCTTGCAAAGAAGTCGGTCTGGATCTTCGGCGGTGACGGCTGGGCATACGACATCGGCTTTGGGGGTCTGGACCACGTGCTCGCCTCGGGTGAGGACGTGAACGTCATGGTGTTCGACACCGAAGTCTACTCCAACACAGGCGGTCAGGCCTCCAAGGCCTCCAACATCGGGCAGGTGGCACAGTTTGCCGCCGCAGGTAAGGCCATCGGCAAGAAGAACCTCGCCGAGATCGCCATGTCCTACGGCTACGTCTACGTGGCACAGGTCGCGATGGGCGCAAACATGAACCAGCTGCTCAAGGCCCTCACCGAGGCAGAGGCATACCACGGTCCTTCCCTGATCATCGGCTACGCTCCCTGCGAGATGCACGGCATCAAGAAGGGCGGCATGCAGAACTGCCAGCTGGAGATGAAGAAGGCAGTGGATGCGGGCTACTGGAACATGTTCCGCTACAATCCCACGCTGGAGAGCAATAAGCTGACCATCGACAGTGCACAGCCCACGGGCGACTACCAGGCGTTTATCTCCAACGAGGCGCGCTACGCGCGTCTGGCACTCACCTTCCCCGAGAGAGCCAAGGAGCTGTTCGCCAAGGCCGAGGAGAATGCAAAGGCACGCTACGAGAGATTGCAGAAAATGGGCAAGTTGTATGAATAAGCCGTGCATCTTTTGGCCAGACCAAAAATGCGCACGAAAAAACCGAGAAAATCTGTACGTAGCCGTACAAAAACGCGGAGACAAGGGTTTTTAAGGTAGAAAAAAGGCGGGATTTTCCCGCCTTTTTTCACGTATCGCGCTTTTTACCGTCCTTCGCACGGCTCGACGTACAGGTGTACGCCTCACGCCGCGCGAAGAACGCTTCTGCCGCAAAATCTGCCACGTCTTGACGGGCTGTCGTGCGCTTGACTTTTCGGCAAGGATGTGGTAGACTTTATGCAGTATGAAGGGGAGAGGGGGATTTGGATGCGCGCGGCCTTGCTAAAAAAACGTTGCCCTGCGGACGTTTCGCTGGCGATCGCACTGGCGGCGGGCTTTTTGTCCTACTACGCCTTTATTTACAAGGGTCTTTTGCTGCGCTATGCGCCCTTGGCGGCTCTTCCGTCTCTCTTGCTGTTTGCCTACGCGCACGTGACCTTTGCACGCGCCACGCCCCGTGCGCCCACGCGCGGCGAACGGCTCTCGTTTGGGCTGATTTTTGTGTTCAACGCGTTTTTGGCGGTCTGCTCGCTCTCGGGCTTGATCCGCTACTCCGTGCAAGAGGGCTTTGGCAACAATGCCAAGCTCGCGCTGATCCTTACGGTGTTTTTTTGCTTGATCGCGCTGGGAGAGGGCGTTTTCTTTGCCCGTTTCGTGGGATTTTCGCGCCCGCGCCGTGCTGCGTGGCGCGAACGGTTGCCCTTTTTGATCCTTGGGGTGCTGCTCGTTGTGCTCAACATCGGGGTGCTGTCGGCGTGGCTGCGCTGGGACAGCATGGCCTATTACACCGCCCTTCGCGACAAGGCGGCGATCAGTCTGATCCGCACGCGCACCCTGCGCCTGGCCAACCACGCCTCGTATGCGGTGACGCTGATCTATGTGTTTGTAAATATGCTGACGGGCGCGCCGCTGCTCGGCGCG
The DNA here is from genome assembly GCA_017415805.1 of Clostridia bacterium. GTDB lineage: Bacteria > Bacillota > Clostridia > Oscillospirales > CAG-272 > Firm-07. The sequence continues at coordinate 60,587 of JAFQEC010000020.1, read as the reverse complement.
CGCTTGGTTGCGCTGGGACAGCTTTTGTGCGGCAGCTTTTGCTTTTACCGCATCATAAAGCGCCTCTTTCCCGACTGGTCGCGCGGAGCGATGCTGGCCGCCACGGCGATCTTTGCCTTCTCACCCTTTACCTTTGGGCTTGTCTACACGGTCAATCTGGAGCAGTTTTTGCTCTTTGGCCTTGTGCTGTATTTCTTCGCACGCGCCGAGCAGCTGCCGCTGGTCGAGGTTGCGGCGGCGATCCTTGTTTGCTTTTCCAAGGAGACGGGCGCACCGATGCTGGCGGCCGCGATCGCGGCAAGCACGCTTTGCTCGTTTTTGTGCGAGCGCACGCGATCCCTTGGCACATTGGTCAAAAGCTGCCGCCTTGGTGTCAATTTGCCCATCCTTGCGGTGGGGCTGTGCTGGCTGTTTGACCTGCGGTTTTACAACTGGAGCGCAAGCACAGCAGGCGCTTCCTATACCGTGAACGAAGCGGTCGAGCAGGTGGCGCGGCCGAGCACGTTCAACGCGCTTGGTTATAATGAGATCTATTTTGGCGAAAAATGGTTGAGCGCAAACGGGATGAATTTTACGTGGCTGTTCTTGCTTTTGATCGCGGCGGGCGTTGTGGCGGCGGTGATCTTCTTTGGGCGCGAGCGCGTGACGAGAGCGCGCTGCGAGCTGCTGGTGGGCAGTACCGCGGCACTGGCCGCAGCCACGGTGATCGGGCTCTTGTTCGTCACCTACAATCACGCGCGCTATAACCTGATCACGGGCGTGCTGCTGTATTTCCCCGCCCTTGAAGCGTTGCACCGCGTGGGGCGAAAAAATGCCGTGCGCACCGCGATCGCGGGCTGCGCGGCGGCCCTGCTGCTGGTGCAGAGCTACACCACGGTCGACCCCGTGATGCGTGCGGCATTCCAAAGTGCCGATAAGGGCGCGGGCAGGATCGTGTATACCGAGAACCGCGTGATCGCGCGGCAGGGCGGCAACACGCGCTATGCCCCCTTTGTGCTCTCGGATAACGCGCTGTACAACCGCGAGATCTATGATATGGACCGCGCACTGGATCGCGCGTTTGCGACATGCGCGATCGACGCGGACACCTGCTTCGTCTTTTCCTCGGAGCTGCAAACCAATTACGTGGGCGCGAACGTGAGCGCCGAGTACGTTTTGTTGGGCTGGGGCTTTTCGGGTGCGGGGGGCGAGCGTGTTTGCTGGGATGCGGAGCGTGCGCACCGCGTGCTGGCCAAGGACGGGGGCATGGAGATGCATTTTGCCTTTGTCGGTAGCACGGACGAGCTTGCCGCCGTGCGTGCGCAATATGCGCGCGTCTACTACGTGAAAATGCCCTACTACGACTCCTTTTTGCAGGAGAGCGTCGTGCCTGCGTACGGGGTTACGCCCGTCGCTGATGAAGTCTACCGCGGCTGGCGGTTTTGCATTTTTGAAATAGGAGATTGATATGGAACAGAAGAAGGTCAGCATTATCGTGCCTGTGTACCGCGTAGAGGAGTTTTTGGAGCGTGCCGTGAAAAGCGTGCAGGCCCAGACCCACGAGAATTTTGAGCTGATTTTGGTGGATGACTGTTCCCCCGACGGGTCGGGCGCGCTGTGCGACCGACTGGCCGAGGGTGATGCACGCATCCGCGTGATCCACAAGCCCCAAAACCAGGGCGCGGCACGCGCGCGCGAAACGGGAATTGCGGCCGCAACGGGTGAGTTTATCGGCTTTTTGGACGGGGATGATTACATCGACCCCGACATGTACCGCACCCTGCTTGCCGCACAGCAAGCGCACGGCGCCGACGTGGTGGAATGCTCCTATTATACCACCACCGACGAAAGTGACCTTCCTGCTGCCGTGGGCGGTGCGGAGCACGTGACCGACCGTGTGGGGGCGCTTGCGCTGCTCCACTCGGTCAAGGCCATGCACGAGGTGCTCTGGAACAAGCTGTTCCGCCGTGAGCTTTTGCCGCAGGGTGAGGGCGAGGCCGTGATCCTCGGTGAGGATTACAGCCTGCTGGTACGCATTCTGTCGGGTTGTGATAAGTACGTGTATATCGAGACGCCCTTTTGCCACTACGTACAGCGCGAGAGCAGCGTGTGCAACGCAGGATATAGCGAAAAGCACCGCGCCGCACTGGAAAACTGGCGCGCGCACCGCACGCGTCTGTCGGCCGAATACCCCGAAATAGCGGGCGAGATCACGGCCAAGCTCCTCTTTAACGAGATGTCGGTGCTTGCGGCCATGACCAAGAACAAGCATTATGACAAAGAGGTGATCCGTACCGTGCGCCGCGACGTGCGCGCGAATTTGCGCCTTGCCCTGAAAAGTAAGAGCCGCACTCTGATGGTCACGGGCAGTCTTTTGCTTGTGGCGATCAGCCCCCGCCTTTTGATGCTGCTCTACCGCGTGCTGTTCCGCCAAGGCCGCAAATCGCGTTGATGCTCTGCGCGTAGCCGAGATAAGAAAACAGACCGCCGCAAATGCTTTCGCATTTGCGGCGGTCCTTTTTTGCTCTACATGCAAAAGTTGTTTGTTTTGCACAAAATGTTTCAAGATCGCAAACACTTTATGTGCGCGATTGACAAAACTGTTTCGGTGTGCTATACTGAAATTGAGAAAAGGAGAATTGTGTAACCGCGATTGCAGGGAGGTGACCGATAATGACCAAACGCAAAAAACGCTTACTGATTGTACTCATTTCCATTCTTTGCATACTTGTCCTGCTGTTTTCGCTCTTTTGGTTCGTTCCGTACCGTCGGCACTGGACGTTTCGCAAAAAGGCGGTCGAAACCGCAACACTCTTTCCGGTTCCCGATGAGGTTGTTATTTGCAACGGTGAGGCCGAGTGGATGGACGCAGATGACATCGGAACGATATATCGGAATCTCGTGCAATTGGAATCTTTGGTGACGAGTGATGATGGCTTTTATAAAATGCGATATCATCAAGATATTACAGATGAATACCGTACAGGGCAGCTGTGCGTAGAGCTTCGTTATCGGCAGCGGTATCAATATGCGGGGAATTTTTTTAATGGAAGTTCTTTTGAATACGATGCACTGTTATTGGTCTTGCTTGAGGATGAAATGATCGTGATTCCATACAAGGGGCTGAACTATCGCGGCATAAATAAGCTTTACCGAACACTTTCCTATCATATCGATCGTGACCGTGATGTAGAAGAGTATGTGGAGTTTAAAAATTACATTGCGGGCTTGTCATAAATAGCTCTCACGGGTGAGGTGATCGAATGACAATGACCAAACGCAAAAAAAGATTGCGAATTGCGCTGTTTGCTTGTACGGTCTGTATCGTCATAATTGCCGTGTTGCTGATACAGCTTATGCAATTCCGGAACGCCCCTTACCGTCGGCATTGGACCTCTCAAAAAACGCCCGTTGAAACCGCCACGCTGTTTGAACGCCCCGATGAGGTTGTGCTGATCCAAGGCGGGTGGGTCAAGTGGCTGGATGCGGAAAATATTCCCGCGCTATATGAGGAAATCGTTTGGTTTGAGACCGCCTCGTCCCAAATCGTGCCGACTCTTGCTGCTCCAACATCCGACACCAGAGACGCACATCGAAGTGAGAGCTTCTGCGTGGAGCTGCGCTACGATCGGCGACACAAATACGTGGGAGAGATCGCGGCCTTTTGCGGCGAGGAATACGACGCGCTCCTGTTGGCTTTTGATGAGCGACACGGCGTGTTTGTGATGCCGTATTGTGGTGTGGAGTATAGCGGCGGCAATGTTGCGCTTGTGTATGAAAACAACTATATGAGCCAATACGCAAAGCGCGAATACCTTGACCGCGTGGCTGCACTCAAGCGATTTAATGGGGCGAAGTGCAGTGATCCGATTCCCCTTAAAAAGGAAGCCGGCTGACGGCGCACAAGAGAGGGTTTCAAAGGGAGGTGAATGACAGTGACCATGACCAAACGCAAGAAACGCTTACTCATTGTATTGATTTCCGTTCTGTGTCTGCTTGCCGTTTTGTTTTCGCTCTTTTGGTTCGTTCCGTACCGTCGGCACTGGAATTTCCGCAAAACGCCCGTTGAGACCGAGGTTTTGTTTCCGATGCCCGATGAAGTTATATTGATTCAAGACGGAAAGGCGCAAACGCTTGACGAGGAGCAGATCCCTGCCATTTACGAAGCGTTTGCTTGGCTGGACTCTGCTGCCCTTGGAACGACTTCTTGGCAACACTCGTACAGCGCATCTCGCACAAACGAATTGAGACAAGAGGAGTTTTGTGTGGAGCTACGGTACAAGCAACGCTATAGATATGTTGGGGAGCACGCTGCGTTTTATGGGGAGGAATATGATGCACTTTTGATTGTGAAATCCGGAACAAGCTGCATTATCCCCTATAAGGGATGCACGTACCGTGCGGTTGGACGTCGTTCTTATTGCTTGCTTACTTATTACGATGATCGCACGGGAAAGGATCTGTCCGAGGAGGCAAAAAAGGCATCCGATTACATCAAGAGCTTCTACAACCCCTGATACAAAAGGCGACCGCAAATGCCCTGCATTTGCTGTCGCTTCTCTTTATTTCACCAAATGCCGCTTGATCTTGCGGCTGGTGGTCTTTTCAAACTCGGTGTCGCGCAGCTCCAGTGCCTTGACCTTCTTGAAGGATGCCGCCTTGCGGTTGAGTGCGGCGATCTTGTCGTAGATGACTTTGTAGATCTCCTCATTGGTTGCGCCCTCGGCGAACAGCTCGCGGTTGGGATAGACCACGGCGGTGAGGTTGACGGTCTCGCCGTCCTCGCCCTTGCGGCCCACCACGACGACCTCGGCGATCTCGTCAATATCCTCCAGCGACTCCTCGATCTCCTCGGGGAAGACGTTTTTGCCGTTCTCCAGCACGATGACGGACTTCAGGCGCCCCGTGATATAGATATAGCCGTCCTTGTCCATATAGCCCACGTCGCCCGTGCGATACCAGCCGTCGGCGGTGAAGGCGCTCTCGTTGGCCGCGTCGTTGTTGTAGTAGCCCAGCATCACGTTCTCGCCCTTGACCTGGATCTCGCCCTCGACAAAGCCCTTGTCGCCCATCGTGCCGTCGGCAATGCGCGCCTCACAGCAGGGGCACGCAGGGCCGACCGAGCCGCGCTTTTGTGCAAAATAGGGGGAGACGGAGATCAGCGGCGAGCACTCGGTAATGCCGTAGCCTTCGCAGATCTGCACACCAAAGGCCTCGAAGCCCTTGACCATGTCGGGGTTCAGGGGTGCACCGCCGCAGATGATCTTCGTGAGGCGACCGCCAAAGGCTGCCAGCACCGATGCAAAGAGCTTGCGGCGCAGGTCCAGACCCACGCGGCGCAGGCCGTTGGAAACGGGGATCATGGTGCGAAGGAGCTTGTCCTTGCCCTTCTTTCTCGCCTCGTCCCAGATCTTTTTATACATGGTGTTGACGAACAGCGGCACGAGCACCAGGCCCGTGGGCTTGATCTCGGCGAGGTTGCGCATGAGATGGCGCAGGCTGTCGTTGATGCCGACGGTGATGCCGTAGGTCAGGCTGGCGATCATGATGGCCAGCTCATAGGTGTGGTGCAGCGGAAGGACCGAGAGCGTGACGTCGTCGGGGAAGAAGTTGACCGTGGCGCAGGCGGCGTTGACCGTGGAGATGATGTTCTGCTCACACAGCATCACGCACTTGCTCGTGCCCGTGGTGCCCGAGGTAAAGAGCATGGTGCACAGCTCGCGCGGATCGCGCTCGGGCAGGGTGTAGCCCTCGGCAAGCTTTGCGTTGCCCAGCTCCAAGAGCTTTGCAAAGGGCAACAGCCCCTCGCCCTCGGCACCCTCGGCAGGCGCGATCGGGATAAATGTCTTGAGCGTTGGATGCTCGGCCATGGCGTGTTCGAGCTTTTGGTTGAAGGATGCCGAGTACACGATGGCCTCGGCGTTCACACCCGAAAGGAAGCCCTCGATCTCCTCAATGGCCAGCTCCTTGTCCATCGGCACGATCACGCCACCGCCCGTGACAACGCCGAGATAGGTTGCAACCCACTCGTGCGAGGTCTCGCCGATCACGGCGATGCGCTTGCCCGCAAGCCCTGCCGCGGCAAGTCCTGCCGCCACGGCACGCACCTCGGCGCCGAATGCGGCATAGGAAAGTGTTTCAAAGGTCTTTCCAACGGGGTATTTGAAGGCGATCTTGTCGCCGCGTGCCTCGACCTGCTCCACAAGGTGCTTGAAGGACGAGAGGGGGGTGTAGATGCGTTCTGTTTTTTTCATTTTTTTACCTCATCGATCGTGCGGCCAGCGGCCGTTTTATGGTACACTTGTAACACTATTATACTAAAAAAAGGAAGCCCTGTCAAGAAAAAGCGGTCGAAGCGTGACAATGCGCGCGAGTTTGTGCACAATTTTCCCTGTTTTGTTGTGATGCGGCGCGGCTTGGTTGATTTTTGCGGTGACAGACAAAAAACGGCGTGCCCTTTCGCGTTCATGCTTCGGGGCTGTCTGCATACCGCCCAGCCACGAAATCGCAAAGAAAACGGTAAAATTGCACGGCGGTGCGCTTCTCCTGCTCGGCATACAGACGCAAGGCGATCTGGCGGCGGCAATCCACGCCCGTGATCGGCACAACGCGCACGCCCTGCCCCTCGCACCTGCCCCAGGAAAACGCAGGCCAGAAGCCCACGCCCGCGTGGGCGGCGATCAGCTTTTTGACCGAGGCGGGGTTGTCGCTCTCAAATCCGACATTTGGCACAAAGCCCGCCTGTAGGCAAAATCGGTCGCAGATGCCGCGGAACAGGCGCGTACCCGCAAGGGCAATAAAGCTCTCGTCGGCAAGCTCGGAAAGCGCCACGCTCGCGCGCGCCGCGTATTTGCCCGTGTCCGACACCGCAAGCAGAATACGCTCCTCAAACACCTGCTGTGTGGGGATGCTTGCATCGCACGCGATCACTTGGTCGGTAAATACCGAAATATCACAGTCGGCGCCGCCCTCGCTCTGTGAAAGCTTAAAGTGCACATCCGCGTGCGATTGGCGGTAGGCAATAATGGCGTCGGTCACCAGTGAGGTTGCGGCGCGCACGTTCAGCCGCACAAGACGCTCCTCTCCCTGTGCCATTACGGCAAGCTCGGCGGGGATTGCGGCAAGCGCGCCAAGCGGGCCGCGCAAGCGCTCTAAGAGATAGACGCCGTAGGGCGTCAGGGTGAGGCGTCGTTGCGCGCGCTTGAACAGTGGTACGGCAAGCTCTCTCTCCAGACGGCGGATGGCTTGGGAAAGCGCGGGCTGTGCCACGTGCAGACGCTCTGCGGTGCGCGTCATGTGCAGGCTCTCGGCCACGGCAACGAAGTATTGCAGCTGTGTCAGCTCCATATTGATAACCCCCCGTTATGGTTTCTATAATTATTATGTATTTGACATTATCATTTGTCAAGAGTATACTACGAATAAAGAAAAATTTTTACAAGGAGAACGCCCGCCGCGCGTCGCCCGTTGCGGTTGTCGGCTGTGATCGTTATGGCAGAATTTCTTGAGGTCATCATGCTTCTTTGCTTCGGCCTTTCCTGGCCCGTTTCTCTTGTCAAAAGCCTGCGCGCCAAAAGCGCCAAGTCCACCAGCCTTGCCTTTATGTGTCTGATCCTGTTCGGCTATCTTGCAGGCATCACCGCAAAGGTCATGACGGTCGGCGCGAGCTATGTTTTCTTCGTCTATCTCTTTAACATTGCAATGGTCGTCGCAAACCTTGCCGTCACGCTGCACAACCGCCACCGCGAGCAGCGCACGCAGGTTAAAATGCCGCTTTCCCCCAAAGTCCGCCACTCGGCGTAAAACCGCGAATAAAAAAGAGAGAACAAGGCAGTGGATCTGCCTTGTTCTCTCTTTTTTGGAACGAAATTTTGTTTTGCGGGGCGAGGAGCTTGCTTACAGCATCCCGTCGATCACGCCCAGCAGCACGGGCAGGAGCTTGATCAGCAGCACGGCCACGGCAAATGCGATCGCGACCGAGAGGATCAGGGAGACCACGCCGTTGCCCTTGGATTCAAAACGCACCTGTGCGCGGTATTTCTCGTCCTCGGGGATATAGTAGCGCTCCCCTTCCCCTGCTTCGTTCTCTGCACGCCTTAAAACGCGGCGCAGGGTGAGGTCGTGTGCCACGGCAAAGCCGTACAGCGGATTGCGCGCAAGTCCGAGGTCGGCAAGGCTCTTGGCGCGCTCGTCCGAGAGAGCCTCGGCGAAAAGCAGCGCACGCACCACGCCGCCCGGGACGGCCTTGAGATAGAAATTATACAGCGCGGCCAGCACGATGCCGATGGCTACCCCGAGGATCACGGTGCGCGCCGTGGCGCGTGCCGAGGCGTCAAAGGCGATGTGCTCGTATTCCCTTGCCGCGATCGTGAACAAGGACAGCATCAAAGCTGCTCGGGCGCGATCACGTCACAGCCCATATAGCGGCGCAGGGCCTCGGGCACGGTTACCGAGCCGTCGGCGTTCTGATAGTTCTCCAGGATCGCGGCGACCGTGCGACCGACCGCAACGCCCGAGCCGTTGAGGGTGTGCACCAGACGCGGCTTGTCCTTGGGGGTCTCGCGGTAGCGGATGTTGGCGCGGCGTGCCTGATAATCCTCAAAGTCGGAGCACGAGGAGATCTCCACATAGCGATCGTACGAGGGCATCCAGACCTCAATGTCATAGGTCATAGCGCTCGAGAAGCCCAGGTCACCTGTCGAGAGGCGCACCACGCGATAGGGAAGGCCCAGACCCTGCAGCACGCGCTCGGCGTCGTTCGTGAGCTTTTCCAGCTCCTCGTACGAGGTCTCGGGGCTGGTAAATTTTACCAATTCCACCTTATTGAACTGGTGCTGACGGATCAGTCCGCGCGTATCACGGCCCGCAGACCCTGCCTCAGCACGGAAGCATGCCGAATACGCACAGTAGGAGATGGGGAGCTTTGCACCGTCCAGGATCTCGTCGCGGTGCATGTTGGTGACGGGCACCTCGGCCGTGGGGATTAGGAAGCAATCGTTGTTGGCCACGCGGAAGGCGTCCTCCTCAAACTTGGGGAGCTGGCCCGTGCCGCGCATCGAATCGCGGTTGACCATGAAGGGCGGGAAGACCTCGGTGTAGCCGTGCGCGGTGTGGGTGTCCAGGTAATAGCTGATGACCGCGCGCTCCAGACGGGCACCCAGTCCTTTATAAAAATGGAAGCGTGTGCCCGTGACCTTGGCGGCGGTGTCGGGGTCGAGAATGCCGAGATCCTTGCCCAGATCCCAGTGAGGCTTGGGCTCGAAATCAAAGGCGCGGGGTGCGCTCCAGCGGCGCAGCTCGGCATTTTCCTTGTCGTCCTTGCCGATGGGAACCTGCTCGTTGGGAATATTCGGGATCGAGAGCAGAATTTTCTCGATCTCTGCATCAATTGCGGTGATTTTATCGGTGTCGGCCTTGACCGTCTCGGAAAGGGCTTTCATCTCGGCAAAAATGGGCGCAACGTCCTTCCCTTCCTTTTTGAGCAGCGGGATGGACTTGGAGATCTTGTTTTGCTCGGCCTTTTTGGCCTCGGTATCGGCGATCAGCGCGCGGCGCTCGACGTCGAGCGCGAGCAGACGGTCGATCTCGGCACTGTAATCCTTCTGACGGGTGGCCAGGCGTTCCTTGGCGTATGCCGCATTCTCTTTAATATATTTAATATCTAACATAATATATATAATACTCCTTATTCTTCGGTCTCATTGAAAATGTCTGCGCCGCACAGTGCGGTCAGCAGAGCCTCCATATCCTCGTTGTCCTCATAGAACAGCTCGATGGATCGTTTTTTGTCGTTTTGTGTGATCTTGACCTTGCGGCCGAGACGCTCGCGCGTGCGACGCTCCAGATCCTTCATCCAAACGCGGTTTTGTGCCGCGCCCGTGATGTCCGGCAGCTCGGGCGCGGGCTCGGTGTTCTCGCGGCGGATGATCGCCTCCACCTCGCGCACCGAAAGGCCCTTTGCCGCGATGCGATGCGCCAAAATCGGGATAAAGTCGGGGTTGCGAAGTCCCAGAAGCGCGCGTGCGTGACCCGCCGAGAGGTCTCCCGCCTTGAGCATTTCCAGAACCTCGTCGGGCAGATCGAGCAAGCGCAGCAGGTTTGCAATGGCGGGGCGGGATTTTCCGACCTGCTTTGCCACCTCGTCCTGTGTCATATCAAAGCGCTCGATCAACGCTTGGTAGCCCAGCGCTTCTTCCACGGCGTTGAGGTTTTCGCGCTGGACGTTCTCGATCAGCGCAATCTGTGCGGTCTTGAGGTCGTCGCCGTCCAGTACAACGGCAGGAATTTCGGTGAGCCCTGCCATTTTTGCGGCGCGCCAACGGCGCTCGCCTGCCACGATCTCATACGTTCCTTCAAAATTGGGGTTCGGACGTGCGATGATGGGCTGTAGCACGCCATATGCCGCGATCGAATCGGCCAGCGCCTCCAGTGCCTCACGGTCAAACTGCTTGCGGGGCTGATCGCTGCGCGGCTCTACCTCCGAAATACGGAGCGTGGTAGCGGCACCTTCCTTCATTCCCATAATATTATCGTCCAGAATGGAATAAAAATCTCTGCCGAGACCTCCCGGTTTCTTTGCCATTTCCGAAATCTCCTTTCAGTTCTTTTTTATGTGCGTTCCAGCAATTCCTTTGCCACTGCCATGTATTCGCGCGCGCCCTTTGCGTGCTTGTCGTGGTAATGCACGGGCTTGCCGAAGCTCGGTGCTTCGGATAAGCGCACGTTACGTGAGACGGTAGTGGTAAATACACGATCGGCGTAGTGCTTTTGAAGCTCTGCCATAACCTGCGTGGAGAGCGTAAGCCGCCCGTTATACATGGTAACGAGTATTCCCGTCACTGCAAGACGCGGATTGTACCGTTTTTTGATGCGCCCGACCGTCATCATCAGCTGAGAAAGACCTTCCAGCGCAAAATATTCGCACTGCATGGGGATCACCACACCGTCACTGGCGGTCATGGCGTTGATCGTGAGCATTCCGAGCGACGGCGGACAATCCATTATAATGTAATCGTAGTCATCGCGCAGGGTGGACAGTGCTTTTCGCAGGTGTGCTTCTCCGTCCTCGCCCTCTAACAGGTCAAATTCGGTCCCTGCCAGTGAAATATTGGCGGGGAGCAGATCCAAGCCTGCAAATTCGGTGTGCAGGATCGCGTCCTCGGCGCGACAGCCGCGAATCAGGAGATCCGAAACCGAAAAGCGGAGCGATTTTTTGGAGACACCGACCGATGCAGTGGCACTTCCCTGCGGATCAAGATCGACCAAGAGTGTGCGATAGCCCAGGATCCCCAGAGCCGCGGCCGTATTGACAGCGGATGTGGTTTTGCCCACGCCGCCCTTTTGGTTGGCAAATGCGATAATTTTTCCCAACGGTGCGACTCCTTTCCGGTGTGTGGCTATAAATGCAAGCACCTTGTTGCTTTTTATTATAGCATTGTACAGCCGCTTTTGCAATATATTTTTGCGAAAAACGCGAAAAATGTTTCACGTGAAACGCGTTTTGGGAACGAGCGCGCTGTTTCACGTGAAACAAACAAAAGCGCCCGCACTGTTTCACGTGAAACAAAAGCCCCCGAGACGTTCTCGGGGGCTAAAAGGGGCTTATTTGGGGATATGAATGGTAATTTCTACGCCGTTCTCGCGCTCCTCGTGCCGACATTCGGCGGCCATGCCCGTCTTGCGGAAGATGGCAAGCGTGCGGTCAATGGAGTTGTAGAGTGGGCGTAGATCCTGTAAGGCGAATTTTTGCGGCAATGCGCCGCTTGGCGCGCGGACCGTCTCTGTTGGCTCTGTCTCGGGCTTTGGGGCGAGAAATGCCTCGATTCTGGCCTCTGTTTGGGCGACGTTCAGGTGGTGCGCGGTGATTTCGCGCAGAAGTGCCAGTCGTTGCCCCTCGTCGGTGAGGCGGATCAGTGCGCGCGCGTGGCGTTCGGAAAGGCCGTGCTGTAGGATGCAATCGCGCTCGGCCTTGGTGAGCCGCAAAAGGCGCAGCTTATTGGCCACCGCGGACTGTGAGAGTGAGAGCTTGCGCGCAATTTCCTCCTGTGTGAGGTGAAAATCGCGCATCAGATGCGCGAAGGCTTCGGCTTTTTCGAAGAAATTGAGCTCATTTTGCTCTAAATTCTCAAAAACAGCCCATTCCGCGCACTGCTTGTCGTCGGCACGGAGCACCCGGCAAGGGAGCTTTGCCAGCCCCGCGATACAGGCGGCGCGATAGCGGCGCTCGCCTTCCAGAAGCTCGTAATACGGATATCCTGCGCTGTCGCTGACCAAGCGGACGGCCAAGGGCTCTAAAATTCCGTAGCGCTTGATGGATTCTGCCAGCCGAATCAGGGCGTTTCGCCCCGATCTTGCCTCTGCTGCGCCTTTTTTTCTCTGGGCGCGCGTGCTTTTGCACCGAATTTGCTCGGGGCGAAGGAAAACAAGTGTTTCGGCTGCGCTTTGTGCACCTTGTGCCGAGGGGTTATAAATGTTGTAGGCTTCCATTCGATGTACGCTCCTTGCTTTTTGGCTTTTTCTTCTAGCATAACACAAGCAAAGCGCAAAATTTAGCGAAATAAATATGGTAAAAAATGGTAATTATGGCGCAAAAAATGTTGATTGCGCACCAAAAATGCCGTATTCCGCACGAATTGTGCAAAATACGGCAAGAAAAGCGCGGAAAATGCGATATATTTGCGTGGGCTTTGGCTGTGCTCAAAGCGGCTTTTTTTGAATGCGCGCAAAGGCGCGCGGGTATTCTGCGGGCGTGGGATGCTCCTTTCGCACGGCGATGATGATGCGCGTATCGCTCTCTTGCTCAGCAAAGGGGGAGCGCAGAGTGATGCGGTGCACGTGCTCCACCTTGCCGCCCAGTCGGCCGATGGCCGTACGTGCGCTCTCCAGCTCCTCGTCGCCGCGCGTGGCCTTCATGGCAAGGAAGATGCCGCCTGTGCGCACCAGCGGCAAGCAGAGCTCGGCCAGCACGGGGAGCGCGGCAACGGCGCGCGCGGTACAGACGTCAAAGCGCTCGCGCAACGCCCCCTTGCCCTGTTCCTCGGCACGTGCCGCGCACGCGGTGAGGTTGGCGCACCCGAGCCGCGCGGCGGTGTCTTGTACGTAGGCGATACGCTTGGCAGTGCTGTCCAGTGCTGTGATGGCAAGATCGGGGCGGCAGATCGCAAGCGGCAGGCAAGGGAAGCCTGCACCGCAGCCCACATCAATGATCCGCGCGCCTTGCGGGATATAAGGCTCAACGGTGAGCGAATCGACGAAATGGCGCAGGATCACGCCCTTTTCCTCGCGAATGGCGGTCAGATTCATGCTTTGATTGACCGAGAGCATGTGCTCGCACAGGGTGTGAAAGCGTTGCGCATAAGACTCGCCCGCAAAGCGCTCCAGGCCGTTTTCGGCCAGTGCGGCGCGCAAAAGAGGGTAAAAGCTTGCAAAATCCATGGCGACCTCCTTTTGGAAAAACGGTGCGAAAAACGGTGCAAAAACGAAATTAGTGGCATAACGGTATGAGAAAACGGCATATTTACTCGTTTGCATGCTTGCGCCGACGAGGGGGGTATCGGGCGGGCTGCCGCAAGGGCTTCGGGGTGAGCCGCGATCAGCGTATCCCGAGATAGATCAGCAAAACCGAGATGTCGGCGGGGCTGACGCCGCTGATGCGGGATGCCTGCCCGACGGTGAGGGGCTTTTGGGCACTCAGCTTTTGTGCCGCCTCAATGCGCAGGCCCGTGACGGCCGTGTAGTCCAGATCACTTGGCAACGGCTTTGATTCCAGCCGCGCTTGACGCAGGACCTCGCTTGCCTGGCGGTTGATGTATCCCTCGTACTTGATCCGAACCTCGACCGAGGCGGCCTCGGCACGCGTGAGCGCGGGGCGTGTGTCGTCCAGTGCTGCGAGCATTTGGTAGGTGATGTCGGGGCGGCGCAAAAGCTCGGCCAGCGAGACGCCCGTCGCAACCGTTGCAAGCCCCCATTCGCTCAACAGCGGATTTGCGCGCGCAGGGGAGCAGTACGTGCTGCTCAGGCGCGCGATCTCGGTGCGGATGTGCGCTTGCTTGGCCAAAAAAGCGGCGTGTCGCGCCCCATCAACCAGGCCAATCTCGAATCCAAGGGGTGTGAGGCGCTCGTCAGCGTTGTCCTGCCGCAGCAGCAGGCGGTATTCCGAGCGCGAGGTCATCATGCGGTAGGGCTCGCGCGTGCCCTTGGTGACCAGATCGTCCACCAGTGTGCCGATATACGAGGTTGCGCGCGGTAATATGACGGCATCCTTGCCCTGCACCTGCCGTGCGGCGTTGATGCCCGCCAAAAGGCCCTGTGCGGCCGCCTCCTCGTAGCCCGAGGTGCCGTTGAACTGCCCCGCACCGTAAAGCCCCTTCAGAGCGCGGAATTCCAGCGTGAGCGCAAGCTGCGTGGGGTCGCAGCAATCGTACTCGATCGCATAGGCGTAGCGCATGATCTCGGCGCGCTCAAAGCCCTTTAGCGTGTGCAGCATGGCGTGCTGCACGTCGGTGGGCAAAGAGGTCGAAAAGCCCTGTAAATACAGCTCGTCGGTATCTGCGCCCACGGGCTCGAGAAAGAGCTGGTGGCGCTCCTTGTCGGCAAAGCGCGTGATCTTGTCCTCGATCGAGGGACAGTAGCGCGGTCCTGTGCCGTGAATGTGTCCGCCGAAGAGCGCCGAGCGACGGATGTTCTCGCGGATGACGCGGTGGGTCTCGGCGTTGGTGTAGACGATGTGACAGGGGATCTGCTCCTTGCCCTCTAAATAATCCTCGCCCGTGTGATAGGAGTAGGGAAGGGGGTTTTGCTCGCCCGGCTGAAGCTCAAGCTTCGCAAAATCGACCGAACGGCGGTGGATGCGCGCGGGCGTGCCCGTCTTGAAGCGCATCAATCGCACGCCGTGCTCGGCCAGTGAGGCCGACAGGCCGCGTGCGGGCAGAAACCCGTCGGGGCCGCTCTCGTAATGCGCGTCACCCACGAAAATACGGCTCTCCAGATAGGTGCCCGCGGCCACGATGGCCGCCTTGCAGGGGAAAATCTCACCCAAGCGGGTGCGAACACCGCTGACGCGGCCGTTTTTGGTGAGAATATCGGTAATTTCGGCTTGAATGAGGTGCAGATGCGGCGTTTGCTCCAGAACGCGCTTCATATAGCGGTGATAGCCCCGTCGATCGGCCTGCACGCGCTTGGAATGAACGGCCGCGCCCTTTCCGAGGTTGAGCGTACGGGATTGCAGGGTCACGGCATCGGCCGCGCGCCCCATTTCGCCGCCCAAAGCATCAATTTCGTAGACCAAATGCCCTTTTGCGGTGCCGCCGATCGAGGGATTGCAGGGCAAATTGGCGATGGCGTCGAGGGAAATGGTGAAAAGTGCCGTTTCCACGCCCATTCGGGCGCTTGCCAGTGCCGCCTCGATGCCGGCGTGCCCCGCACCGATAACGGCAACGGCGATGGGTGTTTGCATGGTGGTTTCCTCCGTGGAATTGTGAAAAATGACGAATAGTGTTTTGAATACCGTTCGATATTGTATTGAAAAATGATCCGCAAAGCGCGCTCTGTCGTTTGTGCAAAATGTCACTTTCGTGCGCGCGGCAGACTGCGCGGGTGCGCTTACGCGGATAAATTTTGCATGACCGTGGCAGACGGATTGTAAAAGCGGCAGATCTGCAACGCCTTTTGAGTGGGCTCAAAATAAAAGATCGCGCGGCGCTTTTCCCCTCGCTTGCGGTCGGAAAGCTCGAACAGGATCATGTAGATATGGGGCGCGCTCCACGAGGAGACCGCGCAAAATTCGCGCTCGGGGTGCCATGCGGTGGCTTGCTCGGAATAGCGCGCGCCGTCCAGCGGCGCAATACAGACCGCATCGCGCAGCGTGATCTCCAGAAATTTGCGGCGGGCGCGGTTGTTGTAGATCTTACAGAAGGTGAGGGTGCCTGACGTGATGGAGTATTCGTACTCCACGCAGACAAAGCGCCAGGTAAAAAACACCAGCATCCAGAGTAGCAGCGGCAAAAGCGCGATCAGCTGCGGGATGTGAAGGGCGATGAACGCAAGCACGAAGGTGAGCGCAAAAAAGATGTAAAGCGCGATCAGCGCGATGCGCGCCAAGCGCCATTTGCCCACGTTTTTTTGCTTGACCGCGTGCTCGTAGGTCAAAAATTCATTCATGCGAATCACCTCCAACGGTATCAGTATAACACAAAAAAGCGCACTTTTCAATCTTTAATTTTCCGAGCGTCACGCATGCGCGCAAATTTGTTTTCAAAATCTACTTGATATTTTTTCTTCAATACGATATAATAGCATCAGTAAATATCAAAAAGGAGCGAAAAACCATGAAAGCAGTCATCACCGTTACCGGACGCGACAGCGTCGGCATCATTTCACACGTGAGTGCCCTTTGCACCGCACACAACGCAAACATCGTGGAGATCACGCAAAGCGTTCTCTCGGAGTACTTTGCCATGATCATGGTGGTCGAGATCAACGCGCTGGACATCCCCTTTGCCGATTTTGCCGATCTTCTGGCGGCGACGGGTCGCGAGCGCGCCCTGGATATCCGTGCCATGCACGAGGATATCTTCAACACCATGCACCACATTTGACGAGGTGGCACGATGCTGAATACTGCTGATATTCTCGAAACGATCGGGATGATCCGCGAGGAAAATCTCGATATCCGTACCGTAACCATGGGCATTTCGCTGCTCGATTGTGTGAGCGAGGACGTGAACCGTCTTTGCGACAAGGTCTATGATAAGATCACCCGAACGGCCGAGCATCTGGTATCCACGGGCTGTGCCATTGAGAAGGAGTACGGCGTGCCGATCGTGAACAAGCGCGTGTCGGTCACCCCCATCTCGCAGATCGGCGGCGCCATCTCGCCCGAGGGGTATCTCAAGCTGGCACATACCCTGCAACGGGCCGCGAAAACGCTGGGGATCAATTTCATCGGCGGCTTCTCGGCGCTGGTGCACAAGGGCATGACCGCGGGGGAGCGCAACCTCATCTCGGTGTTGCCCGAGGCGCTGGCCGAGACCCAGACCGTTTGTGCGTCGGTCAACGTGGCAACCACCAAGGCAGGCATCAATATGGACGCCATCCGTTTGATGGGCAGCACCATCAAGCGCGCGGCGTATCTGACGCGCGATAACCAGTCGATCGGCTGTGCAAAGCTGGTCGTTTTTGCCAACGTTCCCGAGGATAACCCCTTTATGGCGGGTGCGTTCCACGGCGTCGGCGAGCCCGATGCGGTGATCAACGTGGGCGTTTCGGGCCCCGGTGTGGTGGCCGCCGCCATTCGGCGCGCAGGTGACTGCGATCTCTCGGAGCTCGCGGACGTCATCAAAAAGACGGCGTTCAAGATCACGCGCGTGGGCCAGCTTGTGGCAAGCGAGGCAGCACGCCGCTTGAACACCCCCTTCGGCATCGTTGACCTGTCGCTCGCGCCTACGCCTGCGATCGGTGACTCGGTGGCGCATATTCTGGAGGAAATGGGTCTGGAGTCCTGCGGTGCGTGCGGCACCACGGCGGCGCTGGCCATGCTCAATGACGCGGTGAAGAAGGGCGGCGTGATGGCGTCCTCGCATGTCGGCGGCCTGTCGGGCGCGTTCATCCCCGTCTCCGAGGATGCGGGCATGATCGCGGCGGTGGAGCGCGGCGCGCTCACCATCGAAAAGCTGGAGGCCATGACGGCGGTGTGCTCGGTCGGTCTTGACATGATCGCCGTTCCCGGCGACACCCCCGAGGAGGTCATTTGCGGCCTGATCGCCGACGAGATCTCGATCGGCGTGGCCAACACCAAGACCACGGCTGTGCGCGTGATCCCTGCCTACGGGAAGAAGGCGGGCGAGTCGGTCAGCTTCGGCGGACTGCTCGGAACAGCACCCATTATGGAGCTAAAGCCCTATTCGCCCGCAAAATTTGTCTCGCGCGGCGGTCGCATCCCCGCGCCAATCCACAGCTTGAAGAATTGATGGAACGAGCTGCTATGAACAGACGCAAAAGGGTGTGGAACCACGTTACCAATATCATTCTCCCGAGCGTGGTGTTTTCGGGAGTAGCGGGCGCGGTAACGGGTGCCTTGATCTTCGCGTTCCGCGTGATCTCGGAGCACGTGATCGAGGTTTCGCGCGAGATCTTCCTGTTTGCAAATCAAAATCCCGCCTATATTCCGCTTGTCGTGGCGGGGGCGGTGCTGGTGGCACTCGTTGTTTCGC
Organism: Clostridia bacterium; assembly: GCA_017415805.1. GTDB lineage: Bacteria > Bacillota > Clostridia > Oscillospirales > CAG-272 > Firm-07. The sequence goes on along the minus strand of JAFQEC010000020.1, from coordinate 42,399 downwards.
TGTGCCTGTCCTATTCGCCGCACTCGCGGGGAGGAGGTATCCCGACGGCCGTGGCACTGATGCGCGGCCTGATCACCTTCCATTGGCTGCGCAATATCATATTCGTGTTCACCTCGGCCCTGCTTTCCTATCTGTGCGGTATACCCTTAGGTAACGACGAGGGGCCTGCCGTGCAGATCGGCACGGCCGTGGGAAGCGGCACGACGCGCGTGCTTGGGCGCAAGCACCATCTTGCGTGGGAGCGCTACGTCATGACGGGCGGTGCCACGGCAGGCTTTGCGGTCGCAACGGGTGCGCCGATGGCGGCGGTCCTGTTCGGATTGGAGGAGGGGCACCGCCGCTTCTCCCCGCTTTTGCTGATCTCCTCGCTGACCAGCGTGCTTGCGGGCATGGGAACGCTGAAGGTGCTTTGCTATTTTGCCGATTTTGAGAGCGCGCTCTTTCACTTTGAGGTGGTGGAGGTGCTTCCGCTGTCGCTTACTTGGGTGGCGATCCCGATCGCACTTTTGTGCGGCGGCTTTGCGTACGTGTTTGCCAAGACCACGCGCCTTGTGCGTACCGTGATGCACCGTATTGCCAAAAACGTGCACCCCTTTTTCAAGGTCGCGCCCGTGTTTGCGCTGGTCGCGCTGGTGGGCTGCTTCTCCTACGCCTGCATCGGCACGGGGCACAGCCTGATCGAGGCACTGCTCGAGCACCGCGTGGTGTGGTATCTGGCGCTCGCGCTCCTGCTGGCGCGCTCGGTGCTGGTGATCCTTTCCAACGACGTGGGCGCCACGGGCGGCCTCTTTACGCCGCTTTTGGTGTGCGGCGCGCTGATCGGCTCGATCACCGCCGAGGTTATGATCCTCACCAACGTGCTGGAATCGCAGTACTTCATGCTGTTGGTCGTCATCGGCATGGCGTCCTTCTTCAGCGCGTCGGTGCGCACGCCCCTCACCGCGGCCGTGTTCTCGGTCGAGGTGCTCTCGGGCTTCCACAACGTGCTGCCCATTCTGCTGGCCGTGCTGATCTCCTATATTATCGTGGAGACCATCGGCGTGACCTCGATCAACGAGATCGCCATGGAGCGCGAGGTGCACAAGCAGCACAAGGGCAGGACACACCGCGCCTTTGATGTGCACGTGACCGTGCTGCCCGGCACCTTTGCCGTCGGAAAGGAGCCGCGCGATATTCTCTGGCCCCCCTTCTGCCACGTGCTCTCGGTGCGAAAGGGGAATGACGAGAAGGACTCCTACGAGGGAGGCGCTTTGCGCGAGGGGGATATTTTGCGGCTGAACTTTACCACCTACGATGCGGCTCGCACCGCCGAGGAACTTTGCGCGATCCTGGGCGAGCAGGAGATCTATGGAAAGAAATAAGAGCAAGCGCTCGCCCTTTTGCGAGCGCTTGTTTTCATTTTTTTGCAAAAAAACTTTGTTTTTTTTATTTTCCTACTTTTCTTTTTTATTGATCTGTGTTAAAATAGATGCGTATTCTGTTTGGATTTGGAGGTACATATATGGGCGGCTTTTTTGGCGTGGCCTCGAGAGAGGATTGTGTTTTTGATCTCTTTTACGGCACCGACTATCATTCTCACCTGGGAACGCGGCGTGCGGGACTGGTGGTGTATGATGAGGAGCACGGCTTTGATAAGGCGATCCATAACATCGAAAACGCTCCCTTCCGTACCAAGTTTTCCTCGGAATCCACGTCGATGCGGGGGTGCATCGGCATCGGCTCGATCTCGGATTTTGAGCCCCAGCCCATCCTGATCCGCTCGCATCACGGCACCTTTGCCATCGCGACGGTGGGCAAGATCAACAATGCCGATGCCATCGTGAACGAGATTACCAAGGGCACCGCGCACTTCTTTGAGATGCACGGCGGCGAGATCAACCCCACCGAGCTTGTGGCCGCGCTGATCAACCAAAAGGAAAACTTTATTGACGGTATCCGCTATGCGCAAGAGCACATCGACGGGTCGCTGAGCATGCTGATCCTCACTCCGAAGGGCATCTATGCCGCGCGCGACAAGCGGGGCAGAACGCCCGTGGCCATTGGCAAAAAGGCGGACGGAACGGGATACTGCGCGGCACTGGAGAGCTTTTCTTATCTCAATCTGGGATATAAGGACTGCAAGGAGCTGGGACCGGGGGAGATCGCGGTGATCACAAGCGAGGGGGTCAAAACCTTAATTAACCCCGGGACGGATATGAAAATCTGCACATTCCTGTGGATCTACTACGGCTATCCCTCGTCCTCGTATGAGGGGCAGAGCGTCGAGGCTGTGCGCAACCGCTGCGGCAAGCTGCTGGCGCAGCGCGACAACGTCAAGCCCGATTTTGTGGCAGGTGTTCCCGATTCGGGCATCGCGCACGCCGTGGGCTATGCGAATGCATCGGGTATTCCGTATGCGCGTCCCTTCATCAAATACACGCCCACCTGGCCGCGTTCCTTTTTGCCCACGCACCAGAGCAAGCGCAATCTGATTGCAAAGATGAAGCTGATCCCGATCCACGACCTGATCGCGGATAAGAGCCTTCTGCTCATCGACGATTCGATCGTGCGCGGCACGCAGCTGCGCGAGACCACCGAGTTTTTGTATGAAAGCGGTGCGCGCGAGGTGCACATCCGCGTGGGATGCCCGCCTCTGTTTTACAGCTGCAAGTATCTGAACTTCTCGCGCTCGACCTCGCCGATGGAGCTCATCACGCGCCGCGTGATCCAGCGCCTGGAGGGAGCGGAGCCCGACGAGGCCATGATCGAGGCATATTCCGATCCCGACAGCGAAAAATATAACCGTATGGTAGAGGAGATCCGCCGAGAGCTGCACTTCACCTCGCTGCGCTATCACCGTCTGGACGATATGATCGAGGCAACGGGAGTGCCCGCAGACAAGCTCTGTACGTATTGCTGGAACGGCAAGGAATGATCAAAAAGGGGCACCATGGTGCCCCTTTTTCGTCTTTTTTTACAAAACGTGCGATCGCGCGCACGCGCGTGAGCGAGCGAGATTATAAAATTATATAAATCCTTCAAAATCTCTTGACAAACGACATGCTTCGCGCTATACTATATGTAGAAATGAATACGGGCTTTGCAACTGACGGATCATGTGTCAAACACAGTGGAACAGAGCCTTGGAAGGGGAGCGATGCTCCCTGCCGACCGTCTGGGCGCACTTATTCTGCAAGGCATAAGTGCGCCCTGCTGTTTTTTGCAAAGCAAGGAGGAAGAAATGAGCAAAAAAGTAGGCATTCTGATGGGAAGCGACAGCGACCTGCCGATCGTGCGTAAGGCGACGGATCTTTTGGACGCGCTGGGCGTTGCGTACGAGGTGCACGTTTACTCCGCGCACCGCACCCCTGCCGAGGCGGCGGAGTTTTCGGCTAAGGCGCGTGAGCGCGGCTTTGGCGTGATGATCGCATTTGCGGGCATGGCGGCGCATCTGGCGGGCGCGGTCGCCGCAAACACCACGCTCCCCGTGATCGGCGTTCCCTGTAAGTCCGGCAACCTCGACGGGCTGGACGCACTGCTCTCCACCGTGCAGATGCCCACGGGCATCCCCGTGGCGACGGTTGCCATCAACGGCGGCGGCAACGCGGCACTGCTGGCGGCGCAAATTTTAGCCACGGCCGATGAGGAGCTGGCCGAGCGTCTGATCGCAAAACGCAAGAGCGATGCGGCAAAGGTGCTCGAAAAAGATGCCGCTGTTGCAGCAGAGTTCAATCGGTAAAATCGCGCATCGCGGCGATGCTCCTCAAAAGCGGCTTGATGTAGGGAACTACGCCTTCGCCTTGCTTTTTGCGGTGCATTCTTGCGCTGCATCAATTTTTCCTCGATTGAAATACATAGAATTCAAGCAAGATTAAAAATTAAACTTTCACCATAAAGGAGAAAAAGAACATGAAACTCGTGTACACCGGAAAGACCAAGGACGTATTTGCACTGGACAACGGCAACTATCTGCTCAAATTCAAGGACGACTGCACCGGCAAGGACGGTGTGTTTGATCCCGGCGAAAACACGGTGGGCCTCACCATCGAGGGCGTGGGCGACGTCAATCTGCGTATGTCGATCTACTTCTTTGAGAAGATCAATGCCGCAGGCATCCGCACCCACTACGTGAACGCCAACCTGAACGATACCACCATGGAGGTGCTCCCTGCAAAGGTGTTCGGCAAGGGTCTGGAGGTCATCTGCCGCTACAAGGCAGTGGGCTCGTTCTTCCGCCGCTACTCCGATTACTGCACCGAGGGTCAGGATCTGCCCGCATACGTGGAGACCACCTTCAAGAACGACGCCAAGGGCGATCCGCTGGTGACCAAGGACGGTCTGGTGGATCTGGGCGTGATGACCGCCGCACAGTACGACGACCTCAAGGATATGACCCAGAAGATCACCAAGATCGTGGCCGACGATCTGGCGGCAAAGGGCCTGGATATGTACGACATCAAGTTTGAGTTTGGCTACGATGCCGAGGGCAACGTGATGCTCATCGACGAGATCGCATCGGGCAACATGCGCGTTTACAAGGATGGCGAGTATGTCGATCCTATGACGCTGAATAAACTGTTCTTCGCATAAAAAACCGCACATAGCGTCGTTGCTCCTCGCAGACGAACTCGACGTAGGCAAACTACGCCATCGTCCGTCTGCTCCGGTGCGCCTTGCTCTGCACGATTTTTGTATGCGAAGCGTAAGCGCGATTCGGACTATGCAATATAGAGGATGCACCTGCCTTGCCCCGTTTTCGGGGCAAGGCAAAACCTGTCTTTTGGAAACCTTCAAAAACTCTCAAAGGAGCGAAAAAATGGATCACAAGAATTCTCATTCGGCAAGCTACGCTGCCGCAGGCGTGGACATCACCGCGGGCTACAAGGCGGTGGAGCTGATGAAAAAGCACGTCGCGCGCACCAAGAACGAGGGATGCCTGGACGACGTGGGCGGCTTTGGCGGCTGCTTTGGATTGAACGTGGCAGGCATGGAGGAGCCCGTGCTGGTCTCGGGCACCGACGGCTGCGGAACCAAGGTCAAGCTGGCAATTCTCATGGACAAGCACGACACCATCGGTATTGATGCCGTGGCGATGTGCGTGAACGATATCATCTGCGTGGGCGCAAAGCCCCTGTTCTTCCTGGACTACATCGCGTGCGGCAAGAACGTGCCCGAGAAGATCGCGGCGATCGTGTCGGGCGTGGCCGAGGGCTGCGTGCAGTCGGGCGCGGCACTCATCGGCGGTGAGACCGCAGAGCACCCCGGACTGATGCCCGTGGAGGACTACGATCTCGCGGGCTTTGCCGTGGGCGTGGTGGACAAGAAAAAGATCCTGGACAAGAACCGTATGGCAGAGGGCGACGCGGTGATCGCGCTCCCGTCCACGGGTATTCACTCCAACGGCTTTTCGCTGTGCCGCAAGGTGTTCAACATTGACAACAACGATCCGTTGCTCTACGAGGCACGTGAGGAGCTGGGCGGCCGCACCATTGCCGAGGCACTGCTCACCCCCACCCGCATTTACGTGAAGGCGGTTTTGGCACTTCTCGAGAAGGTGGACGTGAAGGGTATTTCGCACATCACGGGCGGCGGCTTTTACGAGAACATTCCGCGCTCGCTTCCCGCAGGTCTTTCGGCAAAGATCCGCAAGAGCGACGTGCGCGTGCTCCCCATCTTTGACCTGATCGCCAAGTTCGGCAACATTCCCGAGCGCGATATGTACAACACCTACAACATGGGTGTGGGCATGAGCATCGTGGTGCCCGCCGCCGAGGTGGAGACGGCCCTCTCGATCCTGCGCGCCCACGGCGAGGACGCCTACGTGATCGGCGAGATCGTCAAGGGCGACGAGGGCGTGGTGTTCTGCTGATGAAAAAGACACGGATTGCCGTTCTGGTTTCGGGCGGCGGCACGAATTTGCAGGCCTTGCTGGACGCCGAGCGTGCAGGCAGGATGCCCCACGGAGAGATCGCGCTGGTGGTCTCGAACAAGGAGGGCGCATACGCGCTCACGCGCGCCGCGAACGCGGGTGTGGAGGGCGTTACGCTGCTCAAACGGGAGCTTGGCTCGGCCGAGGCCTTTGAGCACGCGCTGGTCGCGCTTTTGGAAGAAAAGGGAATTGACCTGATCGTTCTTGCGGGCTTTTTGGCCATCCTCTCGGCCGATTTTACGCGCAAGTACGAGCGGCGCATCATCAACGTGCACCCCTCGCTGATCCCGAGCTTTTGCGGCAAGGGCTACTACGGCCTTCACGTGCACGAGGCCGCGCTTGCGTACGGCGTGAAGGTGACGGGTGCGACGGTGCACTTTGTCAACGAGATCCCCGACGGGGGCGAGATCATACTGCAAAAGGCCGTTTACATTGAGGACGGCGACACGCCCGAGGTGTTACAGAAAAGAGTAATGGAGCAGGCGGAGTGGCAGATTTTGCCCGCAGCGGTTGAGAGAGTATCGGCTGCGATGCTGCAATAACCGAGAAAGGAATACAGCGCCACCGCGGGGCGGGGCGCTTGAAACAGGAGAAGATTATGAAGGTATCCACCATTGCAAATGAATTGAACTCCCTCGCCTATCACGGCAGAGGTATTCTGATCGGCAAGAGTGCCGACGGCAAAAAGGCTGTGACCGCCTATTTCATCATGGGCAGGAGCGTCAACAGCCGCAACCGCGTGTTCGTGGCCGAGGGCAACGACATGCGCACCAAGGCGTTTGACGAATCCAAGATGGTGGATCCCCACCTGATCATCTACTATCCCTTGCGCGTGCTTGGCAACAAGACCATTGTGACCAACGGCGATCAGACCGACACGATCTACGACCTCATGGACAAGCAGATGACCTTTGAGCAATCTCTGCGCACCCGTGAGTTTGAGGACGACGCGCCCAACTTCACCCCCCGTATCTCGGGCATCATCCGCTTGGAGCGCGAGGGCATGAACTTTGCGATGTCGATCCTGAAGAGCGCCGAGGGCGACGATCGCTCGTGCGAGCGCTTTACCTACGCGTATTCCAACCCCCTGGCAGGCCGTGCGAAGTTTATCCACACCTACAACGGCGACGGCGATCCGCTGCCCTCGTTTGAGGGAGAGCCCAAAACGCTGGAGCTGCCCGACGTGGATATCGACACCCTGACCGACCTGATCTGGACCAACCTGAATGAGGAGAATAAGGTCTCCTTGTTCGTGCGCTATATCGACATTGCCACGGGCGAGTGCGAGACGCGCATCGTGAATAAGAACTGCTGATTATAAGGAGCGAGCGATGAACGAATTTGAACTCAAATACGGCTGTAACCCCAACCAAAAGCCCGCGCGCATTTATATGCACGACGGCAGTGAGCTGCCCATCAAGATCCTGTGCGGCAGACCCGGATACATCAACTTTCTGGACGCCTTCAACAGCTGGCAGCTGGTCAAGGAGCTGAGAGAGGTGCTGGGCCTTCCTGCCGTGACCTCCTTCAAGCACGTCAGCCCCACCTCGGCCGCGGTCGGCCTCAAGCTTTCCGAAAAGCTCAAGAAGGCCTGCTTTGTTGAGGATATCGAGGGCTTGGACGACTCCCCCCTCGCCTGCGCGTACGCGCGCGCACGCGGCACCGACCGTATGTGCTCGTTCGGTGACTGGGTCGCCCTCTCGGACGTGTGCGACGTGACCACCGCAAAGCTCATCCAGCGCGAGGTCTCGGACGGCATCATCGCCCCCGGCTACGAGCCCGAGGCACTGGAGATCCTGAAATCCAAGCGCAAGGGCAGCTACAACATCATTGAGATCGACCCCGATTTCATTCCCGACCCCGTCGAGCGCAAGCAGGTCTACGGGATCACCTTTGAGCAGGGCCGAAACAATTTCCACATCGGCTCGGAGCTGCTTACCAACGTGGTGACGGCGAGCAAGGAGCTCCCCGAGAGCGCGCGGCGCGACCTGATCATCGCGCTCATCACGCTGAAATACACCCAGTCCAACTCGGTGTGCTACGCCGTGGACGGACAGGCGATCGGCGTGGGTGCGGGTCAGCAATCGCGTATTCACTGCACGCGCCTTGCGGGCAGCAAGGCTGACACGTGGTTCCTGCGCCAGCACGAGAAGGTGCTGAACCTTCCGTTCAAGGCGGGTATGGGCCGCCCCGACCGCGACAACGTGATCGACGGCTACATCAACCGCAACGAGGAGGACGTGTGCGCCGAGGGCAACTGGCAGAAGTACTTTACCGAGCAGCCCGCCCCCCTCACCGATGCCGAGATCATGGAATATCTTGCATCCATTGACGGCGTGGCACTCGGCTCGGACGCCTTCTTCCCGTTCAGCGACAACATCGAGCGCGCTAAGAGAAGCGGCGTCAAGTACATTGCCGAGCCCGGCGGCTCGATCCGCGACGACGCGGTGATTGAGTGCTGCGACAAGTACGGCATGACCATGGCGTTCACGGGCATGCGACTGTTCCACCACTGATCAGAGAGGGCAGAATATATGAAGATACTGGTAGTCGGCGGTGGCGGCCGCGAGCACGCCATCATCCAAAAGCTGAAAGAAAATAAGAGCGTCGAGAAGATCTTCGCGCTCCCCGGCAACGGCGGCATCGCCGCCGATGCCGAGTGTGTGGCCATCGGCGCGAAGGATATCCCCGCGATCGTGGAGTTCGCCAAGGCAAACGCCATTGACTTTGCCGTGGTCGCCCCCGACGATCCGCTGGTGCTGGGTTGTGTGGACGCGCTGGAGGAGCTGGGCATCCCCTGCTTTGGCCCGCGCGCAAACGCCGCCATTATCGAGGGCAGCAAGGTCTTTTCCAAGGCGCTGATGCACAAATACGGCATCCCCACCGCGGCAAGCGAGGCCTTTGACGACCCCGATGCGGCCATCGCGTATCTGGAAAAGCAGGACTATCCCACCGTCATCAAGGCCGACGGCCTGGCGCTCGGCAAGGGCGTGGTGATCGCGCAGAGCTTTGACGAGGCCAAGGCCGCCGTCAAGGAAATGATGTGTGATAAGGTCTTTGGCGAGAGCGGAAGCCGCATTTTGGTCGAGGAGTTTATGACAGGCCCCGAGGTCTCGGTGCTGGCGTTCATGGACGGCAAGACCGTGGTGCCCATGGTCTCGGCCATGGATCACAAGCGCGCCAAGGACAACGACGAGGGTCTGAACACGGGCGGCATGGGTACGGTTGCGCCCAACCCCTACTACACCGAGGCGGTGGCCAAGGAGTGCATGGAGAAGATCTTTGTGCCCACCATGAACGCCATGAACGCCGAGGGCAGACCTTTTAAGGGTTGCCTGTTCTTCGGTCTGATGATCACCCCCAAGGGCCCGCGCGTGATCGAGTACAACTGCCGCTTCGGCGATCCCGAAACGCAGGTGGTGCTGCCCCTCTTGGAGAGCGACCTGCTCACCGTGATGCAGGCGGTCGCCGACGAGCGTCTTGCCGAGGTGGAGGTCAAGTTCTCTGCGGGGGCTGCGTGCTGCGTGGTGCTCGCGTCGGACGGCTACCCCAAGAAATACGCCTCGGGCTTTGAGATGACCCTGCCCGAAACGGCCGACGGGGAATATCTGTTCGTGGCGGGCGCGAAGCGCGAGGGCGATAAGCTGCTCACCGCGGGTGGCCGCGTGATCGGCGCGGTGGCGACCGCCGCTGACCTGCCCGCTGCCGTGGCGCACGCCTACGAGGTGGCGGCCAAGGTCAAGTTTGAGAACGCTTATTGCAGAAAAGACATTGGCAAGCGCGCGCTTGCCGCACTCAAATAAGGAGAGTCCACATGGTTTACAGAGTATATGTCGAGAAAAAGGCAGAGTTGGCGCACGAGGCAAACGGTCTGCTTGCCGAGCTGAAAAATCTCGTTGGCATCACCGCGCTGGAATCGGTGCGTGTGATCAATCGCTACGATGTGGAAAACATCGATGCGGCGCTCTTTGAGCAGGCGGTGCGTACCGTGTTCTCCGAGCCCCAGCTCGACCTCGTGTCCGACACGCTGGACGCGAAGGGCGGTACGGTGTTCGCCGTAGAGCCCCTGCCCGGTCAGTTTGACCAGCGCGCCGATTCGGCCGCGCAGTGCATTCAGCTCCAAAGTCAGGGCGAGCGCCCCACCGTGCGCTCGGCCAAGGTCTATATCCTTGGCGGCAAGCTGACCGAGGACGACGTGAACGCTGTAAAGAAGTACGTGATCAACGCGGTGGAGAGCCGCGAGGCCACGCTGGAGAAGCCCGAGACGCTGGCCATCGAGTACGCCATTCCCGATACCGTTGCCACGGTAAATGGGTTTATCGGTCTTGACGAGAAGGGGCTTTCGGAGCTGCTCGACACCCTTGGCCTTGCCATGGATCTCGACGATCTCAAGTTCCTGCAGGCGTATTTCCGTGACGAGGAGCACCGTGACCCCACCATCACCGAGATCCGTGTGGTGGATACCTACTGGTCGGACCACTGCCGTCACACCACCTTCTCCACGCACATCGACAACGTGAAGATCGCCGATCCCGCCGTGCAGGCCGCCTACGAGCGCTATCTTGCCAACCGTGTCGAGGTCTACGGTGCAGAGAAGGCGGCAAAGCGCCCTCAGACGCTCATGGATATTGCCACCATCGCGGTCAAGACCCTCAAAAAGCGCGGCGCGCTCCCTGAGCTTGACGAGAGCGAGGAGATCAACGCCTGCTCGATCCACGTTACGGCCACCGTGAACGGCGAGGAGCAGGATTGGCTCTTGATGTTCAAGAACGAGACCCACAACCACCCCACCGAGATTGAGCCCTTTGGCGGCGCAGCAACCTGTATCGGCGGCTGTATCCGCGATCCGCTTTCGGGCCGCGCCTACGTGCATCAGGCGATGCGCGTGACGGGCGCGGGCGACCCCCGCAAGACCCTGGCCGAAACGCTGCCCGGCAAGCTGCCCCAGCGCAAGCTCTGCCAGACGGCGGCCGCAGGCTATTCATCCTACGGCAACCAGATTGGTCTTGCCACGGGTCACGTGGCCGAGGTCTATCACGAGGGCTACGTGGCAAAGAGACTGGAGTGCGGTGCCGTCGTGGCCGCCGCGCCCGCGTACAACGTGCGCCGTGAGCGTCCCGCCCCCGGTGATGTGATCGTGCTGCTGGGCGGTCGCACGGGTCGCGACGGCATCGGCGGTGCGACGGGCTCGTCCAAGAGCCACAACATGAAGTCGCTCACGACCATGGCATCCGAGGTGCAGAAGGGTAACGCGCCCGAGGAGCGCAAGATCCAGCGACTGTTCCGCAATCCTGCGGTCACGCGCCTGATCAAGCGCTGCAACGACTTCGGTGCGGGCGGCGTATCGGTCGCCATCGGCGAGCTGGCCGACGGCCTTTCCATCGATCTGGACGCCGTGCGCAAGAAATACGACGGCCTGGACGGCACCGAGCTTGCCATCTCCGAATCGCAGGAGCGCATGGCTGTGGTGGTCGCCGCCGAGGATGCCGACAAGTTTATTGAATACGCAAGCGCCGAGAACCTCGAGGCCTACCGCGTGGCGGTGGTGACCGAGCAAGCGCGCATGGTCATGACCTGGAAGGGGCAGACTATCGCTGATCTCTCGCGCGATTTCCTGAATACCAACGGTGCGGATAAGCACACCGAGGTCGAGGTCACCGCAAAGGACCTCTCGGTGTTCTTCAAGGCACTGTACCGCGATCTGCGTGAGATGGCAGGCGACCTCAAAACCGCAGGCCGCAGAGGCCTTGTCGAGCGCTTTGACGGCTCGATCGGTGCGGGCTCGGTGCTCATGCCCTTCGGCGGCAAGACGCAGCGGACACCCGCACAGGCCATGGCGGCGCTGCTGCCCGTGCTCCCGGGACAGGTCACCGATAAGGCCAGCGTCATGGCGTGGGGGCTTGACCCCGACGTGATGTGTGTCGATCCCTACACGGGCGCACACGCCGCCGTATACAGCTCCATGGCCAAGATCGTGGCGGCAGGCGCGGACTATAAGGATGCGTACCTTACGCTGCAGGAGTTTTTCGAGAAGCTGCGTAACGAGCCCATGCGCTGGGGCAAGCCCTTTGCGGCACTGCTTGGCGCGATGGACGCGCAAATGGAGCTGAACGCCGCGGCCATCGGCGGCAAGGACTCGATGTCGGGCACGTTCCTCGATAAGGACGTTCCCCCGACGCTGATCTCCTTCGCCATTGCGCCCATCAAGGCGTGCGACGTGCTCTCGCCCGAGTTCAAGGCGGCAGGACATCCCGTGTATCTGTTTGCGCCCACCGAGAAGTCGGCGGACTCCACCAAGGCCGCATGGGAGGCCTTCCACGCGCAGCACAAGGCAGGCAAGGTCAAGGCCGCATGGGCCGTGGAGAACGGCATTGCCGAGGCCGTGATGAAGATGTCCTTCGGTAACGAGATCGGCTTTGCATCCTGCGGTACGGTGGGAGAGAGCTGGTACAGCGGCATGATGCAGGATTTCATCGTGGCGGAGCTGACCGAGGAGGTCGATCTTCCTTACGCGACGAAGATCGGTGAGACCACCGAAGCACCCGAGATCGTGCTGGACGGCGAAAAGGCGACGATCGCCGAGCTGCTGTCCCTCAACGAGGCGACGCTTGCGGACGTGTATCCCACCGATGCCCCCGCGAAGGGCGAGGCAAGTGCATTTGCATACCGTGCGGGCTGTAATGCAGCACCCGCAGTGAAGTGCGCGCGCCCAAAGGCGCTCATTCCCGTGTTCCCCGGCACCAACTGCGAGTATGACTCCGCACGTGCGCTGGAGCGCGCAGGCGCGGAGGCCGACATCGTGGTGATCCGCAACCTCACCGCCGACGACGTGGCAAGAAGTGTCGAAACGGTGGCGAAAAAGCTCTCCGAGTCGCAGATGGTGTTCATTCCCGGCGGCTTCTCGGGCGGTGACGAGCCCGACGGCTCGGCCAAGTTCATCACCGCCTTCTTCCGCAATCCTGCGGTCAAGGAGCAGGTGGGCAAGCTGCTCGATACCCGTGACGGCTTGATGCTGGGTATTTGCAACGGCTTCCAGGCGCTGATCAAGCTGGGTCTTGTGCCCTTTGGCAAGATCATCGACACCGATGCCGATTGCCCCACCCTGACCTATAACATCATCGGTCGCCACCAGTCCAAGATGGTGCGCACCCGTGTTTGCACCAACAAGTCGCCCTGGCTCGCAGGCACCGAGGTCGGTGAGATCTACACCGTGCCGATCTCGCACGGCGAGGGACGGTTCCTCGCATCCGAGGAGCTGGTGAAGCAGCTTGCCGCAAACGGTCAGATCGCCACGCAGTACGTGGATCTTGCGGGCAACCCCACCATGGACAGCGCCTTCAATCCCAACGGCTCGATCGCCGCGATCGAGGGCATCACCTCGCCCGACGGCCGCGTGCTGGGCAAGATGGGCCACTCCGAGCGCTTTGTGAACGGCATCTACCGCAACGTGCCCGGTGAGTACGACATGAAGCTCTTTGCATCTGCTGTGAAATATTTTAAGCAATAAGGAGAAACGGATATGGCGTTCCTTTCGGATATTGAGATCGCGCAAAGTGCGCATATGCAGCCCATTACCGAGATCGCGAAGACTGCGGGCATCGACGAGAAATATTTGGAGCAATACGGACGCTATAAGGCGAAGATCGACAACGCGCTCTTGCGCGATACCACACGCCCCGACGGCAAGCTGATCCTGGTCACGGCCATTACCCCCACCCCCGCGGGCGAGGGTAAGACCACCACCACCATCGGCCTTGCCGACGGCATGCGCCGCATCGGCAAGCGCGTGGCCGTGGCACTGCGCGAGCCGTCGCTGGGGCCGGTGTTCGGCATCAAGGGCGGCGCCGCAGGCGGCGGCTATGCACAGGTCGTGCCCATGGAAGATATCAATTTGCACTTCACGGGCGACTTTCACGCCATTGGTGCGGCCAACAACCTGCTGGCTGCGCTGCTTGACAACCACATTCATCAGGGCAACGCACTGGGCATCGACACCCGCCGCATCACCTGGAAGCGGTGCGTGGATATGAACGACCGTCAGCTGCGCTTTGTGACCGACGGTCTGGGCGGCCGCGTGAACGGCGTGCCGCGCGAGGACGGATTTGATATTACGGTGGCATCCGAGATCATGGCGGTGTTCTGCCTTGCCTCGTCGATGGCCGACCTCAAGGAGCGTCTTTCGCGCATCGTTGTGGCCTATACCTACGACGAGAAGCCCGTGACCGCAGGGGATCTTGGTGCAGTAGGCGCGCTTGCGGCACTGCTCAAGGACGCGATCAAGCCCAACCTCGTGCAGACCCTGGAGGGCACGCCCGCGCTGGTGCACGGCGGCCCGTTTGCCAACATCGCACACGGCTGCAACTCGGTGATCGCCACCCGTATGGCCATGAAGCTGGGCGATTATGCCATCACCGAGGCGGGCTTTGGCGCGGATCTCGGTGCAGAGAAGTTTTTGGATATCAAGTGCCGCGCGGCAGGGCTTGTGCCCTCGGCTGTGGTCATCGTGGCCACGGTGCGCGCACTCAAGATGCACGGCGGCGTGCCCAAGACCGAGCTTAGCGGCGAGAATCTCGCGGCGCTTGAGGCGGGCATCCCGAACCTTTTGCGCCATGTTTCCAACATCAAAAACGTCTACCGGCTGCCTGCCGTGGTGGCGGTCAACCGCTTCCCGACCGATACCGATGCCGAGATCGCGCTGGTGATCGAGAAGTGCCGTGCGCTGGGCGTCAACGTGGTGCTCTCCACCGTCTGGGCCGAGGGCGGCAAGGGCGGTATGGCGCTGGCCGAGGAGGTCGTGCGTCTGTGTGAGCAGCAGAGTGAGTTCTCCTTTGCGTACGAGACCGAGACCACGATCGAGGAGAAGATCGAGGCCATCGTGGGGCGCATTTACGGCGGCAACGGGGTGAGCTTTGCACCCCAGGCGAAGAAGCAGATCGCACAGCTGACCGCTCTTGGCTTTGGCAATTTGCCCATCTGTATGGCAAAGACTCAGTACAGCTTCTCGGATGATGCCGCCAAGCTTGGCGCGCCCGAGGGCTTCACGGTCACCGTGCGTCAGGTCAAGGTGTCCGCGGGCGCGGGCTTCATCGTTGCACTCACGGGTGAGATTATGACGATGCCGGGCCTGCCGAAATCTCCTGCGGCGCTTCGCATCGACGTGGATGACGACGGCAAGATCACGGGGCTGTTTTAAGCACTGAAAAAAGAGAGGATAGATCGGTTCATGCCGAAATATCCTCTCTTTTTATTTGCAATTCTTGGTTCAAGCGCGATGCTTGCGTTAGATCTGCTTGTGTACGCTCTTGTATTCGTCGTAGTAGCGGTAGTAGGGGCAGGACGCGGTGCGGCGTGACAGAAATTGCACCATCTCGTCCTCGTCCAGGCGCATCGTGCAAACATAGGCGTCCTCGTATTCGTCCCAATCGTAAAATTCACAGCTCTCACAGCGCGTTTCCACGGTATCGCCCCCTTTTTTGATACCATTATAACACCTTTTTGTAAAAAAAGCAAGAGTCAGGCAAAGCCGAAGCATGCGGGCAGAAAGCCGAGTGCGAAGTGCGCCAGCGCGCAGCCCCACACACAGCGCACGCGCAAAAACAGCCATCCCGTGAACAGCGCCAGCAGCATCGCCAGCACCATCATGGGGAAGCCGTAGACCACGTGGAAGGCGGCAAAGGTCAGCCCCGACATCAGATTTGCCAGGTGCGGATGCCTGCCCTCAAAGCAAAGCTCAAAGCTGTATAGCATCACGCTTTTGGCCAAGATCTCCTGTAAGGGTGCAACGAGAATATAGGTCACGCGCGAAATATCCCCCGACACGTGCCACGAAAAAAGCGGCATGCCGCCGAGCCGCACGCGCAAAAGACCCAGCACGGTAAATACGAGGAGCGCAATGGCACCGCCCGCCGCGAGAGAGCGCGCCAGCACGTCACGCGGCACGACGATCCCCATCTCACAAAAGCGCATGGGCGTATGCAGGGCAAGCGCGATGAAAAGACCGATCGCAAGCAGCTCGATCAGGCGCGCGTAATAATAAACGGGGAGATCAAAATAGCGCGTGAGCAGCTGCCAGAGCAGCAGATAGACCGCCAGCGTGATCACCAGAAACGAGAGCGTCTTGACGGCGTTCGACTTTTGTTCCACGGGGCATACCTCTTTTTCTTAAAATCCATACTCATTTTTGGCCTGCGCACAGGGCATTTATACTCGCGCTCACGCCAAACGCAGAAATTTTCAAAAAAATCCGAGCAAGGCTCTTGACAAAGCCGATTTTGTGTGCTAATATATATGAGTACGCCGAAAGGGTACGATGCGGCACTAGCTCAGTTGGATAGAGTGCCTGGCTACGAACCAGTAGGTCGAGGGTTCGAGTCCCCCGTGCCGCGCCAACAAAAAACGCACTTTTGTCTACCGACAAAAGTGCGTTTTTTGAATGATGTTTGCCTTCGGCAAATGATGTTGGCTTCGCCAATGATGACGGCTACGCCTAATGATGTGTGGCTTCGCCACATTTTGGGGCAAACATCGCATCATTGCGACCAACGGGAGCAACATCATTTTGAGCGAGGCGAAAAACATCATATCGCCGTAGGCGATGCATCATTTGACAAGATTGAGCAAGACGGTGGAGAAGGGAAAAGCCGTTTTTATACAGGAGAGCCCTTTTTTCGGTGCTTTCAGATGCGCCTTGAAAAAAATTTGAAAAAATGCAAAAAAGGGCTTGCATTTTGAAAAAGAGTGTGCTATAATAGCAAAGTACCGCAAGGCCCGTTAGTCAAGCGGCTAAGACGTCGCCCTCTCACGGCGAAGGCATGGGTTCGATTCCCGTACGGGTCACCACAAACAGAAAGCCACCCCCAATCGGGGGTGGCTTTCTGTTTGTGGCGGCTCGTTTCGCAGAAACGAGCCCTGCAAGATGCTGCTATTCTATGGCATCTGGAGTTGTGTGGCGCATCTTGCCGTTTGGAGCGAAGCGACAAACAGTCGATAGCCGCCAACGGCGGCGTCCCGTACGGGAGCTTGCTCACATGAGCCGCGAGCAAAAATATTCGCGCAAGGCGCGAAATTCCCGTGAAATTCAAATCCGAACCCCGCAAGATGCCTCGCTCTCTTTGCCTTTCGCGCTCATTTCGTGCATCTTGCCGTTTGGAGCGAAGCGACAAACAGCCGATAGCCGCCAACGGCGGCGTCTCGTACGGGGGCTTGCTTGCAGCGGCGGCAAAAAGCGAAGCATTGACTGCGAGAGAAGGTTATGCTACAATATATACACCAACAAATACGAAATTGACGAGAGCTTATTTATGAAATTGCAGGAACGGGCAAAAAAATTAAAAACAGATATCCCCGCTGTCTTTTTGGCTTTGAAGAAAAGAAACACGCCGTGGGTGGCAAAAATCATGGCGGCAATCGTGGTCGTTTATGCGTTATCCCCGGTTGATCTGGTACCCGATTTTATCCCCATTCTTGGGTTTTTGGACGATATCATCATCCTGCCTGCCTTGATTGCCCTCACGGTCAAGCTGATTCCCAAAGAGATATTTGAAAAATGTCGGGCGGAGTCAGAGGATCTTTGGGCGAACGGAAAACCCCGAAAATGGTATTATGCAATACCGTTTGTGCTGATTTGGTTGGCGGTGATCGCGTTGATCGTTGCTGCCATTCTTTGATGAATAGCCCGTGCTCGGTTTTGCCCGACGGCCGAGGGCTTACTGTGCGCCTTCTTGCAGTGATTCTTTTCCTCGCGCAAAAGAATCTTTTGCAAAGGGGTTTCAAGGGCGTGCATTTTGTGCTATAATGAGGAAGACAACTCCCACAAATTTTCAAAACATATGTCGCTTGCCGCGGGAGATTGGCAAACGGCAAAAGGAGGAAACATGAAGGATTGGTTGATTGGCATGTGGAACAAGCTGACCGACACGGCGCAAGGGCAGGGTGCAAACATTGTCAAGTTTGTACTGGTGCTGCTGTTCGGTCTTGCGGTGGTGCGGATCGTGCTTGGTGTATTCCGCAGGATCATAAACGGAACGAAGCTCAAGGGTGCGGCAGGGGATTTTCTTGCTTCGTTGCTTAAAGCAGCACTGCTGATCATATATGTGATCATCCTGCTCTCGCTGCTGGGCGTGGATACCACCTCGCTGGTGGCGATCTTTACGGCTCTTTCCCTCGCGGTCTCGCTTGCGGTACAGGGGACGATCTCCAACATTGCTGCGGGGATCATGCTGGTGTCGAGCAAGCCCTTTGGAGAAGGGGATTTCGTGGATATCGGCGGTACGGCGGGCACGGTGGAGACCATCACCATTTCCTGCACCAAGCTCAAAACGGGCGACAACAAGGTCGTGGTGATCCCCAACAGCACGGTGACAAGCTCGAACATCATCAATTACAGCACCAAGGAGACCCGTCGCGTGGACCTCAAGCTCTCGGTTGCCTATGGCAGCGACGTGGAAAAGGTCAAGGAGCTGGTGCTGGATGTGATCGCAGGGCACGACAATATTCTGAAGGACCCCGCGCCCTTCGTGCGCCTCTCGGAGCACGGCGCAAGCTCGCTGGATTTTACGGTCCGCGTGTGGGTGAAGCAAGCGGACTACTGGCCTGTGAGCTTCGACCTCAAGGAGGAGCTGCTTGCCGCGATGTGCGAGAACGGCATTGAGATCCCGTTCAATCAGCTCGACGTGCACGTGGTCAATAAATAAACAAAAAAGCCCCGTACGGGGCTTTTTTGTTTATGCCGATCAATAATTCTCGGCGCGGACCTCAAAGTAGCTCTGGGGATGTGCGCAGACGGGGCAGACCTCGGGGGCCTTCTTGCCCATCACGAGGTGGCCGCAGTTGCGGCACTCCCACATGGTCTGCTCGGCCTTCTCAAACACCTTCTGCATCTCCACGTTGGCAAGCAGCTTGCGATAGCGCTCCTCGTGCGTGCGCTCGATCTCGGCCACGGCGCGGAACTTTTCGGCGATGTCGGCAAAGCCCTCCTCGTCGGCCTCCTTGGCGAAGGTGGCGTACATGTCGGTCCACTCGTAGTTCTCGCCTGCGGCCGCGGCAGCCAGATTCTGCGCGGTGTTGCCCAGCTCTCCGAGGAGCTTGAACCACATCTTGGCGTGCTCCTTCTCGTTGTCGGCGGTCTTGGCGAACAGGGCGCTGATCTGCTCATAGCCCTCCTTCTTTGCCACGCTTGCAAAGTATGTATACTTGTTGCGCGCCTGGCTCTCGCCTGCAAATGCGGTCATCAGATTCTGCTCGGTTTTGGTGCCCTTCAGCTCTTTCATGTCAAAATTCTCCTTTTATTAAAATCAGTTTTGTTGGCAGGTTGGACAGGTGGTGTGTACGATCAGATCCCAGGAGTGCACGGGTAGGTCGCCTTGCGCGGTAAACACGGCCGTAAGGTCGCCCAGCTCGATATCCAAAAGCTTCCCGCACGCGGTACAGAGCGCGTGCTCGTGCGGCTCGGGGGTCTTATCGTAGAAGTCTGCGCCGCCCGCGGTGTGGATCTGGCGGATCAGGCCCGCATCGGCCAGCGCGTGCAGATTGTTGTAGACGGTGGCCAGCACCATGCCGGGGTAGCGCGCTTTCGCGCGGCGATAGATCTCATCGGGCTGTAAATGCCCCTCGGACTCGCGCAGGATCGCAAGGATCGCGGCTCGCTTCTGTGTCATGCGGACCTCCTTTTAGAATTGTTCTAAAATAAGTATAACAGAAAAGAGCGCGCCTGTCAATACAGTTTTTATAATTATTTTAATTTTTCAAAAGCCCTGCTCCCGCTTTGGGGGCAGGGCAGCTGCGCGAACGCAGGATTTACACGCGGAACATCATATCCCCGTAAGTCGGCAACGGCCAGTAATCCGAGGATGTGAGGGTCTCCATCTCATCCACCTTTGCGCGCAGGAGTGTCATGGCGGGGATGACGTTATCGGCAAAGGCGCAGGCCCGTGCCTCGCCTGTGGCACAGGCCGAGGCGGCCGCATCTGCGGCCTTCAGGGCCTTTACGGCGGTAAAGGCCTCGCCCACAAGGCGCGAGAGCGTCTCGATCAGATCGGTCTCCATGGAGACGTCCACGCTTTGGATCACAGCGGTCTTGGCGGCACAGGCACCGGCGAGCTCGGCCACGTAGGCATTGACGGCGGGCAGGATGTCGCGCGTGGCCATCTCGATCATGGTTTGCGCCTCGATGTTGATGAGCTTGGCGTAGTTTTCAAACAGGATCTCCTTGCGCGAGTGGATCTCCACCTCGCTCATGACGCCGTGCGTGGCAAAGAGCGTGACGTTCTTCTCGGCGTCGAAGGTCTTGAAGGCGTCCACCGAGGTCTTGAGATTGGGCAGTCCGCGCGAGGCGGCCTCCTTCTGCCACTCCTCGGAGTAGCCGTTGCCGTTGAACAGCACGCGACTGTGCTTACGGAAGGTGTCCTTGATGAGCTTTGCGAGCGCCTTGTCGAAGTTCTCGGCCTTTTCCAGCACGTCTGCGAACTGGCGGAAGGACTCGGCCACGGCGGTGTTGAGCACGATATTGGGCATGGCGACGTTTTGCGAGGAGCCTGGCATGCGGAACTCGAACTTGTTGCCCGTAAAGGCGAAGGGCGAGGTGCGGTTGCGGTCGGTGGTGTCCTTGCTGAACACGGGCACCGAGGGGATGCCGAGGTTCATTTTGCCGCGCTTGGCACCGTGATAGGCCGTGCCGCGGACGATCGAATCCACCACCTCCTGCAGGTCGTCGCCGATGAACATGGAGATGATCGCGGGGGGTGCCTCGTTACCGCCCAGACGGTGGTCGTTGCCGGGGTGCGCGACCGAGAGGCGAAGCAGGTCGGGATATTCGTCCACCGCCTTGATCACGGCGGCAAGGATGAGCAGGAACTGCTTGTTCTCGGCAGGGGTCTTACCCGGTTTTAGCAGATTTTTGCCCGTATCGGTGCCGATCGACCAGTTGTCGTGCTTGCCCGAGCCGTTCACGCCCTGATAGGGCTTCTCGTGCAGCAGGCACACAAGGTCGTGCTGCTCGGCGATCTTTTTCATATAGGTCATGATCAAGAGATTCTGATCGACCGCGGTGTTGGTGGTGGAGTAGATGGGCGCGAGCTCGTGCTGCGCGGGTGCGCCCTCGCTGTGCTTGGTCTTGGCGGGTACGCCCATGCGCCAGAGTGCCTCGTCCAGGTCCGCCATATAGTCGTGGATGCGGGTCTTGAGCTCGCCGTAGTAGTGGTCCTCCAGCTCCTGCCCCTTGGGCGCGGGCGCGCCAAAGAGCGTGCGGCCCGTGTAGATCAGATCCTTGCGTTGCTCGTACATGGCCTTGTCGATGATGAAATACTCCTGCTCGATGCCCACCGTGGTGGTGATGCGCTTGGTCTCGGTATCGCCGAAGAGCCGCATGATGCGCACACCCTCGCGCGAGAGGGCGTCCATCGAGCGCAGCAACGGGGTCTTGGTGTCCAGTGCCTCGCCGCCGTAGGAGCAAAAGGCCGTGGGGATAAAGAGCGTGCCGTCCTTCACAAAGGCGTAGGATGCGGGGTCCCAGGCGGTGTAGCCACGTGCCTCAAAGGTGGCGCGAAGACCCCCTGAGGGGAAGGACGAGGCATCGGACTCGCCCTTGATGAGCGCCTTTCCCGAAAACTCCATTACGACCTTGCCGCCCGCGACCGGCTCGATAAAGGCCTCGTGCTTCTCGGCGGTGACGCCCGTGAGGGGCTGGAACCAGTGCGTATAATGCGTGGCGCCCTTTTCCAGTGCCCAGTTCTTCATGGCCTCGGCCACCGTGTTCGCGATCGAGGGGTCGATCTCCTTGCCCTCGCTGATGGTCTTTTGCAGGGAGCGGTAGACCTCCTCGGGCAGACGCTGTCGCATGACCTCCTCGTTGAAAACCATGCAGCCAAACAGTTCGGGAATATTCTTTACCATGCGAAGTCCACCTTTCCGAAAACACGCGTTTTTTGCAAACAAAAAACACTCTCCATAATATATAATGCCATTATACTCTGCCGGTCTCGTGTTTGTCAAGAGATATGTACCAACAAGGGAAGGGAAAAGTAAAAAAAGAACGCCCACAGGGCGTTCTTTTTTTTATGTGAGGCTCAGTCTGCCAGAACCGTGATGCGGTTGAACAGCAGCTCGGTGACGAGATCCGCGACCCAAGCGATCGCGTTGCCAACACCCGTGAAAAGGGTGAGAAGGCCTGCCACAAGGGTGAGGACCTTGCCGGTCTCAAAGAAGCGAATGATGCGGTAGATGCCGCCGATGAAGGCGCCCAAAAAGATCTGAAGCAGGATCTTGACGACCTTGGGCAGTGTCTCGTATGCATTCGTAATGCCGGATTTCTTTGCCATGGTGGTGTTCTCCTTTTGTCTATGTTTTGTCGGATGGCTCCAACTGTTATCATTATAGCATAGCAACGCGGAAAATGCAAGAAGAGGGGGCGAAAAAATCAAAAAAGCAGGCCTACGGTGACCGTCGGCCTGCTTTGCGTGAAAATTTGATTTATTTCGAAAGATCGGGCAGTTCCTCGCCCTTGGTTTTGGCGCACTTTGCAACCATGGTGCCGAGAGCCACCAGCGCGATGACGTTGGGCAGGACCATGAGGTAGTTGAAGAAGTCGGTCAGGTTCCAGACAAAATCGTTGCTAAAGAGCGACCCCATGAACACGAAGACGATTGCCAAGATCGAGTAGACCAACACGCCCTTCTTGCCGAAGAGGTACTGCGCGTTGACCTTGCCAAAGAAGTTCCAGCCAAGGATGGTGGAGAAGGCGAAGAAGAACAGACAAATGGCAACGAAGTAGTTGCCAAAGGTCTCGCCGAATACCGTGCCGAAGGCCATCTGTGCGAGGTTGGTCTTGCTGAACAGCTTGGCCATCACATCGGTCAGACCGCCGCTTGCGGCGTAGTTGGAGGGATCGGAGAGCGCGCCGCCGCCTGCATACAGCGTGGAGATCACGACGAGTGCGGTCATGGTGAGCACGATGAAGGTGTCAATGAACACACCGATCATGGCCGTGCAGCCCTGCTCGTGGGGGTTCTTGACGTTGGCCTGCGCGTGTGCGTGGGGCGTGGAGCCCATGCCTGCCTCGTTGGAGAACAGGCCGCGCTTTGCACCCTGGCTGAGTGCTGTTTTCAGAGCAAAGCCGATGCCGCCGCCGATCAGCGCATTGGCGTTAAAGGCGTATTTGAAGATCATGCCGAAGGTTTCGGGAATGTAGCGGACACGGGCAAAGATGACCACAAGCGAGCCGAGAATGTAGAGCAGCGCCATGAGGGGAACCAGCTTTTCGGTGACCGAGGCGATACGGTTGACACCGCCAAGGAAGATCACGGCAGCCAGTGCCGCCACCACAAGACCGATGATCCAGTAAAGGCTGCTGCTCATGCCGATGGCCGTGCCTGCGGTCTCGGCGATGGAGTTGGACTGCACCATCGAGCCCATGAAGCCCAGTGCCAGAACGGTGGCTACCGCAAAGAAAGCGGCCAGCACCTTGCCGAACGTGCCCGTAAAGGCTGTCTTGATATAGTAAACAGGGCCACCCTCGACCGAGCCGTCCTCGTTCACCTTACGGGTCTTTTGTGCGAGCACTGCCTCGGCGTAAATGGTCGCCATACCGAGGAATGCGATCACCCACATCCAGAAGATCGCACCGGGGCCACCGATCAGGATCGCACCGCACGCGCCCACGATGTTACCCGTGCCGACCTGCGCCGCAATGGCCGTGGCCAGTGCCTGGAAGGAGCTCAGCCCCCCCTTTTGCTTGCCGCCGCGCAGCGAGATCTTGCCGAATACCAGCTTCATGCCCTCGCCAAAGCAGCGCACCTGCACGAAGCGCGTACGGACGGTGAAGAACAGACCGATACCCACCAGCAAGAACAACAGCACGTAGTCGGTCAGATACGTGTTGATTGTGTCAATGAGCTTGGCCGCGGGGGCGGTGAAGTCATTGAGCTTTGTCAAAAAAGCCTCCATATTTTCCTCCTGAAAATAAAAATGCCGTTCCGCACGGTCACCCGAGAGAACGACAAAACAGACAATATACAAAAAGGGAATTGTCTGCTCCGTCCTTTTGCCTGAGAGATTCGGCGCATCGCGCCTTGCACCTTCGGCACTCAAATGAGCTTCTCCGGAGCCACCTCAACGGTCGGTTTCGTGCGATTCCGACCGCATCTGCGGAAATTCGAATTTATTGTAGCACGCAGGCGCGGCCGTGTCAACCCTTTTGGTAAAAAAAGTGAAGGATTTGTGAAAAAATGTGTGCGCTGCGGGGTGTATTGCAGTAATACGCCAACGCGTAAAAACACCTCATCCGTCGCGTACCGCGACACCTTCCCCTCAAGGGGAAGGCCGAAGGAGCTTTCCTTGAGGGCAAGATGAAAGGCGGGGCGTGCCGTCACAAGGCTTCTCCTTGAGGAGAAGCTCCCGCAAAGCGGGTGATGAGGTGTAGGATGCGGCGCATCCGTAAAAGAGAAAGCGCCGCTTGCGGCGCTTATTCTTCGTTTGTCGGATCTTCGGTTGGTGTATCCGTCTTGGGGGCGTTGGCTGCCGCGGCGAGGGCGTCGCAAAGAGTCTTGTCGGGCACGAGCAGGATCTCACAGTCTCCGTCGCCGTTGGTGACCGAGAGCACCTGTGCGTCGCGCGGACCGATATCCATGCAATAATTGTAGCGGCGAAGGCCGTGCGGGGGCTTTTTGTTGGCCGCGGTAAGGGGCGTGAGAGCCGTGATCTCCTCGAGTCCCACGCGGCAGACCAGCTGCATGCGCGCGCCGCCGCGGTAGGAATAGATCTCCAGATCGGTGCTCCCGTCGTCATACGGCCGCAAACGGTATAAATAAGAGGTGAAAAGATAGCGCGTTGAGAGCTGAATGATCGGGATGAGCAGCGCGATGCCGATCGCCTGCAGGATCGCGGGATATTTCGGGGTTAGCGTGGAGCCAAACAGCGCAATGGCGGCGGCTGCAAGAAGCGCGAGCACAGCGAGCTTTGCCGTGGCGTTCTGGCGTTGGGGACGGTGGTCGTACATGGCAATCTCCTTTTTTGAAAAGTAGGGGAACGGGTCGGGATTATTCGGTGTATTCGGCAATGGCACGCCATTCCTTGGCCGAGGGCTTTTGCGTGAGGCGCGCGGCCTCGTGGTGGTACAGGCGCAGAGTGCCCATCGCCGCGGACGTATAGTCGGGGGTGACGCCAAGCGCGGTATCGGCATACACGTCCAGATACACGACCAGCGTTTGGTCGGTCAGCTCCACGCCGTCAAAGGTGTAGTAGAAGTAGGTGTAGAGAAGCGTGGTCTCCACGCGCGGTGCGGCGCTTGCATGGATGCGCGTTTTCGCGACCGTTTCGCTGCCATCTTCGTTATCATCCCCGTTTTCGGGGGTGGTGTCGGTGAGCATAAGGAGCGTCACGTCAAAGATCTGCTCGCCACGCGGCGGGCGCTCGGCAAGCCCGAGGTCGGACTGCACGGCCTCCAGCGTGCTGTTGTTGTAGCGAAAGACCAGCTGCACCTGATTCGCCTCCGGGATAAAGACGAAGCGCGGCACGCCGAAATAGCCGTAATCGTGCTCACCGCGCGTGACGGTTGCCTGCTCCTGCGTGAAGAAGGTGAGTGCCTCTCCGCTTGTGTCGTAGGCGGCCTTGAGCGCAGCATTGGGCTGTATTTTTTTGAAATCGGAGGGGATCGCGGCCGAGAAGAACACACGCCAGATCCAGAACGCGCACACTGCCATCACCAAAAGCGAGAGCAGAGCGCGCAGGGCGATGCCGCCGATCCACAGATAATAATTTCTCGGTTTTACAGTCATAAAGCATCCTTTACTTTCACGGTGTCGGCACGGGCGGAAGATATTTACAGCAAAGGGGAGCCGTGCCCACTTTTCTACACCATTGTATACCAAATGCGAAAAAAAGTCAAATGAATTCTGTGTGAATGGGGCAAAAAAGCACCCCTGGGAGAATTTACCTGCGCCACGGGGCGCGTTTTTGTGGTAAAATGTACATCCGTGGCGAACGCAGGGGGAGTCGCCACAGCCGATGACATCGGCGTGAACTTCACAAAGGAGGACAGTTTTATGAAACGCAAATTGGCGGCGCTTTGCGCCGCGCTGCTCCTGCTTGCCGCAGTGCAGATACCGACCCTCGCGCTGACTCCTTCGCATACCGTCTCAACTACATACCGCGCGTCGTCGTATTACAAGAACCTCACACAGATCACCCGAACGGGCGATCCCGCCTTCGATGCGGTGGCCGTTGCGCTCTCGCAGCTCGGCTATCACGAGGGGAACAGCACAGCAGATCTCGGGGGCAAGAATGCCGAGGGCTCGCGCAATTATACCGAATTCAACTATGCGCTGGGCACTATCGGCGGCACCTACGGCTATGCGTGGTGCGCCAGCTTTGCCTCGTGGTGTCTTGGCGAGGCGGGCGCGGCAAAAAGTGCGGGGGGCGCGTTTGCCAGCTGCACGCTCTGGGTGGAGGCCCTGCGCGAGCAGGGGATCTATCGCACCCGTTCCTCGGGATATAAGCCCAAAACGGGGGATCTGATCTTCTTTCGCTCGTCGGGCACGGCGCGCGCCTCGGATCACGTGGGGCTTGTCCGTTATGTCAAGGGCAACCGCGTCTATACCGTGGAGGGCAATTCCTCGGACCGCGTCTCGACGCGCGATTACGCGCTCTCGGACACCTACATCGTGGGCTACGGCACGCCCAAGTACAGCGGCATCTCGCTCTCGCTCGGCTATACCGCGCTGGAGGACAAGCATACGGGCTACTACACCGTGACCAACGGCTTTGTGAACGTGCGCGCCGCGGCGAGCAGCGGCGCGGCCAAGCGCGGGACCCTCGCGCGCGGCGCACTGGTCGCCGTGACCGAGATCCAAAACGGCTGGGGCAAGATCACCTACAACGGTGCGACCGCGTATATTTCGCTGGACTATGCCGACTACAACAGTCCCTTTTCCTTCACGGTGAGCTACCGCGCCCCCGAGGGAGAGGGCGCGCCCGCGGTACAGACCTATTTCAGCTTTGAGCGCGCTGCGGTCGCTGCGGGCACGCCTGTGCGCGAGGGCTATGAGTTCCTCGCGTGGAGTGGCTCGGACGGCAAGGTTTACCGCAAGGGCGATGCGCTCCCGCAAGGGAATTTAACGCTCACTGCCATGTGGGAGGTGCTCCCCGCACACGTGCCCGAGAGCATGCCCGACGGCATGGACGGGGACATGGGGACGGGCGGCGTGCTTGACATCACCCCTGAGCTGAACGGTGCGCACGCATCCCCCACGCTCGACACCGTGACCCCCGAGCAGGACGCGAGCCGCCACACGGCCGCCGTGGCAGCGGGCTGGATCACAGGGTTGCTGGCCGCGGCCTTGGCAGGGCTTTGGGCTTGGCATCGCTTCCAAATTAAAAAAATATTTACAATTTTCTTTTTGAAGTGGCATTGACTTTCACAGCGCTGTCACATTCGCGCGCTATAATGGGAAAAAATCCATCTATAAAAAGGAGGCAAGCGTATGCTTTCTTTGCGCGAGATCGCAAAGACCTACGTCAGCGGCGACACACAGGTGGCGGCGTTGCGCGGGGTCAGCATTGATTTTCGTGAGAGCGAATTTGTCTCGATCCTCGGTCCCTCCGGCTGTGGCAAGACCACGCTGCTCAACGTCATCGGGGGTCTTGACCGCTACGACGGCGGGGATCTGGTGATCAACGGTCGCTCCACCAAGGAGTTCAAGGACGCGGATTGGGATACCTACCGCAATCATTCGATCGGCTTTGTCTTTCAGAGCTACAACCTCATTTCGCACCAGACCGTGCTCTCCAACGTCGAGCTGGCACTGACCCTCTCGGGCGTGTCGCGCGAGGAGCGCCGTGCCCGCGCCGTGGCAGCGCTGGAGCAGGTGGGGCTTGGCGACCAGCTCCACAAAAAGCCCAACCAGATGTCGGGCGGTCAGATGCAGCGTGTGGCGATCGCACGCGCCCTTGTGAACGACCCCGATATTCTGCTGGCCGATGAGCCCACGGGCGCGCTGGATACCGTCACGAGCGTGCAGATCATGGAGATCCTCAAGGAGGTCTCGCGGCGCAAGCTGGTGATCATGGTCACCCACAACCCCGAGCTTGCCGAGCAGTATTCCTCGCGCATCATTCGCGTGCGTGACGGCCTGGTGACCGACGACACCGATCCCTTCACCGCGCCTGCCCCCGCACCCATTGTGGAGCAGACACAGGAGCAGGCACCCCCCAAAAAGGCGAAAAAGGCAAAGAAGGAGAAGAACGGCAAGGGCAAGAGGTCGATGTCGTTTTTGACGGCGCTCTCGCTCTCGCTCAATAACCTGCTCACCAAAAAGACGCGCACACTGCTGGTCTCGGTGGCGGGGAGCATCGGTATCATCGGCATCGCGCTGATCCTTGCGCTCTCCAACGGCGTCAACCTGTTTATCGGAAATATTCAAGAGGAGACGCTCACCTCGTATCCCATCTCCATCACGGCCGAGACCTCGGACTACGCGGCGATGCTGGCGGCCATGGTCGGCACCAGCGGTGAGGGACACGCCAACCGCGAGCCGGGCAAGGTCTACGTGGACGACTCGATCAGCAACATGGTGCAGGCCATGACCTCGATGGATAAGAACAACCTCGCCAAGTTTAACGAATATCTGAAGAGCCGCTACGACGAGATCAAGGACGATCTCACGGCGATCCAGTATTCCTACAACATGGATCTGCAGATCTACAACGCCAGCACCCCCTACGGCAAGAACGGCGTGCTGCAGGTCAGCCCCTCGGGCATTCTTTCGGATTTCTCCGGCGAATATGCAGGCCTTTCGGGCATCACCGACAGCATCAGCATCTTCTCGGAGATCATGCCCGGGCGCGACGGCGAGCTGATCAACGGCGCGATCTTTGATCAGTATGAGCTGGTGGACGGCAAATGGCCTGAAAACGCCAACGAGCTGGTGCTGGTGGTGGACCGCAACAACACCATTGCCAACATCACGCTCTATATGCTCGGACTGCTCAACCCCGACGAGATGACCGCCATGATGGCCGCCATGATGATGGGCGAGAAGTACGAGGCAGACACCAAGGATATCTCCTTTACCTATCAGGATTTTTACAATCTGGATCTCAATCTCGGCTACAACTCCGATTTCTATGCCAAAACGGGCACGACCTACGATGCGGGCGGCAAGCAGCTGCCGCTCTGGCACGATCTGCGTGAGCAGGACGGCTTTTTGCCCGAGACGGTGTACGATAAGGGTATACCGCTGCGGATCGTGGGCGTGATCTGCCCCAATGAGGAGGCCACCTCGGCCTCGATCAGCGGCTCGATCGGCTATACCTCGGCACTGACCAACGCGGTGCTTTCCAAGGTGGGCGAGAGCGAGATCGTCAAGCAGCAAAAGAACAATCCCACGCACGACGTGTTCACGGGTCTGCCCTTTGAGCTGGACGAGTCGCTTACCGACGCCGAGAAGCAGGAGAAGCTGGCGGCGTACTTCGAGCGTCTCACCGACACCGAGAAGGCGGAGCTTTTGCTCGCGATCCGCACCAAGATCTCGGACATCCAGATGGCAGAATATCTGGCCACGGTCAAGGAGGAGATCAATACGGCCGAGGAGCAGCGCGATTTTCTGATCAATCTTTACGCCTTCAACAGCAAGAACGGATCGCTCGCGCAAGGCACGTTTGCCAATCACGCGGTGGGGGCCATTCTCCATGCGATTGCCCCCCTCGATGACGATTCCGACGTCTCCATCGCGCAATATGAGGTGATGGTGGCCACGCAGTATGCCGCCGCCTTTGAGCTGGACGGCAAGGAGGTCAGCGCCGGTGGTGCCGGCAGGGAGGCCTACGAGAAGTATGCGGGCCTGATCAACACGCTCTACAATACCCCTGCGAAGCTGGAGCAGGCCTTTGACAACATGACCGCTATGACGATTCGCTCGGTCTACCCCATGATCGAGAGCATCAACATCCAAAAGGAGCTGATCACGGCACATCTCACGCAGATGAGCATGACGTATGCAACGCGTGAGGCGAAGATCGCGTACCTTGTTGGCGTGTTCTGCGCCACCAACCGCATCGAGCTGACCGACCCTGTGGCGTTGGCATACAGTGCCAAGCTGGGTGGGCTTTCCGACATGGAGCTGATGGGTGCCTTTGCTTCGGCGGTGCAGACCGCGTATATGATGCAGCTGTCCGATGCGGCCTTCTACGCCACCGAGGCGGCGGCGCTTCTGGACACGTATCTGAACGGCCTTGACGTGGCCGCGTATGCCGCACTGTATGCCGACCATATGGAAAAGTCCGAGAGCACGCTGGACGACAATCTCGTTGTGATGGGTGCAAACGTGGACGACAAGGCACTTTCCGCCATCAACATCTACCCCGTGGACTTCGAGGCCAAGGAGCGCCTCGCACAGCTCATCACCGATTACAACAATCAAGAGGGGCTTGCCGAGGAGGATCAGATCACCTATACCGATCTGATCGCGATCATGATGTCCTCGGTGACCATCATCATTGATGCCATCACCTACGTGCTGATCGCCTTCGTGTCGATCTCGCTGGTGGTGTCCTCGATCATGATCGGCATCATCACCTATATCTCGGTGCTCGAGCGCACCAAGGAGATCGGCATCCTGCGCGCCATCGGTGCGTCCAAGCGCGACATCTCGCGCGTGTTCAACGCCGAGACGCTGATCATCGGCTTTGCCGCGGGTGCGATCGGTATTCTGACCACACTGCTGTTCTGCATCCCGATCAACCTGATCCTGAAGGCCGTGACCGACATGAGCAACGTCCGCGCGGTTCTGCCCGTGGGTGCCGCCTTCATCCTGGTGGGCATCAGCATGGCGCTCACGCTCATCGCGGGTGTGATCCCCTCGCGCATTGCCTCGAAAAAAGACCCCGTTGAGGCACTTCGCACCGAATAACCCCAAAGGGGCCAATTCGTTCGCGCAGAACAAAAACACACGAAAAAACCAATAAAACAAAGCCGCTTTGCCATCAAAAGTGATGGTGAAGCGGCTTTTTCGGTAGAAATTCGTGCCGAATTTTATTTCAGGCGTGTTTTTCAAATAGCCTCTCCCCATGGGAGAGGTGGCGCCGTAGGCGACGGAGAGGGAGCTCTCGCGCCGTTGCTCCTCGCGTGCGGCGACCCCTTGCCTTCCCCTTTGAGGGGAAGGTGGCAGGCATAGCCTGACGGATGAGGTGTAGCCGCCGCAGGCGCGTTTCCCTTTTTACGGATGCTTCGCATCCTACACCTCATCAGTCGCTTTGCGACAGCTTCTCCTCAAGGAGAAGCCTTGTGAGAACACACACCCCACCCGCGCGGGAAGGAGGCGCGCATGATCTGTGCGCTCTTGCGCCGTTGCTCCTCGTGTGCGGCTCGACGCAGGTTAAGAAACGGACAGTCGAGGACGTCCCTACGGGGGCGTGCGCTTTTTTGCCAAAAATTCATGAAATTCTCACAAACCGCGCACGAAAAGGGGTAAAAAGGGAGTTGATTCTGCCATAGAAATATGCTATAATGTATAGGAATATACTCTCGGGCGCGCTGCGCCCGCGCTCGCGCGTGTTGCGCGAGAAATTCAACCTTGAAAGGATGCACCTTATGATTAAGATCGATCATCTGGTTAAAAACTACGGCGCGAACTGCGCGGTGGACGACATCAGCTTTGAGATCGCACGCGGCGAGATCGTCGGGTTCCTCGGCCCCAACGGTGCGGGCAAGAGCACGACCATGAATATCCTCACGGGCTACCTCTCCTCTACGGCGGGGCGTGTCACGGTGGATGGCATCAACGTGCTTGACGACCCGCTTGAGGTCAAGCGCCGCATCGGGTATCTGCCCGAGCAGCCGCCGCTGTACCTTGACATGACCGTCGAGGAATACCTCATTTTTGTCTACAACCTCAAGGGCTGTACCTTCAACCGCACCAAGCACTTAGAGGAGATCTGTGAGGTGGTCAAGATCCAGGACGTCTACCACCGCGTGATCCGCAACCTCTCCAAGGGCTACCGTCAGCGTGTGGGCATCGCACAGGCGCTGGTGGGCAACCCCCCCGTCATCATTTTTGACGAGCCGACCGTCGGCCTTGACCCCAAGCAGATCATCGAGATCCGCAATCTGATCCGCACGCTGGGCAAGGATCACACCGTCATTCTCTCCACGCACATTTTGCAGGAGGTGCAGGCGGTCTGTGACCGCATCCTGATCATCAACAAGGGGCGGATCGTCGCCGACGAGCGCACCGAGAACATCAACCGCGCCGCCGAGGGCACGCGCCGCTATGAGGCGATGATCTGCGGCCCGCAGCGCGAGGTGCTCAATCTGTTGCGCAACCGCCCCGACATTGCCTTTGCCGAGGCACTTCCCGCACGCGACGGTGATGCGTACGGCTACCGCATCGAGGCAAAGCCCGGTATGGACATGCGTAAGGGTCTGTTCCGTGCTCTTGCCGAAAAGGGCTGGCCGCTGATCGGGCTGGAGGCGATGGGCATGAGCCTGGAGGACGTCTTTATCTCGATCGTGGATCAGGCAAGTGCGCCTGCCGCCAAGGCCGCTAAAGGTGACCGTCGCGCCAGACCCAGCGGTAAGCAGACCGAGCACGACATCGCACGCTCGATCCTGGACGCCACGGCCGAGGAGCAAAAGAAGATCGCCCCCTACACGGGCGATGAGGATTAAGCAAAGGAGGAGCCGTTCATGTTCGCCATCTTCAAAAAAGAGCTGCGGGCGTATTTCATTAACCCCGTGGGCTACGTTTACACCGGCATCTTTCTTGCCGTGTCGGCGGTGATCTGCGCCATGACCACCTATCAGAAGGCCAGCTACAGCACCGCATCGTATTTCCAATATATGATCTTCGCGTTCATCATCCTCATTCCGCTGCTCACGATGCGACTGTTCTCGGACGAGCGTCGCGCGCGCACCGAGCAGCTGCTGCTCACCTCGCCCGTGTCGCTCACGGGGATGGTGCTGGGCAAGTATTTCGCCGCCTTTGCGCTGTTTCTGGCGTCCGTGCTGGTCTCCTGCATCAATTTCTTCCCGTTGCTGGCCTATACCATCGCCGATAAGAGCGCTGCAACGGCAGACGTGCACGTCGGCCCTGTGGGCGGCCAGATGGTGGGGTGCCTGATTGGCATTATCCTCATCGGCGCGGCCTTCATCGCCATTGGCGTGTTCATCTCGTCCCTCACGGAGAGCCAGCTCTCGGCGGCGGTCATCACCATCGCGGTGATCATCGGCATGGTGCTGGTCAGCATGTTCAACGACTTTATCGGCGTGCAGTGGATCCGCACCGTGCTGGACTGGATCTCGGTGCTCAGCCGTTACGATTATTTCGCCTACGGGCTGTTTGATTTTTCATCACTGCTGTATTATATATCCATTGCGGGTGTATTTTTGTTCTTGACGGTGCGCGTCTTTGACAAGCGCCGTTGGGGCTGAGAGGAGGGCTGGCATGAATCGCTTTTTGCAAAACAAAAAGGTGCGCTATGGCAGCATCTCGATCGCACTCACGGCCGTCATTATCGCGGCGGTCATTCTCTTGAACGTTATTTTCACCGCGCTCGCGGACGAGTTCCAGTGGCGCATCGACATGACCGAGAACGAGATCTTCACCCTCTCGGATGAGGCCGAGGAGCTGCTTGCGCTCATTCCCAACGGCGCGGACGGCAAGCCCCGTGAGGTCACGGTGCTGTTCTGCTCCGAGGAGGACGTGGCATGGGCGGACTCCGCCTCGCGCTACGTGCTGGATTCGGTCAAGGATATGGCACAAAAGCACGACAATATCAAGCTCAAATTCATTGACATCTTCACCAACCCCTCGGCGGTGAGCAAATACAAGGACCCCTCGGGTCAGACGCTGACCTCGCAGAGCGTGATCGTGACCAGCGGCACGGAGTTTCGCGTGTACTCGATCGACCAGTTCTTCACCCATGACACCCAGGGCAGCCAGATCGTGGGCTACAACGGCGAGCAGAGACTGGTCTCGGCCATTCTGGCCGTGACGCAGGCCGAGTCGCCTGTTGCGCGCTACACGGTCGACCACGGCGAGACCGATGCGCTGGAAAAGGACAGCGCGATCCTCACGCTGCTCTACGAGGTCGGCTTTGAGGTCAAGGAGATCAATTTGAAGACCGAGGAGTTTGAGGCGGATGACCGCCTGCTGCTCATCTTCGACCCGACGGCCGATTTCACGCAGGGCGAGCTTTCCAAGATCGACGTGTTCCTCGCACAGTTCAACTCTATGATGGTCTTCTTTGACCACGAGACTCCCAAGCTCAAGAACCTTGAGGAGCTGCTTGGCGAATGGGGCATCGCCATCGCGCGCCACGGCGTGGACGACAACGGCGACGGCACCGCAGAGTACCTGGCCAACTATCTGGTCAAGGATACCGACAATTCCTTTGACCCCGACGGGCTCACGGTTGTGGGGCAGTACGTGGAGGAGGAGCACATCGGCGCGGATATCACCAAGCATCTGCGTGCGTCCAACTACCCCAAGAGCGTGGTGTTCCGCAACAGCGGCGTGATCCGCAGCACCTTCCGCAGAAATGACGTGGAGGGAAGCGGCGTGTACTACCAGTCTCCCGTTTCCTACGCAGCGCGTCAGCAGTTCCCCGTCTTTACCACGTCGAGCAAGGCCGAGGCGTGGGCGGGCGAGCACCGCGTGCAGATCGACGATCCCGATCTGTATCCCTTCAATCTCATGACCCTCACGCGCGAGACCGTGCAGGATCCTGACACGGGCGCCGCATCCTATACCAACGTGCTGGCCTGTGCCGCAACGGATTTTGCGTCAACCGCTGCGCTGGACAGCAGCTACGGCAACCACGCCGTGCTTGCGTACGCCGCCAGCGTCATGAGCCGTGCGGTCATTGCGGTTTCGTTGGACTGTAAGTATTTTACCGATCTTGAGATCAATTCGATCACCGCAAAGGACGCCAATCAGTACATGATCGTGCTGACGGCGGTCCCCGCGGGGCTCATCTTCGTCGCGGGCATCTATTTCATGGTGAGGAGAAGATATTCATGACGAATGAACATGTAAACCCCGATCAGACCCCCGCGCTGTTCTCCGAGAGGCCCGATTTTTCCAAGCCCCCGCGCCGCCGCAGATCCTCGATCAAGCGCCAGCGCCTTTTGCTGATCATCGCGCTGGCCGCAGTGGTCGTGCTGGCCGTGGCGGCTGCCCTGATCGTGTTTTTCACCTCGCGTTCCACCTTCGAGGACGTGGACGGGGCCAAATACTATATCCTCAAGCGCGACGGCGTTTGGGTGATGGAGAACACGGAGCACGAGCGTCTGTATCAGGACGCGGATGACAACTATATCACGCGCGTGGGCACCATCGTGATGGTGGACGCCGAAACAGGGGACTTTAAGGTGGTCTCCTACGTGACGGTCAACGACACCGAAACGCTGGATTTCAATTACAACAGCGGCGAGTACGATATTCTCATGTATCCGCGCTTGCGGCGTTACGGCGAGGAAGAGCTGGACGAGTACCGTATCGCGTCGGTTGAGATCCATAACCCCAAGGGCTCCTTCTCCTTCGTGCTGGACAGCAACAACGACTATATCCTGAAGGGATACCCGAGCGTGGAATACAATGAGGTGATGCTGGCCACGCTGGCCTATTGCACGGGCACACCCCGTGTGATGCTGCGCATCACGCCCGACGTGGTGGAGCGCTACACCTTTGCCGAATACGGGCTGGACGATTCCTCGACCTACTATGTGGTCACGTCGGGGACGGGTGTCGCGCACAAGGTCTTCATCGGTGACAAGATCCCCTCGGGAGAGGGCTATTACGTGCGCTATGAGGGACGTGACTCGGTCTATATCCTCTACGATCTCACCGAGACCGATTACAGCTCGACCTTCTCCGCGACGCTCGTGGATTGCGCCATTGAGGATTACGTTACTCCCACGGTCATGGTGGAGATGAGTGCCACCAACTATTTCGACGTCAGCGACTTCCGTCTGTACCGCTTGGAGGACTACGCGGGCGGCGCCATTGAGGACTACGATCCCTTCATTTCCTTCTATTATGAGCCCATCGAAAAGAGACGCGGCACGTTCTACTCCAGTGTGCCGTATTTCGCCGAGGAGGATTTTGACGGCTATACCATCAACACCTACCGCGCCGATGACTGTCTGATGAGCTTGCAGGAGCTGGCCGCAGGCAAGACGGTGTGGCTGGACAGCACCGAGGACCCCATTACGGTGGAAAAATTCCGTGAGCGTTACGGGCAGGTATCGTATTACGTGACCTTCAACTTTAACGCCGAGCGCTACGGAAAAGAGAAGAATTACGCCGTAAAGACCGAGATCGAGCAGCGTATTCTGATCAGCGAGCTGTCGGCAAACGACACGTATTTTATGTACAACGAGATGTTTGATATGGTGGTCGAGGTCAGCCGCGAGTATCTGGAGTTTATCGAATGGTCGCGCTACGAGTGGATCGACAACGGCATCTTCTCGGGCAATATCGGCTATCTCACGCAGATCGAGGCCATTATTCCCGGCGGCACGACCGCAGGGGTCACGGGTGTTAAAAAGATACTGCTCACCTATGACAACTCCGCATCGCTCTCGGGCGAGAACGCTACCGACCAGAACGGAAATATCAGCAGTGAGTTTTTGAAGGTGTATGCCCAATACGGCAGCATGACCAGCGGCACGCCCATCGATGTGACACAGGCGCGCAGACTCTATCAGTCTCTGTTCTATTCCTCGCTCGCGGGCCCAACGGGCCTCTCGGAGCAGGAGCAGGAGGCCTACCGCGCGACGGGGGATAGCGGCGCGATGCTGGTGCTGCGTCTCACCTATGACATCGGCGAGGATGAGCCCTTGGTGCGCGAGTACCGCTTCTATGATATCGCCGAATCCGCGCGTCAGTGCTTTGTGACGCTGAATGGCAACGGCTCGTTCTATATGGAGCAGAACCGCGTGGATAAGCTGGTGCGCGACCTTGGCCGCGTGCTCCTGACCGATGCCGAGGCACTGGCCGCCAACCCCATTGACCCGCTGGCCACGGTCGAGAGACAAAATTAAGCAAAAACCAAAGCAGGCAGTCAAAAGGACTGCCTGCTTTTTGCATCGGGCCGTTAATGGTGTTTATTTTCCCGTAACCGACACGCGGTTGGTGGGGATGCCGAGGGCGGTGGAGATCAGCTCGACAAGCTCCTTTTGTACACGGGGGTCGTTACCGCCACGGCACACCACGCCCACCCCTGCAACGGCAGGGGGCTTTACGGTCTCGGCCAGGGCGCGCTGGGCGCTGCCGCTGCCCGTGCTCACGGGCTTTCCGTTCTCGTCGGTGGCGTAGACGGTGCGGTAGCCCTCGGAAAGGGTCACCATTACCTCGACCTTATCCACCCCCGTCACCGCGTCGCAAAGCGATCTGAGCTGTTCTTCCAGCGCGGTCTGATACGCAGCTATCTGTGCGGCGTCGTTCGCCTGCTCCTCAGAGATGCTTTCGCCCTTATCGGTATTGCCGATGCCGCTGCTGATCAGCAGGAGCGCAAGGCCCAGCACAGCACCCCCCACGAGCAGCCAGAGCCTGCCCTTAGACTTGACAAAATCTAAAAATCCGTGGCTTTTGATCGGTTTGCTTTCCATCAACGTACCTCCACCGTACAGCCAAAGCGCTGTGTGAGCTCCTGCTCGATCGGCGCGGGATCGACCAAAAGCGCCTTCCCCGACAGGATCACGCGCACCTGCGTGAGCGTGCCGTCGGCATCAAACGTGAAAAACAGTGTCGCGTCCTCGGTCGCGATCCCGTATTGCTCCAAAAGCAGGGCGTGCAAGCCCTTTTCCAGCTCTTGGCGACTGCGATGTGTCACCGCATCGCGAAAAATGGCTTCATAATCGGTCTGTACCGTGCCCTCGGGGAGCTCGCCCGAAAGAAAATCCGAGCCGCCCCGCACCAGCGAGAGCAACGGCTGTGCCAGCATCACCAGAAGCACGAGCGCGGTGAGCAGGTGCACATAGCGGCGTGTGGATCTTCCCCCACGCTCGGGTAGGAGCAGCTCCAAAAGCGACACCGCCAGCACCGCGGCAAACAGAGAAATGATCCAAGCTCTCATACGCTCACCCCACTGCCGTGGCACAATGCGCAAAGAGCGTCAGCGCGAATACGGTCATCACGAACAGCGCGGCGATGACCGCGAGAAAATAGCCGTAGACCGAGGCAAATTCGCCAAGTAGCCGTTCCTCGCGCTCGCACCCCAGCAGCCGCGCCACCGTGCCCGAGAGCAAGAAGGTGATGCGGCCGAGCGTGACCGAGAGAAAGATCGGCAAAAAGGCGAACAGCAAAACCAATATCGCCCCTGTGCCCACCACGGTGCGCAGGTATTGCACACTCCCCGATACCGTGCGCAATGCCTCGGAGAGCGAGCCGCCCACCACGGGCAAAAAGCTGCTGGCGGCAAAGCGCACGGTACGCAAGGCGATGGTGTCGGTGCCCTTGGCCAGCGTGCTCTGGATGCCCAGCACGCCGCACAGAAGAAGCATCAGCAGCGAGAGGGTCCACGTATAGGTGCGCTTGATCAGCGCGCCCAGCGAGCGAAGGGAAAGGTTGCCCGATACCGCCTCGGTCAGCGCAAGACAGATGCAAAGGCTTGCAACGGGGATCACCGTGCCTGCGCAGGCCGTTTCGAGAATGGCGAGAAACGCCGAGAGCACCGCGTGATTGGCCACCGCCGCGCCCACGTTCCCCCCCATCGCGTACAGTGCGCCCATCAGGGGGATCAGCGCCTCTCCGATCCCTTGCATGACCTCAAAATAGGCGCTGATCTCACGAAAGCGCGCGGCCTGCTGTGCCACAATGAGCACGGCGAGCGAGAGCCCCGAGCACAGCGACACGGCGCGCTCAAGGGCGGGCGCGGTCTCACCCCCTGCCACAAGCGCGCGCAGCACCGCCGCCAGCAGCAGGATGCCGCAGAGCTTGGCCAGCAGGGAAAGATGCTCCCCGATGGCAAGCCCCGTGAGCCGCCCGATCACCGAAAGCACCGACGAAAGGGCACTTGCCTCGCGCACGCTCTCGCCCATGGCGAGCATATCCTCGGAGAAAAAGTCGGCGGGCAGCAGGTCTGCGACCTCGGGGGGGATGGCCGCGTAAAAATCCGCCATTTCGTCGGCGATCTCGCCTGTCTCCACCGCAAGCTCGGCATCCTCGGCGGCCGTGGGGAGCGCGAGAAGCGAGAGAAAAAGCAGCACAAGGAAGCACCGTAGCGCACTCTTTTTCAAAATTGCAACAACTCCTTTGCTACGTCCAGCACTGCGTCCATCAAGGGCAGACACAGCACCAAAATTTCAAGCTTTCCAAACAGCAGCACACCCTCGGCCACCGTGCCCTCGCCAAGATCGCGGCAGAACGAGGCGGCAAGCTCGCAGATCAGCGCGATCCCCGTGGCGCGCAGGATCACCGTGGCGTGCTCGGGCTCGCCCGCCAGCGAAAAGAGCTCGCGCACGCGCAAAAGGATCGGTGCATGCAGCGCGAGCGCCGCCCCCACGAGCATGAGCGTGGCCGCAAGACGCGCAGGGAGCGCGAGGCTCGCGCGCAGCTCGCGAAGGGTAAGGATCAGGATAACGGCCAGAAGCGCCGCCCCCGCGATCGCCGTGATCTGCATCAGAACCCAAAGGTGGCACGCACCGTGTCAAAGAGTGTGCCGATCTCCTGGATCAGCAGCAAAAACACCACGATCACCCCTGCCACCGTGACAAAGGTGGCTTGCTCGTCCCGTCCGCTTTTAGAAAGGATCTGGGCGGCGATCGCGACCAGGATCCCGACCCCCGCCACCCGTAAGATCAAACTGACATCCATTCGTTTTCCTCCGTTTTATAACAACAACAGCACTAAAATTGCCGCAAATGCGAGGGGCAGCAGCGCCGCCATGCGCGTGCGCCGTGGGAGCTCCTCGCGCAAGCGATCGCAAAAGGGGGCAAGACGTGCCATGTAATAGTCACAGCAGCGCAGCTGCTCCTCGCGGTAGCTCCCGCCCAGCTGTGCCGCAAGATCGGTGAGCAAGCGGCAGATCTCCTCGGGCAGGTACAGGCGTGTTCCGTCAAGGAGCGTGGGAAAATCGGGCGCGTGGACGGGCGCACCGCAATCGGCGAGCACCGCGCGGTCACATGAGCCGAGAATCTTGCCGATGGGCAGGGAAAAGCAGTCGATCTGCAATCGGATATAGCGCAAGAGCGCAAGAAACCCGCAGGCCTGCGCAAAGCGCCGTCGCTCAAACGCGACGAAGGCCACGCTCGCACCGATGCCGCAGCACAGCACCAGCGCGATGCCGATCCACTTAAAGTAAAGCATCCGCCGCCTCCCAGCTAAACGTGTCAAAATGAAAGTCGGCTCGGTCGTCACGCCGCGTGATACCGACGTACGCGCCAAAGCAGTGCGTTTCGTGCAAAAGACGAAGCCCCGGGCGTGAGAGCAGATCCTGCACGCACGCGGCGTGTGCCGAGGCCACAAGCGGCACGCCTGCGGCGTGCGCGTGGGCGATCTCCTGCGCCTCGCCAAGGTCGCCGATCTCATCGCATACGATGACCTGTGCCGCGAGCGTGCGTGCCGCGATCGAGATGCCAAGACCGCGCGGATAGCCCGCAAGCACATCCAGCAAAAGCGACGGGGTATCCAGCGAGAACGAAAGCTCGCCCCGTGTGTCCACCAGCGCCACGCGCAGGGGGTGCTCGCCCCCTGCCAGCTGTGCCGCCGTTGCGCGCAGCAGCGTGGTCTTGCCGACGCCCGGGGGCGCAAAGATCAGCACGCCGCGCGTGAACGAAAGCGCACGGAGCAGATCGACGATGGTGCGCGCATTCACATCGAGCGCGTGCGGAATACGGATCGAGAGTGCCGTGACCTGTGAGATGCCCGTCAGCTCGTGCCCTGCGAGTGCCGCATGCCCGCAGACACCGACGCGGATGCCCTCACCCAGCGCTAAATACCCCGCGAGCAGCGTCTCGCGGTAGGCGTACAGCGATCCCTCGCAAAGCGCCAGCAGGAGCGCGTCGATCTCCGATCCTTGGAGCTGTGTGCGAAGGCGCAGATTGCGCCCCTGCACCGTCAGCGAGGCACAGCGCGCGCGCCGCAATCGAAGCTCCTCGGGGAATTGCTCCGTTGGCACCGCTTCCTCAATCTCGGCAAGGAGTGTACGCGGCAAAAGCGATTGTATGCGCGCGGGCAACAGCGTGCGCTGGTTTACCACGATGCTTTGCATATCCGCCCCCCTTTGCTCACCTCTTGTCCAATTCTATGCGCAAGGGCGGCAAAATAGCACAGAGCGTCCTTCTGGTATTATAAATTCTTTTGGTTTTGGTGCTTTTTCTCATATCAGATCCGTGCTACAATGGTGGCAACGACAAAAAGAGAGGTGCTCGGATGAAAAACCCCAGAATTGTAACCGTGCAGGATATTTCTTGCGTGGGTCAATGCTCGCTTACGGTGGCACTGCCCATCATTTCTGCCTGCGGCGTGGAGACCGCTATTCTCCCCTCGGCCGTGCTCTCTACCCACACGGCGGGCTTTCAGGGCTTCACCTTCCGTGATCTGACCGACGATATTCCCGCCATCATGGCGCACTGGGTGCGCGAGAATATCAAGTTTGATGCCATCTACACGGGGTATCTGGGCAGCACGCGCCAGATCGCGCTGGTGGGCGAGCTGTTTGAGAATGTGGCCGCACAGGGGTGCGTCAAGATCGTTGACCCTGCCATGGCCGATCACGGCGTGCTGTATACGGGCTTTGATGCCGCGTTTGCCAAGGAAATGGCGGCACTGTGCGGCAAGGCCGACGTGGTGCTGCCCAATATCACCGAGGCGGCAATGATGGTGGACATGCCCTTCGTAGCCGAGGGGTATGACGAGGCCTATATCCGCGCGCTGATGGACAAGGTGCTGGCACTGGGCGCAGGCGCCGTGGTGCTCACGGGCGTATCGTACCGCGCGGGTGAGCTTGGCGTGGCGGTGCTGCGCCGCGGCGATGCCGAGATCTCCTATTATTTCCACGAGCGACTCACCAAGAACTCGCACGGCACGGGTGATATCTTCGCCTCTGCCTTCACGGGTGCGCTGATGCGCGGCAAGGCCATGATCGATGCGGCACGCATCGCCGCCGATTTCACGCTCGCGGGCATGAAGGCGACGGTTGATGATGCCGAGCACTGGTACGGCACGAAGTTTGAGCAGGCACTGCCCCTTTTGATACAGGCGTTGCAGGATTAAAAGAAAAAGGACAGAGACGAATGCGTGTTATCCTTAACGGAGAACACGCAATGAATTGCAACCTCGCGGTTGCGTGAATTGAAAGCTGCGCTTTCGTGAATTGCCTGCGGTATGAATTGTGCCTTGCGGCACATTGGTTGCAATTCCATTCATGTGAGCGACGAATTGCGTGGCAATTCCGCGAGCAAATCATGGCGAAGCCAATTCATGATGCCTCATTTGCGGAGCAAATAGCATCAATTCATTCATAAAAAACAAACAGAGCAAGAATAGAAGGAAGCTTATCCT
>JAFQEC010000019.1 GCA_017415805.1 Clostridia bacterium | reverse complement strand
TTTTTTTCTACACATTCGGGCGCGCATGGGTTCGCATTTTGCGAGCAAGGCGATGGGAGCTTGCTCACGTGAGCCGCGAGCAAAAATATTCGCGCAAAGCGCGAAATTCCCGTAAAACTGCAAACGAGCCCTGCAAGATGCCACTGACCTTTGGTGTTGAAGTTGCACAACGCATCTTGCCGTTTGGAGCAAAGCGACAAACAACGATTCGCCGCGAAGCGGCGTCCCGTACGGGCCATAGCGACCATGCAGGCTCTCCCGCTGCTTTTTTGAATAAAATCCGCACTTTCTCTTGACAGAATAGCTTAATAATAATATAATGATAACCAACAGACTATTTTCTTCCCTTCGGGAACAAAAGGAGACCGATTATGCTGACAAAGGTTGTAAAATTCGGCGGTAGCTCGCTGGCCGACGCCAAGCACTTTAAGCAGGTGGCGGACATCATCCATGCCGACCCCGCGCGCCGCTACGTGGTTCCCTCTGCGCCCGGCAAGCGCAGCAAGGACGACACCAAGGTGACCGATATGCTCTACCGCTGCTACGAAATGATCCGCAATCACGAGAGCGCGGACATCATTGACGCCTACTATGACAACATCCGCGAGCGCTACAACGGCATCATTCGTGAGCTGGGGCTGGATTTTGACATTTCGGGCGAGCTGGATTACGTCAAGAATGCCATGACGCACGCATCGGGCCGCGACTATGCGGCATCGCGCGGTGAATATCTCAACAGCCTGGTTCTGGCGAAGTACCTCGGCTTTTCCTTTATTGATGCGGAGAACGTGATCTTCTTCCGCGAGAACGGCACCTTTGACGAGGAGCGAACCAACGCAGTGCTGGCCGAGGAGCTCAAGAAGCACGAATACGCCGTGATCCCCGGCTTCTACGGCTCGATGCCCAACGGCACCATCAAGACCTTCTCGCGCGGCGGCTCGGACATCACGGGCTCGATCGTGGCGCGTGCCGCAAACGCCGACCTTTACGAGAACTGGACCGACGTTTCGGGCTTTCTGATGGCGGACCCCCGCATCGTGGATAATCCCCCTCCCATCGAGACCATCACCTACCGCGAGCTGCGCGAGCTCTCCTATATGGGTGCAACGGTCCTGCACGACGAGGCGATCTTCCCCGTGCGCTATGCCAACATCCCGATCAACATCCGCAACACCAACGCCCCCGAGGACGCGGGCACGATGATCGTGTCCAAGGCAACGGGCTACGACGCGCGCCGCATCATCACGGGTGTGGCAGGCAAGAAGGGCTTTTCGGTCATTCACATCGAGAAGGATATGATGAACGCCGAGGTCGGCTTTGGCCGCCGTGTGCTGGATGTGCTAGAGGATCACGACATTTCCTTCGAGCATCTGCCCTCGGGCATTGATACCATGAGCATCGTGGTCTCCACCCAAGAGCTGGAGGGCCGCCGCGAGCGCATCATCAACGCCATCAACCGCCAGGTGCGTGCCGATCACGTGGAGATCATGGACGGACTTTCGCTCGTGGCTGTGGTGGGGCGCGGCATGGTCAAGGCCAGAGGCACCGCCGCACGCGTGTTCAATGCGGTATCGGCGGCAGGCATCAACATCCGCATGATCGATCAGGGCTCGAGCGAGCTCAACATCATTCTCGGCGTGGATGAGGATTCCTACGAGCCTGCGCTGCGCGCGATCTTCAACGAATTCGTAAAATAAGCGGGCTGACACATTCCGCGCAGAACAAAAACACACGGGAACAAGTTAAAAAACCGCTTTTTCTATCGAGAATCGGTAGAGAAAGCGGTTTTTGGTAGGAATTCTTGCAGAATTCCGATTTTTATGTGTGTTTTTTAGACGCGCTCTCGGCACTCGACGTATCATAGCCTAACGTGCCGAGATCACGCCTTCTGCACCGAAATGACCCAGCCCCTGTTTGCGATAAATTTTATATTCAAAAGGAGCTTTCAATATGGACTGCATTTTCTGCAAAATCGCCGCAGGGGAGATCCCCTCGACC
The DNA here is from genome assembly GCA_017415805.1 of Clostridia bacterium. Classification (GTDB taxonomy): domain Bacteria; phylum Bacillota; class Clostridia; order Oscillospirales; family CAG-272; genus Firm-07. Next base: position 68,605 of record JAFQEC010000019.1, on the reverse strand, counting down.
TGTGTATATCAGGACGAGTCGATCTTTGCCTTCCGTGACATCAATCCCCAAGCCCCCGTGCACGTGCTCATCATTCCGCGCACGCACATCTGCTGTGCCGATGCCATTACGGATGAGAACAGCGACGTGGTGGCCAAGATCTTTGCCGCCATTCCCAAGATCGCCAAGGCCGAGGGGCTCACGAACGGCTACCGCGTGCTCACCAACTGCGGCGAGGACGCATGCCAGACCGTAAAGCACCTGCATTTCCACCTGCTGGGCGGCCGCAAGCTCACGGAGCAAATGGCCTGATGGAGCACCGCGATCTCTGGGAGCGTCTGGCCGCCGAGGGGCGCGACATCCTGCTCTACGGTATGGGAAACGGCGCGGACAAGATCCTTGCCGTGCTGGAGACCCGTGGCGTGCGCGTAGCAGGGGTGTTCGCCAGCGACGGCTTTGTGCGCGGTCAGAGCTTCCACGGCATGCGTGTGCAGCGCTATTCGGAGATCTGCACGCGCTATGCCCCCGAGGAGTGCTTGATCCTGCTGGCATTTGGCTCGGCTCGCCCCGAGGTGATCGAGCTGATCGAGCGTGTATCGGCGCGCTATGAGGTGCTCGTGCCTGATGTTCCCGTGTGCGGCGAGGTGCTGTTTGACGCCGATTTTTACGATACGCACCGCGCCGATCTCGCGCAGGCACGCGCACTCCTTGCCGACGAATGCTCGCGTCAGCTGTTCGATCGGGTGATCGACTGCAAGCTGCATGGGCGACTGTTCGATCTGCTATCCGCCACCGACGGCCGCGATCCGCTTGCACTGCTGGGTGCAGATGAAATCCGCAGCATGGCCGATCTCGGCGCGTATACGGGCGACAGCGCACGCGAGCTGTTTGGCACACGCACGCCCGCGTTTTATCTTGCCGCCGAGCCCGACCGCCGCAGCTTTAAAAAGCTGGAGCAATGGGCAGACACGCTCCCCTGTCGTGTGGCGGAATGTCACAACGTTGCGGTCTTTGACCGTGAGGGCGAGCTTCCCTTTGACGCCTCGGGTAACCGCAACGCAGGACTTTGCACGAGGCGCGCCGCCACGACCGTACGTATCAGCACGCCCGATGCGCTATTAAACAGCCGTGCGGTGGACTATATCAAATACGACGTAGAGGGGGCGGAAAAGGAGGCTCTGCTCGGCTCTGCCGCGACCCTTCGCACGCACGCGCCGCGCCTGCGCGTGGCCTGTTACCACCGTGCGCAGGATCTGTTCGTGCTCCCCACCCTGCTTGCGCGCTTGGCTCCTGCGCATGACCTGTACCTCACGCGCGCGCGCAGTCTTCCCGTATGGGATCTGGATCTGATCGCACTGCCGCAGTGAGAATTGCGCCATACAAACAAAAAGAACAACAGGCAACTGCCTGTTGTTCTTTTTGTTCAAAGCGCGTGACAAAGGATCGTCTCCTTCACGTTGAGCGCCTCGTCTACGATCAGAATGTCGGCATCGTACCCCGGTGCGAGCTTGCCCTTCGGCAGCCCCAGATATTTCGCAGGCGTTTCGGAGGCCATTTTCAGCGCCTCGTCACGCGGGATGCCGAAGGAAACGGCACGCCGCACGCACTCACCGAGTGTGACGGTGCTACCTGCCAGCGCGCCGCTTGCGGTGCGCGCCACGCCGTCCGTAACCGTGACGTCCATCCCACCGAGCGTATACGCTCCGTCGCCAAGTCCCGTAGCGCTCATCGCATCGCTGATCAGGATCATACGGTCGCTGCCGTACATACGGTAGGCGGCAAGCACAGTGGCGGGGTGCAGATGGATGCCGTCGCTGATGACCTGCACGTACGCCCCCTCGGTCAGTGCCGCCCCCGCAACCGCGGGCTCGCGGTGGTGCATCGGCGACATGGCGTTGAACAGATGTGTAACGCAGTCCGCACCCGCGGCAAAGGCCGCCCTTGCCTCCTCATAGGTGGCGTTGGTGTGCCCCACCGAGCAGTGAAACGGCGCGCTTCGAATGAAATCAAGCGCTCCTTCAAGCTCGGGGGCGAGAGTCATCATGACGATGTGCTCCAGCCCCTTGAAATCTGCCGTATCGGGCAGACGCGCGTAATCGGGATTCATGGCCCCACGGTACGCAAGGCTGATGTAGGGGCCCTCCAGATGGAAGCCCAGCGCATGCGCCCCCTTACCCGTGTCGGGGCTTTTGCGCAGCAGTGCGCGAAGCTCGGACACAGGCACGGTCTCGGTGGTGGGGCACCACGAGGTGGTGCCGTTGGCGGCAAGGAAGGCCGACATTTCGGGAAAGCCCTTCCCCTCGGTCACGTTGTAGCCCATACACCCGTGACTGTGAATGTCGATATAGCCCGCCACGATCTCCGCACCGCGCAGATCGCGCCCCGCGGCATCCGTACGGCCGACAGAGAGGATCCTGCCGTTCTCGCGCGAGGCGGTCAGATCCGTGATCCGTCCGCCCAGCTTGACGTTCTTCAGAACGAAATCAGCCATTATAGGCTTCTTCGTCGCAGATCAGGGTCAGATCGGGATGAAGCTTGAGCAGCGAGGCGGGATTGGACGTGGTGACCTCGTCACCGATCATGCCGCGAATGGCCTCGTGCTTGCTCTTGCCATTGGCAACCAGCAGTACCTTCTTGGCCGAGAAAATGCCGCCAAGACCCATGGTCACGGCATGACGGGGCATCTTTGCGGGATCGTCGAACAAGGGACCGTTTGCTATAAGAGTGCTCTCGGTCAGCGTGACGGGGTGCGTGCCCATCAAGAGAGCGTCGGCGGGCTCATTAAACCCGATGTGGCCGTTGCGGCCGATGCCCAGAAGCTGAATGTCGATGCCGCCTGCGGCCTGGATGCGTGCATCGTAGGCGCGGCACTCGGCCTCGGCATCCTCCACCGACTTGCCCGAGGGAATATTGCAGTTCTCGCTCTTCATATTGACCTTATCCCAGAGGTTCTCGTGCATAAATGCACAGTAGCTGTTGGGATCGGTGGGGTCGATGGGCAGATACTCGTCCAGATTGAAGGAGCGCACCTCGGCAAAATCGAGCTCTCCGCGCTCGTACGCGGCAACGAGATTGCGATAAATGCCGATGGGAGAGTTTCCCGTGGCAAGGCCGAGGATGGCCTTCGGATTGCTCTTGATGACGTCTGCGATGAGCGCAGCGCCCTTTTGCGACATCTCCTCATAATTCTTGCAAACGATGATCTTCATGGCGGTTCTCCTTGTATGTTAAAATTTATTGGATTTCCTTATCAAACGCGCTTGCAGAGAGCACCTTTGCTTCACTTGGTGTGAGCAAAAATGCCTTTTACGATACCATTATACACGATGTAAATTCATCTGTACATAGTTTTTTATAATTTTTTGTAATTTTTTTAATCTTCATTCTGCCGTGTATATCACAAAAAAGGCCGCAAAGCACCCCGGTTTATCGGCGTTGACCGCGCTCACTTGCTGCGTTTTGAAGTGTGTTTCGCTACAAATGCAAAAAACAGACAAAATCCATACCGTTTCGGAGTTAAAAATTTTCAAAACGCAACGGTTTGTCACGGTTTGTTCATATCTTCGTGCTATTCTTATTGTAACTGTCAACAATCGGCATATGCCGTGCGTTTTGTGTGGGAAGGTGTCATGAACAAGATCGTTTTATATCTCAAGGGTGCACTGATGGGCTTTTGTGGGTTAGCCATCCCCGGGCTAAGCTCCAGCACCATCGCCATTGTCATGCTCGTATATTACGACATGATCTATGCGATCAGCCACGTTTTTTCCAAGCCCAAAAAGAGCCTCGCGTTTCTGGCCACGCTGGTGGCGGGCTACGCCTCGGGCGCACTGGTGGGTGCCGTGGCGGTCAACACCGTTTACGAGCGTTTTCCCGTTGCGATGACGGGTGCGGTCCTCGGCTTTCTGATCGGCACAATCCCGCGCATGACCGTGGAAACGCGCAAGGACTTCAAAAAGCCCGTCAATCTGGTCATTATGGGTGTGGTTGCCGCCGTGTTCCTGCTCTATTCCTTCCTTGTTTCGGCAGGTCAGGATATTATATTTGAAACCATCGCCTTCCCCAAGGACTATATCACCATGATGTGCGTGGGCATCGTCACCTCGACCACGCTGGTGATCCCGGGTGTGGACTTTGCCGTCACGCTCATGGCTATGGGCTACTATTACGCCCTCATCAACCTGATGGGCGATTTCGGCGCGCTGATCACCAACCCCTCGCGTCTGTTCCTGTTCCTTGCCTACGTCATCGGCTACGGAATCGGCTCGTTCTTCCTTTCCAAGGGTCTGCGGTATCTCACCAAGCGCTATCCGCGCCAGCTGCATTGCGTGAACTACGCGCTGGTGTGTGTCGCGCCGCTGATCGTCATCAAAAAGTGCATCATCGACAACCCCAATTTCCTCGCGCACTTCACAGGTCCGCAGATGGTATGGGCGATCGTGCTTGCCGCCGCAGGCTTCTTTGCCTACACGTGGGTACCCTTTGTGTTGCGCTACGTGGGGCTGATCCCCAAAAACACCATGGAGACCGCCATGCAAGAGGCGGCCGCCGCCAAAGCGGGCGAGCCCATGCCCGAGGCAGAGCCGCATCACGGTACGCGAAACACCGTGAGCGATGCCGACACCGAGGACACTGCAATTTCGGGCTGTCAAGCACAAAGCAAATAAGCAGATCCCCCGCCGTCACAGCGGGGGATCTTTATCGCAAACAAAATTGCCTGCGTTCATATGAACGCAGGCAATTTTATTCATTACTTGTACTTACGCTTGCGTGCAGCTTCGGACTTCTTCTTACGCTTCACGCTGGGCTTCTCGTAATGCTCTCTCTTGCGAAGTTCGGCAAGCACACCGGAACGTGCGCACTGACGCTTAAAGCGACGCAGAGCACTGTCAAGGGACTCGCCCTCCTTCAGTTTTACTTCTGCCATTTCTATATCCCTCCCCTCGCGGTACAAACCAAAATATCGTTACTATTATACACGCTTTTGCCTCTCGTGTCAATAGCATTTGCAATTTTTGTTCGGATTTTTTGCAATCGGGTTATTTTATTCGGTCATAAGCCTGCGAACAAGTGAACGGTTTCCTGCGAGATCCAAACGGCCTTGCCGTTTGCCCTGCGGGTTTCGACTCCGTCCGCCCTGTGTCATCCTGAGTGGAGCGAAGCGCAATCGAACCGTAGCAAAGCGAAGGTGCGGTAGCGGGATCTCGGGGCGGACTCCGTTCAAGATGACACGCAGGAATTGCTTTTCAACAAACTAAGCCGCTTATTTGACGACCAAATTCACAATTTTACCCGGTACGACGATCTCCTTGACAATGGTCTTGCCCTCCAGAGCCGCAACTACGCGCGCGTCTGCCTTGGCAAGTGCCGCTATCTCCTCGCGCGAGGCAGCGGTGGGCATCTCGACAACGGCACGGAGCTTGCCGCAGATCTGCACGGCGATCTCCACGGTGTCCGAGACGGTCTTGGCCTCGTCGTATACGGGCCACGCGGCCAGCGAGCAAAGGCCTTGGCCACCAAGCTTCTCCCAGATCTCCTCGCACACGTGGGGCGCGAAGGGGCAAAGCAGCGAGACCAGCGTCTTGACCTCATCCACCGTGACCGAGCCTGCCTTGTCGATCTCGTTGAGCAGCTCCATCATGGCGGCGATCGCGGTGTTGAACTTCATCTCCTCAATGTCAGCGCTCACCTTCTTGATGGTGCGGTGGAAGGCCGACTCCAGATTCTTAGACGTCACGCCGTTGCCCTTTGCCGTGTCAGCAAGGCCAACGATGCGGTCAAGGAAGCGCTTACAGCCGCGCATGCTGCTCTCGGACCAGGGTGCGGCCGCACCGTAGTCACCCATAAACAGGATATAGACACGCAGGGTGTCGGCACCGAACTCGTCCACAACCGAAAGTGGGTCGATGACGTTGCCGCGCGACTTGGACATCTTCTGCCCGTCGGGGCCGAGAATGAGGCCCTGTGCACTGCGCTTGGCATAGGGCTCGTCGGTGGGCACCACGCCAAGGTCAAAGAGGAACTTGTGCCAGAAGCGGCTGTAAATGAGGTGGCGCGTAACGTGCTCCATACCGCCGTTGTACCAGTCCACGGGCAGCCAGTAGCGCAGCTTCTCGGGGTCGGCCAGTGCATCCTCGTTCAGAGGATCGATATAGCGCAGGAAGTACCACGACGAGCCTGCCCACTGGGGCATGGTATCGGTCTCGCGCTTGGCGGCACCGCCGCAGCGCGGGCACTTGCAATGCACGAAGGACTCCACCTTGGCAAGGGGCGATTCGCCGCCCTCGCCGGGTGCAAAATTCTCCATCGCGGGCAGCCGCAAGGGCAGCTCGCTGTACGGCACGGGGACCATGCCGCACGTGGGACAGTGCACGATCGGAATGGGCTCGCCCCAGTAGCGCTGACGGTTGAAGGCCCAGTCCTTCATCTTATACTGCACGCCCTCCTCGCCGACGCCCAGCTTTTCCAGCTCGGCGATCATGCGTGCGATGCTCTCCTTTTTGCCCGAAATGCCATTCAGGAAATCGGAGTTGACCATCTCGCCCTCACCCGTATAGGCTTCCTTCTCGACATTGCCGCCGCGGATGACCTCGATGATGTCGATACCGAACTTCTTGGCAAAGGCGTAGTCACGCTCGTCATGCGCGGGCACGGCCATAATGGCACCCGTGCCGTAGCCCATCATCACGTAGTCCGAGATGTAGATGGGGATCTGCTTGCCCGTAATGGGGTGAATGCCGCAAAGCCCCTCGATGCGCACGCCCGTCTTATCCTTGTTCATCTGGGTGCGCTCGAACTCGGTCTTCTTTGCGCATTCGGCACGGTAGGCCTCCAGCGCGTCCATGTTCGTGATGCGGTCGCGGTTCTTTTCGATCAGGGGATGCTCGGGCGCGATGACCATGAAGGTCACGCCAAAGAGCGTGTCGGGACGGGTGGTGTAGATGCGCAGCTTCTCGTCGCTGCCCGAGATGCCGAAATTGACAAAAGCACCCGTGCTGCGGCCGATCCAGTTGACCTGCTGCATCTTGATGTTACCGGGGTACTCCACAGTCTCAAGACCGTCCAACAGTCGGTCGGCATAGGCGGTGATGCGCAGATACCACACGTCCTTGGAGCGCTGCACGATGTCGCTCTTGCAGATGTCGCACTTGCCGCCCTGCGAATCCTCGTTGGAGAGCACGACCTTACAGCTAGGGCAATAGTTCACCAGTGCCGTGTCACGGAACACAAGGCCCTTCTCGAACATCTGCAAAAAGATCCACTGCGTCCACTTGTAGTATTTCTCCTCGGTGGTATCGACCACGCGATCCCAGTCGAAGGAGAAGCCCACACGCTTGAGCTGCTGGGTAAAGCGCGCGATATTGCGGTCGGTCACCTCACGGGGGTGGATGCCCGTCTTGATGGCGTAGTTTTCGGTGGGAAGGCCGTAGGCGTCAAAGCCGATCGGGAACAGGACGTTGTAGCCCTGCATACGGCGCTTGCGGCTGACCACCTCCAGGCCCGAATAGGCCTTGATGTGGCCCACGTGCATACCCGCACCGCTGGGGTACGGGAACTCGACAAGGCCGTAGAACTTCGGCTTGTCGCTGTGGTCGGCGGCGTGGAACACGCCCGCCTTCTCCCATTTCTCTTGCCATTTTTGCTCAATGGCGGCGAAATCGTATTTCATTTGTTTATCCCCTTTCGCTCTCGCTTACCGCGTCAAGCTCCTCGGTGTCGCGGTACAGCTTGTCCAGATTGTAAAATTCTCTTGCCTCGCGGTCAAAGATGTGCACCATCACGGTGCCGAAATCCACCACCTGCCAGGAGCGCGCGTTGCGTCCGTCGGCGTGAAGCGGCGTGACACCGCGCTGTGCCATGCGAAACTCCAGCTCGTCGGCAAGGGCGTGCACGTGCGTGGCGGTGTTGGCACTGGCCAGCACCAGGTAATCGGTGATGTCGCTCTTTGCCGTGACGTGCAGCACCACGGCGTTCTTTGCCTTCTTGGCATCCAGAATGTCGCGCATGGTCTCGGCCAGCGTGCGAGCATCCGCCTCGGCGAGCGAGGGCAGATTCTCCCAGTTTTCAAAGCTAAATTCCATATTTCATTTCCCTTTCAGAACATCGGTTTCATAATTCAGTGCGGACAGCGTATCCGCGCACGCGCCCTCTCCCAGCTTCTCTGCCGCTTGCGCGAGTGCCGCACACAGCACCTCGTGCAAAAGCACGAGCCGTGCATCGGGCGCGAGTGTCTTGGGGTCTGCCCCCAAAAAGCGATTGCGCAACACGACCAGCGCGGGGTAATTGCGATTCTCCTCGATGAGGTCCGCGAGGTACAGGATCGCCTCGGCCTGCGTCATATCCGCGCGCCCCGTGGTGTGCCAGCGCACCGCGCCGAGCACGGTGGGTGTGGCGAATACAGGGTAACGTACAGGGATCTCCAGCGCGGCGGTCATCGCGTGCCAGATCTTGGGCGCGCGTGCTTCATCGGGTCGCAGCGCGACACCGTTTGCGGCGAGAATTTCAAGCTGCCGCGCATCGGTGTATTCCTTAGTGGAATCGTGCAAGAGCGCCGCGGCGCGCAGCTCGCTCTCCAGCGTGGGGCAGTACAGCTGCGCCATAAAGGCCGCCATACGCTCCACGCCCTTCGTGTGTGCAAAGCGGGTGGGCGAGAGCGTGCGCTCCATCTCGGCGCGCAGGGCCGTTAGCATTTGCTCGGTGATCGCTTCACTCATACAGGCGGTGCTCCTTGATATAGTCTGCGACTACGGGGGGCACCAGATGCTCCCACGCTTCGCCGCGCCCCACACACGCGCGGATGTCGCTGGATGCCAGCTCCACGACGTTCACGGGCAAGCGGCGCACGATCTTGCCGAATTTCTCCAGATACTCCTTGTTCTTGGCCACGATCCGCGCCTCTAATATCGGGTCGCTCTCGCGCCGCACGTACACGGGGTAGCAAAGACGGAAGATCTCCTCGCTCTCGCGCCACTCGTCCAGTGTGAGCATCATATCCGTGCCCATGAGCAAAAACAGCCGCCGATCCGCGCCCGAAAGGGCGCGCAGGGTATCCACGGTGTAGCTTCGGCCGCCGCGCGCGATCTCCATATCCGAGACAAGAATGTCGCGCCGCCCCGCAAACACGCGCTCGCACATACGCAAGCGATGTATGGGGTCGTCCGACGCGTCGATCTGCTTGTGCGGCGGAATGGCGGCGGGGATCACGTAAAGCAGATCCAGCTCCATTCCGCGAAGAAAGGCCTCTGCCGCCGCCACGTGCCCGTTGTGAATGGGGGCAAACGTGCCGCCGTAGATGCCGATGCGCAGCTGTCCGTTCAGCATAGCTCGATACGCTTTTTGGTTTTGGATTCACGGTACAGAATACATTTTGTACCGATCACCGATACCACCTCGGCCTCGGTTGCGGCTGCCAGCTCCTCGGCGGCCTCACGCACGGTCATACCGCTGTTTTCCAGCACGCGGAGCTTGATGAGCTCCCGCGCCTCCAGCGCGTCACCCACGGTGGCGATCAGCGTCTCCGTAATCCCGTTTTTGCCGATCTGCATAATGGTATCCTCGGTGGATGCCAGCGAGCGCAGATGTGCGCGTTGTTTACTTGTCAGCATATTCAATCCTCATCCTCGACCAGCCCCATACGGCGCGCGAATTTTCGTGCGAACTGCCGCACGGCCGCGCCACGGTGGCTGATGCTGTTTTTTTCATCTTGTGTAAGCTCGGCAAAGGTCTTGCCCAGCGGATCGTACCAGAAAAGCGGATCGTAGCCAAAGCCACCCTCACCGCGCGGTGCGCACAGGATCTCGCCCGCCACCGCGCCGCTGGCGCGAATGGGCACCGTTCCGTCGGGAAAGGCGCAGGCGAGGGCGCAAACGAACGCCGCCGAACGATCGGCCTTGCCCTTCATGTTTTCCAAAAGCAAGCGGTTGTTCGCCTCGTCGTCGCCGTGCACGCCCGCATAGCGCGCGGAATACACGCCAGGTGCCATATCCAGCGCCGTGACCACAAGGCCCGAATCGTCGCCAAGGCCAAGATAGCCCGACTTCGCCGCGGCCTCGGCCTTGATGAGTGCGTTTTCGGCAAAGGTGGTGCCGTTTTCCTCGATCTCGTCGGTGATGCCGACGTCGTCCAAGGACTTCAGCTCAATGACCTCGCCCAGCTCCTGGTTGAGCAATCTTTGCAGCTCGGCAACCTTTTTGCGGTTGCGCGAGGCCAGTACAATAACCGTTTTTTTCATCATTCAAACAATGCGGCCACAAATTCCTCGGCCTCAAACTCCTGCATATCGTCGATCTTCTCGCCCACGCCCACGAACTTCACGGGAAGTCCCAGCTCGCGGCGGATCGAAAGCACGATGCCGCCCTTGGCCGTTCCGTCGAGCTTGTTGAGCACAAGACCCGTGATCTCGGCCGCGTGGCTGAACTCCTTGGCCTGTAGGATCGCGTTCTGACCCGTGGTGGCATCGAGCACAAGCAAGTTCTCGCGCGCGGCCTCGGGCAGCTCACGCCCGATCACGCGGTTGATCTTGGCCAGCTCGTCCATCAGATTTTTCTTGTTGTGAAGGCGGCCTGCCGTGTCGATGATGAGCACGTCGGCCTCCTTTTTCTTGGTATACTGGATCGCATCGTAGACCACAGCGGCAGGGTCAGAGCCCTCCTGCTGCTTCACGAGATCCACACCCGCGCGCTCGCACCACACGGCCAGCTGATCGATCGCGGCGGCACGGAAGGTATCCGCGGCCGCGACCACGACCTTTTTGCCCGCTTTTTTGAGCCGCTTGGAGATCTTACCGATCGAGGTGGTCTTGCCCGCGCCGTTCACGCCGATCACCAAAATGACCGAGGGAGTCGTATCCAGCGCAAGTGCGCCGCCCTCTCCGATGAGCTCGGCGAGGATCACGCGCAACGAGTCCTTGATCTGCTCGGGCTCCTTGAGTCGCCCGTCCTTGATCTCGTCGCGCAAGGCGTCCAAAATCTCCTCGGTGGTGCCCACGCCCACATCGGCGGTGATGAGCAGCTCCTCGAGCTCCTCCAAAAGATCCTCGTCTACACGGACAAAGAGCTTGAGCAGCGCGTCAATGCGACCGAAGATCGCGTTTTTTGTTTTTGAGAGCCCCGCACGGAGCTTATCCAAAAATCCCATTCCAGTCGTCCCCTTCCTGCTTTCCGCGGATCGACGCAACGTCCAGCGTGAGCACCTTGGAGATGCCGCGCTCGGGCATCGTCACGCCGTACAGGCGGTTGGCCGCCTCCATGGTGCCGCGACGGTGCGTGATCAGAATGAACTGCGTATCCAGCGAATAGCGCTTGATGTATGCGGCGAAGCGCGCCACGTTGACCTCGTCCAGTGCCGCCTCGATCTCGTCGAGAATGAAGAAGGGCGTGGGATTGACCTGCAAAATTGCAAAGAACAGCGCGATCGCAATAAAGGACTGCTCGCCGCCCGAGAGCTGCACGAGGTTCTTGATGATCTTACCGGGGGGTGCCGCCTTGATCTCGATGCCGCTGGTGAGCACGTCCTCGGGGTCGCTGAGCGACAGCTCGGCGCTACCGCCGCCAAAGAGCTCCTTAAAGGTGCGGTCGAAATTCTGATTGATCTGCTCAAAGGTGGTGACGAAGGCGGTCTTCATCTCACCCTCAAGCTCACGGATGATCTTCAAGAGGTCGTCACGCGCGGCGGTCATGTCGGCGATCTGCCCTGCCATATAATCATAACGTTCCTTGACGTCCTTGTACTTATTCACGGCGTCCAGATCCACGTTGCCGATGGCGCGCAGACGGTTGCGGCAACTGGTCTGCAGCTCGGCCACGGCGGCGCGCTCCTCGGCGGTGATGGGCTCGTACCCCAGCGCCAGCGCATCGGTGCGCGACATCTCATAGTCCTCCCAGAACTTGGCCGCGATCTTATCCTGCTCGGCGCGCAAGGAGTTCAAGCGGTTTTCGTTGAGGGTATGCGCACGGAAGATGTTTTCCTTCTCCGCCATCTTGTTATGGAGCTTGGCGTTGATCTCCGAGAGCTTTTTCTCAAAGGCCAGATCCCCCTCCTGCAAGAGGGCGTGGCGGTCACTGAGCTCGCGCAGAACGCGGTTGCCCTCGGCAAAGGTGTTGCGGTTGGCCTCCTGACGCAGGACATTGCGCTTGACCTCGTCCTCGAGCTCGGTGATGCGCACCTTGGCCTCGTCCATATCGGCACGGATCGCATCCGCGCGTGCGTCCGATTCGTTTCGGTAGACCTCGACGGTCTCCATATCCTTGCGCACACCGCTGATGCGGATGTACAGCTCGGTCATCTCGGCGTCGATATCGGTCTTTTGCTCCAGCACGGCGTTGCGCGCAAGATCCTTCTCAGCGCGAAGCGCACCGATCTCCTCGATCTGGCGGGCAAGGGCCTTGTGCTGCTCGGCAAGGCGAGCGAGCTCCTCGTCGTAGCCCGCACGCTGACGGCCCAGTGCCTCAAAATCGGCATCGAGCTTTTCGGTAAGAGCGTTGTTGGCATCCAGCTTGGCCTGAAGGGCCGAGAGCTCGCCTGCCTCGGAGCTCTGCATCGCGGCGAGCAGCTGTCGGCGGCTGTCGGCGTCCTCGCGCTCGTCGGCAAGCGTGGCGATCTGCTTTTCCAGCACCTCACGCTTGGTGCGGCACTCTGATAGCTCGGCATTTAATTTTTTCAGCTTTTCGTTCAGCGCGGCGATCTCACCCGTACGGGAGAGCACACCTGCGCGCTGCTTGACCGAGCCGCCGCTAAACGATCCACCCGCGTTGATGACCTGGCCGTCCAGCGTGACGACCTTGACGCGGAACTTGGTCCGACGGGCCATTTCGGTGGCGTTGTCGAGACTGTCGAACACCACGGTGCGCCCGAGCAGTGAGGAAACGACCTCACGGAATTTATCCTCACAATCCACCAGCTCCGAGGCGATGCCAAGGTAACCGCGGCATTCCTCGGCCTCCTCCATCTCGGCGGTGACGGTGAGCCCACGCATGGACGAGATGGGGAAGAAAGTGGCACGGCCTGCCTCGGCCTTTTTGAGTGCGTAGATCGCGGCCTTAGCCACCGATTCGTCCTCCACCACGATGTGCTGGAGATTGACACCCAATGCCGTTTCAATGGCAACGACGTGCTTTTGATCGACCGAAATGACCTTGGAAAGCGGCCCGTAGATGCGGCCGCACTTGCGCCCCGCGGCATCGGTAATACGGCCGTTTGCATAGGCCTCCATCACGAAGCGCACGCTGTGGCTATACCCCTCGAAATGCTCCTCCATGGCGCGGAAGGCCTCCATGCGCTGACGCGCAAGATCGGCCTCAAGCTTGCTCTCATTCTCATGCTCGGTGAGGGCGTGCAGCTCGCCGTTCATTGTGGCAAGGCGCGCATCAAAGCCCGCAAGCACCCCGTCGGCCTCGTCGATCTGTGCCTGATAGTTGGCGACCACCCGTTCCTTTTCGGCAACCGCCTTGGCATATTGATCGGAGACCGCACGGTATTCTGCGATCTCGGCGATCATGGCGTCGTTCTTGCCGCTGTCGGTCTGCTTGCTGGTCTCCAGCACCTGCATCCGCACGCGGATCTCGGTGGACTCGGCCTCACGGTCGGTGATGTCGGCAAAGGCGCGCGACACGTCACCCGCCAGCGCAAACGCGCGGTCGGTGAGGGCCTGCGCCTGCTCGGCCTTTGCGGTGTGGGCGGCCTCCAGCTCGTCCAGGCGGGCCTTGTGCCCCTCCCATTCCGCGCGGCGGCGTGCACCCGTCTCCTGCTCGGCGGCGAGCTGCTCCTCCTTGCGCGAAAGTCGCTCTCGCGCACCCTCGATCTTCTCGCGCATGTTGGCGATATTGGTCTCGGTCACGTGGTACTGACTGTCGCGGTCGTGGTTCTCCTGTGTGAGCTCACGGATGCGCTCCAAAAGGTCGGCAGCCTTGGCCTTGTTGGCCTGCGACTCCTCAAAGAGCTGGTCGCTCTGGGTCTTATAGTTCTCGATGGTCTCCTCGGCGATCTTGAGGTCGTAGCTGCTGTTGCGAAAGCTCTCCTCGGCCTTCTCGGTATCCGCGCGCAAGCGCTCGGAGTCAAAGAGCCAGAGCTGAACGTCGGCCTTTTTCTTGGTCTCATGCAGCTCGATCGCCTTTTTGGCGCGCTCGGCCTCCTTCTCCAAGGGGCCCACCTGTGCCTCGACCTCCTGGAACACGTCGTTCACGCGCGTCATGTTCTCCTCGGTGGTCTTGAGCTTGCGCTCGGTCTCGGTCTTGCGGTGGCGGTACTTGGCAATACCCGAGGCATCCTCAAAAATACTGCGGCGCTCGTCGGACTTGCGCGAAATGATCTCGGCGATCTTGCCCTGGCCGATGATCGAATAACCGTCACGGCCGATACCCGTATTCATAAAAAGCTCATACACGTCACGCAGTCGGCAGGCGCGGCGATTAATAAAATACTCGCTCTCGCCCGCGCGGTAATAGCGACGGGTGACCGTGACCTCGTCATAGGGGCAGTCCAACCGATTTTCGGCATCGGTGTTGTCAAAGGTGACCGATACCTCGGCAAAGCCCATCGGGCGGCGGCTGTCCGCACCGCCGAAGATGATGTCCTCCATCTTGGTGCCGCGCAGGCTCTTGGACGAGATCTCGCCCAGGACCCAGCGCATCGCGTCCGAAATGTTGGATTTGCCGCTTCCGTTCGGGCCGACGATGACCGTGGTGCCACGCTCAAAAAACAGCTTAGTCTTGTCAGGGAAGGATTTGAACCCTTGCATCTCCATGGATTTCAAGTACATGGCGTTGCACCTCCTTTCTACGTCTTTCACATATAATAATTTATTATAACAGAATTATCTCTAATTTGCAAGCGTTTTTCGCGCGCGTGCGCGTAATTTTTTCACAAAAGGAAAAGGCCGCCCACCGCACGAAGGTGCGGCAGCGGCTCTTTGCTCAAAATGTGCCCAAACGGGTCAAAAAACAGGGTTATCGCGGCAGGTATCGCCCCAGCGCCTCGCGTGCGGCGTTTTGCTCGGCCTCCTTCTTTGAGCTCCCCTTCCCCTCGCCAAAGTCATTGGAATTGATGCGCACGCGCACCGTGAACACCTTGGCGTTGTCGGGGCCCTGCTCGCTGACGGTCTCGTAGCAGAGCTCCTCGCCCGGGGTCTGCTGCACGTATTGCTGCAAAAGGGTCTTATAATCCTCAAAGGGTGCAAGATTTTGCTCGATCTTGGCAAGCTCCGCGCGCACAAAGGGCAGCAAAAAGTGCTCCACGACCGAGAGGTCGCCGCTGTCCAGATACAGCGCGCCGAGCAAGGCCTCAAAGGCATCCTCCAGGAGCTTTGGCTTCTCGCGCCCGTCCTTGGCCTCACCGCGACCGAGCAGGAGATAATTGCCAAGACCGATCTGCATCGCATAATCGGCAAGAGCGCGCTGACACACCACGTTTTTGCGAAGGACCGTCAGCCGTCCCTCGGGCAACTCGGGATAGGTGCGGTAGAGAAAATTACAGACCGTGAGCGAGAGCACCGAGTCTCCCAGAAATTCCAGTCGCTCGTTACAGCCCGCGCGCCCCCCCATCTGCTCGTTGGCAAACGAGGAATGCGTCAGCGCGGTGCGCAGGAGTGCGGGATCGCGGAAGCGGTAGGAGATGCGTACCTCCAGGGCGCTCATATCAAGTGGTAGCTGCATAGTCGGCCTCCTTCTGCTCGGCGGCGAGCGACGCCTCGTGCTCGGCCTTCTTTCTTGCGGCAAAGCGCTCGGCCTCCTCGGCAATATCGTAGATCACGCCACTCTCGGCGTAGTCGATGGCCACGCGAATGGCACTTTGGAAGGCGTGCGCGTCCGACGAGCCGTGCGCCTTGACCACGGGCTTTGAGATCCCAAGGAACGGCGAGCCGCCGTACTCGGACGGATCAAAGGTCTTTTTCATACCGTTCAGGGACTTTCGTACCAAAAGTGCCGAAAGCTTGGAGACACCGTTTTGCACGAACACGCCCTTTACGGCCTTCATGATGTACTTGCCGACGCCCTCCATGGTCTTGACGAACACGTTACCCGTAAAGCCGTCGGTCACCACGACGTTGCAAGCACCGAAGGGCACGGCATTCCCCTCTATGTTCCCCACGTAACGGATGGATTCACAGGCCTTCAACCGCTTGTTTGCCTCGATGTGCAAGGGCGTGCCCTTGTGATCCTCGGTGCCGTTATTGAGAAGCCCCACCGTGGGAGATTCAATGCCGAATACCTTGTGCATATAGGCCGAGCCCATCACGGCAAACTGCTCCAAATATTCCTCGGTCACCGTGACGTTCGCGCCCGTGTCCAACAGAATACACGGCTCTGCCGCGGGGAGCACCGAGCCGATGGCGGCACGCTGAATACCACGCACGCGGCGCACGATCAGCGTCGCGCCCGTAAAAAGCGCACCCGTGTTGCCCGTGCTGACGAATACGTCGCCCTTCCCCTCGGCAAGCATGCGCAATCCAACGCTCATAGAGGATTCCTTTTTGGCTCGCACCACCGAGAGCGGATCGTCCTCCATGGTGATGACCTCGGAGGCGTGAACGATGTCAAAGCGGCTGATGTCCAGCCCTTCGGCAGTGGCAATGGTCTCGATCTGCGCGCGGTCGCCCACTAAAATATAGCTTGCGCTTCGCGCCTTCGATGCCAGCACTGCGCCCTTTACGGTCTCCAAGGGAGCGTTGTCGCCACCCATGACGTCCACGATTACGCGCACCGTCCTTCCTCCTTTCTTAAAATCTCAGTTATTTCCTTATTTCTTCCAGCACAGCCTCCAGCTCCGCGAGCGCGCGGTTGCCAAGAGCCTCGTTTCGGGCGGCCTTGCCACCCTTGACCTTCTTTTCCAGCGGCTCCACAATGCCGAAATTGGCATTCATCGGCACAAACGAGCCGATACCGCCCTCGCTGACGTACGCCGCCATGGCACCGAGCAGCGTGCGGCGCGGAAACACGAAGGACTCCATGCCGCGCGCCACGCGCGCCGCATTGACACCTGCAACCAAGCCCGCGCCCGCCGACTCGATATAGCCCTCTACGCCCGTCATCTGACCCGCAAAAAAGAGCGAGGGACAGTGCTTTGTGGCGTAGGTGGGTGAAAGAAAATCGGGCGAATGTAGATACGTATTGCGGTGCATCACGCCGTAGCGCAAAAACGTGGCGTTCTCCAAACCGGGGATTATCGAAAACACGCGCTTTTGCTCGGGGAAGGACAGGTGCGTCTGAAAGCCCACGAGATTATACATCGTGCCCGCGCGGTTTTCCTTACGCAGCTGTACCACGGCAAAAAACTCATGCCCGACACGTGGGTCGATCAGTCCCACGGGCTTAAGCGGTCCGTAACGCAGTGTATCGTAGCCGCGGCGCGCCATGACCTCAACGGGCATGCAGCCCTCAAAGACCTTCAAATCCTTTTGCTCGGCGCGATCGAACTCCTTGAGCTCGGCCTCCTTGGCTGTGATCAGTGCCTGATAGAAGGCGTCGTACTGCTCGCGCGTCATGGGGCAGTTGATGTAATCGGCATCACCCTTGTCATAACGAGAGGCGAAAAACGCCACGTCCATATTGACCGTGGAAAAATCCACAATGGGAGCAACGGCATCGAAAAAATGCAGGCCTTCCCTGCCCGTGTAGCGTGCGATCGCATCTGCCATCGGGTCGGATGTGAGAGGCCCCGTTGCGATGATATTCACCCCGTCTTGGGGGATCTCGGTGACCTCGCGCTCCACCACCTCAATGAGAGGATTGGCGCGCAAGCGCTCGGTCACATACTCCGAGAAGCGGTCGCGGTCCACGGCGAGCGCCGAGCCCGCAGGTACGCGCGTAGCGTCGGCGGCCGCAAGGATCAGCGAATCCAGCCGCCGCATCTCCTCCTTGAGCACACCCACGGCGTTGGTGAGCGCGTCGGAGCGCAAAGAATTGGAGCAGCAAAGCTCGGCAAAATTGGGGGAGTGGTGCGCGGGGCTTTTTTGCGTGGGCTTCATTTCCACAAGCCGCACGCGCACGCCGCGCAGGGCGATCTGATGTGCGGCCTCGCACCCTGCAAGCCCCGCGCCGATCACCTGTACGACGGGCGTGCTCATGCCTGCTCGCCCGTCTCCTCGCGGATCTCCTCGACCTCGCGGCGGTAGCCACAATCCTTGTCGTGGCAGACCAGCAACGCCTTGCCCTTCTTGCGGAAGAGCAGCTTGCCGCACTGCGGGCAGCTTTCCTTCACGGGCATATCCCACGAGGAAAAGTCGCAGCTCGGATATTTTTCACAGCTGTAAAAAACAGTCTTATTTCGACCCGTTTTGATCAACACCTTAGAGCCACACTTGGGACAGGGAACGTCGAGCTCCTTGGTCTTTTGCTTGGTAAAGCGGCAGGCAGGATAGCGCGAGCACGCAAAGAACGTACCGTAACGGCCACTGCGCTGTACCATATCGGCACCGCAGAGCTCGCACTTGAAATCGGCCACAACGGGGGGCTTTTTCTCAACCTTTTGTGCCTGCTCGACCTCTTTTTCCTCGGTGAGGGGCTTGGTATTGCGGCAGGTGGGGTAATTCGGGCAGGCGGCAAACTTGCCGTAGCGGCCGTTCTTGACCACCATCTTGGCACCGCACTTGTCGCAGATGATATCGGTCTCCTCAACAGGAATCTCAAAATCGCCCTTGCCGATGGTGGTCTCGGCACGCTCCAGCTCAGCCTTAAAGCCCTGCCAGAAGGACTCGAGCACCGCGGTCATATCGGCATCGCCCTGCTCGATCTCGTCGAGCTTATCCTCCATCTGTGCCGTGAAGGTGTAGTCCACGATGTCCGAGAAATTCTCCTTCATAAGCTTGGTGGTCACCTCGCCGAGGGGAGTGGGCACCAGCGACTTGCCGTCACGCACGACGTAATTGCGCGAAACGATGGTGGTGATAATGGTGTTATAGGTGCTGGGGCGGCCGATGCCCTTTTCGTCCAAAAACTTGATCAGCGACGCCTCGGTATAGCGGGGCGGTGCCTCGGTGAAATGACGGGTGGGCTCGATATGACGCACGGCCACGGTCTCACCCTCTGCAAGCTCGGGGATACGCAGGTCGCGCTGCTCGCCGATGGCATCGGCACGGGTCTGCTCCTCCTCGGTCTCCTCATAAACCGCCATGTAGCCGGGGAAGGCCACGCTGTATCCGCCTGCGCGGAACAAATACCCCTCGGATTCCAGCTCAACGGCCAGCGTATTGAGGGTGGCTGACTGCATCTGGCTTGCGACAAAGCGCTCCCAGATCAGCTTATAGAGCTTATACTGATCGGGGGTGAGATATTTATGAATTTTGGCGGGCTCCAGGTCCACGTGCGAGGGGCGGATCGCCTCGTGTGCATCCTGTGCATTGGCGCGAGCCTTGTACACGCGCGGCTTGGCAGGGCAATAGCTCTCGCCGTACTTGGCGGTGATCAGCTCGCAAGCGGCACTCTGTGCCTCAGCCGAGACACGCAGAGAGTCGGTACGCATATAGGTGATCAGACCCTGTACGCCACCGTTCTCGGTGCCGACGTGAATACCCTCATACAGCTCCTGTGCCACACGCATGATGCGCTGGGACTGAAAGCCCAGCTTGCGCGAGGCCTCCTGCTGCATGGTAGAGGTCGTAAAGGGGGGCGCGGGGAGCTTTTGACGGGTGGCACGCTTGACGCTGCGCACGCAAAAGTCCTTGCCTGTCACCGCTTCTACGATCGCTCTTGCAGCGGCCTCGTTCGAGAGCTTCTTTTTCCCCTTCTCCGTTCCATAAAAGCGCACGGTAAATTCCTTGCCCTCGCCGTTGCCGAGTGCCGCATCAATGGTCCAGTATTCCTCGGGCTCGAAGGCACGGATCTCCTCCTCTCGGTCGACGATGATGCGTGCGGCAACCGATTGCACACGACCCGCGGACAGGCCGTTCTTCACCGATTTCCAGAGATACGGTGAGAGCTTATAGCCCACCACGCGATCCCAGATACGGCGCGTTTGCTGTGCGTTCACCAAATTCATATCAATGGCACGGGGCTCCTTGATGGCGGCACGCACCACGTCGGGCGTGATCTCATTGAAGGTCACGCGCAGCGTTTTCTCGGGCTCAAGCCCCAGCGCATTTGCGAGATGCCAGGCGATCGCCTCGCCCTCGCGATCGGGGTCGGGCGCGAGAAAGACCTTCTTGGCGGCCTTTGCTTCGCGACGGATCTCCTTGATCAGATCTCCCTTGCCGCGAATGTTGATATAGTGGGCCTCAAAGCCGTTTTCCACATCCACGCTGAGCGTGCTCTTGGGAAGATCGCGCACATGTCCCTTGGATGCGATCACCTTGTAGTTCGAGCCGAGATACTTCTTGATGGCAGTCGCCTTCGAGGGCGACTCCACGATAACCAGATTTGCCATGTAATGTTCCTTTCGCTGTGGTATGGGTGGATTACAATTTTTCAAACAAGCCGCCGGGGCGTGAGCACACAAGCCCATAGACCTCCAGCAGTGTGAGTGCCGCGGCCGCTTCCCCGACGGGGATGCCGCGCTCGGTAAGGGCGTCTACGGAAAACGCTCCGTCGGGCAGATTTTCATAAACGGTTTTCTGCTGTGCATCCAGCATGGAAAGATCAGGGGCGGATCGCACGCGCTCTTGCGCCGCGGGCACAGACTTCCTTGTCTTGCCCTTGTGTGATGCTTTCGGCTCGGCCGATGTGACCTTCTCCTGCTCGCGTGCCCCGTCCTGCAAAAGTGCCGTGATATCGCGCATGCCGAAGGGGCGAAGTGCTTGCTCGGAGAGCTCCGAATACTGCATCGCCTCGCGCAACGCCTGCTCCTGCACGCAATCGTGATAAAGGAAGCGCAACGGGCGCAGGACGTCCTCGGTACAGCTCACGGGTGTCACGCCGTCGGCCACCAGCTGATTGGTGCCCGCCGAGCGCGCGGCCGTGATGTCTCCCGGAACGGCAAACAGCGGCTTACCCTGTGTAATGGCGTAGCGTGCTGTGATCAGCGCACCGCTCGTCTCCCCTGCCTCGGCGATCAGCACCGCGCCCGAGAGCGCGCTGATAATGCGATTGCGCACGGGGAAGTTGTGTCCGAAGGGGCGCGTGCCGGGGGCATATTCGGTCACCATCACACCGTGCTCTGCGATCTCGCGCGAGAGCTTGGTGCGGCTTTTGGGGTAGATAATGTCGATACCGCTTCCAAACACCGCCACCGTGGCGGAGCCTGCATTGATCGCCGCTGCGGCAGCAACGCCGTCCAGCCCATCGGCCATTCCGCTGACGATCACAGCACCTGCCGCCGCCAGCTCAAAGGATAGTTTATACGCCACGCGCACGCCGTATACGTCGGGCTTGCGTGTACCGACCACGCCGACCGTGAGGGGCGCGTTCAGCACCGAAAGATTTCCGCGGCAATACAGCACCGCAGGCGGCTCGTCAATATCCAAAAGACGCTTCGGATATTCGGGCGCGTCCATGGTGAGGATCCGCACGCGGTTCATGTGACACCAGCGCACGATCTTGGCGGCGCGCTCTCTTGCGTGCCCGCGCAACAGGGCGGCCAGCGTACCGCGCCCCAGCGTGGGAACGGCCGCGAGCAAGGCCTGCTCGTCTGCCGCAAAAATCGCCTCGGGCGTGCCGAAGGCTTGAAGCAGGGGCTTCAGATAAGGGCTGCGTGCGCCCAGTGCTTCTGCAAGGGCGACCCAAAGCGTTTCGTGTTGCATACTTACCTACCGCGATAAAATTCCCAGAGTAGCACCGAGGCGGCGACACCCGCATTGAGCGACTCGACACCCGAGGCCATGGGGATAAAGATGCTGTCGGTGGCGGCATCTAAAAGCGCCTTCGAAAGGCCGTGTCCCTCGTTCCCCACCGCAACGGCATCGCTCTCACCGAACGTGACCGCGCCAAGACGCGCGGCGTGAGGCTCCAGCGCGGCGGCAAAAACGCGGCCGCGTGCAGTCAGCTGCCGCACGGCATCCACCGCATCCTGCACCACCACGACGTGCTGGTGAAAGAGCGTGCCCATCGCGCCCCGAATGGCACGCGGATGGTAGAGATCGGCACAGTCCGAGGAGAGCACCAGATTCGGCACACCGAAGGCCGCCGCACTGCGGATCACAGTGCCCAGATTCCCGGGGTCACGCACGCTTTCCAAAAGCAGGGTGCGCCCCGGCAGCAGCGTCTCCAAAAAAGACGCTCTTTTATCTATTGTAACGATTTTGTGTAATTTGTCAAGCCGTTTTGCCACGCAAATCACGCCCTCGGGAGATTTTTCCTCCGAGATGCGGTCAAAAAGCGCATCGGGTAAAATTGCCACACGGCAGGCGTCCGAAAAGGGCGCGGCGGCATCCAACAGTGTGTCGGCCGCGCTCTCGCGCAGCAGCACGGCATGCAGCTCCACACCTGCACCCTGTGCCTCGGCCAGCAGCTTCTTACCGTCAAAGCGAAACAGCCCCGTACGCATGCGATGCTTGCGCTCGCTAAGCGCGGCCGTGAGCGAGACCAGCGGATTTTGTCTGGATGTGATGATTTCGGTCGTTTTTTGCATACCGTCCACCTCCTTTTTTGCGTTTTTGGCTCTGAAAAAATCAGCCTTAAATAGACAAAAACCCGGACGAAACCGGGTTTTTGTCTAAAGCTTAAAGTGCGGCCTTTGCCTGTGCTGCCAGAGCAGCGAATGCTTCCTTATCCGAAACCGCGAGCTCTGCGAGCATCTTGCGGTTCAGCGTGACGCCTGCCTTCTTGAGGCCGTGCATCATGGTGGAGTAGTTCATACCGTTGACCTTTGCCTGTGCGGAGATACGCGTGATCCAAAGGCTGCGGAAGTCTCTCTTCTTCATCTTGCGGCCCGCGAATGCGTAGTTGCCGCTCTTCATGACGGCTTCCTTGGCCATCTTGAAGTGCTTGGACTTTGCACCCCAGTAGCCCTTGGCAGCCTTCAGAACCTTATTTCTTCTCTTGCGCGTCATCATTGCGCCTTTTACTCTTGCCATTTTTCGTTTCCTCCGAGTTCGCTTATTTCTGGATCAGGTGACGGGCAGTTGCCGTCATGCAGGGGCTGAGAATCGACGCGGTGCGCAGACGTCTCTTATGCTTGGTGTCCTTCATGCCCAGGTTGTGGCGATGATGGCAGTGGTTGATCTTGATTTTACCCTTTCCGGTGACGGAAAATCTCTTGGCCGAAGCCTTATGCGTTTTGATTTTTCCCATTGTGTTACACTCCTTTGTTCATTCTCTCTATCATACAGCGGCCATGCCGCCACAGGATACTTAATTTTTTGCGGGGACGACGATCATGCTCATTATGCGTCCGTCCAGCACGGGCTTCTTTTCGACCACGCCCGTGGGTGCCACGGCAGCCTCAAAGCGGCTCAGCACGTCGCGGCCAAGCTCCTGGTGCGCCATCTCGCGCCCCTTGAAGCGCACGACCACGCGCACCTTGTTGCCCGCGGTGAGAAAGCGCACGGCGTTGCGCGCCTTGGTCTCAAAATCGTGCACATCGATGCGGCAGGAAAGCTGAACCTCCTTGAGCTCAACGGTCTGCTGCTTCTTTTTGGCTTCCTTCTCCTTCTTTTCGCGGTCAAAGCGGTATTTGCCGTAATCCATGATGCGGCAAACGGGCGGCGTTGCCTGCGGTGCGATGAGCACCAGATCCAGCCCTCTGTCATATGCCAGCTTGAGTGCGGCATTCGAGGACATCATGCCTAACGTCTCTCCGTCGTCACCGATCACACGAACCTCCTTCTCGCGGATGTTCTCGTTGATCACCATGTCTTTTGCTGCGCTAATGGGAAGGCACCTCCTTGAGCCCGGTCAAAGCCGGAAAATAAAAAATCGCGCGAAGAGAGTCTCCGCACGACAAATCACGCACTCTGGCGTGATGACCTATCAACCGCTGCGCGCCGTTGCGGCAGGGTGAGAACGCGGAACGCTCTGCTTCTTTGCTCCAGTAGTATACCACACCGCATCGCCCGTGTCAAGCCCTTTTTGCAATTTTTCTTTTTTGCTTTTTTGGCGAGGGCACAAATCGGCGTTTTATACAAAAACAGCGTCCTTTTCGACGGTTTTTTTCGTCATGTGGCAATAATCACGAAATTTTGCGTCGAAAATCGTCTATTTTGGATATTTACAAATCGCCGCCGACTTGCTATAATAACAAAGCGTCGGTGTGCCAATACGGTGTGCCGCGTTGTGCACGGTGGATCGCCTATCCCGCGGAGTATCAAGCTTATGATACCAACACGCGTGAACGGCCCTTTCTGCCGTGCATTTTTGTATATAAGAGCCGTTGACGGGGGAGCACCGCCGACGGCTTTTATATTTATTTGAATGTTTTTTCAAAAAGTACTGGAATTCGACGAAAACCTGTGGTATAATGTTATAATGTATAACTATTATCCCGAAAGGAAGCACTATGTCCGCATACATCGAACAAACCGAACGGCTCACGCTCCCCCTGCTTGCACTGGGCGGCATCGTGGCCTTTCCCGCAATCCCCATTAATTTTGAATTGAACGACGCGCCCTCGCAGGCCGCCGTGGCCGAGGCGAACGCCGCCGATTCCTTCGTGTTTCTCATTTCTCTCAAGGAGCCCGTCGAGGGCGAGCTCCGCTTGGAGCATTTTTATAGAATGGGCACCGTGGCCAAGATCAAGCAGAGCGTCAAGGCAGAGGAAAACACCCTGCGCCTTTTCTGCGAGGGCTACGCCCGTGCCGAGCTGCTCGGCCTTCACCGCGTGGGCGACTGCTACGCCGCCGACGTGCTCTGCTACGTTCCGCATCCTGCCGAGCCCACCGAGCTGCAGGAGGAGGCGATGCTACGCGAGGCCAAGCGCACGCTCTCGGGCATGGCCGCCGTGCTCCCCTCCCTTTCCAAGGACGTGGTCTCTGCTGCCAATCAGCTCGTCGCGCCCGGCGCATTTGCCGATTTTGTTGCCGCGAATATTTTAGTGCGTGCCGAGGACAAGCAGAAGGTGCTGGACGAGCTTGACCCGATCGAGCGCCTTGGCGAAACGCTGGTGCTCATGCAGGACGAGACCCAGCTGATCCTTTGTGAAATGGCGATCCACAAGGAGGTGCGCGAGCGTCTGGCACAAAATCAAAAGGAATATTATCTGCGCGAGCAGGTTCGTGTCATCCAAGAGGAGCTGGGCGAGGACGGCGACAGCGAGATCGACGAATACGAGCGTCGCATCCGTGCGGCGAATCTCCCTGCCGAGGTGGAGAAAAAGCTGCTGCGCGAGAACGAGCGCATGGCAAAGACTCCGTTCGGCTCTGCCGAGGCCAGCGTCCTGCGCGGCTATCTGGACACGTGTCTGGAGCTCCCGTGGAACAAAAAGACCGAGGACCGCACCGATCTTGCCGCCGCCGAAAGGATCTTGGACGCCGACCACGACGGCATGGTCAAGGTCAAGGAGCGCATTCTCGAATATCTGGCGGTCAAAAAGCTCAATCCCGCGCTGCGCAATCAGATCATTTGCCTTGTGGGCCCTCCCGGTGTGGGCAAGACCTCGGTGGCGCAGTCCATCGCGCGCGCTATGCGCCGCAAGTACGTGCGCGTCTCCTTGGGCGGTGTGCGCGACGAGGCCGACATCCGCGGCCACCGCAAGACCTATCTTGGCGCGATGCCCGGCCGTATCGTGGCCGCGCTCACGCAGGCGGGGGTCAACAATCCCCTCATTTTGCTCGACGAGATCGACAAGCTGACACGTGATGCGCACGGCGATCCCTCCTCGGCACTCTTAGAGGTGCTGGACGCCGAGCAGAACAAGAGCTTCCGCGATCATTTCGTGGAGCTGCCCTTCGATCTCTCGGACTGCATCTTTATCGCAACCGCGAACACGCTGGACACCGTGCCGCGGCCCCTCGTTGACCGCATGGAGATCATTGAGCTCTCCACCTATACCAAAAACGAGAAGCTGCGTATCGCGGCGAATCACCTCATCGCAAAGCAGCTGAAGCGTCACGGCCTCAACCGCCGCACGCTCAGACTTGGCGAGAACACGGTTGCCGCCATCATTGATGACTACACCCGCGAGGCGGGCGTGCGCAATCTGGAGCGCAGTATTGCCACCGTCTGCCGCAAGGCGGCGCGCCGCATCGCCTCGGGCGAGGCCAAGAGCGTACGCGTGACGCCCGAAAATCTCGCCGATTTCCTCGGCCCGAAGAAGCTGCTGCGCGAGCAGATCGGTGACACCGACGTATGCGGCGTGGTCAACGGCCTTGCCTACACCGAGGCGGGCGGCGACCTGCTCAAGGTCGAGGCTCTGGTGCTGCCCGGTGACGGCAAGATCGAGCTGACGGGCTCACTTGGCGACGTGATGAAGGAATCGGCACATATCGCCGTGAGCTACATCCGTGCACACGCCAAGGCGTTGGGCGTACCCACCGATTTTCACAAGACCTCGGATCTGCATATCCACTTTCCCGAGGGTGCCATCCCCAAGGACGGCCCCTCGGCAGGCGCGGCAATGGTCACCGCGCTGGTCAGCGCGCTTTCGGGTGCGACCGTGCGCCACGATCTTGCCATGACGGGCGAGGTCACGCTCACGGGCGCGGTGTTGGCCATCGGCGGCCTGAAGGAAAAAACCATGGCGGCGGCCAACGCGGGTGTCAAGACCGTTCTCATCCCTGCCGACAATCTGCGCGACCTGCCCGAGCTCGATCCCGAGGCGGTGGCGCAGCTGGAGCTGATCCCCTGCCGTACGCTGGACGACGTGCTGCGCGCGGCACTCACGGGCATGCCCTGCACGCAAGAAGCCGTGGCAGAGCCCTTTGCAACGCACACGCTCCCCGAGGCGGGAAAGGCAGGCAACTCCTATGGCGGCTGATCTCAATTTGCAAAATACGCGCCTTGCCGTTACGGCAGGCGACCCGCGCCAGTTCCCAAGCACATCCGTGCCGCAGATCGCGCTGTCGGGTCGCTCCAACGTGGGCAAGAGCTCGCTGGTCAACACCTTGCTCGGCCGCAAGGCGCTTGCGCGCGTCAGTAGCGCCCCCGGCAAGACCATCACCATCAATTTTTACGAGGTGGACAAGAAGCTGTTTTTGGTGGATCTGCCCGGCTACGGCTTTGCCAAGCGCGCCCCTGCTGACAAGGCAAAGTGGTCGGCACTCACCGACGGCTATTTTACGCGCAACCCGAATATTGACCGCTTGAAGCTGGTGCTCCAGCTGGTGGATCTCAAGGTCGGCCCCACGGCAGACGACGTGATGATGCTCCGTTTTCTGCGCGAGGCCGAGATCCCCTTCGCGGTGGTCACCACCAAGGCGGACAAGCTCAACAAAACCAACCGCACGGCGGCGCTTGACGCGCTGTCCGCACACCCCGATATTCCAAACGGCACGCCCATCATTCCCTTCTCCGCCCTGAACGGCGAGGGACGGGACGAGGTCTGGCGTACCGTGCGGCGCGCGGCAGAGGTATAATGCCACAGCGCCCCAACAGAAAGAAGGAGCCTATGATTCTTTATCCCCATCTTGACACGAATGCCGAAGGGCATCTGACCGTCGGCGGCATGGACACCGTCGAGCTGGCGCGCGAATTCGGCACGCCGGCCTATATCATGGACGAGGACGTCATCCGCGCAAACTGCCGCACGTATCTGACGGCGGCGCGCGCGCACTTCGGTGCAGACGCCCTGCCTCTGTACGCCTCAAAGGCACTTTGCTTCACGGGCATCTACCGCCTGGTAGCCGAGGAAGGCCTTGGTGTAGACTGCGTTTCGGGCGGCGAGCTGTTCACGGCTCTTCGCGCGGGCTTCCCTGCCGAGCGCATCTATTTTCACGGGAACAATAAGACCGATGCCGACCTTGCCATGGCTCTGGACATGGGTGTCGGAACGATCGTCGTGGACAACGAGGACGAGCTGGACGCCCTGCACGCGCTGGCGCGCGCCAAGGGCAAGGTACAGCGCATCCTGCTGCGCATCACGCCCGGCATTGATCCCCACACCCATCGCGCCATTCAGACCGGAAACGTGGATTCCAAGTTCGGGCGTGCCATCGCGACGGGGCAGGCGCTGGAGATCACAAAAGCAGCACTTGCGCGCACGGGCGTGCGGCCGGTTGGCTTCCACTGCCACATCGGCTCGCAGATCTTCGATATCGATCCCTTCCGCGACGCAGCCGATATTATGGTGCGCTTCATCGCCGAGGTCAAGCGCGAGACGGGCTTTGAGGCCGAGGAGTTGAATCTCGGCGGCGGGCTCGGTGTACCCTATCTTGCCGAGGACCGTCGCATCGACTATGCCGCGGCCGTTGCCGAGATCGCCGCGATCGTGCGGCAAAACGCCGCAGATGCAGGCATCCGCATGCCCCGCATCATCCTTGAGCCCGGGCGCTCGCTTGTCGCGGCGGCGGGCATCACGCTCTATACCGTGGGCTCGGTCAAGGAGATCCCCGGCTTTCGCAACTACGTCTCGGTGGACGGCGGTATGCCCGACAATCCGCGCTACGCGCTCTACCAGTCGCAGTACACGGCACTGATCGCCAACCGCGCGAGCGCGCCCAAGGATTACCGCGCCACCGTGGCAGGACGCTGCTGTGAATCGGGGGATCTTATCGGCGAAAACATGCCGTTGCAAAAGCCGCAGCGCGGCGACATCCTCGCGGTGCTGACCACGGGTGCTTACAACTTCGCCATGGCATCCAACTACAATCGCCTTCCCCGCCCACCCGTGATCTTAGTGCAGGGCGGCAAGGCGCGTGTCGCCGTGCGGCGCGAGACCTATGAGGACATCGTGCGTAATGATCTGTCGGAATAAAGGATTGGATAATTAAATGTTTCGCTATATGCTCGGGGGCGGCAGTATACAGAGCTACGTCATCAGCATCCTGCTCGCGCTCCCCATCGTTTTGCTTTCGCTCTCGGCACACGAGGCGGCGCACGGCTATGCCGCGCTGAAGCTCGGCGATCCGACCGCGCGCAACTTTGGGCGCATCACGCTCAACCCCATGCGGCACCTCGACCCCATCGGCTTTCTTTGCATGCTGCTGGCGGGCTTCGGCTGGGCCAATCCCGTACCGATCAACTCGCGCAACTTCCGCAAGCCGCGCCGCGATATGGCACTCTCCGCGCTTGCAGGACCCGTAGCAAACCTTTTGCTCGCGGTGCTCTTTCTGCTGCTGTTGCGCTTTGTGGGCTACGGCTGGCTGGCAAGACTCACCTTCTCAACCGAGCTCACCTTTAATCTTGCGTATTTCTCAATTCTGTTTCTCTATTACGGTGTCTCGCTGAATCTCACGCTGGCAGTTTTTAATCTCCTGCCCGTTCCCCCCTTAGACGGCTCGCGCATCCTGTACGTGCTCCTGCCGCCCCGCATTCTCATCAAGATCGCCCCCTATGAGCGCTACATCAGCCTTGCCGTGATGCTCCTGCTCTTGCTGGGGCCGCTCTCGTGGCTGATCCAGCTTGCGGTACGGGGCATTATGGGCGGCATGTTCGCGCTGGTTGGCATGCGCGGCTTCCTCATCTGACACCACGAAGGAGTATTCATGGAAAACATGACCTATAAGCTGACGGATTTCGAGGGGCCCCTCGATCTTCTGCTGGCGCTGATCGAAAAGAACAAAATGAATATTCTCGATATCCCCATCGCCATTATCTGCGACCAGTACCTCGCGTTTCTCGCCGAGGCACAGGCGATGGATATGGATATCGCCACCGACTTTCTCAATATGGCAAGTCAGCTCATGGTCTGGAAAAGCGCCATGCTGCTGCCGCATGAGGAGGAAGGCGAAAAACCCCCGCGCTTTGACCTTTCCGATATCCTCATCCGCCACCAGCAGGCCAAGGAGGCGGCACCCAAGATGCACCCCCTTTACGCCTATTACAGCAACCGCTTCGTCAAGGACACCGACGAGATCTCGCCCGACCGCACCTTCGTGATGGATCAGGATGTGGAGAGCCTGCTGGCGGCGGTGCGGCGCATCAACTCCTACCGTGACTCGATGGAGCGCATTAAGACCAATTTCACCCCGATGATCAGCAAGCCCATCGTGCCCGTGGAGGGCAAGATCGTGCTGATCCTCAATACGCTCGGCTCATTCGGCACGGCAACGCTGCGCGAGCTTTTGGAGGATGCACCCTCGCTTGCCGACATGATCGCCTCGTTTATGGGCGTGCTGGAGCTGATCAAGGTGCGTAAGATCCTCATGGAGGACTACGCCGAGGACGACACGAACGCGGTGCGCGGCGAGGAGACACGCTTCTTCCTCAACCCCGATGCACCCGACGAGAGCGCCGAGGAGATCGCGGCGGAATTTGACGCCGAGGCACTTGCCGCGAGCGCGAAAGGAGAATGACAATGGAACTTGAAGAAAATCTGGAACCCATAAAGAACGTAGAGAGCTGTATCGAGGCGGTGGTATTCGCCGCGGGCTATCCCGTTCCCTATCAGAAGCTCGCCGAGGTCACGGGCCTTGGTGTGCGTGAGGTCAAGCGCCTTGCCGAGCGCATTGCAAAGCGCTACGAGAGCGACAACCACGGCATCATGCTTTTGCTGTTCAAGGACACCTGCCAGTTCTGCACCAAGGAGCAGTACGGCGCTTACATCCGCGAGGCACTGGGCGTGCGCCGCGGCGGCAACCTCTCGAACTCCTCCATGGAGGTGCTGGCGATCGTGGCCTACAATCAGCCCGTTACGCGCGCCTTTATCGACGCGGTGCGCGGCGTGGACAGCAACTATGCCGTCAATTCCCTGATCGACAAGGAGCTCATCGGCTCGATGGGGCGCTTGGATGCGCCCGGCCGTCCCGTGCTCTACGGCACGACCGATAAATTCCTGCGCGTATTCGGGCTCTCCACGCTCGAGGACCTGCCCAAGACCGAGGTCGTTCTCCCTGAGGGACGCCCCGGTGAGCAGCTCTCGATCGCGGTCGCCGAGATCGCCCCTGCGGGCGAGGACGCCGAGGCCGACACCGCCGCCGAGGAATAACAAAAACCAAGCATTTTGCGAAAGGAGGCAACCCGTGATACCGCTATTGGTCGTTCTGGCCGTACTGCTCGCGCTCGCGCTTTTACTTTTGTTGCGCGTGCGCATCGTTGTCACGGTGCGCGAGGGCGTGACGCTCACGGCGCGCGTGCTGTTCCTTTCGTTGCGTCTTTACCCGCGCAAGCGCCGCGTACGCTGCCCCAAGCATGCCGTGGCGCGCGCCGCACGCAAAAAGCGGCGGGCAGAACGAAAAGCCGCAAAAAAGGCCGCGAAAAGGTCTGCAAAAAAAGCCCAGCGGCGGGATGGACACGCCGTGGGTAAATCCCCCTTCAAGCCCACGCTGCGCGAGAATCTGCGCCTTGTGCGCGTGCTGGTTGCGACACTGATCCGCCGCACGGACAAGCACCTCACGCTCCACACCGCGCGCCTGCGCATCCGTGTTGCGGCAGAGGATGCCGCCAAAACGGCAGTGCTCTACGGCGTGGTTTCACAAAGCGTTTCCTATCTGCTGGCCCTCACGGAGCGCGTAGCGCGCGTGCGATCGGGCAAGAATGAAGTATCGGTCACGGCGGATTTCGTGGGAGAGCGAACCACCGCCGACGTCAAGCTCGTGTTCTCGATGCGCCTTTGGGGCGCACTTGCAACGGGGCTCTCGCTCGTCCTTTCCTTTCTCAAGGAGAGGCGGCGGCAAAAGCGCGCGCGGCAGGCCGCGGCACACAACAACGTATCGAACGGACAGGCAGCCCCTGTCGGAAAGGACTAAATTATGGCTGAAGAAACCAAACTGCAGGACATGATCCGCACCTCGCTCGAGAGCATCCGCGCCATGGTGGATGCCAACACCGTGGTGGGCACGCCCATCACCACGCCCGCGGGCACGACCGTCATCCCGATCTCGAAGGTGGCGGTGGGCTACGCATCGGGCGGCTTTGACGCAAATCAGCCCGAGGACAAGAAGAAATTTGCGGGCGGCGGCGGCACGGGCCTGTCGGTCCAGCCCGTCTGCTTCCTTGCCGTGCATGCCGACGGCTCGGTGGAGATGATCCCCCTTGGCACCATGGGCACACCGGATGCCTTTGACAAGGCGGCGAATCTCCTGGAGCGCGCGCCCGACCTGATCGAGCGCATCAAGGCCATCTTCAAAAGAAAATCCAAACGCTCGGATGCCGAGGCGGACGAGGACATGACGCCCGAGGAGGCGATCGCCACCGTCACCGAGGCGGCGCTGGAGGCCGTGGAGGACATTGCCACGGCAAGGATGGACGACTGACGCGCACAACGACACCCGTTTTGCGGCATATCTCCCATCAAAGGACCATATAGTTCCTTGATGGGAGGTGGTCTTTTATGTCGCACGCTCGCCGTGCCCGTTTGTTCGTGCTCGCGGTACTTTTGCTCGCGCTCGCGCTTGCGATCGGTGCACACGCCGTGGCAAATGCGGTGGTGCGTGTATCGCACACCGTCCTGCCCGAGGCCGAAGTGCCGCAGATCGCCATACCCGCGACCTCGGCGGCCTCGATGGTGCTGTTGGACGCGAGTAGCGGCACATTGCTCGCCGCCCACAATGCGGATGAGCGCCGCCCGATGGCCAGCACCACCAAGATCATGACGGCACTGGTCGTGCTGGAATGTGCGGATCTGGATGCCACCGTTACCGTGCCGCCCGAGGCGGTCGGGGTCGAGGGCTCGTCGATCTATTTGTTCCGAGGCGAGCAGATCACGGTGCGCACGCTGCTCTATGCGCTGATGCTCTCGTCCGCCAACGACGCGGCGGCGGCACTTGCGCTACACACATCGGGCAGTATTTCCGCCTTTGCCGACCGCATGAACCAAAAGGCGGCCGCGCTGGGGCTCACCAACACGCACTTTTGCAATCCGCACGGCCTACAGGACGCCGCGCACTACACCACCGCGCGCGATCTGGCGCATCTGGCCGCCGCGGCGCTTGCCAACCCCACCTTTGCCGAGATCGTGTCCACACGGCGCTATTCCGCGCCCCAGAACGACACCGACGCGGCGCGGTTGTTTCTCAACCACAATCGCCTCTTGCGCACCTACGAGGGCGCGATCGGCGTAAAAACAGGCTTTACCAAGTCCAGCGGCAGATGCCTTGTGAGCGCGGCCGAGCGCAACGGACTGCGACTGGTGGCCGTCACACTGCACGACCCCAACGACTGGCGCGACCACGCGGCGCTCCTTGACTGGGGATTTTCACAATATGTGTCCTTTACGGCCGCGCCCGACACCATTTCTCTGCCCGTGGTAGGCGGAACGGTGGGCGAGGTCACCCTCGCGCCTGCCAGCACCCCCACGCTCACGCTCCCTGCGGCACACGGCGCGGTAAAGTGCACTGTAGAAGCACCGCGCTTTTTGTTCGCGGGCGTTGCCAAGGGCACGGTGGTGGGGCGCGCGATCTATTACCTCGGTGACGAGGTGCTGTGTGAGATCCCACTCTTGACCGAGACCGATGCCCCCACGCCCCCTGCTCCCTCACTCTGGGAGCGCATCAAGCGCTTTTTTGCGCGATAGACCTGAAAGGTACGCTATGGAACCCATCCGACTGCAAAAATTTTTCACCGATTGCGGCATCCTCTCGCGCCGCGCCGCCGAGGCGGCGATCCGTGCGGGCGAGGTGCGCGTGAACGGTGCAATTGCCACGATCGGGCAGAAGATCGACCCTGAACGGGATGCGGTCGAGTATCGCGGCGCGCCCCTTGTGTGGCGCGCCGCGCCCGAACGGCATTACATCCTATTGAATAAGCCGCGCGGCTTCGTCACCACCCTCTCGGACGAGAAGGCACGCCGCACCGTGCGCGACCTTGTGGCTTCTCTTGGTCACCGCGTTTACCCCGTGGGGCGGCTGGATATGGATTCGGACGGGCTGCTGCTCCTCACCGACGACGGCGCGCTCACCGAGCGCTTGACGCATCCGCGCCACGAGATCCCGAAGTATTACACCGTCACGGTGAAGGGTGCCGTATCGGACGGGCAGCTCGCCGCCCTGAACGCCCCCTTCGTGCTGGACGGCTACCAAACGCGCGCCGCCAAGGTCGCGCATATGGGCAAGGAGGGGAACGATTCCCTGCTCTCGTTTGAGCTTTACGAGGGGCGCAACCGCCAGATCCGCCGCATGTGCGAGCAAACGGGCCTGCGTATCCTGCGCCTCACGCGCACGGCGATCGGGCGCATTGCACTGGGCGACTTGCCCGTGGGGCAGTACCGCGCACTCACCGAGGACGAAATTTCCTATTTGAAGGGAGAGACCCTATGATCACCGTTACCCCCATTCAGGAGAAGGCCGAGCAGGCGCGATTGTGTGCGCTGTGCGGTGTGCCGTTCGAGCAGGAGCTGCTGGCCTACCGCGCCGAGGATAACGGCGTGTTCGCAGGGCTGTGCCAGTTCAAGAACGACCGCTACGGCGGGCACCTCTATCACCTGGCCGCCCCCATGGGCGAGGATCGCACCGAGGCACTGTTCGTCACGGGGCGTGCCACGCTCAATTTTATGGATCTGTGCGGCATCAAGGTGGCATTTTTCGACGGAGAGGGTGTCTCGGACGCCCTTTTGCGACGGATTGGCTTCGAGCCCGACACGAATGGCCGCTATACCATCCGCCTCGAGGGCTTTTTCAAGCACCCCTGCTCGCACGCCCCCTGCTGAAAACCGTATTTTTTAGCGAATAAAATCAAATTTTCGCGGCAACTGGTAAATCTTACCAAATTGGTTGCCGCTTTTTTGTCGCATTTTTTATGTAGGAAATACTTGTATTATTTGGAAAAATATGGTAATATGGAGGTGTAGAAAACTTCAATATTGATCGGAGGATACATCATGGAACTGAACACCAAAATTTTGATTGCAGACGAGAACGTACACGAACGCCAAAAGCTGCGTGAGGCGCTGAACCGCGCAGGCTACCGCCTGGTGGACGAGGCCACCAACGGCGAGGAAGCACTGCAAAAGCTTCTGCGCAACCACTACGACGCGGCACTCGTTGACCTGATGCTCACACGACTGGACGGCATCGGCGTGGTGCGCAACTGCCGCGCGCACGATTACAGCCCCGAGCGCGCACCCCTGTTTTTGATGCTCTCGCCCGTGGCCAATCAGACCCTGATCGGCGAGGCGATCGCTGCAGGTGCCGACTCGTTTTTGATGAAGCCATTTGACCCAAACAGCCTGTGCGAGCATCTGCGCCGCTTGCTGGAGGGGCGCGGTGAACAGCCGCGCAGCACGGCCACACCCGAAAGTGCCGCGCCCGACATCGAGACACAGGTCACCAAGATCATCCACCAGATCGGTGTGCCCGCGCACATCAAGGGCTACCAGTATCTGCGCACCGCGATCCTGCTCACCATTCAGGATAGCGACATCATCAACTCCGTGACCAAGGTCCTCTACCCCAGCGTGGCAAAGAAATACCAGACCACCACCAGCCGCGTGGAGCGCGCCATCCGCCACGCCATCGAGGTCGCGTGGGATAGAGGTGACGTGGATACCCTCAATAGTTACTTTGGATATACCATTCAAAATAATAGAGGCAAGCCCACAAATTCGGAGTTTATCGCCATGATCGCGGATAATTTGCGGCTGAAATATAAGCTGTATTGAATAAAAAAGGAAAGCACTCGCCACGGCGAGTGCTTTTTTATTTCATAAGATTTTCGGCTAATTTTTCAAGCAAATGTTGGTTTTCAATTGACAGACGCGCGTATTTATCCATAAAACCGATTGCCTCCCAATCGGCGCGATTTCCGCGCAGAATATAATCGGCGCTGACGTCCAGCGCATTGCAGAGCTTTACCAGGTTTTCGGGACGAATGGCCTTTTTGCCAAGCTCAACGTTGGAGATCATTTGGATGGAAACCTCCATACGCTCGGCAAGCTCCTCTTGCGTCAAGCCCAGCTCCTTGCGTCGGGCGTTGATCCTTTGGCCGATCTCCTTCAGTAATTTTTCATCACCCATAGCACCCTCCAAAAAGCATCTATTAAACTAATTATATATCTTATGGGCGAAATTTATAATACTCCATGGGTTGACAAATTTAATCTATGGGCGTATAATAGTGGTAATCAAGTCTGTGTTCTTTCGTTGCGCAACTTCGATTATACACTTTTTTGTTTTAGGGAGAAAAAACATGAAAAAACTATTTGCCATCTCACTTTTGCTGCTCGCGTGTCTCGCGCTTCTCTGCGGATGCAAAAAAGGAACTGCCGGAATCTCTTACACAGAGTACGAAGATTATGCCGCCGTATCCGGCATCGGTACGGCGAAATCCGCGAATGTGAAAATAGCAGAAACGTACAAGGGGAAACCGGTCACACATATCAATGACTATGCATTTGAGAAAAACACCGCGATCCAGAATATCTCACTTCCATCAAGCATTACCCATATTGGAAAAAATGCATTTGCACAATGCACAAGTCTTTACAGGGTTACGTTTGCAGAGGACAGCCAATTACAGACAATTGATGAATCCTCTTTTTATGAATGCACCAGTCTCGTGAGCATCACGATTCCGTCGGGCGTGACCGACATCGGCAAAAATGCGTTTTCAAGCTGCTCGGGGCTTACAACCATAACTTTCTTGGACAACAGCTCGTTGAAAAAGATCGGACAAGGCGCCTTTGCATACTGTACGGGGCTGAATGATGTACATATTTCCGATCTTGCTACGTATCTTCAAATTGATTTTTCAGATGAAGTCGGTTTTTCTTCT
This sequence comes from Clostridia bacterium, assembly GCA_017415805.1. Lineage (GTDB taxonomy): Bacteria > Bacillota > Clostridia > Oscillospirales > CAG-272 > Firm-07. The sequence goes on along the minus strand of JAFQEC010000019.1, from coordinate 32,027 downwards.
GCAGGTAGAGAAGCAAATCCGTTGATCTTTGCCGAAAAACTGTACATAAACGGCGAGGAAGTTTCCAACCTCGAAATTCCAAATGGCGTCACAAGCATCCCTGCTTACGCATTCGCAGGATGCAAAGCATTCACGAGTGTCACAATCCCGTCGAGCGTCACCAGCATCGGCTATTGTGCGTTCTTGGACTGCACGAGCCTGACGAGCATCACGATCCCGTCAAGTGTCACGAGCATCGATGGGGTGTTCAAAGGCTGCACGGGTCTGACGAGCATCACGATCCCTTCAAGTGTCACGAGCATCGATGGGGCGTTCGGTGGCTGCACCGGTCTGACGAGTATCACGATTCCGTCAAGTGTCACGAGCATCGATAGGGCGTTCAATAGCTGCACCGGTCTGGCGAGCATCACGATTCCGTCAAGTGTCACGAGCATCGGCTCTACTGCGTTCTCCGGCTGCACGGGGCTAACTGAGATTACAATTCCCGAAAGTGTAATCTTCATCGGCACGTATGCGTTCGAAAAGTGCAACAACCTCATGTCAGCAACATTTGCGGAAACAGACTGGGCTTATGGGTTTTGCAGCGATAGTTCTTTCTACTACCGTGGGTATATTTTTTATTCGTCGCTTGCCGACACCTCTACCGCGGCAACATATTTAAAGTCCACCTATAATAGTTATTGTTGGGAACGCATGTAAATCAGAACGCGATAAAATTTTATAGGAGGTTCAAAATGTCCAACTGTTATATTTGCAGTTCGGAATATAGTGAAAAGGAGAATTTTCACCTTTGCCAAAAGTGCAAAATGTTGGTGTTTAACAGCTGTGATGACGCCATCAATTTTGTGCTACGTCAAAGCGGTTTGGAGGAAAATCAAAGACAAAGGCTAACCGCTTTAGAACAAAAATATATTTCTGATCCGTTGACACTTACGGTGCAAGAACGCAAAGAACGCGAGCTATGGCTTCAATATCATCCGCTTATCGCAGAATTAACACGCGATCTGAAAGTTCTTCAAAAAAACAAATCATACACAAATGAAAGCAAGCACACCGTAGGCTTGAACCTATACAGATTATATGTAATTACAGAAGCTTTGAAGGCTCTCCTTTCTGACAAACGCTAAAGCTTCGCCCCTGCCACATTGTGGCAGGGGCGTTCTTTTGTTGAATGCTTATGTAAGAACCAACGCTTCCTCTTTTTGCGGTGCTTCGGTGGGTGTAAGGGGCACCGCGCCCTCGAGAAGCTCTGCGGTGCGCGCGAAGATGCGGTCGGCCTCGGGGCCGAGCTTGGCGCACATTTTTTGGAAGGGGCGGTGGCCGTTTTTGGGTGCTTTGTGAAGGTCGCTGCCGAGTGCCACCACCGCGCCGTTCTCGATCCAGCGGCGGTAGGCGCGCAGGCGCAGGGGGTGGGCAAAGAGCTCGGCATTGAGCTGGGCAAGGATCCCCTCGTGCAGAAACTCCTCGATGCTCGCGCGCGGATAGCGGTCAACGTGCGCGAGCACAGGGGTAAAGCCGTGCTCACGGATCTGCAAAACCGTTTCCACAAGGCCGTGTCCCCAGCCCGAGAAGGGCAGCTCCAAGAGAAGCGTGCGCGTGCCCTTGACGGCCAGATGCTCGAGCCCCTCCATGTGCTCCAGCCCCTCGCACGCGAGGACCTCGGCGCCCACAAAAGCGGTGGGATATGCAGGAGTGAGGTGCCGCACCAGACGCTCGGCACACCGCGCGCGGTGCTCCAAAAAGGACTGCATGCTGTGCATGTGCGGATAAAAATGCGGCGTGGCCACCACAGCATCCACGCCTGCGGCACGCAACAGCGCGAGCTGGGCAAGCGACGTTTTGCTGCTATCCGAGCCGTGATCCGCACCGGGCAGGATATGGGCGTGGAAATCAATGATGGGCATTCCCTTCTCTCCTTTACATGCTTCTGCTCAAATTGTACCACACGGCGCGTGATTTGTCAATGTGAAGCGGTGGAGCGCACGCGCAAAAAATTGCGCGGCCTACTGGAAATGCGCGGCAAAATATGGTATACTGGTATTAGCCTACCATGGGAGGAACACATATGAAGCCCGAAATTCGACGCGCGCGCTTTGCCGCACCCGCGCAGGCGCACCGCCCAATGTATTATTTCACGCTTCCCTCGCTCGATGATTCCGATTTTGCCGCTTCCATCTGCGTGGCGTTGGACACCTGCCGCCGTAGCGGCTGCGGCACGGCTCTGCCCCAGCTGCCCCTTGGCACCGAGATCGACGCAAGCGGTCTTGAACGTGTGCGCGAAATGTACGCGCTCCTTTTGCGAGAAGCCAAGGCACGCGACCTCACGGTCGGCTTTTATCTTGACCCCGCCCTGGAGCACGCCGTGATCCATGCCATGGGCGAGATCGGCGAGCACGCGTTGCGTGCACGTATCCTTACTTGCCACGAATACCTCTGCGAGCGCGGCAAGGCCGTCAAGCGCCGCCTGCACGACGGTACGTTGCTCTCGCTGGTGGCCTATTCGGCCGATACGGGAGAGGTCATCGATCTGCGCTCCTTCGTGCACGAGGGCGAGGTTTGCTGGGAGGGTGCGAACGGCAATTTCGTGCTGCGCGAGTATCTCTCGGTCGAGGACACCGAGCGCGAGGGGGCAAACTACCTCTCCTACGAGGCCTCGCGTGGATATATCGAGGCGGTTTTCTCGCTCTTTGCCGATATTTTTGCGCCCTATATGGGCAGCACGCTCACCGTGCTCTCCTACTCGGGCATCGGCTTCAACGGGCGCAACCGCCGCAGCTGGGACGACGCCTTCAATGCCAAATTCGAGGAGCGCTTCGGCTTTGATCCCGCGCCCTATTACCCTGCACTGTTTGACTACATCGGCCCGAAAACCGAGCACGTTAAGGCACTTTTTATGACCGTGCGCGCCGCGCTGATCGAAAACGGGATCCTGCGCGCGCTCTCGGATTTTGCCACCGAGCAGGGCCTGACCCCCTTCGGCAGCCTCTCGGAGCCCAAGCTCACGGCCTGCTCGTTCTCGATCGGTGACGTGTTGCGCAACAACCGCTATGCGCCCTGTGCGCTCTTTGACAAGGCGTATATGTACGGCACCAATTCGGTCAAGATCGCGGCGGGGGCGGCCTACAATTTCGATGTGGAGCGCGTGGGGGCAGAGCTCTTTCGCAATTACAGCCGCCACGACCGCACGCGGCTGTACAAGGATCTGATGAACGCCTTTGCGCGGGGCGCAAACTGCACCGCCCTGCATCCCGAGGGCGAGATCACCGAGGACAGCACCCTTGGCGATTTTGCGGCGCGCGTACAAGCCATGCTCTGCGGCGGTCGGCACATGGCGGACATCGCGATGCTCTACCCCATCTATCACCTGCACAGCAAGGTCAATCTCTACGTTTCGCCCGCCAACGGGTATGAATATCCCACCACGCCCTACACCGCGGACTACATGACGCTGATCAACTCGATCTCGATCTACGCGGGGCACGATCTCACGCTCCTGCACCCCGACACGCTCAACGAGCGCTGTCGCACCGACGGGGGCGTGCTCTACCTGGATAACACACGCAACCGCGAGCAATTCCGCATCGTGGTGCTCCCTGCGACCGACACGGTCTCGCTTGCCAATCTGCGCCTGCTCAAGAAGTTCTTTGACGAGGGCGGTAAGATCCTCGCCACGGGCGTGCTTCCCACGGCCGCCTTTGAATACGATGAGGACGGCGCGAACGACCGCGAGGTACGGGCCCTCACCGAGGCGATCTTCGGCCGCGACGCCTGCGATCCGCGCGTGATGCGCGACTACTGTCACAACAAAAACGATGCGGGCGGCGAGGCCATCTTCCTGTATTTCAACGCCTCTGCCACCGACGGCACGCACATGACGCGCAGCTCCACCGTGAATGAGGCGCTCAACTCCTTTGAGCTCCCCTTCGACATCTATTTGCCCGGAATGCCGCGCTTGGAATGCACAGGCGCACTCAATTCGATCTTCCCCGAGTTTCATACCATCGGCCTGCACCGCACCATGCCGGGCGGCGGCATGCTCAATCACATTCACAAGCGCGATGACAGTAGCGATACCGACATCTATTATTTCTCCAACACCACCGACACCGATTACAACCATCACGTGCTCCTACGGGGTGCGTTTTCGGTGGAAGAATGGAATCCGCACACGGGTGAAATGCAGGCACGCAAAAGTAAGTTTCTCTCCTACAAGGGCGAGATCTACACCACCCTGCGCCTGACGCTCCCCTCCTGCACCTCCACCTTTTTCCTCGCCACCCCTGCCAAGGCGGATGAGGGTGCGGTTGAGGAGATCGCATCCATTCACCTCCTGCGCAGCGAGCACGCCGCGCTGATGAGTGAATTTTAACCCGCGAACGGGACAAAAAACAGCCACCGCCGATTGGCGGTGGCTGTTTTCGGTTTAGTTGAGCAGCGCGCGGTCGTTGGCAAATTCCTCGCCGCTGGACTGCGAGAATTTCTCAAGCAGAGTCTCAACGGTGAGGTTTTTCTTTTCCACGCCCGACACGTCGAAGATGATGCGTCCGTTGTGCATCATAATGAGACGGTTGCCGTGAACGATCGCGTCCTTCATATTGTGCGTGACCATCATCGCGGTCAGCTTCTTCTCGGCGATGATCTGATCGGTCAGCTCCAGCACCTTGGCCGCCGTCTTGGGATCGAGTGCGGCGGTGTGCTCGTCGAGCAGCAGGAGCTTGGGCGTTTTGAGCGTAGCCATCAGCAGCGTGACCGCCTGACGCTGGCCACCCGAAAGCAGGCCCACCTTTGCGGTCATGCGGGTCTCAAGCCCGAGGTCAAGCCCCGCGAGGAGCTCGCGATATTGCTCGCGCTCGGCACGTGTGATGCGCCAGCGCAGGCCGCGACGCTTGCCGCGACGCAGTGCCAGTGCCAGATTTTCCTCGATCTCCATATCCTTTGCAGTACCCATCATCGGATCCTGGAACACGCGGCCGAGGTACTTGGCACGCTTGTGCTCGGGCAGATGCGTCACGTCCACGCCGTCGATCAGGATCTGTCCGCAATCGGGGCGCCAGACGCCTGCAATGGCATTGAGCATAGTGGATTTTCCCGCACCGTTGCCGCCGATAATGGTGACAAAATCACCGTCGTTGAGCGTGATGCTCACGTCGTTGAGGGCTACCTTTTCGTTCACCGTTCCCGGGAAAAAGGTCTTTGTGATATTTTTAAGCTCAAGCATCGCGCTTCTCCTCCTTCTTCTTCGGATTCGAGAAATAGCGCTTTTTCCAGTACGGAACCGCCAGGAAGATCGCCACCACGATGGCGGAGAGCATCTTCAACAGGTCAGTGTCAAGACCGAGGAACACGACGGTCTGGTACACGAAATAATAGATCACGCCGCCGAGAATCACGCCAAGCAGCTTGACGGCAAAATTCTTGGCAAAGCGCGCCGTTACAGCCTCACCGATGATGACCGATGCAAGGCCGATGACGATGGCACCGCGACCCATGTTGATGTCGGCGAAGCCCTGATACTGTGTGAGCAACGCACCCGAGAGCGCGACCACACCGTTGGACAGCGCAAGACCGAAGATCTTATTGAGCTCGGTGTTGATGCCCTGCGCGCGGCTCATCTGGATGTTCGAGCCCGTTGCGCGCAAGGAAGCACCCATTTCGGTGCCAAAGAACCAGTACAGCACTGCGATCAGCACGATCATAAAGCCTGCCAGCACCAACAAGGATTTGGGCACACGCGAGGCCGCGATCAGCACCTTGAAGGCGCGCGAGGGCACGGCGAGGTTGGCCTGCCCCATGATCTTGAGGTTGACCGACCAAAGGATCAGCTGGGTCAAAATACCCGCAAGAATTGCAGGAATACCCATGAACGTATGGAAAAAACCGGTCAGAAGTCCGCACAAAATACCCGCGACCGTAGCCACCGCAAGTGCGACCCAAACGTTGACACCCGACGTCACGAGCACCGCGCATACCGCGCCGCCCGTGCAGATCGATCCGTCGACCGTAAGGTCGGCGACGTCGAGAATTTTATAGGTGATGTAGACGCCGATCGCCATGATACCCCAGATGATACCCTGTGCGGCGGCGCCGGGGAGTGCCCCCAGCCAATCAAAAAACGCCATGATTATTCAGTGGGAAGAGCGGTATAGCCCTCGGGAGCGGTAAAGCCGATCTCGGTGGCTCTGGTCGTGTTATACTTCTTCGTAATGGTGTTGGCAGGAACCGACTCGATCGCCATTTCGCCAACCTTTGCCTCGCCCTTCAGGATCTTAACGGCCATCTTGCCCGTGATCTTGCCGAGCTCGTAGTAGTCGATCGACAGCGTGGCAATACCGCACAGCGAGCAAATACCCGACTCGCCTGCGATCAGCGGGTCGCTTCCGATATTGTCCTTGATGGTGGCGCCGAAGGAAGCGGCGGTGTTATCGGTGGGAACGTAGAGAACATCTGCAAAGGCAGCAGCCGACTGCGAAACGCTTGCAACGTCGTTGGAGTCCGCAAACTTGAAGTCCTTGATGTTGGCATCGGCATAGCCAAGCTCGATCAGCTTTGCGCGGATCACGTCTGCCTGATACTTGGAGTTGGGCTCAGCCGAGCAGTAGAGCAGGCCGACCTTGGATGCACTGGGGTACAGATCCTTGATCATCTGTGCCTGCTGATCCAGAGGTGCTAAGTCCGTGGTGCCCGAGATGTTACCGCCGACAGCACCGCCATTGAAGGTCATGTTGAGTGCCGTGCCGTAATCGGTGATCGAGGTGCCGAGCACGGGGATGGTCTCGGTGGCGTTTGCGGCAGCCTGCAGAGCAGCGGTCGCGTTGCCGAGGATCAGATCCACGTTCTTGGTCACAAGATCGTTTGCAGCCGTGGTGCAGGCAGTGGAATCGCCGTTTGCATTGTGCTCAACAAAGGTGACCTTATCACCGAACTCCTCGGTCAGCACGTCCTTGAAGCCCTTGGTAGCGGCATCCAGCGCGCTGTGCTGAATGAGCTGGATGATGCCAACGGTGTACTCACCCTTGCCCGAGCAGGATGCCAGTGCAAACGGTGCGGCGGCGACCAGAAGGAGCGCCAGTACGAGTGCCATGATCTTTTTCATGATGTGTTTCCTCCATTGTATGGAAATTTATTTATACGCCCTGCGGCGGATAAAACAAAAAGCCCCTGTATCCTGCGATACAGAGACGACCGTGGCCGTGTTACCACTCTGCTTCGTTACCCTCTCACGGGGGCAACCTCAATGACACCGTGGGGACAGTGCCGCTCGATATGACGGTCGAACCCGTCGCCACCTACTGCCAAGGCTTGCCTCGGGTTGGGCGCGCTGCTCCCGGAATGTATTCAGACACGTACTCACGGCTGTCTCGCACCGCCCGACAGCTCTCTGGACGCTTTCCAATGCCCTACTGGTTTTCGATCATCGCATTTCTTTGAAATATGCTATGATTTTAGCACAATAAAGTGCGCTTGTCAACACCTTTTTTGAAAATAATCAAATTTTTCGCATAAAAATGCAGGCGCGCACCGATTTGGTGCGCGCCTGCATTTCGGTCTCAATCCTTGATCTCGACGTTGACCTTTTTGCCGCAGCTTCCCGCTGCCGCCTTCATCACCGAACGGATCGCCTTTGCGATGCGTCCGTGACGACCGATGACCATACCCATGTCGTCGGCATGTACACCGAGCGTCAGCGTGATCTCGTTCTCCTTCTCCTCCGAAACGACGGTCACGTCATCGGGATGGTCCACGATGGCGCGCGCGATGTCGGAAAGGATCTCCTTCAGATTCATCATGTCGACCCTCGCGCAAATCACGCGATCACGCCGGATTTCTTGAGGAGCGCCTTGGTGGTGGGAGTGGGCTGTGCGCCGTTTGCAAGCCACTTCTTGGCTGCCTCTGCGTCAACCTTCAGCTCCTTGGAGTTGGGGTTGTAGTGGCCGATCTCCTCGATGAAGGCGCCGTCTCTGGGAGCGCGCTGGTCGGCAACAACAATGCGGTACGAGGGCGAATGGGTCTTGCCCGTGCGGGTGAGTCTGATCTTTACCATGGTGGTGATTCTCCTTTGTTTTATATAATTTTTTTGGAAAACAATGTGATTAGAAGGGCATCTTTTTGCCGAAGCCGAACAAGCCGCGCTTCATGCCGCCGCCCGTCATTTGCTTCATCATTTTGCGCACCTGGTCGAACTGCTTGAGCAGCTTGTTGACGTCCTCGACCGAGGTGCCGCTACCCTTTGCGATGCGCTGCTTGCGCGAGGCGTTGATGACCTCGGGCCGCTCGCGCTCCTTCATGGTCATCGAACGGATGATCGCCTCGGTGCGTGCGAGCTGTCGCTCGTCGATCTTGGCGTCCTTCAGCGCGCCCGGCTTGATGCCCGGCATCATCCCAAGCAAGCTCTCGATGTTGCCCATTTTACGCAGCTGCGCGAACTGCTGTAAATAATCGTCCAGTGTGAAGGTGGACTGACGGATCTTCTTTTCCAGCTCCGCCGCCTGCTTGGCATCAAACGCCTGCTCTGCCTTTTCGATCAGGGACAGCACGTCGCCCATGCCGAGAATACGGCTGGCCATACGGTCGGGATAGAAGGGCTCGATGGCATCGAGCTTCTCGCCCACACCCACGAATTTGATGGGCTTGCCCGTGACGTGCCGCACCGAGAGGGCCGCACCGCCGCGCGTATCGCCGTCAAGCTTGGTGAGGATCACGCCCGTGACGTCGAGCTGCTCGTTGAAGTGCTCGGCAACCGTCACCGCGTCCTGACCGATCATAGCATCGACCGTGAGCAATATCTCGGTGGGATCGACCGCCTTTTTGATATCCTGCAGCTCGCCCATGAGCTCCTCGTCGATGTGCAGACGGCCCGCGGTATCGACAATGACCATGTCGTAGCCCTTTTTCTGGGCGTACTTCAATCCTTCCTTAGCGATCTTGACGGGCTTCTCCTTATCCCCGAGCGTGAACACGGGAATATCCAGCTTTTCGCCCACGATCTCGAGCTGTCGGATCGCGGCGGGACGGTAGACGTCACACGCTACCAAAAGCGGATTTTTACCCTGTTTTTTATACATACCCGCGAGCTTGCCCGCGTGCGTGGTCTTACCTGCGCCCTGCAGGCCCACCATCATCACGACCGTGGGGGGCTTGGGGGAAATGGTGAGCTTGGCCTGCGTTTCGCCCATCAAGCGGATCATTTCCTCATTGACGATCTTGACGATCTGCTGGGCGGGCAGGAGCGATTCGAGCACCTCGGCGCCAACGGCGCGCTCCGAGACCATTTTCACAAAGTCGCGTACGACCTTGAAGTTGACGTCTGCCTCCAGAAGTGCGAGCTTGATCTCGCGCATGCCCGATTTGACGTCCGCCTCGGTCAGCTTGCCCTTGTTGCGGAAAAATTTGAAGGCGTTATTCAGTTTTTCACTTAAGCTCTCGAACATAATATCGCCTTTCTCTATTTATTGTGTGAGGCCCGCCGCCTCCAGCAGCGCGCGCACAGCGGTTCGCGTTTCCTCGCTCTCGGCATCAACCTCGATCCGCTTCCCTGCCAAGAGCAGAGCCTCGGCGCGCGCGGCAAGGTGCAGATGCTGCTCAAAGAAGGAGATCTCCTCCTCGGCCTTTTTGATGCCCTCGCGCACGCCCTGACGGGAGATCCCGACCTCGGCGGCAATTTCGGCAAGCGAGAGATCTTGATTATAGTAGAGATCCAGCAGCGTGCGCTGTCGCTCGGAGAGCAGAGCACCGTACCAATCCAAAAGAGGGACCAGCGCCAGATTTTTTTCAAACATATGCGCGCCTCCTTTGCCTGTAAAGCAAAATCCTTTACAGAGTATACCACACTCTGCTCCGCTTGTCAAGCACTTTTTTATTTTTTCTTTTCGACGGCATTTTCATCCTATAATTGTAAATTTTTTGTGTTTGCGCACATTTTATACTTGACAAGCATAATGATCCATGTTAAAATACCGAATTGATGCGGGCATGAACCGTGCCCGTCTCCTTACCGCACAAAAAATTCTGACAGGTGCGGTCTTAAGTCCATAGGGAGGTGTAATTATGGAAAAGGTTATCAATTCGTATGAGACCCTGTTCATCGTCGACGTCAGCAACGGCGAGGAGGCAGCCAAGGCAACGGTTAAGAAATTTACCGACATCATTGCCAAGAATGCCGAGATCGTGGAAGTGGCGGACTGGGGCAAGCGCCGTCTGGCATACCCCATCAACGACATGCCCGAGGGTTACTACACGGTGGTCACGTTCAAGGCTGAGCCCGCGTTCCCCGCAGAGCTGGAGCGTCTGTTCAACATCGACGAGACCGTGATGCGCTCGCTCGTGCTCAAGCTCGAGTATGAGGCTGTTGCAAAGGCGGTTGCCGCCCCTGTTGAGGAGGCTGCTGCCGAGGAGGCTGCTCCCGAGGCGCCCGTTGCCGAGGAAGCTCCTGCCGAAGCCCCTGCCGCAGAGTAAAAAATCAAGGAGGATGCAGGTATGTCCAGTTTGAACCTGAACAAGGTCGTTCTTTGCGGGCGGCTGACTGCCGACCCCGAGCTCAAGCAAACGTCCAGCGGCATTTCCGTGGTGACCTTCACCCTTGCCGTGAACCGCAGATTCCAGTCGAGAGGCACCGACGGTGCGCAGGCACAGCAGGCTGACTTCATCAGCCTTGTGGCATGGCGTCAGACCGCCGAGTTCATCTCAAAGTATTTCAAAAAAGGCTCGGCGCTTTGCGTGACCGGCTCGATCCAGACCAGAAGCTGGCAGGATCAGCAGAATCAGCGCCGTTACGCCACCGAGGTGGTTGTGGACGAAGCAATGTTCGTTGACAGCCGCAACGAGGGTGCCGCACCCGGCGGCTACACGCCCGATGCGTATGCCGCACCGTCCTTCTCCACTCCCGCGGGCACTGCGCCCAACTTCGAGGAGCTGAAGGCCGACGATGATCTGCCCTTCTGACAGGTCATCCAATATTTTTAGGAGGATTGAATATCATGGATAGAACCGAAGCTACTCCCCGTCCCGCGCGCCCGATGAACCGCAAGAGAAAAAAGGTTTGCATCTTCTGCGCGGATAAGGTGGATTTCATTGATTACAAGGATACCGCAAAGCTGCGCAAGTTCATCAGCGAGCGCGGCAAGATCCTGCCCCGCCGCATCTCCGGCGCGTGCGCAAAGCACCAGCGCGAGCTCAACAGCGCAATCAAGCGTGCTCGTCAGGTCGCTCTGCTGCCCTACGTGACCGACTAATATGCAAAAAAGAACCGCGCACCGCGCGGTTCTTTTTTATTTTTCCTTGCGCCGCCGCATCCACCACGCGCCGAGGGGTGTAAGTGCCACCGCCACCAGCGCGGCGATGAGCAGATATACGAACGCATTTCCGATATAAGAATACAGCGTGCGCGTGTCGCGCGCGTAGAGCGTAGCAAGCGACATGCCCTCCACAAGGGGCGGCTGCTCGTCCAGGCTCTCGCCCGTGGGCGAGATGACCGAGGAGATGCCCGTGTCGGCCGAGCGCACGATCCAGCGCCCCGTTTCAATGGCGCGCAATCGGGCCTGGCGGCTGTGCATATAGACCGCCGCAGAGTCGGTAAACCAGGAGTCGTTGGTGGGGAGCACGAAGAACTGCGCGCCGTCGCGCACGCTGTCTCGCGCAAGCTCCTCGTAGATCGAATCAAAGCAGATCATCGTGCCGAAGCGCCCCATATCGGTGGTGACGACCGCGCTGTCTGTGCCCGGGGAAAGATCCGAGGCAAGCATGCCGATATCCGCCAGGGGCGGAAACACAAATTCAACGAATTTGCGCATGGGCACGTATTCGCCGAAGGGCACAAGGTGGCGCTTGGCGTACACCGTTTCGTTGATGGTGCCGTCGGGGTGCACGGTGAAGGCGGCGTTATAATCACCTTGGTCGGTGTAGTCAAACGCGCCGCAAACGATCGTAACGTTATAGGATTTTGCCAATCCCTTCACATAATTGCCAAGCGAGCTGCGGTCGCTGATGCCCTGCGGAATAAAGGTCTCGGGAAAGACCACGATCTCCGCACCCGCCTCGGCCGCCTCGCGCGTGTACGTTTCGTACACGTCATAGCTTTGCTTGAGCGAGCTGCCCGTCCACTTGTCACTCGAGCCCACATTGCCCTGCACGGCGGCGACCCGTACAGGCTCGCCTTGCGTGGGTCGTGCCGCGGCATAGCCGATGCCCCCCGTGATCAGTACGGCGGCAAGCACCGTTGCCGCAGATATGCCGCAAAAGCGCACGCGCACTCGGTTCAGGATCGCATATGCGACAAGGCCGTTGACCGCGACCAGCGCAAAGGTGATCAGATACGAGCCGAACAGGGATGCCGCCCCCGCCACAACACCGTACTCGATCTGTCCCAGCGGCAAGCGCGCCCACGGAACGCCCGCCCACGTGAGGGTCTGACTCCACTCCGAAACCGTCCACTGCGCGGCGAACAAAAAGGGCGTGAGGATGGGGTGCTTGCGCAAAAGCGGCGTGCGCACCAGCCACCCGAAAAGCGGAAAGATGAGTGAGGAGAAAAAGGCCTGCAGCAGCGAGAGCCCCAACCAGCAAAACAGCACCAGCAGCAGCGCCGTTCCCTTTGAAACACCCGCAAACTCCATTGGATAGAGAGCGAGAAACCAGTGATAGATCACAAGATAGAAGCTGTAAAAGAACACAAATCCCATTTCCCACAGCCGCCGTAAGCGAATCTCCCCTTGTGCGACAGTGTGAAAGAGGATGTAGAGCGAGGGCACGAGCGTGAGCCATTCCAGAAAGCCCACATAGGGAAACACAAGGCAGATCGCCGTGAGCACGCCGCCCAACGGCAAAAGCGCGCGATACGCCCATTTTCTCACACCGTTATGCCCCCTTTCACGAAAAGTCCTTCAAAAACCAAACCTCGTTTTGATCAATGGAAAATTCCCTGCCACGCAAATAGCCAAGCGTTCCCTCATCGTCGGCAAAATCAAAGCGCAAGCGATAGGCATAAAGCGCTTGGTATTTATAGCCCTTGCCCTTTTCGGCGCGATTCTGGCCGTATTTACCGTCACCGAGCAGCGGATGTCCGATGTGGGCCATGTGTGCGCGGATCTGATGGGTGCGCCCTGTGATGAGCTCGACCTCAAGCAAAGAATTGCCTGCCCGTTCGGCCAGCACGCGGTAGCGTGTAACGATGCGCTTGCCGCCCGCAAGCGGTTTTTCCGATACCGTTACGATGTTTTTCGCGGCATCCTTGCGCAAGTAGCCCGATAGGGTGTCGGTGCGCCGTTGCAGCGTTCCTTTCACTGCGGCCAGATAAAACTTGCTCACCTCATTCACGCGGATCTTCTCGTTCATCTCGCGCAGCGCCGCGGCGTTCTTGGCCGCGATCACGATGCCGCCCGTGTTGCGGTCAATACGGTTGCACAGTGCAGGCGCAAAGGATTGCTCGGCATCGGGGTCGTATTCGCCCTTCTGATGCAAATAGGCCTTGACGTGCAGGATCAGCGTATTCTCGCCCCCCTCGGTATCCTCGTGCACCAGCACCCCCGGGCGCTTGTTGAGCAAAAGAATATTGTCATCCTCATACACAATGGAGAGCTTGGGTCGAATAGCTGTGAGCGCACCGCGATCGTTTTCGGGAACGTCAAAGAACTCATCCTTGAGGAACAGTAATATCTCATCGCCCTCGGCCAGGATCTGATTTTCCTTGGCGCGGGCACGGTTGACCTTGATCTTTTTGGTACGGATGGCCTTATAGAGCATCGAAAGGGGCAGACCGCGCACGGCCTTGGTCAAAAACTTGTCCAGGCGTTGCCCCGCATCGTTGCGGCCGACCGTCAAAATACGCATACCGTTCTCCCCCTTTTTTGCAAAATCTTCCCCTTTATTATACTACATCCCCGATCTCTTTGCAAGGGAAAGCAAAAATTTTGCAAAACTTTCGCCGTCGCGGTTGACCGTACGGCGTGCGCGTGGTACAATAGAAGCAGCTTACCGAAAGGAGTGCCGTATGCAAGGAAGTCAGCCGACCGTCGCCATCCTCACGCAAGGGTGCAAGGTCAACCAATACGAAAGCGAGGCGATCGCCGAGGCCTTCGTGCGCGAGGGCTTTTCTCTGCGTGCGGCCGATGAGCACGCCGACGTTTACGTCATCAATACCTGCACCGTCACCGCAGAATCCGACCGCAAGGCGGGGCAGCTGGTGCGCCGCGTGCGCACGCGCAATCCCGAGGCCTTCGTGCTGGTAACGGGGTGCTTTGCGCAGTCCTGCCCCGAGGCGGTGGCGCGCATTACGGGCGTGGATGATATTTGCGGCAACACCGACAAGCTCTCGGTAGTAGCGGCGGCCAAGCGCCTTTTGGATACGGGCAAGCCCGGCACACCAGCCGTTCGCGTGGGCAACGTGCAGACCGCACCCTTTGAGCCCATGCAGATCACGCGCTTTGACCGTACCCGTGCCTACGTAAAGATCGAGGACGGGTGTGAAAACCGCTGCACCTACTGTGCCATCCCCGCCGCACGCGGCCGCGTGCGCTCCAAGCCCTTGGAGGCGGTGCTCGCAGAGGTGACGGGCCTTGTGGCGGGCGGCTGCCGCGAGGTCGTGCTCACGGGTATTGAGACCGCCTCGTGGGGGCGGGATCTCTCGGGCGTTTCGTTCGCCGATCTGCTCGAGGCCGTGGATGCCATCCCCGGCATTGGGCGTGTGCGCCTGGGGTCGTTGGATCCCTCACTGATGAAGCCCGATTTTGTGAGCCGCATCGCGCGCCTCACGCATCTCGCGCCCCATTTTCACATCTCGATGCAAAGCGGCAGCTCACGCGTGCTGGCCGAGATGAAGCGCAAATACAACGCCGAGCAGGCCATGGCAGGTATTGAGCGCCTGCGCGCGGCCATCCCGCGCGTGGAGCTGACCACCGATTTTATCGTGGGCTTCCCGGGGGAGACCGATGCGGACTTTGCCGCCACGCTGGATTTTGCGCGCCGTGCCGAGTTTTTGCAGATGCACGTCTTTTCCTATTCGCGCCGTGCGGGAACGCCTGCCGCCGCACGCACCGATCAGATCCCGCAGGCCGTGCGCCGCGCGCGCTCGGCAGAGCTGATCGCGCTGGGGGAGGAATTGCGCCGCCAACGGTACGAAAAAGCCCTCGCAGGAGCGCTTTGCGAGGTCCTGTTTGAAACCTATGAGAACGGCGTGGCGATCGGCCACACCGATACATTTTTTGAGGTTGCCGTTCCGTCCCCCACCCCGTTGCGCGCAGAGCTTTGCACCGTGCGCGTGTCGGAGCTGCGCGAGGGTCGGCTTTGGGGCACGTCGGAGGAGGTGATCCCGTGAACGGCAGCACCGACCTTCTCTACTGTACGGTCCACAATTTCCGAAATCTGACGCCGCAGGAGCTCTCACACCTTTGTGCCGAGCTTGGCCTCTGGATGAACGAGCAGGAGCGTGTGCTTTGCCGCGATTACTATCGCACGCGCAAGGAGCGCGACCCCACGGTATGGGAGTTGAAATTTCTCGACCGCTTTCTCGCGGCCTGCCACGCACAGCCAAGCGTTCCCGCGGCGCGTGAGCTCATCACCGAAAACACGGATTACGCACGCGCGTGGCTTGACATCGCGCGCCAACGCCGCGAGCTCGGCCAAACAGGCGCACCGACGCTGTCGGCTCTGGCAAGCACCTGCGGTACCTATCTCTCACGCGCAGGGATCGTGCCGCGCGATACAAGCCTGTTCTGCGGACGCACTGCCGAGCTTGCCGCGCGGTGCGCGGGCAAAGCCCCCACTCTTATGCTGGATCTCGGCGGTGTCGCCGCCGCACGTGTGCCGCAGCCGATGCCGCGTCCCGCCGCGGCCACGCTCCTGCTCGCGCTCGCGCCCACGGGCAACGAGCCCTTCTTTGCCGAAATCACGCGTTTTCTTGCCACACACCGCGCGCGCGGCGTGTACGCCCTTTGCACAACTGTGGCAAGTGACCTTCTGCCGCGACTGCTCGGTCTGAACGGTCTTGTGCTGGATGCAGGCAAGCTCCCCGAGGGAACGGGCGAGCTTTTGCTCCTGCTCGCACCTGAAGCGGCGATCCCCACACTGTTCGCCACGGGAGCACCGCTGACGCTCCTTGGCTCGACCGACGACAGCGGCCGCTTGGTCGTGCGTGAGGGTGCGGCGGTGCGCGCTTCGTCGGATCTGCGCTTTTTGCGCGATCTCGCCTCGGTGCGGCATCTACTTTGCGTGACCGCGCACAATATGACACCCCCTGCGCCCGCTTTCCCGCAATTCACCGAGAACGCCCACACCCACCTTGGCGGTGTACGCACCGAATCGGGTGCGGAGCGCGCGCTCCTCACGCTGCTGTGCGAGCTGATGATACGGGGTGCACGCACCGCGCATGCCACGCTGTGTGCGGTGCTGGAGCTACCGCGCGCGGCGGATACACAAGCCCTCTCGGCGGCGCTTGTGCTTCTCTTGGAGCTACACCGCGTCACGGCCGAGCTCTCCTTGCCCTCGCAGAGTGTGCGCGTGATCACCGCACCGTGCGAGCACCCCACACTCTCGGTCTTTGTAAGCGCGCCCGTGGCCACGTGCCGCGCCGATGCGGCCGCCGCGTTTCAAAAAGCGGCTGCCGAGCGCGATTTCACTGCGATGCGTGCCGCGCTTGCCGAAAAGTTCTAAAAAAATTACAAAAAACACTTGCATTTTTTGTTTGCGTGTGTTATAATACGGATTGTTATGGAAATTTGATTCAAACGACGAGCACCGTCGGGTGCGACAGGAGGTGTCAGATATGGCAAAGTGCAGTGTTTGCGGAAAGGGCGTGACGTTCGGCCAGAACGTTTCCCACTCTCACCGTAAGACCAACCGTTCTTGGAAGCCCAACATCCGCAAGGTAAAGGCTATCGTTGACGGTGCCCCCACCACGGTGGCGGTTTGCTCTCGTTGCCTGCGTTCGGGCAAAGTCAACCGCGCGTAAGACGAGACATAGAAAAGGCCGAGCAAACGCTCGGCCTTTTCTGTTTTCCGTGTGCAAGACTTGACACGGGCGCGCACGGAGAGTATAATAAATCTATAATGTGTGAATACAGGAGGGTGCTTTTATGAAGCTCGCTTTTATCGGAATGGGAAACATGGCGACTGCGCTGGCGCAGGGCTTTGTTTCGTCGGGCAAGCTTGCCGCCGCAGACATCACGGCGTTTGACCCCGCCACCGACATGCTGGCTGACAAAGCCGCCAAGCTCGGCATTGGCGTGGCCAAAACCGCTGTCGAGGCAGCAAAGAACGCCGACACGGTGCTGATCGCCTGCAAACCGCATCAGGTCGAGGACGCGATCACTGCGCTGGGCGACGCACTCTCGGGCAAGGCCCTGCTCTCGATCGCGCTTGGATGGGATCACGCGCGCTACCGTGCGCTCCTTCCCGACAGCGTGCGCGTGCAGTTCGTAATGCCCAATACCCCCGCCATGGTAGGGGCGGGCGTATTCCTTTTTGAAGAGACTTCTACGCTGACCGCCGCGGAGCTCGCCGAGGCGCGCGCACTGTTCGCCTCGATCGGTGCCGTGCACACGCTTCCCTCTCGCCTGATGGGCATCGGCGGCGCGATCTCGGGCTGTGGCCCTGCGTTCGTGGATCTTCTTCTCGAGGCCTTTGCCGATGCGGCGGTGCGCTACGGTATTCCGCGTGACACGGCACAAAAGCTCGTATCCGAGACCGTAGAGGGCGCAGCCAAGCTCCAGCGCGAAACGGGGCTTCACCCGGGGGTCCTCAAGGATATGGTCTGCTCGCCCGGCGGCTCTACCATCAAGGGCGTTACGGCTCTGGAGCACGCAGGGCTTCGCTCGGCCTGCATTGGTGCCATTGAGGCGATCATGGAGGACTGATACGGTGCACGGTATCGGAAGTCTGGACAAAAATCTGCTGGTCTGCGCCACCGTCAACGCACCCGACTGCCGTCTGTTTGACGTGCGCAAGCCGCCGTTTGCGCTCTACGGACTCTATGAGCCGCAGTCAGGGCCTGTCTTTCGCCGTATGCCGGAGGACGTGGCCAAGCGCGTCAGCCAAGGTGTATACCGTTTGCACGGTCACACCGCAGGCGGGCGAATCCGCTTCTCCACCAATTCTCCCTATATCGTGCTCAAATGCGTGATGCCATGTGTGCACCCGATGCCGCACATGCCGCTTTCGGGCTCGGCGGGTTTTGATCTTTACATCGACGCACCCGACGGAACCGAGAGCCTGTATCACCGCACCTTTGTGCCGCCGATCGGCATGACCGACGGCTATGAATCCAAAATAGAGTTTTGCGAGTCGGGCACGCACTATGTCACCATCAATTTCCCGCTGTATAACGCCGTGACCGACGTGTATATCGGCATCAAGGAGGGCGCGACGCTCGGTGCGGGCGCCCCCTACCGCGACTGCGCCCCCGTGGTCTACTACGGCTCGTCCATCACGCAGGGTGGCTGTGCCTCTCGCCCCGGCAACGCCTATCCGGCAATGGTCGGGCGCACGCTGAATCTTGACCATGTCAACCTCGGCTTTTCGGGCAACGCAAGGGGCGAGGATGAGATGGCGCACTACATCGCGAGCCTGCGCATGTCGGCGTTTGTGATGGATTACGACCACAACGCCCCCACCGCCGAGCATCTGCGCGCCACGCACGCCAAAATGTTCGCGACCGTGCGCGCGGCACAGCCCGAGCTGCCCATTTTGCTGATGAGTCGCCCGGACCATGCTCGCAGTGAGCAGAGCGCAGAGTACCGACGCGTGGTGCTGGACACTTTCCGCGACGCACGCGCACGGGGCGAGCGCAACATCTGCTTTTTGGACGGCGAGAGCCTGTTCCGCGGGCCGTTTGAGGATGCCTGCACTGTGGACGGCACGCACCCCAACGATCTCGGCTTTGCACAAATGGCCAAGGCCGTTACCGCTGTGCTCAAGCGCATCCTGCGCGACGGCAAAATGCAAAAAAGATAATAAAAGCCCCGAAATGTTATCCGTTTCGGGGCTTTTTGTTATTTACTGTGTCGGCGCACAAGCCACAGGGGCACGAGCGAGACAGCAGCCACGATCGAGGCGGCAAGGAAGATCTCATAGGTGGGGGCAAAGGCGGCGCCGTTCATGCCCATTGCGTCAAGGCCGATCGCAAGCGAGATCAGCGGCCCCACGATCATGGGGATCAGCACCACGAAGAACATCCGCACGCCCTGGAAGCGCCCCTCGTAGCCCTTGGGGATCTGATCCTGAAAATGTGCGGTCAGCGCACCCGTGAGCGAAAGGATCGCGCCCATCATAACAACGCCGCCGATATAAAGCACCGCCGAGACGGCCGTGCCCGTGAGGAATCGGAGCAGATACATCGAGAGCGTGCCGACCACAACGCCAACGGCCAGCGGCAGGTAAAAATGCTTTTTGCCGAAGCGGTCAAACAAAAACCCAAGGCCGCCCGTCAGCAGTGCCGCGCCCACGATGATGACCGCCATCGGCACCACAAATCCGTCGCCAAAGCCCAGCGTGCGCACCACAAAATTGATCAGATACGAGAAAAAGGTCTGCTGTGCGATGCCGACCGCACAGGCCGCGGCCAGCGTGACGTACATCATAGGATTTGCGCGGATCACTGAGGAGCGAAAGCCATAGAAGGTCTCGCGCACAAGCGAGGTCTGCTCGCTCACAGGCACCCGACACGGTGTGTCACGGAACAAAGCCAGCGCAAGCGCGCCTGCAAGCACGGGGATCAGTCCAAGCACCAGAAAAAACAGCGCGTTGTTCTCATTCTGTGCGCTGTACAGTGAGCCAAGCCCCAGGAAAATGATCACCACCGCAAACACCGGGAGCACCGAGAGCACCGAGTTGACCTTGCCGCGATTGGTCGGGTCTGTCACGTCGGTCACCCACGCGTTGAAGGCGGCATCGTTGGCGGTAGAGCCGCATAGCGTCATCAAGCAATCAAACACCACCAGCAAGACCGCGATCAGCACCTGTGCCCTTCCTACGGCGCGCATGGGGATGAAGGAGAACGCCATGATCGTGAAGCCCCAAGCAATATAGCCGTAGGCCACAAAGGGCTTTCTGCGCCCTGCGCGATCGCAAAATCCCCCTGCGAAGATCGTAGTGAGAGTGGCGGTGATGGCCGAGAAGATGACCATGAGCGTGGTGACGATATAGGCCAGATCCTGACGGCCGGAGTTGGCAAAGATATCCTGTGCAAGCGTGGCGAAATACATATTCTCTACCACCCATGCGATCTGCCCCACAAGCCCGAAAAAAACGGCCGTGAACCAGACTCTGCCGCCAAGGGGCGTGCTTTTTGTCGGCTTGTCCATATTCCCCTCCGATTTCTTTTTCTCCATCATATCACACGAAAAGATAAATTGCAAGCAAAAAGCCGATTTCGGCATACGAAATCGGCTTTTTCTTTACTCCGCCTCCTGCAACGCGGAGAGCAAATATGCGTCGGCCTCATCCTCGGTAAGTCCCAGCACGTGTGCACACTCACTGCAAAGCAGATGCCGCGCAAGGCGGCCGTACTCCAAGTCCGTTACGGGAAAGTGCTTGTGCGCGGCGGCAAGATCGCGCCGACGGCGGTTGACCGTCTTGATGACGCTGACATACCCCTCGGGGCGCAGCTCGTGGATGGTTGCACGATAGACCTCGCGCCGCTGTTTTTCCACGGAGATTTGCAGCATCTCGATCTCGGGCAGGGCGGCAACCAGCGCATCGATCTCGTCTCGGGTCATCAAGCGCCGCATCGGCACACGCACGTTGTCCACGGGGGTATAGATGCTGGAGCTCGTGTGATTGTTCACGGGGATCAGAAGGTAAAAGGTGCGCGTGTCCGTGGGATCATAGGGCGACGGACCAACGTCTGCCACGCGGCAAATACCGTTTATGCCGTATACGATGTGCTCACCGATCTCAAACATTCCGCATCCTCCTTACCGTTTTTGCGCGACGCACGCGCGGTTGTCACTATTATTATTTTACCACATTTTGAGATTTTATGCAAGGGGCAATCCCCACAAAAGCAACGCATAGCACGTTTGACAATCTGCACAAATCGAAACGAGCGGTGCATAGCACCGCTCTTTTCGATGATATTACGCTTACTTTTCGTAGCCGTTGGGATTGTTCGACTGCCAGTTCCAGGAGTCGCGCACCATATCCTCCAGCGTATGCACGGCACGCCAGCCGAGCTCCTTTTGCGCCTTCTCGGGGTCGGCGTAGCACGCCGCAATATCACCGGGGCGACGCGCAGCGATCCGATAGGGCACGGGCACGTTGTTCACGCGGCTGAAGGTGTTGACCATATCCAGCACGCTGTATCCGACGCCCGTTCCGAGGTTAAACACGGCAACGCCCGCCTTGTCGTAGCCGAGAGCCGCCACGTGGCCACGCGCCAGATCCACCACGTGGATATAATCGCGCACGCCCGTGCCGTCGGGGGTGGGATAATCGTTGCCGTAGATCGAAAGCTGGGGCAGCTTGCCCACGGCCACCTGCGTGATATAGGGCATGAGGTTGTTGGGGATGCCGTTGGGCATCTCGCCGATGCGGCCGCTCTTATGTGCGCCAACGGGGTTGAAATAGCGCAACAAAATGACCTGCATCTCGGGGTTGGCATAGGTGTAGTCCCTCAGGATCTGCTCGATCATAAACTTGGTCCAGCCGTAGGGGTTGGAGCAGTTGCCCGTGGGGCTATCCTCGGTAATGGGGCACTTTTCAGGCGTGCCGTAGACCGTGGCGGACGAGCTGAAGATCAGTTTTTTCACGCCCGCCTTCTCCATAGCGCGCAGAAGCGCGAAGGTGGAGTCGAGGTTATTGGAATAGTATGCAAGCGGGATGCGCACCGATTCACCCACGGCCTTCAAGCCTGCAAAATGCACCACGGCGTCAATTTTTTGCTCGGCAAAGATGCGGTCCATCGCCGCCTCGTCGGCAACGTCGGCCACGTAGAACGGGATCTTCTTTCCCACGATCTGCTCCACGCGATCAATTGCGCGGGGGGAGCTGTTGGAGAGGTTATCCACCACGACAACGTCGTGTCCCGCTTCGCACATCTCCACAATGGTATGGCTACCGATATAACCCGCACCGCCTGTCAACAAAACCCTCATCCTATACCGCCCTTCCGCGCAAAACCGCATTTTATCTGATATCAGTATACCCTTTTTTTATTGTCGTGTCAATGCGTTTATACAAATCCAAGTATTTTACAGGCTCTGAAAGAGATCTCGTTTCCACGCAAAAAAGAGGCAGCCGCACGACTGCCCCTTTTTCTTATTTACGTAAAACAATATTGTCCATCGCCTTGCAGATCGCATCAGCAGGCAGGACACCGCGCACCGACGTGAGCGGATAGATCTGTGTGCGCCGCCCCACGACCGTGCCGGGGTTGAGGACACAGCCACAGCCGATCTCGGCGAAGTCACCGAGCATCGCGCCTACCTTTTTGCGACCCGTTTCGATCGTTTCCTCGCCGTTCTTGATCACAACAAGGCTCTTGTCGCCCTTGACATTAGAGGTTATAGAGCCCGCGCCCATGTGCGCACGGTAGCCGAGGATCGAGTCGCCCACATAGTTGTAGTGCGGCACCTGCACGCCGTCAAACAGGATCACGTTTTTGAGCTCGGTGGAGTTTCCCACCACCGCGCCTGCGCCCACAAGCACGTTTCCGCGAACGAAGGCACCCGGGCGCACCTCGGTCTCCTCATCAATGATGCAGGGGCCCGTGATGCTTGCGGTGGGCGCAATTTTTGCGCTCTTTGCGATCCATACGTCGGGGGCAGGGTGATCAAAGCAGGCGGGGTCGAGCGTCTCGCCGATGGCAAGGATCCATGCGCCGATCTCGAAAAGAGCCTCCCACGGGCATTGCTTTTCGCGCAAGAGCTCCTCCGCGCGCGTATGCGTCAGATCAAACAGCTCCGCAATCCGCACGTCCTTCATTCCAGCAGTCCTCTCTTTCGCATCACGGCGATCACGTCCGCCACATGTTTTTCGCACAGCTCCATGCTCTCGGCCTCTGCCATCACGCGCACCAGGGGCTCGGTACCGCTGGCACGCACCAGCATACGTCCCGCGCCGTCCAGCTCTGCCTCTGCCGCGGCGACCGCCGCAAGCACTGCCTCGTCCTTCATGGCGGTATTCTTGTCGATCACGCGCACGTTCTTGAGCAGCTGCGGATAGCGCACGAAGCCCTCGGTGAGCACATGCAACGGCTTGCCGCTGTTGCAGATCAGCTCCATGAGATAAATAGCGGTAATGATACCGTCTCCCGTGTTGGCCACCTTGCTGAAAATGATATGGCCCGACTGCTCACCGCCCAAACGGTGGCCGTTTTTCGCCATACATTCATAGACGTATTTGTCGCCCACGGCGGTCTTTTCATAGGAAATGCCAAGACGGTCAAAGGCCTTGTACAGGCCGAAATTCGACATTACGGTGGTAACAACGGTATTGTGATCGAGCGTGCCGCGCTCCTTCATGTACTTGCCCATGACGTACAGGATCGCATCGCCGTCCACCACGTTGCCGTTTGCATCCACGGCAAGGCAACGGTCGGCGTCGCCGTCAAAGGCAAAGCCAACGTCCAGTCCCTTCTCCTTCACGAAGGCCTGCAAGCCCTCAATGTGGGTAGAGCCCGCATTTTCGTTGATATTCAACCCGTTGGGGGCGTTTCCGATCACGTAGGTGGTTGCACCCAGCGCGTCGAACACCGCCTTCGCCATCATCCACGAGCTGCCGTTAGCACAGTCAAGACCCACCCTTTTGCCGCGGTAGGAGACCGTGGCCAGCGAAATGAGGTAGCCCAGATACCGATTGCGTGCCGCTACGTTGTCCACGGCAACACCGATATCCGCACCGCGTGCGAAGGGCACCTCGCTGTTCTGATCCAGATACTCCTCCAGCGCCGCAATGGTCTGCTCATCCATCTTCTCTCCGTTGTGGTCGAAGAGCTTGATGCCATTGTCATAATACGGATTGTGGCTGGCCGAGATCATGATGCCGCAGTCAAACTGATCGGCACGTGTCACAAAGGAAACACCCGGCGTGGGAATGACGTGCAGGATATAGGCATCCGCGCCCGAGGCGGTCAGGCCTGCGACCAACGCATACTCCAGCGTGTACGAGGAGCGCCGCGTATCCTTGCCGATCACCACGCGCGCGCGGTGATCGCGGCCGAAATACCAGCCGAGAAAGCGTCCGATGCGCCATGCATGCTCCGCCGTGAGATCGACGTTGACCTCGCCGCGAAATCCGTCTGTACCAAAATACTTGCCCATTGTGTGCTCCTTTCTCACCAAAAAAGCGAAAGAAGGGGTAGATCCCCTTCTTTCAGTATATTACAAAGAAAAAGCTTTGTCAAGTCTGTCTTACAGCACTTTTGCAAGAAAAGCCTTCAATCGCTCGCTCTTGGGCGCGCCGAACACCTCGGCAGGTGTGCCCTGCTCGGCGATCACGCCGCCGTCCATAAAGAGCACGCGGTCGGCAACCTCACGGGCAAAGCCCATCTCGTGCGTGACGATCACCATCGTCATGCCCTCGTTCGCCAGCTGCTTCATCAGATCCAGCACCTCGCCCACCATTTCAGGGTCAAGCGCGGAGGTCGGCTCGTCAAAGAGCATGACCTTGGGGTTCATGGCAAGCGCGCGCACGATGGCGATACGCTGCTTCTGACCGCCCGAGAGCGTGGAGGGATAGACCTCGGCCTTGTCCTCCAAGCCGATGCGCGCCAGCAGCTTCATGGCCTTTTCGCGCTCCTCGGCGAGGATCTGCTCCTTGGTCTCGGTGGGCTTATCGCCCTTCTTGAAAAGAGCGCGGCGCTTTTCGGTGCGCAGCCTTTTGAGACGGATGGTAACGGGTGCGAGCATAATGTTCTCCAACACGTTTTTGTTGTTGAACAAATTGAACTGCTGGAACACCATGCCCATCTTCTGGCGATGAATGTTGATGTTGACCTTGGGATCGGCAAGGTTCTCATTCTCAAAAATGATCTCGCCGCCCGTGGGATCCTCCAGGCAGTTCAGACACCGCAGCAGCGTGCTCTTGCCCGAGCCCGATGCACCAACGATAACGACCTTCTCACCCTTGCGGATATCCACCGAGACGGATTTGAGCACCTCCAGCTCGCCGAAGCTCTTGGAAAGCGCGCGCACCTCGATCAAAACGTTATTTTCCATTCCTGACACCTCCACGGTTGCGGTCGCTTTTGGCCAGGTTTCGCTCGATCATATGCAGGATACGCGTCAACGCCATAACCACGACCAAATACAGCGCCGCCGCAATCAGCAACGGGAACAGATAGTCGAATGTGCGCGACTGAATGAGTCCGGGGATCTTGCCCAGATCGTAAATACCCACATAACCCACGATGGCCGTTTCCTTGACCAGCATGATGAACTCGTTGAACAGGGGGGGCAGGCAGTTGCGCACGGCCTGCGGAATGATGATCGAGCGCATGGTCTGCCAGGTCGAAAGACCGAGCGAGCGCCCTGCCTCCATCTGGCCGTCATCCACGCTCTCAAAGCCCGAGCGTGCGATCTCGGCCACGTACGCGCCCGAGTTGAGACCAAAGGTGATCGCGCCGATCATGATGCCGTTATCCCAAAAGGCGAACACGACAAAGTACAGGATCATCAATTGCAGCACCACGGGCGTGCCGCGCACAAGCGTAATGTAAAAGCGGCAGACCGCGGCGGCGGGCTTGAGCTTGCCTGTTTTCTTGTTGATATAATTGATCATTGCCATCGTAACACCGATAAAAATACCGATGGCAGCAGCGATCAGGGCGATCAGCAATGTGTTGCCAAGGCCCTCCAAGTACATTTTCCAACGGTCCTGCACAAAAAACGCGCGTGAAAACCGTCTCCACAGCTGTTCCATAAATCCTCTTTTCATTTGGGAAGGGTGAAGGAGCACGCCCCTTCACCCTTCGCTTGCGTTGTATTAGTCAGCGGCCTTGAGCATGGTCAGTGCGGGCAGCTTATCCATCAGGATCGCGTCAATACGGCCCGACTTCAGGTCGGCCAGCGCGAGCGCGTACTGCTTATACTGCACGACCTCGGTCGCACCGTCGATCTTGACGGTCTTCTCGTTGCCGTCGCCGTCCTCGTAGACGTGACCCTGACCCTTGGCGGCCGAGATGATGAGGTCACCGCTGGTGCCCTCCTGCACGCCAACCTTCAGGCCTGCAAGGTCGGCAACGCTGTCATAGGCATCCTTCTTATCGGAGACCACGACCAGCGTGGAGCTGTAATAGACATTGGAGAAGTCCATCTCCTGTGCGCGGTCCTCGGTGATGGTGAGGCCTGCGGCCGCAACTGCGAGACCCGAGTCGCTCTTTACAGCAGTCGGAATGGTGTCGAACAGAATGTCCTCAACCACGATCTTCTTGCCCATGTTGACAGCAACCTGGCTCATAATAGCGATATCCAGACCGACAACCTTGCCCTCATAGATAAACTCGAAGGGAGCAAAGCCCGACTCGGTATAGACCGTGATGGTCTCGGTCGCGTTACCGAAATCCCAAGAAACCTTCAGGTCGCCCGCAGAGGGCGCGATAACAGTGCCGGTCTCATCCTCGGCAAAGGTCGCAAGATCGGTATAATACTTCTCGTACTTTGCCATATTGCCGTTGTCGACCCACTCGTCCACCACCTTGTTAACGGCGGCGAGCAGCTCGGGGTTGTTCTTCTTCACGCCGATTCCAAAGTCCTCCTTGAGCAGGTCCACTGCGTCCAGAGCCGTGAGATCGTCGTTCTTCTTGCCGCAGGATGCAAGCGTGGTCACAACCGTGACGAGCATCAGCATTGCCAGCACAAGACTCAAAATCTTTTTCATGATGTCTTTCCTTCCGTAAATGTAGCTCGCGGTAGCGAGCGTGTATTTGGGTTGCACTGCAACCATGCATCATTATAGCGCATAAATATGCAAATGTCAAGCATTTTTGCTTTTTTCGGCTTCTTTAATAAAATACGCTCAGCGCCCAAGGGGGTTTTTGGCGGCATCGGCAACGGCGGCGGCGACCGCGTCCGCGGGGCGGTCGGCACTCATGCTGACGTCGCAAAGCTCCTCGTTGCGGTATTCATCCGTGAGTGAGAGGATGCGGCGCGTTTTGTCGCGCGCATCGAGCTCGCGCGAAACGATATCCAGTATCACGTTCTCGGGGCGGCGGTTGAGAAAGACCAGTAACGCACGGGTACGGTAGCGGTTTTTCATACTGAGCGCGCCACAAATATCG
The DNA here is from genome assembly GCA_017415805.1 of Clostridia bacterium. GTDB lineage: Bacteria > Bacillota > Clostridia > Oscillospirales > CAG-272 > Firm-07. The sequence continues at coordinate 4,831 of JAFQEC010000019.1, read as the reverse complement.
ATCGGAAGCACGGCAATCTGCCCTGCCTCCACGATCGCATCCATATCGGCGGCGGTGGTACCGAAATGATAACCGCTGTACACCGTAGTCTCCAGAAATGCGCCGCGCTCAGCCTCAGCCAGAAACATGGGCTCGTCCAAAAAGCGGTACTCATTGGCGCTCTCACCCGAACGGCGAGGACGGGTGGTGGCGGTCATGGGCTTGACCATGCCGAAATCGGCAGTCAGCGCGTGTGCTACGTCATTTTTTCCGCTGCCCGTGGGGCCCACAAGGCAGATCACGCCGCCCCCCGAAAGGTCGGGAACGGTATCGGAAAACGAGTGTCGGAGCATATCCACAAGGTGCAGAAAATCAGCGTATGAGGTAACCGACAAAAGGCCCGACAGGTGCATATTCCAGGGCTTGCGAAAGAGCACGGGATAGACCGCGGGCGAGCGCGTAATATTGTGCGCGCCGTCGTCCAGCAAAATATCCAGATGCACCAGATCCTTGCGCGTGCCAAGCAGAATATTCTCCTCGGGGATCTCGGGGAAATCGCGGCGCAGCCGCAGCGCGCGTGCGCTCATACACGCAGGCGGCACAGCCGAAACGAAGAATACCTCCGCCACGCGCGAGAGTGCGCGCACAAATTCGACCGCACCCGCGAGGATCGGCTGATTCTCCACGAATACGGGATCGGAAAAGTAACGGATGCGGCGGTCTACCGCGCCGTTGCGCGCTCCCCAGCCGCGAATATCGTAAATATTAAGGGGCGGCGTATGCTGCTCCTCTCGGTTCAAGCGTTCCAGTGCATACGCATTGCAATCGTACAGAATATCGTCCACATCCAGGCCGATACGCAGGCGATACTTTTTCATGGAATTTCTCCTTTCCTCGGGATCTGTGATCATCACAAAAAGGACCGCACCGTTTTGCGATGCGGTCTTTTTTTACTCCTCCCGAATGGCAATGAGATCCTTGGCATAGGGAAGCGAGAGGATCCAATCACACAACGTGTGCCATTCCGCCAGCTTGTGTGTGCGGCGTGCATAGTAAATATTGATCAGATTCTCGTAATTGAGTGTGACCGTACGCATCTGATTGAAGGAGCTGGGCAGAAGCTGGATCATGTTGTGCCAGCTCTGGCGGTCGGACTTGTCCGCCACGAATTTTTGACGCTCCCCCTCCAGATATACAAGCAGCGCATCCAGCGCGGCAAGTCCGCCCTGGTCCAGACGGTCGTGCGAGAAGTCGTCACGGTCGAAGGGCTTGACGTGGAGCTTGTGCATCGTGGAGCAGGAGTTTGCCACCGTGCCCACCTTATACGTATCAAACTCCTTCCACCAATAAAGGGGTGCCGTGATATCGACCGACACAAAGATCATGCGCAGGTACTTGCGATGGTCGCTGCCCGCGCGCGCCAGACGCCGCGCGAGATCCAGATCGTTGGGGCCAAGAACGTAATTTCCCGCCCCGTCATAGGCGCTATCCATGCGCGCCCAGCTGTTCATCGGATTGCGCGCGCCGCGAATGGCGTTCTCCAGATTCATTACCGAAGTGCGTTCCACCTTTAGCATGTTTCGGTCTCCTTTTTCAACAATTTTCTTGCCGCACGCAAGATCGCCGCGGCATCCACACCCGCCGCCGCACGGATGTCTTCGCCCGCGCGCGGGGTCACAAAGCCGTCCTCGGTGGCAACGATGGTATGATCCTCGTTTGTAAGCACACCGCGCCGCAAGAGCGTATCGGCCAGATTCATGCCAAAGCCGCCCGCGCGCACCTCCTCCTCCAAAAACAGGAGCTTGCCCGACAAAAGGGGCTCCAGCTCGGCGGATAACTCCCCATACGGTGCAAGATATTCGCACAAAAGCACGCGCGTGCACACGCCCTGTGCATCCAGCTCGCGCGCGGCCGCCAGTGCCTCTTGGGCGATACGGCCGTGTGTGACGACGGTGAGCGCCGCCGCCCCTTCTCGGCTCTGCCACATCCGCACGGACGGTACAGCATCGGGGGCTCGGCCATCGGGATAAAAGGCGGCCAGAAGTGCGTCACTCTCGCCCCCGCTTGGATAGCGAATGGCGCTCACGCCCTTACTGCGCGCGAGCGCGGCGGCAAGGGACGCGGTCAGCCCCGCATGCGTAACGGGCGCATACATGCGTACATTGGGTATCGCCGAGAGCAGCGAAACGTCAAACACGCCGTGATGTGTCGCACCGTCATGAGCATTCAGCCCCGCACGGTCGATGCAAAGGACCAAGGGCAGCCCTTGCAGAGCCGCGTCGTGCAGCACGCTGTCATAGGCGCGCTGTAAAAAGGTCGAATATACGGCCACAACGGGACGTATCCCGCCCGCGCACAGGCCTGCCGCAAAGGTTACGGCATGTGCCTCTGCGATCCCAACGTCAAAAAAGCGCTTGGGATAGGTCTTACGAAAGCTCTCCAGCCCCGTGCCGTGGCTCATGGCGGCGGTGATGCCCACCACACGTGCATCCTGCGCGGCCTGCTCACACAGTGCCTCGCCGAAATGCACCGAAAAGCTCTTGCCCGTGTTGGCACAGGTCAAAGGGGAGAGCGAATGGTAAATATCGGGGTCCTTTTCCGCGGGCGCATAGCCCTTTCCCTTTTGGGTCTTGACATGCAGGATCACGCTGCTCTCCATGCTCTTTGCATGCTGCAAGAACTCCTCCACGGCCTGCTCATCGTTTCCGTCGATCGGGCCGTAATACCGAAGCCCCATTTGCTCAAACAGATTCTCGCCGTAAAACAGATGCTTCAAGCGGCGCTTCAAGCGGCGCAAAAGGCGGTAAAGCGGCCGCCCGATCAGCGGCACGTGGCGCAGTGCCCCTGCCGTGGCCTCCTTGGTGCGCAGGTAGCCGCGCGAGGCGCGCAGGCGCGAAAGATGCCGTGCAAGCCGCCCCGTGTTGGGGGATATGGACATTTCGTTCTCGTTGACGATCACGATCAGTCGCAGATTGCGGCGGCAATTATTCAGCCCCTCGTAGGAAAGGCCGCCCGTCAGCGCGCCGTCGCCAACCACTGCGACTGTGTATGCGGTATTTCCCGCCAGCGCATCCGCCTCGGCCATGCCGATGGCGGCCGAGATCGCCGTGGAGCTGTGCCCCGTTCCAAAAGCATCGTACACGCTCTCGGCGCGCTTGGTAAAGCCCGATATCCCGCCCACACAGCGCAGCGTATCAAACGCCTCCTTGCGCCCCGTGAGCAGCTTATGCACATAGCTCTGGTGTCCAACATCAAAAATGATGTGATCCTGCGGTGCATCAAACACGCGGTGCAACGCCAGTGTCAGCTCCACTACACCAAGATTTGAGGCAAGATGTCCCCCGTTCTCGGTGACACGGTGCACCAGATACTCCCGAATTTCGTCTGCCAGAGGCGCCATGTGCTCGGCGGGCAGAGCCTTGAGCTCCTGCGGCGAGGAAATACCGCCCAACAGCTTCCATTTTGCAAAATCCTCGATGATGCGCGCCCCCTTTCGGAAAAATTATACCTTATACAGTATAACATAAAAAAGTAAATTTGAAAAGCCCTTTTACAAAATCCGCAACACCATTCCCAGTGCTCAAAGCAATGCGATCAACGGCACAACGGTTATCAAATAAAAAAGCTTGCGGTTGTGGTTTTTGATCTTCCTCGTTTAACGCGCGATAAGTAACCTTTCCCACAAGCGTCCAATACAAAACAGCACACATGTGGCGATCAGTGAAACCAAAACAAACCAATTCATCTCTTCCTGTCGGCGCATAACGATCAACACCGTATCCAATACCAATGCGGTCAGCATCGGTACCGTGTAAAACAGATTGGTCGCATCTCCGCAAAACACCTTGCAGAGCATGCCCGTAAACATGATAACCAGCACCAATGCGGTGATCGCCTCTAAGACGTGAAACAATCCCGCATTTGCGATATTGGAGCGATACATGACGGGAATTGCCATGGAAAACGCCGTCAGGAAAGCAACAGACAACCAAAGTAATACCGGTTTGTCAGAGCTCCCCTGCGTCAGTGCTGTTTGAATGATAATCGCAACAATCAATGCTCCGTATGCGCCAAACTGGATCGGTGCAACGGTGTATTCGGTATGCACCATCCCGGAAACAAGGATCAGCCCTGCCGCAATGCAAAGCCGTCCCATTTGAATGCTTCCGTGCACTTGGGCACTGCGTGTAAATATACCCACGAATAAATTGCCGTTAGAAACGAGCAAATATATCAGCGATACTGCAAGAGATATGAAGGTGATGAGGTAAGTATAGCGATTAAATCCGTCCCCGAATAAAAGCACAGAGGGATCTTGAACAGATCGCAGGATGCTTTGGATGCGTTCTGCGGTCAAAACAATAAAGTAGACCGCAAAAAGCAAACGTATGAAATAAACGCTCATAGATATCGCTTGATTTTCCACTGCCTTGCTTTCTTTCATTGCACGCTCCCTCTACACGTTATTCTTCATAAAAAAATTGTCGTTGGCTCTTCAAAACTGTTGGAACGCACGTTCAGTATACCATATATTTTCAAGATTTTCAACAAAAAGGGCAGAACCTTCACGAAAAACGCGAAAATTCTGTCCTTAAAAACCGTGGGTAGGGGTTCATGTTCCTATCAAACCCCGGAATATGCGAAATGCATCTATTAAGGCAACATAAGTTGGTGCGAGAAATCGTCGTGGCGCCTCGCCCGAAGCGTTGCGAGAATCGGCAAAGCGAAACGGGACACTTGAACCACTTTGTCGGCGGCTTGCCGCCGACACGTCTGAAGAACGCCTTGGCGGCAACGCCGCCATTTTGCCTTGCAAAAATCGGCGTTCTTCTCTGCCGCCACTTGATGCGGT
>JAFQEC010000018.1 GCA_017415805.1 Clostridia bacterium | reverse complement strand
GGGGCGCTTTTGCAAAAGCGCCCCCACAAATATAAGTCTCCGTTAAATTCTGCGCATCGCACCTGCAAGCGGCGTGCCGTTTTGGTACGCTTCGATCACGTGTGCGGCCTCGTCGGCGCTCTCAACCGTGAACAAAAAGTGTCCGCCCGTGAGCCCCGCGCCGCGCAGCTGTGACAGTCGGTCGCTCATCACGGTGGGGCGGCTGTTTACCAGAATATTGCGGTGGGGTGCCACGCGCAGGATCGGGAATTTCTCGCCCCGTCTGTCGGTGAGTGTATTGTAGCCACTGTTGCAGGCGGTGCAGTCGCCCACCTCGCGTGCGGCGCATTTCTCCAGCAGCATCAGCGGTATGCGCCCGTAGACGATGGCATCGCGTGCACCGCGCATGTCGCGGATCTGGGGCAGCGTGAGCTCGGGGGAGAGCAGAATGTCTGCAAAGCCGAGGGTAAGGAGTGCCGCCAGCGTTTCGCGGTTCTGCACGTTCAACCGAAAATCACCGTGGGGCACAAGCCCCGCCTCGCGTGCGAGTGCAAGATGGCCGAGATTGCCCACCAGCGCGTGCTTCGCGCCCTTGGCCGCGGCCTCGGTCAGCGCCTTGCGCACGCCCTCTTGCTCGTGGTCAAGGATCACGGGCGGCAGCTCCACGCCGTCGGTCGAGCCGTCGTACTCGGCAAGGGGCAGATAGATGTGTGCGAAAAAGTCGTGTGCGCACGCAGGGATCTGTGCGGCGTGTGCAAAGCGCGCTGTGGGACGCATTTCGGCGGATTTTTCGGCACGTATCGGCACATATGTGGGCTTTTCAAGTGTTGCAAGGGCAGGTGCGGTCAGCGCTTCCAGTGCCGCGCGACGCAGCGCGTTCAAGCGCGAGACGGGCACCATCAGCCCCTCGTCCAGGTCGATCTGTACCGTGTGCGCCTCATAGGGCGTGCCGCCCAAGCGGCAGAGATTTTTCTCCACCGCGGCGCGGTCCATCGGCGCGCGCTCGGCGACCAGAGGCGGCTCGCCCGTCACGGTGACCGTGCGGTCGTTCACCCTTGCGGTGAGCGAGAGGGGAGCGCCGCGTCGCATCGTGAGTGAGAGGTCCAGCGGTACGCGCCGTGTAAGATCCGTGAAGGGCGCGAGCGCACGGCTCTCGCGCTTGTTGGATTCGCTCCGCACGCCCAGCATGCGGTGCGAGATGCGCTCGGTAAAATAGGCGTCGGTAAAGCCGCCGCGCGAGAACACGCTTTCCAGCGCCTTCATTTCACCGTCGGTGGCGGCGCGGCGTTCGTCGAGCAATCGGCGGAAGGTCGCCACCACCTCGCGCACGTATTCGGGGGCCTTCAGCCGCCCCTCGATCTTGAGCGAGTCCACGCCCATTTCGATCAGGGCGGGGACGTGGCGCGCGAGGGAAAGATCCTTGAGCGAGAGGGGGTAGCGCCCCTTGGCATCGGGCAGGCGGCAGGGCTGTGCACATGCACCGCGGTTGCCGCTGCGCCCCCCCACCAGTGAGGAGAACAGGCATTGTCCCGAGTGCGAGACGCACAGCGCGCCGTGCACGAACAGCTCAGTCTCCACACCGCCCTCAGCCACAAAGCGGCGCACGTCGGGGGCGGGCGTCTCGCGCGCAAGCACTACGCGCGTAAAGCCAAGTGCCGCCAGCTCCTTGGCCGCGGCGATGCTGTGTGCCGACATCTGGGTGCTGGCGTGCAGCTCGACCTCGGGCAAATGGCGGCGCAGCATGGCCGCCGCACCGAGATCCGCTACGATCAGCGCGTCTGCCCCTGCCGTAGCGGCGGCGTAGGCGGCATCCAGCAGCGCGGGGAGCTCACGGTCGGTGACCAGCGTATTCATGGTAATATAGGCGCGCACGCCATGGGCGTGGCAGAGCGCAATGCTCTCGCGCAGCTCCTCGGCGGTAAAGTTGGCCGCGCGCAAGCGCGCATTGAAGGCAGGACCGCCGAAATAAACGGCATCCGCGCCCCCTTCAATGGCGGCGCGGAGTGCGATGGGAGAGCCCGCAGGGGCGAGCAGCTCGGGCAGGGCGTTCGGTCTTAACATACCTTATTGCTCGTCCTCAATGTCGAGCATGTCGGAAATGCGCAGGGCATTGTCCTCAACAGCGGCGGATACGGGTGTGGCGGGCACGGGCGCTTGGCGCGGCGCGTCGGCCAGAAGGTCGTCCAGATCCATTTGCTCGTATTTGCGCGTGGTCTGCTGCTCTGCGGGGGTCACCTCAATGGATGCCTGCTCCTCGCGCACCGTGTAGGCGGCCGAGGGCTCGCGTGTGTCCACGCACATGGCGGCCAGCTTTTCGCGCAGCTCGCGCACCTCGGTGAGGATCGAGAGCACCTGGTCGTGCATGCGGTCACCGCGCGCGTTGGCCTCGCTGTTCTGGCGCACGAGCTTTGCATTGAGCCCAAAGAGCGTGGCGTTGTCCTGCAAGAGTGCGTCGTAGGTGCCGCGGCTGACACGCAGCTCGGCACGTAGAGCCTCGTTCTCGCCGCGCAGCATTCCAGCCTCAAAGCTGTCGCCGATGGGATCGGCACGGTGCACGGTCTCCTCTAATTCCTTGACGCGCTCGCGCAGGTGCATGCACTGTGCCGTGGCGTCGAGTGCCGCGAGCAGTGCCGCCTCGGTGCGCGTGCAGGAGTTGCCCGACGAGGCACTCATGGCGCGGATCTGCGCGTCCAGCGCGGACACGGCCGCGTCAACGGTCTCCTTGCTTTCCTCGCAGATGATATTCATGGGGATATCGGCCACGGTGATCGTGAATTTTTGTCTCATAATTTGCGTTTCCTTTCCGAAAAAGAGTTGCAAAGCGCGCTTGTTTGGTGTATAATGGGGTCACACTGATTTTATTATAATACAGATGACGGAATTTTTCAATAAGGAAAGTGATCAAGGATGAAGGATTTTGCAACATGTCAGCGCATCGTGGTGAAGATCGGCTCGTCCACCCTCACGCACGAGGGGGGCAATCTCAACCTGCGCCGCATTGAGACGCTGGTCAAAACGCTCTCGGATCTGAAGAACGCGGGCAAGCAGGTGATTTTGGTATCCTCCGGCGCGGTGAGCGCGGGCGTGGCGCGTATGCACACCCACCGCCCCACCTGCACGCGTGAGAAGCAGGCCATGGCCGCCGTGGGACAGAGCGAGCTGATGAATCTGTATGCGCGTCTGTTCTCGGATTACGGGCATACCGTGGCACAGATCCTGCTCACCCGTGACGTGGTGGAGATGCCGCACCGCCGCAGTGCCGCAGAGGATACCTTCGCGACGCTCCTGGAGATGGGCTGTGTGCCCATCGTCAACGAGAACGACTCGATCTCGACCGAGGAGCTCAACTTCGGCGGTAACGATACGCTCTCGGCTTACGTGGCGCTCATTACGCACGCCGATCTTCTCATCAACCTCTCGGACGTGGACGGCCTGTACGACCGCGATCCGCGCAAGCACCCCGACGCCAAGCGCATCGACCGCGTGGACGCGCTGGACGATGCCGTTCTTGCCATGGCAGGGGGTGCAGGCACCGAGCGCGGCACGGGCGGCATGGCAACCAAGCTCGCTGCGGCGCGCACTGTGGTGGATGCGGGCATTCCCATGTTCATCCTCAACGGCAAGGATCCCACGATCCTGTACGAGCTGCTTGACGGCAAGCACGTGGGTACATATTTTGCGGCAAAATAACGCAAAACGGGGCAAGTCCAAATCTTTATTACAAACAGAAAGAGCAAGGATAAAAGGAGAAACTCCTTCTATTCTTGCTCTTATTTTTCTTTCTGTCGATATGTCAACTTCGTTGACTCGAGATGCTTTCGCTACGCTCAAGCTCGATATATTGTCACTGCGCTCCAATTCGATATGAGATAAATCCCTCGTTTGCGAAGCAAGCATATCGAGTGCATAAGCACATATCGAACGCCGCAGGCGTATATCGAAAATCCCTTCAGGGATTTATCTCGATGCGTAATGATCCAAGCGGAGTATCACGCTAAATCACCCGTTTTTTGCTTTTTTAGTTTTCCTCGCCTGCGATGCGGCGAATGGCCGACAGCGAGTGCGTTTTGCCAAGCAGAGCCGCGGTCTGCGCCGAGGGTGTGTAGTGACCGAACCGCGTCAGCTCCTGGGGCAAATGCGCGTCGTCGCACCAGTGCGTGATGCGCACGGTCTCATCGTCGTCGATCTCCAGACAATGAAATGCGGTGTTTCGCATTCCCCAGCAGAGCTGTCGGCTTTCGAGCGTGAGCGGAAGGTCCAGCAGCGCCATGCTCAAAAGCTCCAGAATCGTGCCGTGGGAGACGATCGCGACCGTTTTGCCGCGCTCCTTTTCATAGACCGAAAGCAGAGCACGGCAGATGCGCCGCTGTGCCGATGCGGCACTCTCACCGCCCTCAAGCCCCTTGTCAAAGAGGAGCTCCAGCCACTCCTGCATCCAGTGCTTTGGCCAGATGCGGTAACACTCCCCGTCCCAGACGCCAAAATCCAATTCTTTCAGGCCGTCTACCGTAGGGATCTCGTCCCTCTCGCACCCGAACGCGATCGCCGCGGTTTGGCGCGCGCGCGGTAGAGGACTGGCGTAAACGGCATCCACGGGGAGCGCGGCAAGCGCTTCGTGCAGTGCCTGCGCCTGTGCGACGCCGTTGCTGTTGAGAGGGTGCGCGGCATGGCAGCCGTTGATGCGGCCCTGCTCGTTGTTTTGCGTTTCTCCGTGGCGGATGAGATAGAGTGTGGTCATGGTATCTCCTTTGTATTTGTGAACGGCATATGTAGTTTCGTTCTCATTATAGCACCGTTTCTCTGTGTTTGCAAGGACAATTGTGAACTTTTTTTGGCGCGCGTTGACACCCGTTGCTTCTTGTATTATAATGAACATGCACATGCCAAAAAGCATATCACCGCGTGTGTTTGTTGATTTTGTTACATTCGGAGAGGAGCAAACAGATGAAACTGTTTCTGTGCGCGATGCGCAGACCCCTCGCGTTGCTTTTGACGCTTTTGCTGCTTGCATCGGCACTGGCCGCATGCAAAAACGAGCCTCTTGAGACCTCCGAGGGGGCGACCCCCGGTCTTGCGTACGAGCTGAACGCGGAGAAAACCGCTTATATCGTCACGGGAATGGGCACGGCAACCGACACCAACATCGTGATCCCCGAGATGTATCAGGGTCTGCCCGTGGAGGAGATCGGCGATGCGGCCTTCCGCACCTGTACGGAGCTCGTCGACGTGGATCTGCCCAAGACGGTCAAGCGGATCGGCTCGCGCGCCTTCTGGGATTGCGTCAGCCTCAAGACCTTTACCGTGAAGGAGGGCAGTGAGCTGACCGAGATCGGGTACGGTGCGTTCAGCGGCTGTGCGGGGCTTTTGCAATTTAACCTCTACGAGGACAGTAAGATCACCGCGATCGGTAAATCCGCATTCGCCGGCTGCGCCAAGATCACGGGCATTTTGCTGCCCAAGGGAATCACCGCGATTGAGCCCTATACCTTTAAGAACTGCACCGAGCTTTTGCGCATTACCGTCCCCGCCTCGGTCACCTCGATCGGGGAGTACGCCTTTGAAAAGTGTGTCAAGCTCACGAAGCTGTCGTTTGCAAGCGACTCCAAGCTTGTATCGGTCGGAATGTCGGCGTTCGATTATTGCGAGGGGCTTCAAGAGGTCAAGCTGCCCGACACGGTGGAGCGCATCGGCGCATCGGCCTTCCGCCATTGCACGTCACTGCGTGCCTTTACCCTGCCTGCCGCCACCGCCGAGATCGGCAGCTATGCGTTCTCCTTGACCGATCTTGTGTCCTTGGACGTGGCGCAGGGCAACACCAAATACATGGCGACGGGGAATTGCGTGATCGAAAAGGCTACTAAGACACTCGTTCTCGGCTGTCGAAAAAGTGAGATCCCTGCCGGCGGCGCAGTCAAGGCGATCGGCCTTGCGGCGTTTGCGGAATGCAAGGGCTTGAATTCGCTGCGTATCCCCGAAGGCGTCGAGAAGATCTGCAGCTATGCCTTTTATAACTGCGGCAGCCTGATGAGCCTGGATTTTGCTGCCAGCATCAAAACCGTTGAGGCGGGCGCTTTTCTTCTGTCCGATGAGCTGCGGCAGGTCTTCTATCACGGTAGCGACGCAGATCGCGCGGCGATCCCGGTCGAAGAAGGCAACGAGACCTTGTATGGTGACGCCTATACCTCGTTGTATCGGGTACGGTGGTATTATTACTCGGCAACAAAGCCCGAAACCAGCAACACGCATTGGCGTTACGTAAACGATCTGCCCAAGGCCTGGGTCTTCCGTACATAAAAATACCACCTCACAAAAGGAGGGTGTTGCCATGCAAAAAAAGAAATGGCTTTTGCTCGCCCTGCCCCTTGCGGCGTTGGTGCTGGAGGCTCTGCCCTTTGGCGCGGTGTTGAATTTTGCCTCGCCCGAGGAGCCGATGTCCGTACGCAAGACCTTCTCTTATTTCAGCCTGACGCCCTTCGGCTATGCCAACTTCGGCCCGTTTCTCACCGCGCTTCTCACCGTGGCACTCACGGTTGCGGTGCTCGTTTGGCTGCTGCGTGGGAAGGGCAGGACCGCGGTGCGCGCCCTCTCGGTGGCCGCGCTTGCCACCTCGCTGCTGCCGCTTTTGTTCGGGATCTCCTATTATTCGGTGATCGGCGGATGCATTACGGCGCTGCTTTGCGCGACCTTGGTGCTCTGCTGTTTGCCCTTGAAAAACTAAAATCAAATGAAAAGAAGGCAAGCATTGCTTGCCTTCTTTTTCAAACATTGTCGTTCTCACGTTCTGTCAGCACATATTTGGGGTTCTGTAGCAAAACGCCGTTTTTTGTTGCAACAATTTCAACCTTGCCAAAAAAGCCGTAGCGCTCACGCAGTTCTTTGGGAATCACAATTCTCCCCAGATTGTCAAATTCTTTTATTATGCCAATCATCGTTCATGCTCCTTGTGTTTGAATTTTTGACCGTTTGAGATTCGGATCGATCCCATTTAAAATTATTATGGGGATTATATCCCCTTATCAAAATAGATTATAACCCCCATAATAGGTATTGTCAAGGGGGTGGATCAAAATGATCGTATTTGATAAATTATGGCAAACAATGCGCGAGAAGGGTATCAGCACCTATACCTTGCGCGAAAAATGCGGCATCGACAGCAAAACCGTCCGCCGCCTGCGGGCAAACGATAACATCGAAACCAAAACGCTTTCAAAGCTTTGCACGGTGCTGGAATGCACGCTCTCGGATATTGCCGAGTTTATTCCCGACGAAACATAAAAAGAGCAGACGCGACGCGTCTGCTCTTTGTTTTGCTTTGATTATTTACCGAAGTATCTCTCCAGCAGGCCTGCGAATGCCTTGCCGTGGCGGGCCTCGTCGCGTGCCATCTCGTGAACCGTGTCGTGAATGGCGTCAAGATTGTGCTGCTTTGCCATCTTGGCCAGCTCAAACTTGCCTGCGGTTGCGCCGTTCTCGGCGGCAACGCGCGCCTCAAGGTTCTCCTTGGTGGAAGCCGAAACGCACTCACCCAAAAGCTCTGCAAACTTGGCGGCGTGCTCGGCCTCCTCGTATGCGGCCTTCTCCCAGTACAGTGCGATCTCGGGATAGCCCTCGCGCGCGGCGGCGCGACCCATAGCCAGATACATGCCGACCTCGGTGCACTCGCCCATGAAATTGGCGCGCAGTCCCTCGATGATCTCTGCGGGAACGCCCTCCTCCTTACCAACGCCGATGACGTGCTCGGCGGCCCAGGTCATATTTTCGTCCTTGAGCTCCTCAAACTTCTCGCCGGGGGCCTTGCAAAGGGGGCACTTGTCGGGGCGGTCATCGGACTCTACGATCTCACCGCAAATCATGCATCTCCACTTTTTCATGCTTCAAATCTCCTTATATGTTCAAATTTTTACCGCGGCAGGGGCCGTCGGTCGGACTCTTTTTTAGAGCAATTCTATTTTAGCACACTTTTTTCGGAATTGCAAGAGGTTTTTCAAAAAAATTAGAAAAATTCTAAAAAATATTTTTGAAAACGAAAAAGAGCACAGAAACGAACGCCTCGTTTCTGTGCTCCCCGATCGGGCAAGGGCTGTTAATGCATTTCCTCGATCGCTTCGTCCGAGCGAAAGAGCAGAGAAATGCACCATACGCCCGCAAGCGCCACCACAGTGTAAATGATACGCGCAAACAGCGTATCCGCACCGCCGCAGATCCACGCAACCACGTCAAACTGGAAAAGGCCGATAGCGCCCCAGTTCAGTGTGCCGATAATGGCCAGCGCCAGTGCAATACGATCCATGATCATCATGGTGTTCCACCTCACTTTCAAGACCGAAAAACGGTCTTTGCTATTAGTATGACGCGCTTTTGTGCGCGCAAACAAGGAAAAAGTTGTCATGCGGACGCTTTACACTGCAGCGAAAATGTGGTATACTAAAAAAGAAGAAAAATGAAAGCAAAAAAAGGGGGGAGAGGCATGGATCGGACGATCGGCGCACGGATTCCTGCGTATGTGCGTGCCGTGACCGACGCGCTTGCGGCCGCGGGGCATCGCGGTTATTTGGTTGGCGGCAGCCTGCGTGATCTGTTGCGCGGTGTTGCGCCGCACGACTACGATCTGACCACCGACGCCACCCCCGACGAAATGCTGGCGGCGTTTGCGAGCTTTCGCGTGATCCCCACGGGCCTGAAGCACGGCACGCTGACCGTGCTCTCCGAGGGACAGCCCGTTGAGGTCACCACGCACCGCGTGGACGGCGGGTATACCGACGGGCGTCACCCCGACCGTGTATCGTTTACGCGCCGTCTTGCCGACGATCTCTCGCGCCGCGATTTCACCGTCAACGCCATGGCCTATTCCGACCAAACGGGCCTGGTGGATCTTTTTGACGGGCAGGGCGATCTTGCGCGCGGCATCATTCGCGCCGTGGGTGACCCCGCTACGCGCTTTTCCGAGGATGCGTTGCGCATTCTGCGCGCTTACCGCTTCTCCGCACAGCTTGATTTTGCGCTGGATGAATCAACCGCCGCAGGTGCGCGCGCGGTTCGCGCGGGGCTCTCGCAGGTCTCGGTCGAGCGCATTTTTTCCGAGCTTACGCGCTTGCTCGCCTCGCCTGCCGCCGCGCGCGGTATGCAGGGCCTGCTGGATGCCGACCTTGCGCCCTTCGTATTCGGCGACCTTGCGCCCGACCGCACGGCGCTCGCCGTGCTGGATACCTTGCCGCCCCGTGCCGAGGTGCGTCTGGCGGCGCTGCTCGCCGATCACGGCGAGGATGCGCTGTACGCGCTTTGCCGCCGCCTCAAGACCCCGAACGCCTTTGCCGATGCACTGGTGGGCACGGTCTGCGCGGCGCGCGCGCCCCTGCCCGACAGCCCCTATGCCGCGCGGCATTTCGCGCACCGTTACTGGGGGATGTGGCAGGATGGACTCTCGGTGGCCGCCGCGCGCGGCGCGGCAGTGGAACGGGCTGCTGAGCTTTGTCGGCGCGTGGTGCGCGAGAACAGCGTGATCGAGGTGCGCCGCCTTGCCGTGAACGGCAGGGAGCTGCAAGAGCAGCTGGGCGTGTGCCCCGCCAAGACGGGTGCGCTGTTACTGGGCTTGCAGGACTTTGTATTCGCCGACCCCGCGCGCAACAAAAAAGCGACCCTGCTTGCGCACGCGGCTGAAATTTGTGAAAAGGAGAAGGGATATGTCTGACGTATTGTTTGAAGAATTGACCTATCTCTCGGCCGACGCGCGCACGCGCGTGCACGGATATATATGGAAGCCGCAGGACGTCACGCCGCGCGGCATCGTACAGCTCTCGCATGGGATGTGCGAGTACGTCCAGCGCTATGATGCGGTGGCACGCGCCTTTTGCGCCGCGGGCTTTGTCTTTTGCGGCAACGACCATCTCGGCCACGGACAGACCGCGCCCGATGCCGAGGCGCTGGGCTACACCGCGCCGCGCGGTGGGGCAGATTTTCTTGTCGAGGATCTGCACACCATGAGCCGCCTTGTCAAGAACGAATACCCCGAGCTACCGCTTGTCCTGTACGGGCACAGCATGGGCTCGTTTGCGGCGCGCATGTATCTCACGCGCTACGGAGAGGAGCTGGCGGGCGCGCTCATCAGCGGCACCGCAGGCCCCGAGGCACCCGCAGGGCTTGCCAAGCACCTGGCACACATGATCGCCAAAACGCGGGGCGCGCACCACCGCAGCACCTTCCTCTCCTCGCTTGCCTTCGGCAGCTACAACCGCCGCTTCCGTGAGGAGGATCACCCCCACTCCTGGCTCTCGCGCAGCCGCGCCGAGCAGGAAAAATACAAAAACGACCCGTATTGCACCTTCACCTTCACTGCCGCGGGCTTTGATACGCTCTTTACCCTCTTGGAGACGGTCTCGAAAAAGGATTGGGCCGCAAACGTGCCGAAAAAACTGCCCATTTTGCTCTTTTCGGGGGATATGGATCCCGTGGGCAATTACGGCAAGGGCGTGCAAAAGATCTATGACCGCCTTGTGGCCGCGGGGTGCTGTGTGCGCCTCAAGCTCTACGAGGGTGGACGGCACGAGATGCACAACGAGACCAACCGCGACGAGGTGCTCTCTGACATTATTGCATTTGCAAAGGAAGTGACCGCATGAGCTTTACAAGGATAAAGGAAACAAAGGGGCGCGTGCTGGGCGTTGATTTCGGTGAGGCGCGCACGGGGCTTGCCGTGTCGGACGCGGCACGGTTGCTTGCCTCGGGCATCGGCAATATTCAAGGCGGAGGCCTGGAAAAGACCGTGGAGCGCATCGCCGCCGCTGTGGCAGAGCAGGGTGCGGTGGCGGTGGTGCTGGGCCTTCCCGTCAATATGAACGGCACCGAGGGGCCGCGTGCCGAGCGCGCACGCGCGCTTGGCGCACTGCTTGCCGAGCGCATGCCCGACGTGCCCGTGGCCTTCGTGGACGAGCGTATGACCACCATGGCGGCATCCCGCTTTCTCAACGAGACCAACACGCGCGGCAAAAGGCGCAAGGGCGTGATCGATACGCTCTCGGCCGAGATCATCCTGCAAAACGCGCTCGACCGCTTGCGTCTGATGTGAGATGGTAAGCACCGAAATGCGCACCGTTACAGCAGGGGCGCAGACAATACCATACGAATTGACCCGCAAACGGGTGAAAAATCTCAATCTGCGCGTGCGCGCTGACGGCAGCGTGGCGGTCTCGGCCGCACCGCGCGTGCCGATCGGTGAGATCGAGCGCTTCGTGCGCGCGCACGCGGACTTCATTCGCCGTGCGCAGGCGCGCGTGCAGGAGCGCGCGGCGCAAGCACAGCCACCCCTCGTGCTTGCGGACGGCGTGATCCTTCCCTTGCTCGGCAGGCCCTATACCGTGCATATTCAAGAGGGAAAAAACGGTGTGCAGCTCATGGACGACATGCTGCTGCTTTGTGTGCGCGACGTGACCGATACGGCCCTGTGCCTACGCGTTCTGCGCAAATTTTTGCGTGACGAGGCGGCGCGCGTTCTGGGTGCTCTTTTGGAGCGTATTGCTCCGCTGTTCGCGCCCCACCCCCCCACCGTGCCAACGCTTTCGTTGCGCGACATGAAAACACGCTGGGGCATCTGCCGCCCCACGCAGAACCGCATCACGCTCAACACGCGCCTTGTGCATGTGCCGCTGTCCTGCGCAGCCTATGTGATATACCACGAATGCGCGCACTTTCGCTATCCCAACCATTCGGAGCAGTTTTACGCGCACTTAGCGCGTTTTTTGCCCGACTGGCAGGAGCAGCGCCGTGCGCTCAATGCGGCAAAGATCCCGATGCTTTACTGAAAAACGCCCTTGCGATGGTACATCGCAAGGGCGTTTTTGTGCTTACCCCACAAACGGGAGCAATTCCACGAGGAAAACGGTGAGACACGCCGCGGCGGCCACCAGCGGGAGCTTGCAGCCCCGAAGGCCAAGGACGACGGCCACGGCCAATGCCGCCAGTGCCGATACGATGCTTGCCGTGGCGGTGAAGATGGCGGGCACGGTCATCACCGAGAGCGTGACGTAGGGGACGTAGTGCAAAAAGGAGCGCACCGTGCGGTTTTGGATCTCGCGGCGGATGAGCACCAGCGGCAGCACGCGGATCAGATACGTGACGCCTGCCATCGCGAGAATGGCAAGCAGAATACTGTTAATCTGCATGACACGCCTCCTCTCCCGACGCTTCCTTGACGGGGAACAGGATCGCGGCCGCCAGTGCGATGGTCACGGTCAGGACGATGATGCGGAAGCCCTCGGTAAAGCCTGTCCATTGCATACGCTCGCACAGGAAGGTGAGCCCTGCGCTGGCCGCCATGGAGACGGCAACGATCCCTGCGATGACGCGGTTTTTGCGCGCAGGGGGGAGAATGATCGCCAGAAACATGGCGAACAGTGCCACGCCAAGCGCACCCACGATGCGCGCGGGCAGGACGTTGCCCAGAATCGCGCCGAGCAGCGTGCCAAGCGTCCACCCGGGGGCGGCAACGGCGATCGCCCCGTAGCTGTAATAGGGCGAGAGCGCGCCGTCGGTTGCGACCGAGATGCCGAAGATCTCGTCGGTTACGCCGTAGCCCATGAGCAAGCGGTGCAGGATCGAGGTCTCGGGCAGGATCTTTTGCGAGAGCGAGCAGGACATGAGCAGATAGCGGATGTTGATGACCAGCTGTGTGAAGGCCAGCTCAACGTAGGTCGTGCCCGCACCAAGCAGTGCAATGGCGGCGGCCTCACCCGCCGAGGTCAGGTTCAAGAGAGACATCAGCGCCGACTCGGGTGCCGAAATGCCCGCCGCGACGGCCTTGATGCCAAGCGCAAAGGCCACGGCAAAATAGCCGATGGCGATCGGCATACCGTCACGCATGCCGTGCAAAAAATACTGTCGTTTGCTCATGCCGATCCTCCTTTTTTGTCGAATACCTATCTATTGTAATCCTTTTGCCAAAAGAAGTCAAGAGTGCGGCAAAAAAAGCGCGCGCTCTGTAAAATTGGGCATACTATGACTATAAAAGCGAAAGGAGTGTGCGCGTGTTTTATCAATTTGACGGCGTTTTGCATACCGTTCCCACACCAATTGCCCCACCGACACAGTATACAGCCGCCTTTGTCACGCTCACGGAGCTCGAGCAGCTCGCACCGCTGTTCGGCTTTGCCGCAAGCACCGTGCAGGTCTGCCGCGAGGAGGTGCGCTATTTTCACAACAGCATGGAGATCTATGACGGGTACAGCTTCGGCACGCTCAAGCTCACGGGGGACAGCCGGGCCTTGCAGGGCGAGGACTGTATTGCCTTTTATATTTGCCGCCGCCTTTTTTTGATCGTGGATATCCGCGACAGCGACGGCAGCACACGTGCGCGCTTTGAGAGTGCGATCCGCCGCTATCCCCCTGCCCAGCTCACGCATGAGAAGCTGATCTTTTCCTTCTTTGACGCGATGATGGAGGGGGATGGGCGTATGCTCGAGGACATGGAATTTGATTTCTCGGCGTTGGAGGAATCGGTGCTTTGCGACGAGGCGGATGACGATTTTACCATTTTGCTGCTGCATCACAAGCAACGCTTGCTGCTGCTGCAAAATTACTACGAGCAGCTCGTGGAGATCGGCGAGGCGCTTTGCGAGAACGAAAACGACCTGTTCGCGGACGAGGATCTGCGCTATTTTCACCTGTTTGCCGACAAGGCCGAGCGCCTTTGCCGTCACGTCACGACCCTGCGCGAGCAGCTCTCCCAGCTGCGTGAGGCCTATCAGTCCACGCTGGATATCCGTCTCAATCACATCATGAAGGCGCTGACCGTGATCTCCGCGATCTTTTTGCCGCTGACGCTGCTCACAGGCTGGTACGGGATGAATTTTGCCTCCATGCCCGAGTTCGCGTGGCGGTATGGTTATCTTTACGTGGCGTTGCTTGCCCTCGCGGTGATCCTGATTTGCATCCGCGTGTTCCGTCGGCATCATTGGATGTAGCGAAAGGCCGAAAAATGATGCAAAAAAGCAGGATGCTCTGCGGAGAAATATGAAATTTTTTACTTTTCATCTTGCAAAATGGGAAAAGAAATGCTATAATATTTGTTAATCTACCGAAATGAGGTATCCATCGTGCAGTATTTTGAAAGAAATGACGCCCTTGACGCCGAGAGCATGGATCTGCTCGCGGAGCTGGTCGAGGAGTCGGTACACGAATATCAGATCCCGAATGCGGCGTTCGACAACTACCACGTCAAGCGCGGTCTGCGTGAGCCCGACGGAACGGGCGTGATGGCAGGCGTTACGCGCGTGGGTAATGCCCACGGCTACGTCATCAACGAGGGTGAGCGTACCCCCGTGGAGGGCGCACTCTATTACCGCGGCTACCGCGTGAAGGACCTTTGCGAGAATTTCGTGAAGGAGGAGCGCTACGGCTTTGCCGAGACCTGCTATCTGCTCTTTTTCGGGCATCTTCCCACGGTCGATCAGCTCGCGCGCTTTACCAAGCTCATGGACCGCTACGCAAAGCTCCCCGCGCGCTTTGACGAGGATATCATGATGAAGGCACCCTCGCCCTCGATCATGAACAAGATGGCGACCGCGGTGCTCTCGCTTTATGCCTACGACGAAAATCCCGATGAGACCAGCCTTGCGAATATGCTGCGTCAGAGCATGCAGCTTGCCGCCCGCATCCCCGTGATCGCGGCGCATGCGTATGCCGTAAACCGCCACGTGTTTGGCGGCCATAGCCTGAATCTTCACAACCCCAAGGATGATCTTTCCACCGCGCAGAACTTCCTGCGCATGCTTCGCCCCGATAAGGCCTATACCGAGGAGGAGGCAAGACTGCTCGATCTTTGTCTTGTGGTGCATGCCGAGCACGGCGGCGGTAACAACTCCGCCTTTGCCTGCCGCGTGCTATCCTCGTCGGGTACGGATACCTATTCGGCCATCAGTGCCGCGATCGGTTCGCTCAAGGGCCCGCGCCACGGCGGTGCCAATATCAAGGTGCAGGAGATGTTCGACTGCATCAAGCAGAATGTGCGCGATACGCACGACGATGCAGAGGTCGCCGATTTCCTTGGCAAGATCCTGCGCGGCGAGGCGAACGACCGCAGCGGCTTGATCTATGGCATGGGCCACGCCATCTATACGCTCTCCGACCCCCGTGCGGTGATGCTCAAGCGCTACGCGCAGGATCTTGCCGAGAAGAAGGGCTTTGGTGACGACTTCGCCCTTCTGGAGTCGATCGAGCGTCTCACGCCCGAGGTGTTCCGCACCTACAAGGGTGTCACCAAGGAGATGTGCGCCAACGTGGACCTGTATTCGGGTCTGATCTACCGCATGCTCAACATTCCGATCGCCATGTATACGCCGCTGTTTGCCATCGCCCGTGTGGCGGGCTGGTGCGCACACCGCATCGAGGAGTTCTGCACCGCCAAGCGCATCATCCGTCCCGCTTACAAGTGCATCACGCATCACAACCAATACATACCGCTTGTCGAGCGCAAATAAGCCTGACAAGCAGAAAAAGGCAGCCAGCCGCCACAGACACGGTCTGTGGCGGCTGGCTTTTTTGATGTATTTTATAAAACGGTGTACCGCACACTTCGCCCGTCCTTGCCGCATTTGGCAAGAAAGCCAAGCCCCTCAAGAACCGCGAGTGCGTCGTAGAGCGCGTAGCCGCGAAGGCCCGTGGCCTTTCCGAACACCTTGGCAGTGAAGCTCTCGGGCAGTCCCTCGGGGAGCAGTGCGCCGTAATCGGCGCGCGAGACGAGGAAATGCGTGTCGAGCAGCTCAGTGGGCAGCTGCTCGTAACGGTGCGATCCGCGCTTGCCGCCGTTGCCCCAGCCGTCCAGAAGCCGAAATTCCTCGAGCGCGATCAGCGGCAGGCAGAGCGTAAAGCGTGGGTTGCCGAGATAGGGCAAAAAGGCCTTGAGCTCACCCAGCGCCGCGATCGGGGTGTCGCGTCGGGGCGATCTGCGCCGCGCGGTGATCTCGCCCGTTGCGGGATCCATCCAGCAAATGTGCTTTTGCGCGATGAGGGGATGCACCACCGTTACGGGGTGGTCGGTGTGCTCCATATAAAAGGCGATCTTTTTGCGCATGGGATAGAGCGACGCCGTCTGGATCTCCACGATCTCGCCCGACGGCGTGAGCACGTCGGCCACAAAACGCGTCTTTTTTTCATCCCGTGTCACCACCTTTTGCTCGTGACACGAAAGATCGTCCCACACCCAGCGCTTGAGCACGCTGTGCAAACGCTTCTCGGCGTACAGACCGATGCCGTCGCGGTCCTTGACGCGTGTGAGCTCCTCGTGGCAAAGGCGCGAAAAGGTGATCTTACTTGCCGCGATCATGCGGCAGCCCTCGCAAATCGGTTGCGAAAGGGATCGAAGTAACAAAGCAGCTTACCCATTTGGACCTCCCGTCAGATTGTGGCGAAGGCGCAAAAGCAGTGCCTCCAGCGCGGCGCACTCCTCGGGGGTGAAATCCCGAAGTGCAACGCGGTCGTTACTCGAAATGCGCTTTAAGTGGTCGCGGTCAAAGGCGCGCCCCTTCTCGGTCAGCTCCACCTGCACCGCGCGGCGGTCGCGCCGATCGGGCGTGCGGCAAACATACCCCTGTTCCTCCATGCGGCGCAGCAGCACGCTCACGGTCGGGGGCTTTAAGTGCGTGCGTTCCACCAGCTGCAGCTGGGCCATCGCACCGCTGTTTGCCAGGTGTGACAGCACCACGCGTGCGGTGTTTTGCTGCATCACGTCCTCGCTCTCGCCGTCGCGTACACGCGCACGCAAAAGGCGCGCGATCTCTATGATCAATCGCGGCGCGAGGGGGCTTTCTGCCAGCTCCTTGCGTTCGGGCGGGAACGGGCAAAGCTTTTCTTGCTTCATACGGATCTCCTTATTGATTAGTTTGCTAACTAACTAATGGAAAGTATAGCAATTTTTGCAAGCCCTGTCAAGATATGCGCATATTTTTTTGCAAACGCTCCTGTTTGCGCGGCGGCGTGAAAACATGGTAAACTGCGCGTGAATTGTTAGGTTTGAAAGCTGTGTTGTACGCACATAGTAAGAACAAAGCGATTTTTTGGGGGATGCGAAAAATGATCAAAAAACAAAAATGGATGCGCTGTTTTGCCGCGCTGATGACGTTGCTCTTGCTGATGGGGACGTTCGCGCTGCAGACCGCCGCCGAGCGCGAACGGCAGGAGCTGTATGTGGGCGGCATTCCGTTCGGGGTGCGCTTTTTTACCGACGGGATCTTAGTCGTGGACTACTGCGACGTGCAAAGCGGGGGAGCAAAGAAAAATCCCGCGCGCGAGGCAGGTGTGCGCCCGGGCGATTGCATTATAAAAATAAATGAAGAGCAGCCGCGCGACGCGGCAGACCTTGCGGCCGTGATCGAGCGCTGCACGGGCACGCTGACGCTGACGCTGCGGCGCGAGGGCAAGGAGGAGCGTGTCACGCTCACGCCCTGTCGGTGTGATGAGGACGGACGCTTGCGCACGGGTCTTTGGGTGCGCGACTCGGGCGCGGGGATCGGCACGGTCACCTTCGTGACCGAGCAAAATACCTTTGCGGGCCTCGGGCACGGCATCTGCGACGGGCGCAGCGGTATGCTGATCCCGATGGCGCGCGGCAGCGTGATGGGCGTGACGGTGGGCGGTATTACGCGCGGTGCGCCGGGTGCACCCGGTGAGATCCGCGGCCATTTCTCGGCAGGCAAGCTGGGCACGCTTTGCGACAATACCGTGTGCGGTGTGTACGGCGTGTTTGCCGAGCGCCCTGTGCTGCCCGCAGGCAAGCTGCCCATCGGCTTTCGCGACGAGCTCAAAAACGGCGCCGCCACCATCTGGTGCACGCTGGATGACAACGTCGCGCACGAATACCGCGTGGAGATCTCGGCCATCCAGCGCGGGGCCGAGGGGAATAAGTGCTTCACCGTCAAGGTGACCGACGAGGCACTCCTTGCGCGCACGGGCGGCATCGTGCAAGGAATGTCGGGCAGCCCGATCATTCAAAACGGAAGGCTCGTCGGCGCGGTCACGCACGTGCTCATCGGCGACCCGACCACGGGCTACGGGATCTTCATCGAAAATATGCTGGCGAATATCCCGCAGGCGCTGGCTTGAAAACGGGAGAAGCCCCAAATGCGAAAACGCATTTGGGGCTTCTTTGTGCGCGCGGGCGTATGACGGAAAGCAACCGAGACAAGAAAACTGAGCGCGCACATAAATTTTCTTTTTTTGTATATTGCCGCGCGAATTGGCAAAAATAGAAGCAGTACAAAGAAAAGGAGTACGCGCAATATGTCAAAAAACAAGCTTTTCATGAAATTGCGTGAGGATAAGGGCGCACGCGCCATTGCCATTACCATTACGGTGATGCTGCTGGTCCTCACCGCCATCATCCTCACCACCGTGATCGCCAACCGTGCCATCGACGAGCCTGTGGACGAGCCGTTCAGCGAGCCCGCAGGCGTGACCGACCCCGACATCCCCGAGGAAGAAAACAAGCAGCCCGACGCTCCCGCCGAGGATACCGACACGCTCCCGAGCTTCGTTCTGCCCGTATCGGGCGTGCTGCAAAAGAGCCACGATGCGGATATCCAGGTGTTCTCGGACACCATGCGCGATTACCGCATCCACCTCGGCCTTGACATCGGCACGGTTGCGGGCGCATCGGTCAGCGCCATGGCGGACGGTGTGATCACGCAGGTCTTTGACGACGTTTCGATGGGCAAGTGCATCGCCATCCGCCACAGCGGCGACGCGTATACCATCTACAAAAATCTTGCAGCCGATCTGCCCGCGGGCATCACGGTGGGCAAGAGCGTGCGCGCGGGCGAGGTGATCGGCACCGTGGGCGAGAGCGCCATGGTGGAGATCGCCGAGGAGCCCCATCTGCACGTGGAGATGACGGTGAACGGCCTTGCCGTGGATCCGCTGGATTATCTGGACGAGGATGCGGTGGCGACGCTGAAAGAAGACACAAACTACGAGGATATGTCCTGATTTGCACGGATACTATTCCCCAAAAAGCCTTCTCCTGCGGGAGAAGGGGGACCACGAAGTGGTGGATGAGGAGACCGACGCGAAGCGTCGCCTACCTTGTAAAGAATTCTTGCGAATTCTTTGGATGAGGAGTCGGTTTTGCTTTGTGAACACCTCATCCGTCACGCTTCGCGTGCCACCTTCCCCCACTGGGGAAGGCTTTTTTGTGTAAGCTGCTCCCGTTGCGGATGCTCGGTCGGACTGTGCAAAGGAAAAACGGCCGAACAATAAAGTTCGGCCGTTTTTTTGCTACACAATAAACAGTACTTATTCGTCGTCCTGGGCCGTGCAAGCGATCTTCTCGCCGCAGGCGGGGCAGGCAAGATCCTCGGGATCCAGGGTCTCGTCAAAGCAGATCTTCTCGCCGCAGGAGGGGCACTCGATCTCAAAGGTCTCGTCCATGTAGTCGCACTCGTCGCAATCGCAATCGCAGCACTCGCCGTCGCACTCGTCCTCGTCGTCGAAGAGGTACTCCTCCACGTCGCCCAGATCCTCGTCCAGCTCCTCCACGTAGTCGTTAAGCTCCTCCACGTCGTGGTCCAGCTCGTCCAGCTTCTCGGCCATGGACTCGACCATGTCGAGCAGAGCCGCGATCATCTTGCCTTCCTTGGTGGAGTTATCCAGCTCCAGACCGTCTGCCAGGCCCTTGAGGTAGGCTGCCTTTTCCATCATTTTCATGTGCGTTCTCCTTTCGGTTATTCGCTTTTATGCGCGGGAGAGATACTCGCCCGTGCGGGTGTCGATCTTGAGCACGTCGCCCTCGTTGATAAAGAGGGGTACCTTGACCTCGGCACCGGTCTCGAGCGTTGCGGGCTTGAGAGTGTTGGTGGCGGTGTTGCCTGCAAAGCCGGGGTCGGTCTGGGTGACGGCCAGCTCCACGAACGTGGGGGGCTCCACGCCAAAGACGTTGCCCTTGTAGGAAACGATCTTGCACATCATCTCCTCCTTGACGAAGCGGAAGCTGTCGGGCAGCTTGTCACTGTTCAGAGGCATCATGTCAAAGGTCTCCATGTCCATGAAATAATACAGATCGCCGTCGTTGTAGGAGTACTGCATATCCTTGCGCTCGATATACGCGTTCTCAAACTTGTCGGTGGGGTTAAAGGTCTTCTCAATGACCGCGCCCGAGATCACGTTCTTGAGCTTGGTACGCACGAAGGCCGCGCCCTTGCCGGGCTTGACGTGCTGGAACTCCACGACCTGCAATACGTTGCCCTGGCCGTCGTCAAACGTTACACCGTTCTTAAAATCACCTGCTACTACCATTTTATACCTCCGAAGTGTGTCTGAAATGAAATCGTTTTGCGCGCGCCGCAGAGCGCACGCATATTATCTATTATATTGTACACGAAAAGTTACGTATTTGCAAGGGGTTTTGCAATTTTTTTCGCGCACCCTGCAAAAAATAAAGGAAATGCCCCGAATTCGTTGACAAAAGAGAGAAGTTGTATTATAATATAATCTGTATATCTATCCGTGTGCGGCGCGTTGCGCGCGCGGGGCACGGACGCAAAAAAGAAGGGAAGCGCTATGAAATTCATCAACATCGGCTTTGGTAACATGGTTGCGGTGGACCGCATGGTGGCACTGGTCAGTCCTGATTCCGCGCCCATCAAGCGTCTCATTCAGGACGCGAAGGACGAGGGTCGCACCATCGACGTGACCTGCGGCCGCCGCACGCGCGCGGTCATCATCACCGACAGCGAGCACGTGATCCTCTCCGCCATCCAGGCCGAGACCATTGCCAACCGTCTGGACGACGATACGCTCGAGGACGACGAGACCGAGGAGGAGGCCTGATCATGCCGACCGAAAACGGACTTTTGCTGGTCGTCTCAGGGCCTGCGGGCAGCGGAAAGGGCACGGTGCTCGCCGAGCTGCTTGCCGACCCCGCCTTTGCCTATTCGGTATCGGCCACCACGCGTGCTCCCCGCCCCGGTGAGGCAGACGGCGTGAACTATTATTTTCTTGACCGCGCCGCGTTTGAGGCGCGCATCGCGAACGACGACATGCTCGAATACACCGAGTACTGCGGCAACTATTACGGCACACCGCGCGCCGAGGCCGAGGCCGTGCTTGCAAGCGGCCGCAACCTGATCTTGGAGATCGAGGTGGAGGGCGCGGCGAACGTCAAGCGACGCTATCCGGGCGCCGTGAGCGTAATGCTCCTGCCCCCCTCGTTTGCGGTGCAGGAGGCGCGACTGCGCGGCCGCGGCACCGAGACCGAGGAGAAGATCCGTGCACGCCTTGCGCGCACACGCGAGGAGGTTGCCAAGGTCGAGGACTACGATTACGTGGTCTATAACCGCGACGGTTGCGCGCACGCCGCCGCCGAGGATATCCGTGCCATCGTGCGCGCCGAGCGCGCGCGCCTCGCGCGCAACGCCGATGTGGCAACGCGCTATTTTGCAAACGAAGAATAAAATCATCATAGAGAAGCAAGGAGAAAAATCATGATCTATCCCACGATTCAGGACCTGACCAAGGGCAAGTACAACCGTTATCAGCTGGCGATCGCCACGGCAAAGTGCGCGCGTCTGATCACCGACGAGTATGTGAAGCAGCGCAGTGCCGCCGAGAGCGCACTGACGGGCACCAAGGAGGGCAGCACCACCATCGCGTCACTCATTGACCCCGCGCTTGCCAACGAGAAGGCGGTCAAGAACGCCATCAATCACATCGACGGCGGCGATTTCGTTATTGTGGACACGCCCGAGGAGCCCGAGGACGCGTTCTTTGAGGGCGAGGACTGATTCAAATACAATACCGTGCGTCACCGATAGCGGTGACCCGTAAGAAGGAGGGGTGCAGATGCAGGAATACGTAACGGTGCGATTGCTGGATGCACCCTTTTTTCTCGACCGCGATTATGATTACAGCGTGCCCGAGGAGCTCTCGGGCGCGGTGCACACGGGCAGCTTTGTGACCGTGCCCTTCGGCGGGGGAAATCGCCGTCATATGGGCGTGGTGGTCGGCGTGCGTGAGCAAGCCCCTGCCACCGCGGCCGTCAAGCCCGTGCTATCCGTATCGACGCCTCGCATTTCGCTCTCGGAGGAAATGTTGGGGCTCGTGTGCTTTTTGCGCGAGCAAACGCTTTGCACCACGGGCGACGCGGTGCACGCCATGATCCCCTCGGGGGCGCTCTCGGGCCTTGCCGAGCGCTATTACCGCACCGAGCGTGCCGTGGGGGACGTGCGCCGCTTTGACACCGTGGAGCTCCTCTTGCTCGAGCATTTGGAGCACGTGGGAGGCGCGGGGCTTTCCGCCCTCAAAGGCCGCTTTGGCAACGGGCTGGAGGAACGCCTTGCACATTTGGTGCGTGCCAAGCTCGTGCGCCGTGAGCTTTGCCCCAAGGACGCGATGGCCGAGAAGCAGGAGGTCTGCTTTGTCGCGCTCGCGCGCGATCCGCAGGCCAAGCTCCCCCGCCTTGGCGAGAAGCAGCGACAGCTGCTCGCGCTCTTGGAGACAGGCGAGCAAAGCGAGCGCGATCTGCGCGCGCGGGGCTTTACTAAGGCACAGACCGATGCCCTTTGCCGCCACGGCCTTGCACAGCGCCGCGCCACGCGCGTGTGGCGCAATCCGTATGCAAGTGCTGTGGGCGAGGCCGTTCCGTTCGCGCTCAACGACGAGCAGCAGGCAGCCTTTGCCGAGATCGACCGCCTTTCGGGCGACGGCGAAGCGCACGCGATCCTGCTGCACGGCGTTACGGGTAGCGGAAAGACCTGCGTGATGCTTTCTGCCATCGACGCGATGCTCGCACGCGGGCGAGGCGTGATCGTCCTGCTCCCCGAAATTGCGCTCACGCCCCAGTCGGTGGCGATCTTCTGCGCGCGCTACGGCGAGCGCGTAGCCGTGATGCACTCGGCGCTTGGCGCGGGCGAGCGCATGGACGCCTATCACCGCATTCTGTCGGGCGAGGCCACCGTGGTGGTCGGTACGCGCTCGGCGGTGTTTGCACCTGTGAAGGATCTCGGGCTCATCGTGATGGACGAGGAGCACGAGCATACCTATAAATCCGACATGAACCCCAAGTATCACGCGCGCGACGTGGCGCGCTGGCGCTGTGCTTATAACAAGGCCACGCTCCTGCTTTGCTCGGCGACCCCGTCGCTGGAGAGCTACAAGCGCGCAACCGAGGGCAGATATACCTTGCTCACGCTCAAAAAGCGGCATGCGGGCGCAGTCCTGCCCGAGGTCACGGTGGCCGATATGCGCCCAGAGGCCGCCGAGGGCAATCTCTCGCCGCTGGGCAAGACCCTCACCGAGGCACTGCTCCAAAACACGGGAGAGGGCAATCAGTCGATCCTGTTTTTGAACCGCCGCGGCTATAACCACGCGGTCTCCTGCCGCTTGTGCGGCGGGGCGGTCACCTGCCCCTCGTGCAGTGTGTCGCTGACCTATCACACAAAGCCCCACTCCTTTCAAGAGGGGTATCTGGTCTGCCATTTCTGCGGCAGACGGCAGCCCCTTCCCAAGGTGTGCCCGACCTGCGGCTCGGAGCATCTTGCGCGCATCGGCTACGGCACGCAGCGCGTGGAGCAGGAGCTCGGCACGCTGCTCGGGGATAAGACCGTGCTGCGCATGGACACCGATACCACGGGCACGCGCGCATCCTACGAGGAGCTGCTGGGGGCGTTCCGCCGCCACGAGGCCGACGTACTGCTCGGCACCCAGATGGTGACCAAGGGGCACGATTTCCCCGACGTGACGCTGGTGGGCGTGCTGATGGCAGACGCGTCGCTCTATCTGGACGATTACCGCGCCGCCGAGCGCACCTTCTCGATGCTCACGCAGGTCATCGGCCGCGCGGGGCGCGCACAAAAGAAGGGGCGCGCCGTGATCCAGACCTGCAACCCCGATCACGATGTGATCAAGCTGGCCTGCGCGCAGGACTATACATCCTTTTACGACCGCGAGATCGCGCTGCGCCGCTTGCTGGTCTTTCCGCCCTTTTGCGACATCGTGCTGATGACGCTCTCGCACAAAAACGAGCAGGAGCTGCTGCGCGCAGCAAAGACGCTCTCCGAGCGCTTCGCCGCGCTTTGCGCGGGGGAGTACGCCGACGTGCGCGTGGTGGCATTTGGCCCGTTTGAGGCGCCGATCTACCGTGCCGAGGGGCGTTACCGTATGCGCATGGTCGTCAAATGCGTGCTCAACCGCCGTTCTCGCGCGCTGTTCGGTGAGCTGCTGGCCCTGTTCGGTCGGCAGGGCGCGGGCACGCCGCTGTTATCGGTCGATTTCAATCCATCCTCACTGTAAAGGAGATTTCACAATGGCAAAATTAAACATTCGAAGAATTGGTGACGACGCCCTTCGTAAGGTCTGTCGCCCCGTGGAGGAGATCACCCCCCGCATCGTCACGCTGCTCGACGATATGGTCGATACCATGCGTGCCGCCGACGGCTGCGGCCTGGCCGCACCGCAGGTGGGCATTTTGCGCCGCATCGCCGTGGTCGAGGTCGAGGAGGGAAAGGTGATCGAGCTGATCAATCCGCAGATCATCGCCACCGCAGGCGAGCAGCAGGAACTCGAGGGCTGTCTTTCGATCCCCGGTCGCTCGGGCGTGACCAAGCGTCCGCGCCACGTGACCGTGCGCGCCATGGATCGCAACGGCAAGGTGTTTGAGGTCAGCGGCTCGGATCTGCTCGCGCGTGCGCTGTGCCACGAGATCGACCATCTGGACGGCCACCTTTTTGTGGATCGCGCCGTGCGGATGCTGGATGAAGGAGACGACTGATGCGCATCCTATTCATGGGCACGCCCGATTTCGCGCTGTTCACACTCCGCGCGCTGCTGGAGAGCGGTCGCGAGGTCGTGGGCGTGGTGACACAGCCCGATAAGCCGCGTGGCAGAGGGTATGCGCTCCTGCCGCCCCCCGTCAAGGCCTATGCCGTGGAAAAGGGGCTTGCCGTCTATCAGCCCGAGACGCTGAAGGACAGCGCGTTTGACGAGACGCTGCGCGCGCTTGCTCCCGACGTGATCGTGGTGGTGGCGTACGGCAAGATCCTGCCCCAAGCGGTGCTGGACTTCCCGCGCTACGGGTGCATCAACGTGCACGGCTCGCTCCTGCCCGCCTATCGCGGTGCCGCCCCCATGCAGCGCGCTATTATCGACGGATGCGCCGAGACGGGCGTGACCACCATGCAAATGGCCGCGGGCCTGGACACGGGCGACATGCTGGTCAAGCGTGCGGTCGCGATCGGCGAGAACGATAATTTTGAGGATATACACGACCGCCTCGGCGCGGTAGGGGCCGAGGCGTTGCTCGAAACACTCGACCTGCTGGAGAGGGGTGAATTGCATCCCGTCGTGCAGGACGGTGCCAAGGCGACCTACGCCGCCAAGATCGAGAAGGCCGACTGTCTGCTCGATTTCACGAAAAGCGCGCGGCAGGTACACGACCGCGTGCGCGGCCTCTCCCCCATTCCCCTTGCCTTTACGCACACTCCCGACGGCAAGCTGCTCAAGGTGGTGGAGAGCCGTGTGGGCAGAGGTGACAACCGCGGTGCCGCCGCGGGTACGGTGCTGGCACTGGGCGACACGGTCACGGTCGCGTGCGGTGAGGGCACGGTGGAGCTTTTGCGCCTGCTGCCCGAGGGCAAGGGGCGGATGAGTGCCGCCGACTACGTGCGCGGCCGCCGCATTGCCGTGGGCGATATTTTGAAATAAGGAGAGCTTATGTTTTTTGGATTCTGGTGGGATTGGACGCTCATTATCCTTGTCCCCGGTATCATTTTTACACTCTGGGCACAAATCAAGGTCAAGTCGAATTTTTCGCGCTACTCGCAAGTTCCCCTGCGCCACGGCATGACAGGTGCGGCGGTCGCGCGGCGCATTTTGGATTCCAACGGTCTCTCGCATGTGCCCATCGAGCTTGTGCGCGGCCACCTCTCGGATCATTACGATCCGCGCGGCAAGGTCCTGCGCCTCTCGGAGAGCGTTTACCACGGCAACAACGTCGCCGCTGTCGGCGTGGCCGCGCATGAGGCGGGGCACGCCCTGCAGGATGCAAAGGCCTATGCGCCCTTGCACCTGCGCATGGCGATGGTGCCCGTTTGTAATTTCGGATCGATGCTGGCCATGCCGTTGTTTTTCATCGGTCTGCTTGTCGCAGGGCTTTCGTACCTCGGGGATTGGCTGATGTTCGCGGGTATCGTTGCGTTCTCGCTTTCTGTTTTGTTCCAGCTCGTCACGCTGCCCGTGGAGTTCAACGCCAGCCGCCGCGCCATGCGGTGCCTGGAGGGCTCGGGCACGATGAGCGACGAGGAGCTGAAGGGCGCACGCCGCGTGCTTTCGGCCGCCGCCATGACCTACGTGGCGGCACTTGCCGTGGGATTGCTTAGCCTTTTGCGCCTTTTGTTGATTGCGGGCAGTCGCTCGCGCCGCGATTGATGGCGGCCTCGGCACGGGCGCTGGCACTGGAGCTTTTGCTGCGCACCGAGGCGGCAAGGCAGTACGCCAATCTCTCACTGGACGCGGCGCTCTCGCGCGAGCAGGGGCTTTCTGCCCCCGATCGCTCTCTGGTGACTACGCTGTTTTACGGCGTGATCGAGCACCGTATCACGCTGGATGCTGTGATCGACGGTCTCTCGTCCATTTCGCCCTCGGCGATCGAGCGCCGCGTGCGCATGATATTGCGTCTGGCGCTCTATCAGCTCCGCTGGTGCGACCGTATTCCCGACCACGCCGCCATCAACGAGGCGGTGGCGCTCACACCGCGGCGCAGCAAGGGATTTGTGAACGCCGTTTTGCGCAGCTTCTGTCGGCGTGACAAGGCGCTGATTCTGCCCTGTCGCGCGGCCGACCCCATCGGGTATCTCTCGGTGCGCTATTCGGTTTCCCCCGCGCTGGCCGAGCGCTTTTGCGCCATCTTCGGTGCGGCGCGCGCTGAGGCGGTTTTAGAGGCCTTTTCACACACCCCCCGCGTGACGGTGCGCGTGAATACCAAAAAGCTCTCGCGCGAGGAATTTCTTGCACGCGTTGAGGGTGCACAGGCCACAAAGCACGCCCCGTTCGGGGTGCATTTGCCCGAAAACGCACCGTTGCACGCCTTGCTTGACCAGGGGCTGTGCTTCGTGCAGGACGAGGCCTCGCAGATCTGCGTGGCGGCACTCGACCCCAAGGAAGGGGAGCGCGTGCTCGACCTTTGCGCTGCCCCCGGCTCCAAGTCCTTCGGTGCGGCACTCACGATGGGCGATCGCGGTGCGGTGCATAGCTTTGACCTGCATGCCAACAAGATCTCACTCATTGAGCGCGGTGCCGCGCGCCTGGGGCTTTCCTCGGTCACGGCGGCCGCCGCCGATGCGCGCAACGCAACACCCGAGACGGTGGGCGTTTTTGACACCGTGCTCGCGGACGTGCCCTGCTCGGGCTACGGAGTGCTTGCCAAAAAGCCCGACATCCGCTACAAGAGCGTGGAG
Organism: Clostridia bacterium; assembly: GCA_017415805.1. Taxonomy (GTDB): domain Bacteria; phylum Bacillota; class Clostridia; order Oscillospirales; family CAG-272; genus Firm-07. The sequence continues at coordinate 83,343 of JAFQEC010000018.1, read as the reverse complement.
GAGGCCGCAGGCCTTCTGCCCGTGCAAGCGGCAATTCTCGATGCCGCCGCATCCTGCGTCCGCGTGGGCGGCACACTGGTGTATTCCACCTGTACGCTCCTGCCCGAGGAGAATGAGGAGCAGGTGCGCGCCTTCCTTTCGCGACACCCCGATTTTGCGCTCACGCCCTTTACGGTGGGCGGTATTTGCGCCGACGGGATGCTCACGCTCACGCCCGAGCTTTACGGAACTGACGGGTTTTTTATTGCAAAATTACGGAGAAACATATGACCGATCAAAAACAGGAGCTGCTTGCCCTCACGCCAACCGAGCTGGAGGACTTGTTCACCGCGCTCGGCGAGCCGCGCTATCGCGCAAAGCAGATCTTTCCCCAGCTGCACCGCGGCCTCTCACCCGATGAGATGACCAATATCGGCAAGCAAACACGCGCGCGATTGGCCGAGGCAACGACTTATTTTTTGCCCCGTGTGCGGCGCAAGCTGGTCTCGGCGCTGGACGGCACGATCAAATATCTCTTTGAGCTTGCAGACGGCCACTGCGTGGAGAGTGTGCTCATGCACTACGAGCACGGCACCACCATCTGCATCTCCAGCCAGGTCGGGTGCGCCATGGGCTGTAAGTTCTGCGCGTCCACCATCGGCGGCAAGGTGCGCAACCTCACCGCAGGAGAGCTTCTGGGGCAGGTGATCGCCGCCGCGCGGGACGCGGGCGAGCGTGTGGACGGCATCGTGATGATGGGCATTGGCGAGCCGCTGGATAATTTTGACGCGGTGGTACGCTTTTTGAAGCTCGTGAATCTGCCCGAGGGGCTGAATATCGGCTATCGCCACATCTCGCTCTCGACCTGCGGCCTTGTCGACCGCATCGACCGACTGGCGGAATTGGAGCTGCCTATCACGCTCTCGATCTCCCTGCACGCCGCAAACGACGAGACGCGCTCGGCCATCATGCCCGTGAACCGTCGTTGGAATATCGCCTCACTGCTCGATGCTTGCCGTCGCTATTTCGCCAAAACGGGACGGCGTATTTCGTTTGAATATACGCTGATCGCGGGCAAAAACGATACGGTACAGGATGCGCGAGAGCTCGCGCTCTTGCTCAACCGCAATCTGCGTACGCGCACGGATACCATGCCCATTCACGTCAATCTTATCCCCGTGAACGAGGTGGCCGAAACGGGATTTTCGCGCGCCGATGCGGGCGCGGTCAAGCGCTTTGCCGCCGAGCTTGAGAAAAACGGCATCCGCGCCACCGTGCGCCGCCGCTTGGGTGCGGATATTCAAGCCGCATGCGGCCAGCTGCGCCGCGAGAGCGCAACGGATAAATAACCCTGAAACGGGGCAAAATAACGGCAGTTTTCCGAGAGGAGCGTGCCGTGAGCAAGCAAGAAAAAACGAAAAAAAGCACCGTGCGGCGCTTGGTGGTGGCGAACCTGTTGGCTTTGCTCACACTGCTGACCGTTACGGTGGTGACGCTGTGGGCACTGGGCCTTTTGCCCAGCATCCTTGCGTTTTTATTTTAAGAACAGGACGATCGTTATGCAATACGAGGAAACAGGACGACTCATACAGGGCCTTAGCGGTCTTTACGAGATCTGCCTTGACAAAGGCACCACACCGCTTTCGGGCGGTGTGATCTTCGCGCGCGCCAAGGGAAAATTCCGCCACGAGGAGCTCTCTCCCCTGGTGGGCGATCGCGTGCGCGTTTGCTATGATGAGAGCGCCTTTGTGAGCGAGAACGGTGCGATCAAGCCCACCGCCGACGGCGGCGGCGCGGTAATTGCCGAGATCCTCGCGCGCCGCAACGCGCTCATTCGTCCCCCGATGGCCAATCTCGATATGCTCTTTATCACCTTTGCGGCCGCAAGGCCCGCCCCCGTTACCGAGACCATCGACAAGCTCATTTCGATTGCCGAGTTCCACGGCATCGAGCCCGTGATCGTGGTGGGCAAGCAGGATCTGGACCCCGATGCGGCCGAACGGCTTTGCACCGTCTACCGCACCGCGGGCTTCTCGGTGTTCGCCATTTCGGCCGAGAACGGTGTGGGAATTGATGCCCTTCGTGACTTTTTGTGTAAAAACGCCGCGGGCAAGACCGTGGCGTTTGCGGGTGCTTCGGGTGTGGGAAAATCCACCCTGCTCAATGCGCTTTTCCCCGAGCTGGGGCTGGAAACAGGTGCGATCAGCCAAAAGATCCAGCGCGGCCGACACACCACGCGCCGCGTGACGCTGTATCCGATGGCGGACGTGGAGGGAGCGTTCGTGGCCGATACGCCCGGCTTTAGCATGCTGGATTTCGTGCGCTTTGATTTCTTCGGGCGCGACGATCTGCCCGAGACTATGCGTGAGTTCGCACCCTATCTCGGGTGCTGTCGCTACAAAAAATGCACCCATACCAAAGAAGAAGGGTGTGCCGTGCTGGAGGCCGTGCGTGCGGGGCATATCGCGCCTTCGCGCCACGCGAGCTTCGTGGAGATGTTCGAGGCCCTTAAAAACAAACAGGATTGGAGCCGAAAATAATGCGTGCTTACATATACGTGGGCGGTGCGATCTGCGCGGAGCGCATCACCGAGCGACCGCGCGAGGGTGATCTGAAAATCGCCGCCGACAGCGGTTATGTCAACGCTGTGGCACTGGGCGTGACGCCCTCGGTGGTGCTGGGCGATTTTGATTCGCTGGACAAAAAAACGCTGCCCAAGGGCATCGAAATTCATACCGTTCCCACCGAAAAGGATTTTACCGACACGCAGATGGCGGTGGATTTCGCACTCGCGCGTGGCTGTAACGATCTCGTCATCATCGGCGGCCTCTCGGGACGGTTGGATCATACACTCTCCAACCTTGCCGTTTTGGAGGAGATGCACGCGCGCCGCGTGCACGCCGTGATCACCGACGGGTTCAACCGCGTGCGCTTTTTACGCAACGGCAGTACGCTGGTGGCGCGTAGCGCCTACCGCTATCTCTCGATCCTTGCACTCGACCCCGTGGTGAAGGGCGTGGATGCCGAGGGTGTGAAATACCCCCTCAAGAACGCCAAGCTCGCGCGGCACAACCAGTACGCCGTGAGCAACGAGATCACGGGGAACTGTGCGCTGATCTCGGTCAAAAAGGGTGGCATTTTACTTGTCGAATCGGCACAGAGCTGAAAAGAAAAAAGAGCGCGGACTGCCTTGGCAGTCCGCGCTCTTTTATTGCCTTCTGCGCGGGATATGAAACATTTTGCGCAGCAGCGGCGCAAGAAAGCCGGGGGATCTCATCAGCACGATCTTCATGTCAGCCCTCCTTTTTCACGGGTCAGAAAATACCCGGTCGTAAGTAATAATGCGACGCCAAGCGCGCCCATAAACAAGCGCGGCAGGAGCCACGCGCAGATCGCGCCTGCGCCAAATACCGCGAGCGCATGCCCAAAGCGGCGCTCGGATGGGATCGGAAGCATATGCCCACCTCCTTGTACTCTCATCATATGCACCGCCACCGCCGCGCGCTCATACTCTGTATTGAGGTGAGGCAAATGTGTTCGATCAACGGATGTGTGGATTTTCTTTGCCCGTCGGGCATCTCGCAGCGCGCGGTGTGCGATGCGGGTACGACATTGGCACATCGCGGACCCGATGCCGCGGGGGCGTTCTTTGCCGACGGCGTGGGGCTGTATCACAATCGGCTGGCGGTGATGGACGTCGCGCGCGGCGCACAGCCCATGCAGGCGACGCATGAGGGAAATTGCTATACCATCGTCTATAACGGTGAGATCTACAACTCACCCGAGCTGCGGCGTGAGCTTGCGGCGTGCGGAGCGCGCTTTTGCACCGATTGCGATACCGAAACCGTGCTTTGGAGCTACATTTTATTTGGAGAGGAATGTCCCAAGCACCTCAACGGTATTTTTGCCTTTGCGGTGTACGACGCGGCACGCGAATGTGTATTCCTCGCGCGCGACCGCTTCGGCGTAAAGCCCCTGTTTTACGCCACGTCAGGGGGTAAATTTCACTTTGCATCCGAGGTCAAGAGCCTGCTTGCTCTGCCCGATGTGCTGCCCGAGGTGGATCGCGAGGGGCTCTGGCAGCTGTTGTATCTCACGCCCGTGACGTTACCGGGAAAGAGTGTTTTTCGCCACGTGAAGGAGCTTTTGCCTGCACATGCGGCGCGCGTGAGTGCCAAGGGCGTGGTGTTCTGGCGTTATTGGGAGCTGACGGCGCGAGAGTGTCACGACGACGCCCCCACGGCGGCGGCTACGGTGCGCGAGCTGCTCTCGGATGTGGTGCAACGGCAACTGCAAAGCGACGTGCCGTTGGCGGTCTTGCTGTCGGGTGGGCTGGATTCCTCTGCGATCACGGCACTTGCGGCGCGCGAGCTGCGCTCGCGCGGTGAGCAGCTGCACACCTATTCCTTTGAATACGAGGGCAACCGCGAGAGCTTTCGCGCCTCGCTGTTTCAGCCGCAGGGCGACCAGGATTTTGCCGCCGCACTGGCCGAGCAGCTGGGGTGTACGCATACCGTGCTGACCGCACCCACCGATGCGGTAGCCGCCGCACTTGCGGACGCGACAAGAGCGCGCGATCTCCCGGGACAGGGGGATATTGATTCCTCGTTGCTGTATTTCTGCCGTGAAATCAAAAAGCATCATACGGTGTTGCTGTCGGGCGAGTGCTCCGACGAGATCTTCGGGGGTTATCCGTGGTTCTACCGCCCCGAAATGCTCGCGCGTGATTTCTTCCCGTGGATACACGATCCGAGCGTGCGCGTGTCGCTATTCGATGACCGCGTGGTGCATGCCGCCGAGGGCTTGGAGTTTGTGCGTGAGGCCTGCCGCCGCGCGCTGGATGATTGCCCCGTTCTGGACAGCGACACCCCTGCCGACGCGACCGCGCGCGCGGCCACCTGGCTCTCGACGCGGTTTTTCATGACCAACCTACTCGAGCGCAAGGACCGCATGAGCATGTTCAGCGCGGTCGAGGTGCGCGTGCCCTTTGCCGACCACCGTATTTTGGAGTATGTTTTTAACGTGCCGTGGAGCATTAAGTATGAGAACGGGGTGGAAAAGGCCCTCTTGCGCCGTGCCATGGACGGCTATTTGCCCGAGCGTTGGCTATGGCGCAAAAAGAGCCCATACCCCAAAACCCACAACCCCGCCTACGAGGCGCGCGTGCGCGCCATGCTGGAGCAGCGTCTCGCGCGGGGCGGCTTTCTTGCCGACACGTTGGACCGCCGCCGTCTGCAAGAGCTGCTGGACGGCGAGAGTCGGACCTGGTTCGGCCAGCTGATGGCGCGTCCCCAGCTGCTCGCGTGGCTCTATCAGCTCGACGTGTGGTTTGAGGAGTACCGCGTGCGGCTGGTGTGAAAAAGAGCCCCCTTCGCAACGCGAAGGGGGCTCTTTTCGGCTTCTTCAGGCCTTTTCGATGATGATGCGCTTGCCGTCAAAGCGAATACGCAAAAGATCGCCCGAAAGGATCTGCAAATGGGCGCGCATATCTGCGGGTAAGACCAGTCTGCCGAGAGGATCAATTTTTCGTTCCGAAATCAACATAGTAGCCTCCTTGAATGTCAAACTAACTGTGATGCAGTTATTATAACACAAGGGAAATGTCGAAAACGCACGAAGTATGCAAGAGAAAAATTATTTTTGCTTTGCGGTGTCGATCAGTGTCTCCAGAACGGCAAGGATCCGCGCCTTTTCTGTGGCCTCCAGGCCCTCCAAGCGATCGCTGAGCTCGCAGACCTTTGCGGGCAGGGCGTGGTCGATGACCTCACCAAAAATATCATCGGCAGAGCAACCCAGCACGTTAATGGCCTGTACCAGGATCTCGTAGCTGAGCTGGTTGACGCCGCGCTCCACGGCGGAGAGGTAGTGCGGCGAAATGCCGATGCGTTCGGCAAGCTGTTCCTGCGTGAGGCCTTTGCGTTTGCGTTGCTTTTGCAGACTTTTTCCAATTTTTTGAGTGACACTCATATAATTGTAACTCCTTTGAAATTGGTTTGATGGTGTTACAATTAGTATAAGGCGACTTTTAATGTCAGCGAAGGATGCGATAGATACACATTGTGCCTATTACAGTTATAATTGTCAAATTTGTTGAAATATGCACCTTTGCGTAAAATTATATGCTATAATGAGAAAGGGTGAGAAAATGGAATTACCAAAGCGAAAGAGAAACCGTTTGAAATATCATGATTACGGTGCGGGCGGCGCATATTTTATAACCATCTGTACAAAGGACAGAAAAAATGTTTTTTGGGAGAACGCTCACGCCATCGTAGGGGAGGATAGTATCCTCCCGCAAATTCGCATCCCTTTATCGCAATATGGCAAGCTCGCAGAAGATACAATACAGGCGATCCCGACGCATTATCATAACGTGAGGGTTGATCGTTATGTTATTATGCCGAATCATATCCATTTGATTTTGTTTTTGCCGTATCGTGACGGGCGGATGATATCCGCCCCTACGGTATCGTCCATCATTGGACAAACCAAACGTTACATATCCAAACAAATCGGAAAAGACATTTGGCAAAAATCCTTTCACGACCACGTGATCCGCGGCGAGGCGGATTATGAGAAGATCGTGCGATACATTTGCGAAAACCCAATGCGTTGGGAAAGCGATTGCTTTTACGAAAAGATATAAAATGCCGTCACCGTGATGCGGTGACGGCTGTTTTTATTTGTCTTGAAGCGCGGCGTTGAGGCGGCGCTCGGTGGCGCGGAGCGCCAGCACGACGGTGATCCAGACGATGAAATAGCCCAGCACGAATACGGCGGTGAAGATCAGCAATGCAAGGGGCTCAAAGGGAATCCAGCGATTGACCAGATAGCAGAGGATATATGCTACATAGAGCGTGAGGAAGTGAAAGAATGTGGATTTGGCCACGGGCCAGTGCTCGATCTGATTAAACACGCTTGCACCCGCGTGCAAGAAGGCGAGCACATAGGTGGAGAAAATGGCGAGGAAGACCGCGTCGCCCGTGAGCGAAAAGTCCTCTAACGTAAAGGAAAGCGTGAGGAAAACGATGCCCGCAATGATCGGGCCGAAGCCCGCGAACACAAGGCCGCGCAGGAGAAATTGCTTGACGGTGGTATTCATAGGCGAAATCCGATCCTTTCCTTTACGGTTTTGAGCTGACGGCGCGACACGTAGTCACGGTAGCCGTTGCAGAGCACCACGCGCAGGGCACCCCCGATCGCGGTCTCGAAGCGCACGATGTGCGCGCGATTGACAAGACAGGACTGGTTGATGCGAATAAAGCTCTGCCCGAGCTCGGCCTCAAGCGTGTACAGGCGCGTGCGGAGCTGCCATTTTTTGTGCTCGGTGCAGGCATACACCCTGCCCTCCTCGGTGTAGACACAGCAGACCTCGGCAGGGGAAAGGGTGGCAATATGCCCCTCGTCATAGCCGATAAGTGTGGGGGCGGCGCTCGCCAGACGCTCCAATTCGTCGACCAGCGGTGTGCGCTCGTGGGCATAAATGAGGAGCTCCTCCTCACGCGCGGGGTCGATCACGGTGGTGCATTTCATCCGCATCCCTCCTTTGCTCTTATTGTATCGCAAAGCTCCTGCAATTTGCAAGGGCTTTTGCATAAGCGGCTGCTTTGGCCCTGTGAATGGCTGCAAAAGCCCGTGCGGCGCACGGGCTTTTGCTTATTTTCTGCCCCGTGCGGGTGCTTTTTGGTTGCCTGTGGGCTTGCGCGTCGGTTGCTTGGATGCGGTGGAGCGACTCTTTGCGGTGCGCGCGGAGTCCTTGTGTGCCTTTTGACCGCTTTTTGCATCCCGTTTGCCGCCCTTTTGCGGCGATCTGCCGCGTGCGGGGGCGTTTTTCGCACCGCGCGCATCGCCCTGCGGTGCGCCGCCTGCGGGGCGTACCAGACATTCGGGCGTGTAGCCGATCAGGTCCTCGCGGCCCGCGCGGTGCAGTGCCTCGCGCACCAGCGGCGCGTTTTGGGGGCGGTTGCATTGCAGCAGCGCGCGTTGGAGCTGCTTTTCGTGATAGTCGGTCGGGACGTACACGGGCTTCATGGTAAGGGGGTCGATGCCCGTGTAATACATCACGGTCGAGGCCGTGCCGGGTGTGGGATAGTAATCCTGCACCTGCTCGGGCGCGTAGTGATCGCGCTTCAGGCAGCTCGCCAGCGCGATGGCATCCTCCAGATCGCTGCCCGGGTGGCTGGACATCAGATAGGGCACGAGATATTGCTCCTTGCCGAGCTCCTTGGTGATGGCAAAGAAGCGGCGGCGAAAGGTCTCATAGACCTTGAAATGCGGCTTGCCCATGCTGTCCAGCACCCGATCCGAGCAGTGCTCGGGCGCAACCTTGAGCTGGCCGCTGACGTGGTCGCGGACCAGCTTGTAGAAGAAGCGCTCGTCGGGGTCGGCAAGCAGATAGTCAAAGCGAATCCCCGAGCGAATGAAGACCTTTTTCACCCCGGGCACGGCCTCTACGGCCTCAAGCAGTCGGATGTACTCGCTGTGATCGACCTTGAGATTTTTGCAGGGTGTGGGCGCCAGACACTTGCGGTGCGTGCACACGCCTGCGGTGAGCTGCTTGTCACACGCGGGCCCACGGAAGTTGGCGGTCGGGCCGCCGACGTCGTGGATGTAGCCCTTGAAGCCGGGCAGAGCGACGATCTTTTTGGCCTCCTCCACCACGCTTTCAATGCTGCGTGAGCGCACGGTGCGCCCCTGGTGGAAGGCCAACGCGCAGAAGTTGCACGCGCCAAAGCAGCCGCGGTTGTGCGTGATCGAGAACTGTACCTCCTCAATGGCGGGCACGCCCCCCTCGGCGGCGTACATCGGATGGTAGGTGCGGCAGTAGGGCAGGGCGTACACACGGTCAAGCTCGGCGCGCGTGAGGGGCGGCATCGGTGGGTTTTGCACCAGCATCTTGTTATCGTAATATTCGATCACCGCTTTGCCGCTGATGGAATCCTGATTGCGGTATTGCACCCCGAAGGCCTCGGCGTAGCGGCGCTTGTCCTCCTTGAGCTCGTTGTAGTCAAAGGCGGCCGCAACGGGAAAGTGTATCGCGTCCTCGCGTTTGCCGAGATACACCGTACCGCGCACGTCGCGGATCTTGCGCACGGGCACGCCCTTGTCCAAAAGCTCCGCGATGCGCAACAGAATGTTCTCGCCCATGCCGTAGGTGAGCAGGTCGGCACGCGCGTCCACCAATATGGAGCGTCGCACCTTGTTGTCCCAATAATCGTAATGGGCAAAGCGGCGCAGCGACGCTTCCAGACCGCCGAGGATGATCGGCACGTCACCAAAGGCCTCGCGGATGCGGTTGCAGTAGACGATCACGGCACGGTCGGGGCGTTTGCCCGCCTTGCCGCCGGGGGAATAGTAGTCGGTGGAGCGCGGCCGCTTGGCCGCGGTATAGTGTGCCACCATAGAGTCGATATTGCCCGCGGTCACGAGAAATCCGAGGCGGGGGCGGCCGAAGATGCGAAAGGCATCAGCGCTGCGGTAATCGGGCTGTGCAAGGATCGCCACGCGATACCCCGCCGCCTCCAGCACACGCGAAATGATCGCAACGCCAAAGGACGGATGATCCACATAGGCATCACCCGTGACATAGACAAAATCGGGCACGTCCCAGCCGCGCGACAGCATATCGGCGCGCGAGACGGGCAAAAAGGCTTGATCGGACATAGCGGCTCCTTTCGGGTGCGGTTTTTGTCGCTCACGGCTTCAGTATACCACACTTTTGCGTGTTTTGGAAGAGAGTTTGCTTTTTTCCTTTTGTAGAGGTGTGCAAAAAAGGGGGCTTGTTTTTGTCGTATCTAACAAAAAAATATATATAATCTTGACAGCGCGCGCGTAGCGTAGTAAAATTTAAGATGAGTTATTGCCCCCGCGTGGGATTTCACAGAAAAGGAGAACACAGATGAAAAAGATCCTTTCGGTTTTGCTTGCGTTGCTGTTGGTTGCAAGCCTTGTGCCGCTTTCGGTGCTTGCTACCGCAGCGCCGACCTCGGTTGACCCCACGGTAACCGAGAAGAATGACGGTCGCATCTATTTCTACTACGAGAGCTTTGCGCACGGTCAAACGCTGCAGGGAGCTGCGGCAGTGCTGGACGCATTTGGATGGACGACACCCGATGCGGCGGCGCACGCTGCCAACGTCTTGGCCACTGAGAACGGTGACGACTACGTTCCGTTCTTTGAGGTGCGTGGCGAAAAGCTTTATATCCGCAATCGCGGCACGGCCACTGAGACCGTGGTGCTTTCGGATTCCGCGCGCTTGGCCGATGCGCTCGGTAGCGCCTTCACGCTGGAATACTCGCTCACTTATTTGCCCACGACCACCAGCACCGCCGACGGCTATTTTGCCGTTCTGTATGCGGGAAATGCGGCCATGACCACCTATGGCATGGCGCCCGTGCGTGTGTCGGGCTGGGGCAACAATCTGTCGGTCGTGCAGGGCGCACAGAGCGAGATGGACGGCGGCGATGTGTCGGTCAGCGGTACTGCGCATACGGGAATGAATGCGTATCTGGTGAACAACGATGTGAACCCCACGCTTTACGAGCGTGTGTTCGGGAATGTGGACGTCGTGCCCGGCACGGGCAACGGCTCTTCGCTTAAGGGAAGCCGCGTGCTGGCAGGCAAGGAGCTTCATATCCGCATGGATTTTGACGGCGCGGGCGCGCCCGCCGTTTTTGTAAACGGCGTGCTCGTTTCCGATCCCGCAGAGTACGAGCAGTCCGAGGCACTCTATCGGGCACTGCTCGGCGAGGGCGGTCATCGGCTCGGCTTTGCGGTTACCCCCGGTGTGGATTGCGTGATCGACGATGTCGCGGTTTGGGCCAACACCAAGATCGAGACCGGTGCTGATCTTGGCAGTCTGTACATTACCGAGGTCGCACCTCTGCCCGTTAACGCGAACGCCCCCTATATTGAGATTTACAACGCGGGCACGGCCGCCGTGGATCTTGCCGACTACACCGTTGGCTGGTACGTTGTCCGTAGCGCAGGCGAGACATCGGTCTACTTCGATCTTGCCGACTATATCGGAAAGACGCTGACCTACGCCGATCTGCCCGCGATCACCAATCTGTCTGCCGCCGATGCGGTTCTGGCCCCCGGTCAGACCGTGCTGATCTTCCCCGTGAGCGCCGATGCTGCCGCATTGGTTGAAACAGAGGGCGAGACCACGCTGGCAGGCTTCCGCGCGGCATACGGCCTTGCGGCTGATGCCAAGATCCTTGCCGTTCCCGAGGGTGCATGCACCTATACCGATGCAAACGGCGCGGGCACCGTTACGCCCTCCCGTGCGATCTCCATGGATGCAACCGCGCGTTGCCGTTATTTCGTCGGCGCGCGCACCGATGCCGACGGGGCCAAGGTGGTCTGGGCGCGCATCGCATCCGAGGATCTGGCAAAGCAAAAGGTTACCGAGAGCGTGGTCGAGCTTGTTCCCTCGATCGCATTCGGCTATAAGGTCGACGGCGCTTCCTATACCTTGAACGAGAACGGTGTTCCGATCTTTGATTTTGGCCGCGACGGCGATACACAGCAGGGCTTTGCCGCGCACTATCTCTACGGTGCGGAGCGCTCGCTCGGTGATAAGGTGGGCATTCTGATCAGCACGCGTGCCGCTTCGGGTGCGGGCGAGCTGCTGGACGTGCAGAGCACTTACTTTCATAAGATCGCGGCGTACCGCGCAGACAACTACAACAGCGCGGGCGGTCTTGTGATCACCGAGTATATCCCTGTCACCGAGAATGATCTCTATGACGCGTTTGAACTCACCAATAACAGCGCACAGGCGTTGAACCTGTATGACCACGGCATCGTTGGCGGTACCGACGGCGTGTATGCCAACGGCTCGGTGCTTGCCGTGAATCCCTCGCTTGCCATCAGCGATTTCGTCGGCAATCCCGCGGAGCTGAACGCAATGGCGGCAGGAGCCTCGGTGGTGGTCTGGAACGTTACGCAGGCCGCGCTTGACGCAAATGCGACACTGGCTTCCTTCCGTGCTTACCACGGCATTGACAGCACTGTGACGGTCGTCGTGCTGGATTCCACGGCGCAAAACGCACTGACCGTTCCCAACAAGGGGCTTTGCTCCTTTGCGGTCGCACAGGCTGCTGATATCCTTGACGGTACGGCACAGCTTACCGTCTGTTCCGATGTCATTGTTCCCTTGGATACGCTTGCCTTTGAACTGCAGGGTCTGTATCGCTACACCCCCGAGGATCTGCTCAAGCTTGCGCCCGATGCATTCGGTATCCTGCTCAAGCAGTACGGCGGCAAGCTTTACACCACCTCGTTCCTGTTCGGAATGGTCGAGACTAAGGTGGACGCGGGCGAATCGGTCGCGGGCTATTATACGGCCGAGCAGATCACGCTGACCGATGCACAGGATCGGCCCTTCTACACCTACCAGCGCTTTACCGCCTGCGCCGCAGATGCGGTGAGTGACGGCGAGACCGTATATTACCGTTACGCCGTGCGCAAGGGCTATGAGAGCTTCAATTTCTACGGCAGCTATACCAACACGGCTGTTCCGCGCGATGCGGTATTTACCTTTGCATACGGTGAGACCGCGGTCGACTCCAAGACCTCGGGTGCGTTGATGCAGACCATCCTTGTTAAGGATTATCAGCATGCCGGTGTAACGGCAGCGGGATCGGAGATGCTCCCGTATCTGATCGCCACCAACGGTGGTGCCGAGGGTTACCTTTTGACCGAGGTCGCACGGCAGGGCTACACCACTGCGCATACGCTTGGCGAGGCGGTTGCACGTCAGGGACTTTCCTCGACGGCGGCGGGCTCGGATGATTACTACAAGCTTACCTATGTGGATGCACAGGGGAATACCGTTAGCGAGGAGTCCTTTGCAATCGGAAATTGCTTTGGCTTCTATATCGTTTTGGATGATACCGCCGAGGCCTGGAGCGTGACGACTGCCGAGGGCACGGTCAGCTATGCGGCGGGTGACCGCGTGCTGATCACGGGTGAGACGACGGTTCGTCCCGTAGCTTAAAAAACACACAGCCCCGATGCCGCGGCATCGGGGCTGTATTTATGCTTGGTGTGCGCAGAGTGCGGCAAGCGGACATTCGTGACAGCGCGGTGCGCGCGCGGTACAAACGTCGCGCCCGAACTGCACCAGTCGGTGGCAAAAATCGTTTTGCTCCTCAGGGGCGATCAGCTTTGTGAGGATCTGCTCGACCTTCACGGGATCGCGCAGCTTTGCGGGGTAGAGCCCAAAGCGGCCACCTAGGCGGATGCAGTGTGTGTCGGCCACGATTGCAGGCAGACCGAACAGATCGCCGCGCAGAAGATTGGCGATCTTGCGTCCCACCCCGGGGAAGCGGAGCAGTGCGTCCATTTCCTGCGGCATCTCACCGTCAAAATCTTCTGTCAGCATACGGCAGGCGTCGATGATGTTTTGTGCCTTGGTGCGGTAAAGCCCGCAAGGGCGGACGATGGCCTCGACCTCATCCTGCGGCGCATAGGCGAGCGCGGCCGCCGTGGGGAAGCGCGCGAACAGATCGCGGCAGACGGTGTTGACGCGCGCATCGGTACACTGTGCCGAGAGCCGACCCATCACCAGCAGCTTCCAGGGCTCGCCGCCCGATTCCAGCGCGCAGATGGCCTCGGGATAGATCTCTTTGAGTGCCGCAACGATCGCGGCGGCACGCACCTTTTTCTCCTTTTGCGTCATCCTTCTGCTCCTTTCGCGCATTTACTCCATCAGTATAACACACCGCGCGCACGCGTGTCAATTTTTTTGTTTGAAAAGTTGTGCGGAAAGTCTTGACAAGTGCGTTTTCTTCTGTTATAATAATGCGGTAGACAGGCGATCCTGTTTTCCGATCGGGATGTAGCGCAGTTGGTAGCGCGCCTGGTTTGGGACCAGGATGTCGCAGGTTCGAATCCTGTCATTCCGACCATGTCAATGGGCAACCGCCCGAAGCATCGCGGAGTGGCGGTTGCCCCCAAAAAAAGAATATGGAGGCGTAGCTCAGTTGGTTAGAGCGCACGGTTCACATCCGTGAGGTCAAGGGTTCGAGCCCCCTCGTCTCCACCATAACGCAAAGGGCACCCCGTTTGGGGTGCCCTTTGCGTTGTGTCGGATCCGAGGGGGCTTCTTGTATTGGACTCTTGACACCGCACCGCCGCGTTGCTATAATAAGAACAGAAAAAACACCGCGTGCGGATGCGTGCACGCGGGGAAGGGGATGTTATGGCAGTGGAACGGCAGTCGCGCACGGCAATGCTGGTGGGCGAGGAAGGGCTTGCGCGCTTGGCGCGTGCGCGTGTAGCGGTGTTCGGGCTTGGCGGTGTGGGCGGCTATACGGTGGAGGCACTGGTGCGCGCAGGTGTGGGCGCGCTGGACCTCTGCGATCCCGACACCGTGAGCGAGAGCAACCGCAATCGGCAAATTTTGGCGCTGTCGAGCACGGTGGGCAAGCACAAGACCGAGGTGGCCGCTGCGCGCGCGCGGGAGATCAGCCCCGAGGTGGAAATTCGCCTGTTTTCCATACCGTTCTCGGCCGAAACGGCTGATCAATTTGATTTTTCACGCTACGATTACGTGGTGGATGCCATTGATACCGTCAGCGCCAAGCTGGAACTGATCCGCCGTGCCAAGGCGGTGAATGTGCCGATCATCTGCGCGATGGGCACGGGCAATCGCCTCTCGAGCAAGGGCTTTACCGTAATAGACCTGGAAAAGACCACGGGCTGCCCCTTGGCGCGCACCATGCGCGCGCTCTGCCGCCGTGAGGGGCTGCGCCACGTGCGCGTGCTGTACTCTCCCGCACCCGCGTTGCGCGTTACGCTTCCCGAGGAGCACGGCCGCCACGCACCGGGTAGCATCTCCTATGTCCCCGCGATCGCCGGGCTGATGCTGGCCGAGGAGGTCGTGCGGTATTTGTTGCAGGAATAACAAAAAAGCGGACTGCTTTACGCAGTCCGCTTTTTGCATTATTTGGAAAGAAAATCCAGCAAGTCGTTCAGATACGGAAAGAGCACCGCTTCGTCGGCGGCATAGATCTCGTGCTTGGCGTTCTTGACGGGGACAAAGGTGGCGTGCGGCACGCGCGCCGCGAATTTACGCTGTGGCGCGGCGGCCACCAACAGGTCATGCTCGGCGCTGTACAGCCGCACCTCGGCGCGCACGCGCTCGGGTGCACCCTTTTTCAAAATGGCGCGGGGCACACGGTAGGCCTCGGCTGTCCAGCTGTACGTGGGCGGCCCGTTCCAGTGGCCGTCGTTCTCCTGCTTGAAGCGATAGTAGGTCTCAAAGCGCGCGCGTGAGCGCGCGTGCGAATAGCGGAAGCTCTCTTTTTTGGAAAAGGGACGCAGAAAGCGCACACGCTCTGCCCCCCTGCCACGGCGCTCGGCAAAGCGGCAATAGGCGACGGTTGCCCACATGGGCAGGCCCTTGCGTGTGGGCGCGATCATGGGGGCGGTCAGGATGGCACGGCGGAAGAAGTCGCCGCCGCGCTCCAGATACAGCGCGGCGATGGCGCCACCCATCGAGTGCGAGAACAGGTCGTGCGGTGCGGGAGTGTCGGCAAAGCGACGTACGGCGGCATCCAGATCGTCGACGTACTGCGAAAAGGCACGCACGTGGGTGACGGTCTCGTCGGCCTCGCGCGTGGAAAGTCCGTGTCCGCGGTGGTCGTAGAGCACCACCGAACGGTTCTCCAGAAGAAAATAATAGCACAGCTCGCGGTATTTCTCCACGCTCTCGCCAAGGCCGTGCAGAAGGAACACCGTGCCGCAGGGGGCGTCTGCGCGGTAATAAACGTAACGCAATTGCACGCCGCCGTGCCCCTCAAAAAAGCCATCCTCGCGCCGTGCCGCCAGATACGGCAGGACCTCGGCCTGCCAGCGCGCATGAAATTCCATTTCTTGCAAAAAGTGACGCATCGGCGCCCCCCCTTCCTGCGTGTGCACACAGACGTTCTCTTTATTATTATACCCGTTTGCGTGCACAGTGTCAACAGATGGCGGCGCGCGAAAAAATGTGAATTTTGCAAAAAAGGCTTGCTCACACGCGCGCGGTGTGGTATACTTATTATTGTAGTGTTGTATTGTAATTTCGCGCACACGCGCGGGGAGGAAGTATGTTCAAGATCGGATTCGACAACGAGCGCTATATCCGCACGCAATCGCAGCATATTCATGAGCGCATCGAGCAGTTTGGCGGTAAGCTTTATCTGGAGTTTGGCGGCAAGCTGTTTGACGACCATCACGCCGCGCGCGTGCTGCCGGGCTTTGCCCCCGACAGTAAGATCCGTATGCTGGTGCAGCTCGCGGCCGAGGCCGAGATCGTGATCGTGATCAATGCCGCGGACATTGAAAAGAATAAGGTGCGCGGCGATCTTGGTATCACCTACGATCAGGATGTGCTGCGCTTGATCGATGCCTTCCGCGGCTTCGGGCTCTTTGTGGGCAGTGTCGTGCTCACGCGCTATACGGGTCAGCCCGCAGCGGCCGCCTTTCAGGAGCGACTCGAGGCGCTGGACCTCAAGGTCTACCGTCATTATCCCATCGAGGGCTATCCCACCGACGTGAAGAAGATCGTGAGCGACGCGGGCCTTGGCGCAAACGAGTATATCGAGACCTCGCGCTCGCTTGTGGTGGTCACCGCCCCCGGCCCCGGCTCGGGCAAGATGGCGACCTGCCTCTCGCAGCTCTATCACGACAACAAGCGCGGCATTCGCTCGGGCTACGCCAAGTTCGAGACCTTCCCTGTGTGGAATCTGCCGCTTTTGCACCCCGTCAACCTCGCCTACGAGGCCGCGACGGCCGACCTCAACGACGTGAACAAGATCGACCCCTATCACCTCGAGGCCTACGGAAAGACTGCAGTGAACTACAACCGCGACGTGGAGATCTTCCCCGTGGTGAAGGCCATGTTTGAGCATATCTACGGCGCTTGCCCCTACAAATCTCCCACCGATATGGGGGTAAATATGGCAGGGGATTGCATTTTTGACGACGCGGCCGTGCGCGAGGGCGCACGCGACGAGCTGGTGCGCCGTTATTACCGCGCGCTGTGCAGTCAGCGCAAGGGCGAGAGCAATGGGGGCGAGATCGAAAAGATCCGACTGCTCATGCAGACCGCAAGCGTGGATCTCTCCACGCTCCCCTTGATCAATGCGGCCAAGGAGCGCGCCGAGCAAACGGGTGGGCCTGCCGTGGCGTTGCAGCTGCGTGACGGGCGCATCGTGACGGGTAAGACCTCAAAGCTGCTGGGTGCCGCATCGGCGATGCTGCTCAACGCGCTCAAGGCGCTGGCGGATATTCCTGCCGAGGTTGACCTGATCTCGCCCGATATTCTGGAGCCCGTCTCGGCACTGAAGGTGGGGCAGCTCGGCAATCAGAATCCGCGCCTGCATCCCGACGAGGTACTGATCGCGCTTTCGATCTGTGCCGTGCACGACGATATTGCGCGCCGCGCGCTGGATTGTCTCGGGCAGCTCAATCACTGCGAGGCACACTCCACCGTGATCCTGGTGCAAAACGACGAGAACACCCTCAAGAAGCTGGGCATCGAGATCACCTGCGAGCCACGTTATCAGACGAAAAAATTGTTCCACGGATAAAAAATGGCGTTGCATCCTTTCGGGTGCAACGCCGTATTTTTATTTCCCAAAGTTCCCTTCGGTATGCTTGCCGCCCTTGACGGCCTGCCCGTCCTCGGGCTTGAAATTTCCCAGCGCCATTTCGGTGTGTGCGCGGTTGGGCACGGGCGGATCGGGCGGCGTGGTGAGAGGCGGATACTTGTCGCGGCTTTTCTTGGCTTTTTCGCTCATGGGAGCACCCCCTTTTTTCTTTAGTTTTTACACCGTTCGGGGGGATCTATGCACATTACGGCAAAAGTCCGCCGTCGTCAAAATCGGGTGTAAAGGCGGCGCTGGCGGATTCCTTCGCTTGAAAATAACCCTCGAAGCCAAGCGCGATCGCGGCCTTCAGCACCGTGTCGTATTCAAATGAGGTCACGCGGCGGTGCAGATGCGCGGGCGCGCCGTCGGGGGTGAAATCGGGCGTGTACTGGCGCATGAGAGACAGGCGGATCTCCCGCACGGGGAGCGTGTCGGCGATGCGGTGCAAAACAGCGATCGAATCCTGCCGTGTACCGGGCAGCACCAGATGCCGTACCAGCACGCCGCGTGTGAGCAGTCCGTCCTTGTCAAAGCATACGGCACCGAGCTGTCGGTGCATCTCGGCGAGGGCTGCGGCGGTTGTGTCGGCGTAATCGGGCGCGTTGGCATAGGCACGCGCCACCTCGGGGGAGCAGTATTTGAAATCGGGGAGATAAATATCCACCAAGCCGTCCAGCATGCGCAAGGTCTCGACGCGCTCATAGCCGCTGCTGTTCCAGACCACGGGGATCTTCAGCGTGGGGCGAGCCAGAGAAAGCGCGCGTGCCACGCGGTCGGTATAGTGTGAGGCCGTTACCAGATTGATGTTGTGCGCGCCCGCATCGGCCAGACGCAAAAACAGATCGGCCAGCCCGCGCTCATCGAGCGCCTTGCCCTTGGGCGGCGTGCCGCCTTGTGCGCGAAGCGCGCGGTTTTGACAGAAGATGCAGCCAAGCGCACAGCCCGTGAAAAAGACAGTGCCCGAGCCCCGTGTGCCGCTGATGGGCGGCTCCTCAAAGGGATGGAGTGCCGCACGTGCCACCATGATCTCGGCGGGCATCCCGCACGCGCCCCGCGCGCCCGTGGTGCGATCTGCGCCGCATTTGCGCGGGCAAAGCAGACAGCGTGACATCAAATCCCCCCTTTTTACCGCAATTCTGCTTTATCATAGCACAAATTTCTGCTTTTTTCAAGTTTTCATGGAAAAGACGGGTGCAAAAACGCAAATATGTGGTATAATGAATAAAGAATACTGTGGGGAGGGCGTTGCCATGCAAAAGCCCAAGTTCAAAAGTGCCGAGATCCTGTGCGTGGGCACGGAGCTGCTCATCGGCGACATTGTGAATACCAACGCGGCATATCTTGCGCGGCGGCTTGCTACGCTTGGGATCGGTGTTTACCGACAGAGCGTGGTGGGGGATAACCCCACGCGTCTTGCCGAGGATCTGGAGGCGGCGCTTGCGCGCGTGGACCTCGTGATCACCAGCGGCGGCCTTGGCCCGACCTGTGACGACCTCACCAAGGAGACGGTGGCACGTGTGATGGGGCGTTCGCTTTCTCTCCATACGCCGTCGCTGGCGCGCATCGAGGCGTATTTCTCTGCCACGGGGCGCACTATGACGCCAAACAACCGCAAGCAGGCCATGATGCCCGAGGGGGCCACCGTGTTTCCGAATGATTACGGCACCGCGCCCGCGCTGGCTATTGAGCGCGAGGACGGAAAGACCGTCGTCATGCTCCCGGGGCCGCCCCGCGAGCTGGAGCCCATCTTTTGCGAGCAGGTCGAGCCGTATTTGCACCCGCGCTGTGATGCGATCCTGTTCAGCCGCAACGTGCAGATCGCGGGCATGGGGGAATCCGCCGTGGAGGCGGCACTGCCCCGCGCGCTACTGGAATCGGTCAATCCCACCGTTGCCCCCTACTGTGTGGCGGGCGAGGTGCGCCTGCGCGTGACGGCGCGCGCCGCTGATCGGGCAAGTGCCGCGGCACTTTGCGACGAGGCGGTGGCACAGATCCGCAAAACGCCCGTCGGTGCGCATATTTACGGCGTGGACGTGGCATCTCCCGAGGCCGCGCTGATCGCGGCACTTGCCGATCGCGGTCTGAGCGTTGCCAGTGCCGAATCCTGCACGGGTGGGCTGATCGCCAAGCGATTGACCGATATTCCCGGCGCCTCGGCCGTGGTGGCAGGGGGTGCTGTGACCTATCAGACACGCGAAAAATACGCCTTGCTGGATGTATCACCCGATACGGTTGCGAAATATACTGTGGTGAGTGAGCAGGTTGCCATTCAGATGGCGCGCGGTGCACGCGCGCACCTTTGCACCGATCTCGCTGTAGCGACCACGGGCTACGCAGGCCCTGACGGCGGCACGGCGCAAGACCCCGTGGGCACGGTCTATATCGCCGTGGACGGCGCGTGCGGAACGGTGTGCCGTCGCCTTTCGCTCTCCCCCTTGCGCGACCGCGCGTACATCCGCACGGTGGCCGCGACCAACGCAATTCTGGACGTGCTGCACTATCTGGAAACTAAAATCGCAAAAAACGGGGAAGGCTAATAAAAACATATATTGATTTGAGCAGTACAAAACCGACATGTTACAATGTCATCACGCTGCATTTGATAGCCGTTCGAGCCAGGAACGGGGAAAGAAGGAAAACATGAAAAAATTTCGCAAGATCGGTATATTGACCTCGGGCGGTGATGCGCCCGGCATGAACGCCGCGATCCGTACCGTTGCACGTAAGGCACTGGACGAGGGCGTTGAGGTCGTGGGCATTATCGGTGGCTATTCGGGCCTGATCAAGGATCACATCATTCCGATCACGCCCCGAACCGTATCCAATATCATCTCGCGCGGCGGTACGATGCTGTATTCCAACCGCTGCACAGAGTTCAAGACCGAGCAGGGCATGCAAAAGGCCATCGACACCTGCCGCCGCCATGAGATCGACGCGATCGTGGCCGTGGGCGGTGACGGTACCTTCCGCGGCGCCACCGATCTGACCAATCGCGGCATTCCCACCATCGGTCTGCCCGGTACCATCGACAACGACATTACCGCAACCGACTATACCATTGGCTTTGACTCCGCGATGAACACGGCTATCCAGATGATCGACTGTCTGCGCGACACCTGCGAGTCGCACGCGCGCTGTAACGTGGTCGAGGTCATGGGTCGCGATTGCGGTGCCATTGCACTGGGCACGGCGCTGGCGTCGGGTGCGGTTGCGGCGGTTATTCCCGAGATCCCCTTCGACGAGGCAGAGACCATTACGCGCATCCGTACCCTTGCCGAGAACGGCAAGCGTGGCTTTCTTGTGATCGTGAGCGAGGGGGTACGCACCGAGGACGGTAAGAAATACGGCGAGGTGCTGGCCAAGAAGATCGAGACCGAGACAGGGGTGGAGACCAGATTTGCACGCTTCGCACACGTGGTGCGCGGCGGCAAGCCCAGCTTGCGTGACCGCTATACCGCATCGGTCATGGGTGTACACGCGGTGGAGATGCTGCTACAGGGCAAGAGCAATCTTGTGATTTGCGAGATCGACGGGAGGATCGAGGCGGTCGATATCAACTATGCCCTGATCGCAGACCGCTACTACAAGAATAAATTGATGCCCGGCGACCTCGATGCGTTCAGTGCCGAGCAGATCGCGGCAATGGAGAAGCTGGCACAAAAGCGCCGCAAGGAGGTTGAAACGATCTATCGGATGGTGGCACAGACCAGCAAGTAAAAGGAGGAGACAATGCGAAAGGTCACGATAATCGGTGCAGGGAACGTGGGCGCCACAATCGCGTACACGCTTGCGATCGAGGGGATAGCCAATGAGATTTTAATGATCGATATCCGACAGGAAAAGGCAGAGGGCGAGGCGATGGATATTGCACAGGGTGCTCCGTTTTATGCGGGCACGCAGGTGCACGCGGGCGACTACTCGGATGCGGCGGACTCGGATATTGTGGTGATCACCATGGGATTTGCCCGCAAGCCGGATCAGACCCGCTTACAGCTGGCGCAGGCCAACGTGGATATTCTCAAGGAGATCGCCCCCAAGATCACAAAATATGCCCCTAACGCGATCTATCTGATCGTCAGCAACCCCGTGGACGTGATGACCTACGCCTTTCATAAGCTGACCAACGTTCCCGAGAGCCATATTCTGGGCTCGGGCACGATCCTGGATACGGCACGGCTGCGCTCCTGTATTGCGAGCAAGCTCGAGATCAGCAAGCAGAATGTGCACGCACACGTGTTCGGAGAGCACGGCGATTCCTCGTTTATCCCGTGGTCGCAGGCGACGGTATCCAGCGTTTCGCTGAACCGATACTGCGAGACCTTCGGCGCGATCAAGGGTGTACCCGTTATGCTGGATCACGCCGAGATCGAGGCGTACGTGCGCACCTCGGGCGCGCAGATCATTGCACGCAAGGGGGCAACCTTTTATGCAGTGGCGGTTGCGGCCGTTCACATCTGCAAGTGTGTGTTCGGGCGAAACGACACCGTGTTGACCGTCTCTACCATGCTGCGCGGTGAATACGGGATCGACGGTGTGTGCATGAGCATGCTCACCGTTGTGGGCGACGAGGGTGTGAAGGCGCGTATTGTGTCGGATCTCACGCCCGAGGAGGTCAAAAAAATGCAGCACAGCGCCGATTGTCTGCACAGGGTGATCGACGAGCTGGACATTGAATGAAAAAGACGGCGGACTGCCGTCTTTTTTGCGAAAGAAAAGAGGCGAGCCGCGGCTTGCCTCTTTTGGTATTCAGATCTCGGGGAGCTCGTCCGCGAGGTTGCGCAGAGCAACGCCCTTGCGCAGAGCGTACGAGCAGGTGTAGAGCGTACCGCCGCGGTTTTCGGTGAGATACGCCACGCACAGATCGCAACCGTCCACCAGCGCGCGGTTGCGCGCATACATACAGTCGGGCGTGTAGTGCTCCTGAAGGACCGTGACCCGATCGGCCTTTTTTTGAATATCTGCGAACAGCATGCGCTCGCCGAGCGTCCAGAATTTCGCCTGATCGCGGCAGGGGAGCAGTAGTGAGAGACGGCAATCGGGATATTTCTCGCGCAGCGCCAGCACCCGAAGCGCCGCCAGCGTATCAAAGCCGCGCGCGCCACCCGTGCGGAATTCGGTAAAGCCCGCGCGCACCAGCCCCTCGAGCATGCGATCGAGCGCGGCGGTCAGCGCGCGCGCCGTTTCGGGCAACAGGGTGCGGTGACCGGTAAAGCAGCAGATTTTCAACCCGTTTGCCCTCCTTTTCGTTTCTTTCCTCCAGTATAGCACAAAAATTGCGCGCCGAACAGTATCTTTTGAAAAATATTCCCTGTTTTGCAAAAAATCGTTCGCCCCGATTCGACTGCCGCGTGCTTTTTTCTCCCTTTTTTGGGCGGGTCTGCATTTTGCGTGCATTTTCTTGCCTGTTTTGACCGCGCCGTGCGACGCTTTTTGTGCCGCGACGGGGTTACAATAGAGAAAAAACCGCGGATCGAAAGAAATTTCCGCGCAAGGGAGGTCAAAACATGCAAAAGGAAGTGCGCGCCCGCGCAAAAACAACGGGACTGGGGGCAGATCGCGAGCAGCTTGTGGAGCAGATTCTTTATCACCTGCTCTTTGCGGCGTTGGGTGCCTTGATCGGCAGTGCCGAGCTGCTCTTTGGAGTCAAGCCCTTCGGCGTGGCGCTTGCGGCCGCGGCGACCGTGTATGCGCCCGCGATCGCAGGGGGGATCGCCCTGTATGCGATCATCGTCCGCGATTGGCTGACGCTGGTGACGCTTTGCGGCGTGGTGCTGCTGCGCGCACTGGGGGCGTATTTGTCGGGCGAGGGGGATTGGCGCCGCCGTCCGTATTTGTTCGAGCGTCCGCTTTACCGCGTGGCAAGTGCCACGCTGGCGATGTTTTGCGCAGGGATCTTCACCATCGTGCGGGGCGGTTACCGCTATTACGATCTGTTCGGGATCCTGCTCGCACTTCTGGCCGCGCCCCTCGCGGCGTTCCTTTATATCGGGCTGTTTGAAAAGAAGGATACGCTTTTTCCGTACAGTCGAGAGGCGGGTGCGGCGGCGCTCTTTCTCACGGCGGTCTTTGCCGTGCGCGGTGTCTCGTTTTTCGGCATCTACCCCTCGGTGGTGGCCTGTGCACTCCTCGCCTTTTGGTTGGTGCCGCACAGGGATATTCTGTGGGGGGCGGTTGGCGGTGGCCTTGCGGGGCTTTGCTTTGACTGGCGCATGGCGCCCGCCTTTTTGCTGTGCGGCCTTTGCTACGGGCTTTTGCAAAAAAGCAGTCGCGGCGGTGGGATCCTGCTGGGCTGTGCGGCGGCCGCGGCGTATGCCTTTGCCGTTCGGCGTGCCGACGGTCTCACGCTCCTGCTCCCCGGACTGCTCACCGCAGGTGCGCTTTATCTTGCCTTTGACAGCGCGGGCTTGGTAGAGGGTGTGCCGCACCGCCACCTCACGCTGGCGCGTCGCCGTGCCGCGGCACAGGCGGCCAAGGTGGGGGAGCAGGCGGCAAACGAAAAGCGTTTTGGTGAGATCTCGGGTGCGTTTCTCGACCTCTCGGGTACATTTTATGAGTTGAGCAGTCGCTTGCGCCGTCCGGGGCTTGTCGATCTGCGCAATTTGTGCGACCGCGCCTTTGACAGTGCCTGCCCCGGCTGTCGCAACCGCGATATTTGCTGGGGGAGCGAATACCACGCTACTGCGGCTACGGTCAGCGCGCTTGGAACGCGACTGCATACGCACGGCGCGGTGAGCAGTGAGCAGATCCCCGCATCTCTTGCCGCGCGCTGTGCGCGCATGGGGCAGATCCTGGACGGCATCAACGACGGATGCACGCGACTCACCGAGGAGGCGCTGCGCGGCGACAAGACCTCGGTGGTGGCGATGGATTACGCCGCTATGGGTCGGGTGCTTGGCGAGGTGCTGGAGGAGAACCGCGCCGCCTTTGTGTGTGACCATGCGGCAGGGGAACGGATCCTTTCGCGTCTGGTGCGTAGCGGCTATACACTGGAATCGGCCTCGGTGTGCGGAAAAACGCACCGACAGGTGATCCTGCGCGGCGTGCGGCTCCCCGGCCGCCATCTCAAGCTCCGTGAGCTGCGCGCCATTCTGGAGCAGCATTGCCGCTTTTCTCTCGGTGATCCCACAGTGCAGGAGAGCGACGGCGTGAGCGATCTCGTCTTTCCCGAGCGCACGCGCTATGAGACCGAAACGGTCAAGCAAACGCGCGCCAAGGGCAAGGACGGCCGCTACTGCGGTGATGCCGTGCTGACCGTCTCCAACGAAGGATATGATTATGTGATCTTGTGTGACGGGATGGGCAGCGGCAATGCCGCGGCGTTGACCTCGGCACTGGCGTCGACCTTCCTCTCGCGCCTGCTTGCCGCGGGCAACCGCGCCGATACCTCGTTGCGCATGCTCAACGGCTTTCTTGCGGCGCGCGGCACGCGCGAGTCCGAGACCAGCACCACCGTGGATCTTTTGGAGATCGACCGTATTCGCGGCGAGGCCTCGCTGTTCAAATGCGGCGCCGCACCCAGCTTTCTTTTGCGAAACGGTGAGGTCACGCGCTTTCACTCGCGTACCGCACCCGTGGGGATCCTGGAGTCGCTGGATGCCGAGCGCATCCGCTTCACGCCCGAGGAGGGGGATATTCTCGTGCAGGTCAGTGACGGCATCACGCGCGGCGAGGAGGATTGTACGTGGCTCTCGGACATGCTGCGCACCGAATGGGATGGGAATATCGAGGCCTTTGCGCGCAGGGTTCTGAACCGTGCCACACAGCAGGGCAACGATGATCTCTCGGTTCTCATCACCCGCATTTGCCGCGCCCCCGCCCCCGGCGAGGAGCGCGCCAGCGCGTGAGGGGTGGAGAAGGAAAAGAAAAGGGCAGGGGGAACTTTTGCAAAAGTTCCCCCTGCACCCCTTCAAAAATCTTGAAACAATTTATGGTTGTTGCATTGCCAGATTGATTACGGTCAATCCACGCTTTTTTGCTTTTTCAACCCATTTGCAGGAATTTGAAAACGAGTATTTGGTATAAGCAATGACAAGGTCAGAATTTTGAATCAGCCACTCGTTTCGTTTGCTTATGGCAAATCTGGGAGGAGTCTTTTCCAGCCCCTCCGGAAAGACGGTTACATCCTGATCTCCGCTGAGCGCGTGCTCACCAATGAAGGAAAGTACGATAGAATATTTTATGTTTTCCTTTTCCGAAGCGAGCTCCTTTAATATGCTCTGTACCGCAAAATCGAAATTCCCGTTATTTCCTACATAAAAGGTGAGAACTCCCGTTTTGTCGATCAGCTCCGAGATGACGGCTTTAAGTGCGGAGCGTATTTCGTATATCGGAGTGTCCTTGTGTCCAAAGAAGGTGCAAATCATGCGCTTTCTCCTTTTTGTGGGATATATCGTAATTATAACACATATTTTTGAAAAATGCGATATATCCCACACGATATATCGCATTTTTGTCTAAAATAGTGATAGATTAATTTGGAAAGGAGAGCATATGAACACAAAAGAAGCGGTTGCACGTAGAATTGTGGAGCTTTGTAACGAAAGAAACATTGCCACCAATGCGCTGGCCAATCTTTCGGGCGTTTCTCCTTCCACGGTTTACAGCATGCTCAACGAGAAAAGCCAAAATCCGGGTGTGGTCTCTGTCAAAAAGCTCTGCGATGGCCTGGAGATCACCCTGCGCGCCTTCTTTGACAGCCCGATCTTTGACGATATCGAGCAAGAAATTCAATAAAAGTCAACTGCAGTCATCCGACAGTTGGCTTTTTATTTGCAAAAAAAGACCGACAGACATAGCCTGTCGGTCTTTTTTAATTCTTAAAATAGAGCTCGTCGTCGCGCCACCGTGCGGGATTTTCGCAGATGTAACGCAGGTGCTCCTCGTAATCTGTTTGGTTTCGTATCACATGATCGTGAAAGCGCGCTTGCCAAATGTTTAGGCCGTATTCCTTGTTGCAGAAACGCTTGAATGTAGAAACGAAGCGCGAAACCGTGGAATTTGCACCCGTAGGGACAGGCGTCCTCGACTGTCCGCCAGCGGACACACGCAACATCAGATGAATGTGGTTGGGCATGAGCACGTATTTTTCGACGGCGATGCTTTTGTAGAAGTCATCGAGCTGTTTGAGCTGTTTTTCCGCTATTTGACCGTATGATGTCAATTGCACATGCGGACAGTCGAGGACGCCTGTCCCTACAATTCGAGAGAGCAGCATCTGCCGATCCCTTGTGCAAATGGTGATGAAATAGAAGCCCGATGCGTTATAATCAAAATATTTCCATCGCAGATGCTTTCTCTGCGGCAAATTCTGCTCCATACGATCACAGCCCCATCGCGGTCGCAAGCCCCGTGAGGTCAAGCAGGCAGCCGCAAAGGATGCCGACGCCAAGCAGGATGCCGACGGCGAGCAGGTTCTCGCGCCGTGGGCGGTTGGTGCGCAGGAGCACGAGCAGCCCCGCACCCGCACCCGTGAGAGACCCTGCGAGCATGGCGCCTGCGGGGATGATCCCCTCGACCCAGAGCGTGACGATGGCGACCGAGGCGGCACAGTTGGGGATCAGTCCCACCAGCGCCGAGAGCGCGATGCCAAGCACAGGCACCGCCGCGAGAAACGCACCGATGCGCGCCTCGCCGATGAGCTCCAGCGCCGCGCCGAGCACGAGATTGATGAGCAAAATGAAAACGAAGATATGGAGCGTATGGTGCAGCGCCGAGCGCCAGATGCCGCGCTCGCAGTGGCAATGCTCATCGTCGCAAAGCTCACCCACGTGCAGCTCCACGCGGCGGCGCAGAGCAAGGTCGATTGCAAAGCCCGCGAGCAGGGAGATGCCGAGCTTGAGCGCAAGAAGCTTCAAAAGAGCCGACAGCGGCACGCCGCTGCCAAGCACCACGGGGATCAGCTCGTCCGAGGTCGAGAGAAAGACCGCCACGACTGTGCCGAGCGTGACCACGCGCCCTGCGTAAAGCCCCGCGATGGCGGCTGAAAAGCCGCACTGGGGAAAGAGGCCCAGCCCCGCACCGATCAGCGGCCCTGCGCGCCCTGCACGCGCGACCGTGGCGCGCACGCGCTCGCCCGCGCGGTGCTCCAGGAGCTCCATGAGCAAATAGGTAAGGAACAGGAAGGGGAGCAGCTTGATCGAATCGAGCAGGGCGTGCCATACGATGTGCAGAATATGAGCGCCGTTGATCATGCCTTCACCTCCGTGCAGCTCGCGCACAGTCCCAAGAGCACCGAACGGCCGCAGTCCACCAAAAAGCCGTGCTCGGCGCGCAGATGCTCCGAGAGGTGGGTGTTGTAATCACATTCGAGGTGCCGCACCGCACCGCAGCGCACGCATTGCAGGTGCAGGTGTCGCTCGCAGTGCTGATGTGCGCCCACGAACGCATAGACGAAGCCCTCACCCTCTTTGCCTGCATGATATTTTTTGACCGCGCCGCGCGCGCACAGATCGGCGAGCAGGCGATAGACCGTGCTCTGACCCACGGTGTGTCCGCCGGCGGCCAGCCCCGTGCGGATCTCCTCGGCGCTTTGCGGATGCTCGCCGCTTGTGGCAAGATACGCCAAAAGGGCACTGCGTGCCGCGGTTTGATAGTGCTTTTTTTGCATAAGCTCTCCTTGAAAATGGGAATCGTTTTCATATTGTAGCACAAGATGTGTGCGCTGTCAAGGCGATCCGAAAAAATTACAAAAAGCGGCATACCGATTCGTTGACAACGGGGGGGCGCGTATGGTACAATAAGGATAGATTCCGAACGCAGAGGTGAGGGCATGAGTAACGCAAAATTTATCGTTTTTGAGGGCATTGACGGCTGTGGCAAGACCACCCAGCACCGCCGCCTTTGCGAGGCGCTGCAAGCACGCGGGCGTGAGGTGCTCTCCACTGCAGAGCCCACCGACAGTGCAAGCGGCAAAATGCTGCGCGCCGCGCTTGCGGGCAGAGAGCCGCGCACGGCGTGTGAGATGGCGGCGCTCTTCACGCTTGACCGTATCCACCACAACGTGGGCGAAAACGGCATTGCCGCCGCGCTGGCCAAGGGACAGGACGTGGTATCGGATCGCTATTACTACTCCTCGCTTGCCTATCAGGGGAGCCTTACAGACTACGAGTGGGTGCGCCGTATGAACTGTGACTGCCCCGAGATCCGCCGCCCCGATCTTTGCATTTTCCTGGATATCTCGCCCCGTGTGGCGCTGGAGCGGATCGGTGGCCGCGGCGCGGCGCGCGAGATCTATGAAACCGAGGAAACGCTGGGGGCGGTGCGCGCGACCTTTCTGCGCGTGTTTGAAACACTGGACGATCGCGTGGTGATCGTGGACGCCGCGGCCGACCCCGACACGGTGGCGGCGCGCGTGTGGCGCGCGGTGTGCGAAATTCTTTGACGGGCGCGGCTTTCGTATTTGTGAACCGACATTTCATTATTTGAACGGGCATCGGATCATCCGATGCCCGTTTTCTTGCACAAAACTTTACACAAAACTTGACAGATGTAAACACGTGTGCTATAATAAACGGGTTCTATTCTGTACCAAGGAAGTGATTGGATGATCGATCAGAAAACAAAAGAGCGCGTTGAGGAGCTGAAGCGGCAAAAAAATGCCGTGATCCTGGCGCATTATTACGCACCGCGCGAGGCGCAGGAGCTTGCCGATTTCGTGGGCGACTCCTTCTATCTTGCCAAGATCGCACAGAAGACCGACGCGCGCATGATCGTGCTTTGCGGTGTGGGCTTTATGGGGGAGAGTGCCAAGATCCTCAACCCCGAAAAGAAGGTGCTCATGCCCGAGCCCGCGGCGGATTGCCCCATGGCACATATGGTGGCAGAGGGGAAGATCGCCGAAATGCGTGCGCGCTACGAGGATCTTGCGGTGGTGTGCTACATCAATTCGACCGCCGCACTCAAGTGTCAGAGTGACGTGTGTGTGACCTCGTCCAACGCGGTGAAGATCGTGCGTGCACTGCCCAACCGAAACATCTTTTTCATCCCCGACCGCAATCTGGGTCGCTTTGTGGCAGAGCAAGTGCCCGAGAAGAGCATTATCCTCAACGACGGCTGCTGCCCCGTGCACGCAGACATTGATCCCGTGCAGCTCGCAGAGCTAAAACGAGCGCACCCCGACGCGGTCGTGCTCGCGCACCCCGAGTGCGAGTGCGCGGTGCTGGCGCACGCGGATTACATCGGAAGCACGGCCGAGCTGATCGCGTTTGCACGGACGAGCCCTGCCGACTCGTTCATCGTTTGCACCGAGGACGGGGTGGAATTTCAACTCAAATGTGACAGTCCCGACAAGAACTTTTATTTTCCGAAGCGGCGCCCCTGCTGCCCCGATATGAAGCGCAATACCGCCGCGGGAGTTCTGCATGTGCTGGAGACTGAGAAAAACGAGATCGAGGTGGCGCAAGAGGTGCAGCAGGGCGCACTTCGACCGCTGGAGAAAATGCTGGAGCTTGCCGGATCATGATGAAAAAGACCGATATTGTGATCGTCGGCTGCGGTGTTGCGGGCCTTTACTGCGCATTGCAGCTGCCGAGAGAGAAGCAAATTTTGATCGTAACCAAGAGCGAGGCTGCGGAAAGTGACTCCTTTCTTGCCCAGGGCGGCATCTGCGTGCTGCCCGACGAGGATGACTACGACGCGTTTTTTGCCGATACGATGAAGGCGGGGCATTACGAAAATAACCCCGAGTCGGTGGATATCATGATCCGTTCCTCGCGTGAGGTGATCGCGGATCTGGTGGCCGTCGGCACGCGGTTTGAGAGGGACGGCGATGCGTTTGCCTATACGCGCGAGGGTGCACATTCGCGCCCGCGCATCCTGTTTCACGAGGACGAAACGGGCAAGGAGATCACCTCGCATCTGCTGGATGCGGTGCGCGCGCGCGAAAACATTACGCTGATCGAGCACTATACCATGGTGGATCTGCTCTGCGAGGGCAACGAATGTCACGGCATCGTGGGCTTTGATGCCGCGGGCCAATATTCCGCTATACAGGCCGATTATACGGTGCTGGCGACGGGGGGCATCGGGGGGCTCTTTCCCCACTCCACCAACTACCGTCACCTCACAGGCGACGCGCTGGCGCTGGCGCTGCGGCACGGCGTTCGACTGCGGAATATCGACTATATTCAGATCCACCCCACCACGCTGTATTCCGAGAAGGGGGGACGCGCGTTTCTGATCTCCGAATCGGTGCGCGGCGAGGGCGCGATCCTGCTCAACGCCAAGGGGGAGCGCTTCGTCAATGAGCTTTTACCCCGTGACGTGGTGGCGAATGCCATCTTCGAGCAGATGGAAAAGGAGGGGAGTCGGCACGTCTGGCTCTCGCTTTCTCCCATCCCCACCGAGGAGATCAAGGCGCATTTCCCGCACATCTGGCAGCATTGCTTGCAGGAGGGCTACGACGTTACGCGCCAGGCCATCCCCGTCGTGCCCGCACAGCACTACTTTATGGGCGGCATTGACGTGGACGCGCACAGCAAGACCTCAATGGAGCGCCTGTATGCAACGGGCGAGACCGCGTGCAACGGCGTGCATGGGCGCAACCGACTGGCCAGCAACTCGCTGCTGGAGAGCCTGGTGTTCGCCAAGCGCGCGGCACAGCAGATCGCACAGGACTATGCGCCGATCGCGCAACGGGAGGAGCCCCGCGTGGATGCAGCACAGTATGTGAATTATCAACAGGACTATAAAAAGGCCGTGCTTGCGGCAATCGAAAAGGAGAGAAACAGCCATGAATGACATCACGATGAAGGTAAATGCGGATGAGCAGATCCTCGGCGCTCTGCGCGAGGATATTACCGGTGAGGACATCACCACCAACTCGGTCATGCCCACGTATTGCGCGGGCGAGGTCGAGCTGATCTGTAAGCAGGACGGCATCATTGCGGGGCTTACGGTGTTCGAGCGTGTGTTTCATCTGCTGGATGCGGCGACCGAGGTCACCTTCTTTTGCAAGGACGGCGACCGCGTGAGCAAGGGCGAGCGTCTGGCACTGGTGCGCGGCGACATCCGCGTGCTGCTCTCGGGCGAGCGCACTGCGCTGAACTATTTGCAGCGCATGAGCGGCATTGCCACCTATACGCGCGCCATTGTCGATCTCTTGCAGGGCACGCGCACAAAGCTGCTGGACACCCGAAAGACCACGCCCAATATGCGCGTGTTTGAGAAATACGCGGTCAAGGTGGGCGGCGGCTGCAACCATCGCTTCAATCTCAGCGACGGTATCCTGCTCAAGGACAATCACATCGGCGCGGCGGGCGGCGTCAAGCAGGCGGTCGCCATGGCCAAGGCGTACGCACCCTTCGTGCGCAAGATCGAGGTCGAGGTGGAGAACCTGGATATGCTGCGCGAGGCACTGGAGGCAGGCGCGGATATCATCATGCTGGATAATATGAGCGTGGAGGATATGAAGGAGGCGGTGCGCCTTTGCGCAGGCAAGGCCGAGACCGAGTGCAGCGGCAACGTTACGCGCGAAAACGTGGCACGCCTGGTGGAGATCGGCGTGGACTATATCTCCAGCGGCGCACTCACGCACTCTGCTCCCATTCTGGATCTTTCGCTCAAGAACCTGCACGCGATCTGAGGGCAGCGATGAAGGCGATCGAGCGAAGAAGAGCAATCGTTGCGCAGCTGCTATCGCAGCAAGGGCCGCTGTCGGGCAGTTCGTTGGCCGCGCAATTCGGCGTTTCCAGACAGATCATCGTGCAGGATATTGCGCTGCTCAAGGGGCAAGGGTATGAGATCCTGCCCACGCATTACGGCTACGTGCTGCAAAAATCCCCCCTTGCCGAGCGCGTGGTGAAGGTCAAGCACACCACCGAGCAGACCGAGGATGAGCTGGGCTGTATCGTGGGGCTTGGGGGCTCTGTGGCAGACGTTTTCGTGTGGCACAAGGTCTACGGAAAGATCTCGGCACCGCTGAACATTTTCTCGAAACGGCAGGTCGAGCAGTTTTTGGAGGGCGTGCGAACGGGAAAATCAACCGAGCTTATGAACATCACGGGCGGATATCATTACCACACCGTTCGTGCGGATTCCGAGGAGGTTCTGGATCGCATCGTGGCGGAGCTGGAGCGGCGCGGGTACACCGTTCCCGAGATCTGATATACAAAAGATCGGCGCGACCGTTCGGTCGCGCCGATTTTGTTGCTTGGACGTATCAAACAAGGTTGCCGTGATCCCCTTCGGCTTGCGTTGCGTTGCGTGCCTTGCGCCAATCGGCAAAAAGGCGGAGCGTAAGGAAGAGCGTGACGGCGATGGTGAGCGAAATAAAGACGATCATGGTGTTGTCCTGATACGGCTTTGGAATGAACATATAAAAGGGAATCGAGAGCAGGAAGAAACAGAGCCAGTTCAGCCCCTTCAGCTGCTTCTCGGTGCGTAGGAATGCAAGGAGTGCGGGCAGGAACAGGATCCAGTTGTGTGCGCCGAAGATCGAGGGCACGGTCATCAGGATCGCGGAGCTCAGCGCCCAGACCACCCAGTTTTTGCGTTGCAAAAGCGTAGAGAGGACGAGGAACACCACCTCGATTGTATAGCCTGCAAAAAGCAGGGCGCGCCCCGTCCACTCGGGCAGGCCGATCTGTGCAAAAAAGCCGTTTGCGTTTTGCCCGGCGTACGCCGAGTAGGCAAAGGTGTTTTGAAGCACCAGCCACAGGCACTGCGGACCGCCGAAGAAAAACGAGGGGAGAAGGAGCAAAAGGAGCGTGTAGAGCACAGCGCGTCCAAGCTCGCGCCAACGGCGGTCGCGCAAAAGCACCACGCCAAAGAGCGCAGGATAGAGCTTGAGGGCGGCGGCGACGGCCAGCATCACAAGTCCGAGCTCGCGCTTCGCGCGGCTTTCGCTGTCATAATTTTGTGTAAAGATGAGCAAGGCGATGGTGGAAAGGATCACCAGGTTGGCGCGCTCCAAGAGGAATACAACGGGAAAGCTCAAAATCAGGGTGAAGGTGAGCAGACTGCGCTTGCTTTGCGGATGCTCCTCGCGGTGGATGAGCAGCATCAGTACCAAAAGCGCGAACAGGAAAAAGTAAACGTAGGTGAGGATCGCCGCAGGGTAAGCGTTCCAGGAATGGCGCAGCTCGTTGGGGGGCACGTTCAAGTAGGCCTCGGGCACGGTGCGCGAGAGCAGCAGCAGGATCAGATTGGCCAGCGGCGGATAGATGACCTTGCGCTCGGTATAGACTGCTGCGCCCTTTGCGGCGTCGCAGATCGAATGGAAGAAATCCATGAACAGATCCTCACCGCCAAGGAAAAACAGCCCCATAAAGGTATCTGCACCACCGATCAGGCAAGCGAGCGCAAAGCCCGAGATGGCAAGGAGCATGAGCGCGATGAAATATTCCACAGGATCACGGCGCTTGAGCATTCCCAGAGCGCGATCCCGTGCGGCACAAAGCCACGAACGGATCCTTTGCGACATACGCGCACCCCCTTTTTCATAAGATAAGAATGAAGATAAGGATATTATAACACGCATGCGCGCTCAAAGTCAAGAGTCGCCCGCTTTTTCTTGACAGAAGCGGCGAAATCGACTATAATAAAGAAGAATATGAGGCCGCTTGTCGGCTCGGAAAGGCAAAGGACGCGCGTAAATGACCGAACTACTCTCGCCTGCGGGCAATATGGAAAAGCTGCACGCCGCACTGCGCTACGGCGCGGACGCGGTGTATCTCGCGGGGCACGCCTTCGGCATGCGCTCGGCGGCGGATAACTTTTCGGATGGGGAGCTGGCCGCAGCGGCGCAATATGTCCACGAACGGGGCAAGAAACTTTACATTACTGTCAATACTCTGCCGCGCGGACACGAGTATACGCGGCTGCGCGAATATTTGCAATTGCTCGGCGCGATCCGTGCCGACGCCGTGATCGTGAGCGACCTTGGGGTGCTCTCCACCGTGCGCGAGCTGCTGCCCGATATGCCGATCCACGTCTCCACACAGGCCAGCATCATCAGCCCCGCGGCGGCGCGCGCTTATGCGGCGCTTGGTGCCGAGCGTCTGGTGCTGGCAAGGGAGCTGGGGCTGGAGGAGGTCAAGGCCATCCGCGCAGCGCTCGACCCCTCGGTTTCGCTGGAGGCCTTCGTGCACGGCTCGATGTGCGTGTCGTACAGCGGGCGGTGCATGCTCTCCAACCACTTCACGGGGCGCGATGCCAATCACGGTGCGTGCACACAGCCCTGCCGTTGGAATTACACCATCGTGGAGGAAAAGCGCCCCGATGAGCACATTCCCGTGATCGAGAACGAGAACGGCACCTTTTTGCTTTCCTCGCGCGATCTGTGTACCCTGCGTCACATCCCCGCGCTAATCGAGGCGGGGGTGGAGTCCTTCAAGATCGAGGGGCGCATGAAGAGCGCCTACTATACGGCGGTCATCACCAACGCCTACCGTATGGTGATCGACGCGTATCAAAAGGACCCCGAACGGTACGTGTTTGACGAGCGTTGGTACCGCGAGGTCGAGAGCGTTTCGCACCGCACCTACGCGACGGGCTATTGGTTCGACGATCCGCGCGAGAACCCTCAGCTTTGCGCCGACAACGGGTATATCCGCGAAAAGGCATATTTGGCAACGGTCGTGGCGCGCGGCGAAGCGCCCGATGGGATCGCGGTCGAGACCGCGGACGGCGTGCTGTGCCGCATGAAGCAACGCAACAAGGCGGTCAAGGGAAACGCGGTGGAGCTGTTGGTGCCCGGCCGCGTGGGCATCCCGTTCGTGCTTGACGAGCTGTATGACG
The DNA here is from genome assembly GCA_017415805.1 of Clostridia bacterium. Taxonomy (GTDB): domain Bacteria; phylum Bacillota; class Clostridia; order Oscillospirales; family CAG-272; genus Firm-07. Next base: position 47,983 of record JAFQEC010000018.1, on the reverse strand, counting down.
CCGAGGGCACGCCGATCGAAGCAGCGCCGCACCCATTGATGGAGTTTTACGCACGCCTGCCTGCCGCGGCCGACGAGGGCGACATCCTGCGCGCAGGAGAGGATGAAAAAGAAGGGGAAACGGTATGAGAAACGAGCAATTAGCGGATATTCTGCGCCCCGACTCCTTTGACACCATCGTGGGGCAGAGCCACCTGTTCGGTAAGAACGGCGCGGTGCGCCGCATGGTGGAGAGTGGGCGCATCACGAATATGATCTTCTACGGCCCGCCCGGTACGGGCAAGACCACGGCGGCCTCGGTGATCGCCGCGCGCTCGGGCATGACCTTCCGACGCTTGAACTGTACCTCTGCGAGCTTGAACGACGTCAAGCAGGTGCTGGCCGAGACCGCAAATATTTTCGGCGCGGGCGGCATTTTGCTGTATCTGGACGAGATCCAGTATTTTAACCGCAAGCAGCAGCAGTCCCTCTTGGAATATATGGAGGACGGCCGCGTGACGCTGATCGCGTCCACCACCGAAAACCCTCATTTTTATATCTACAACGCCATCATCTCGCGTTCGTCTCTCTTTGAGTTCAAGCCCGTGGGGGCGGCGGAGATGATCCCCGCGCTCGAGCGCGCGCTGGCGCATCTGAACCGCGCGCACGGCAGCGCGATCGTGGCGGATGCCAAGGTGCTCTCGTACATTGCGGGCTCGGTGCGCGGCGACGTGCGCCGTGCCATCGGCCTTTTGGAGAATGCCTACTTTGCCGCAGGCGGCGAGGGGGACGGATCCCCCCGAACGGGTGCGATTACCGAGGAGAATGTCAACGATTTTCGCGTATCGGTGGGCAATTTCAACGAGGATGCGCACTACGATCTGCTCTCCTGCCTGCAAAAGTCGATCCGCGGCTCTGACCCCGACGCCACGGCCTTCTACGTGGCAAAGCTCTGCGCCGCAGGCGAGCTGATCGCGCTGTGCCGCCGCTTGCAGGTCATCGCATCCGAGGATGTGGGCCTCGCCTATCCGCTGGCGGCCACCGTGGTACGCTCGTGCTGTGAATCGGCCATGGAGCTCGGCTTTCCCGAGGCACGCATCCCGCTTGCACACGCGGCACTGCTGCTGGCCACCGCGCCCAAGTCCAACTCGGCGTATATGGCCGTAGCCGCAGCTGCCGAGGATCTTGAGCAGGGGCTTGGCGCCGAGGTGCCGCCGCATTTGCAATCGCCGCTGTTCCGCGGCTACAAGTATCCGCATGACTATACCTGCAATTTTGTGCAGCAGCAGTATCTGCCCAACGACTTGGCGGGCAAGCACTACTATGCGTATGGCGAGAACAAGACCGAGCAGGCCGCTGCGGCGCACGCCGCGCGTATTCGCGCCGAGGGAGGTAAAAAGAGATCTTGATGCGCGGAGTTCCGCGCGAAGGAGGCTTTTGGCGTGTGGCAAGAGATTTTGCGAGCGATCCTGTTCGGTATTCTGGAGGGCGTGACCGAGTGGCTGCCCGTCTCCTCAACAGGGCATTTGATCCTGTTGCGTGACGTGCTCACCTTTTCGATGCGCCCCGCCGTGTTTGAGCTTTTTGAGGTGGTGATCCAGCTCGGTGCGATCCTGGCGGTCGCGGTGCTGTTTTGGCATAAGCTTGGCCCGTTCTCGCGCAAAAAAACGGCCGATGAGCGCCGCGCTACGCGCGCGCTTTGGGGCAAGGTTTTCGTAGCCGTTTTGCCCTCGGCGGTGCTGGGCCTGTTGCTGGACGATTGGCTGGACGCGCATTTTTACCGCGCGCGCGTGGTGGCCGCGATGCTGATACTGTACGGCGTGGCGTTTCTCATCATCGAGCGTCGAGCGCGTACGCCGTATTTGCTTGATACCGAGAGCATCGCGCCGCGCACGGCGTTCGGCATCGGACTGTTTCAACTGCTCGCGCTCATCCCCGGCACGTCGCGCTCGGGCGCGACGATCTTGGGCGGTGTGCTGCTGGGGCTCTCGCGCCCCGTGGCGGCGGAGTTTTCCTTTTTTCTCGGCATCCCCACAATGGCAGGTGCGGGAATCCTCAAAACCGTCAAGTTTTTCGCCGAGGGAAATTTGCTCGCACGCGACGAGCTGCTGCTGATCGCCGTCGGCACGCTGACGGCATTTGCGGTCTCGCTTGCTGTGATCCGATTTTTGATGGATTTTGTGCGCCGCCACTCGTTTGGGGCGTTCGGCGCGTACCGTATCGCGCTCGGCGGCGCGGTGCTTCTGACATATTTTATCTAAAAGGTAGGGAACGGTATGGAAAAGCTGAAGATTCCGTACCCCGTGATCGTAGAGGGGAAATACGACCGCTTGCGCTTGCTTGCGGTGATGCAGGGCCAGATCCTCACCACCGAGGGCTTTGGGCTTTTCAAGAAAAAGGAGAAGCTGGCGCTCTTTCGCGCGCTGGCGCAGAAATCGCCCCTGATCGTGCTGACCGACCCCGACGGGGCGGGTACGCTGATCCGCGCACACATCGGATCGGCGGTCGCGCCCGATCGCCTGATTCCGTTGTACGTGCCCCGTATCGCGGGCAAGGAGCCGCGCAAGGCCGCGCCCTCGGCCGAGGGGACACTGGGTGTGGAGGGACAGGACGCGGCACTTTTGTATGAGCTGCTCAAGCCCTTTGCCGAAGGAGAGGAGCGCACCGAGAATCCGCTTTCCAAAGCCGATTTTTTTGCCGACGGTCTCACAGGCTGTGCGAACGCCGCCGCGCGCCGCGCGGCATTGGCTGCCGCCTTTGACTTGCCCTCGGACATGACGCCGAACGCGCTTCTTGCCGCGCTGCGTGTGATCGCCACCTATGACGAATACAAGGCCGCGGTGGAAGCACTGAAAAAAGACGATGTGGAAGGAGAGGACGCACGATGAAATTATCCGAGTTTTTAGGGCGAGAGGGGCTCTCGCTTTCCTTTGAGGTCTTTCCGCCCAAGAACGATACGGCCTTTGACAGTGTGCGTGAGGCAACCGAGCAGATCGCCGCACTGACGCCCTCGTTTATGAGCGTGACCTACGGCGCGGGCGGCGGAACGAGCCGTTATACGCTGGAGATCGCCAAGAATATCAAGGAGCGCTACGGCGTGCCGACGCTGGCGCATCTGACCTGCGTGTCATCCACGCGCGAAACGGTGCAGGCCAAGATCGCACAGCTGCGTGAGGCGGGGATCGAGAACGTGATGGCACTGCGCGGCGACATTCCTGCGGAATTGGCAGGGGCTGACCGCTCCGGGTGGGATTATACGCACGCGATCCAGCTTGTGCGCGAGCTCAAATCCTATGGCGACGAGTTCTGCGTGGGCGGTGCGTGCTACCCGGAGGTGCATCCCGAGAGCGCCAATCAGCGCGAGGACGTCCTTTACCTGAAGGAAAAGGTGGATGCAGGCTGTGATTTTCTCACCACGCAGATGTTTTTTGACAACAATTTGTTTTATAATTTTCTCTACAAGATCCGCGAGGCGGGGATTGTTGTGCCCGTGATCCCGGGCGTTATGCCCATCACCAACGGCAATCAGGTGGCGCGCGCCATTCGCCTCTCGGGGTCGCTCATGCCGCAGCGCTTTAAGGCACTGGTGGACAAGTTCGGCACAACGCCTGCCGCCATGAAGCAGGCGGGTATTGCCTATGCCACCGATCAGATCATCGATCTGTTCGCCAACGGGATCTGCAACGTGCACGTCTACTCGATGAATAAGCCCGACGTGGCGGCTGCGATCCTTGCCAACCTTTCGGATATTCTCGGCTGATGGGAGTGGTATTGGTTCGGGAATACGCCACGCCGTCCGTTGCACGCGCAGAGGTGCTTCGCTATGCAGGCGTGTGCGGAGATGCTCCGGGTCTGGATCGGATACTGGATGCGTGCCTTGTCGAGGTGGCGGACAGGCTTCATTGCCGCGTTTGCTACTGCGAGGTGCCCGTGACGCGCTATGCCGCACTGCTGGATCTGGGCTTTTTGCAGACCTGCTCGGCGTCGCTTGCAAAAAATCTGACGGGATGTACGCGTGCCGTGGCGTTTGCCGCAACGCTGGGATTGGAGCTTGACCGCCTGATCGCGCGGTATGCCACGCTCTCGCCCACCAAGGCACTGCTGTTGCAGGCGATCGGTGCCGCCACCGTGGAGGCCGTATGCGACGCCTTCGCGCGCGAGCTTGCCGAAGATGCGGCCAAAATGGGCTGCGTGCTTCGTCCGCGCTTTAGCCCCGGGTACGGCGATCTGCCGCTGGAGACACAGCGTGCGTTTTTTGCCCTGCTCGATCCGCCGCGCAGGATCGGCCTTACCTTAAACGAGAGCCTGCTGATGTCGCCCACCAAGTCGGTGACGGCGCTCATCGGCATCGGAGCGCGCGATTGACCTTGCCGCAGTGCGGCAGAAAGACGGATGGGGGATTTCATGAAGATCACCGATTTTTTGAAGCAAAACATTTTGTATCTGGATGGCGGCATGGGAACGCTCTTACAGGAGGCGGGGCTCGCCCCCGGGGAGCTGCCCGAGCGCTGGAATCTCACGCACGCGGCGCAGGTCCGCGCTGTGCATCGCGCCTATTTTGATGCCGGCAGTCACGTAGTGAGTACCAATACCTTTGGCGCGAATGCGCTGAAGTTTTCGGACGCGGAGCTGGAGGCCATCGTCAAGGCGGCCGTGGAGAATGCACGCGCCGCCGCGGCCGAGAGTCATGCCACGCAGCCCAAATGGGTCGCGCTGGACATCGGGCCGACGGGACGGATGCTACGCCCGTACGGCGACCTGGATTTTGAGGATGCGGTTGCAGCTTTTGCAAAAACCGTGAGGCTGGGTGTCAGATACGGCGTGGACCTGATCTTTATTGAGACCATGAATGACAGCTACGAGACCAAGGCGGCACTGCTTGCCGCCAAGGAGAGCTGCGACCTGCCCGTGTTCGTTTCCAATGCCTACGGCGCGGACGGAAAGCTGATGACGGGTGCCGATCCTGCCGCGATGGTTGCGCTGCTGGAGGGCATGGGCGCGGACGCCGTCGGCGTCAACTGCTCGCTGGGGCCTGCTGCCTTGCGCGGTGTGGTCGAGCAGTATTTGCAGTGCGCAAGCGTGCCCGTTTTGCTCAAGCCCAATGCAGGGCTACCGCGCGTAACGGACGGCAAGACGGTGTACGACGTGACCCCGACGGTGTTTGCCGACGAGGTGTGTGACCTCGTGCGCTGCGGTGTGCGCGCGGTGGGCGGCTGCTGCGGCACCACGCCCGCGCATATTGCGGTGTTGCGCGCGCGGGGGGCGAGCATTGCACCCGTGCCGATCGAAAAAAAGCAGATCACCTGCGTATCCTCGTACACGCATGCGGTGGTTTTTGACAAAGCCCCTGTTCTGATCGGCGAGCGCATCAATCCAACGGGCAAGAAGCGCTTTAAGGAGGCGCTTCGTGCAGGCGATATGGACTACGTGCGTGCCGAAGGCCTCTCGCAGGAGGAACGGGGCGTGCACGTGCTGGATGTGAACGTGGGGCTGCCCGAGATCGACGAGGTGCGTATGCTCACGGATGCTGTCTGTGAGCTACAGGCCATTCTCGACCTGCCCTTGCAGATCGACACCTCGGATCCCGTGGCGATGGAGGCCGCACTGCGCCGCTACAACGGAAAGGCGATGATCAATTCGGTAAACGGCAAGCAGGAGAGCATGGACGCGGTCTTCCCGTTGGCGAAGAAGTACGGCGGACTTGTGGTGGCACTCACGCTGGATGAGAGCGGTATTCCGCCGCGCGCCGAGGAGCGCGTGGAAATTGCGCGCCGTATTCTTGCCGAGGCAGCCAAGCACGGTATTGACAAAAAGGATCTGATCTTTGATCCGCTGGCGCTCACGGTCAGTGCCGATCCTGCCGCCGCCGTGGAGACGCTGCGCGCGGTTCGGATGATCCGCACGGAGCTCGGCTGCCATGCCTCGCTTGGTGTTTCCAACGTTTCCTTTGGACTGCCCGCGCGCGACGCTGTCAACAGTACCTTCTTTGCGCTGGCGCTGGGAGAGGGACTCTCGGCCGCCATCATGAACCCGTATTCTGCCGAGATGATGAAGACCTATTTTGCCTATCGCGTGCTGGCCGCGCAGGATGAGAACTGCACCGACTATGTTGCGTTTGCCACGGCACAGCCGCAAGCCGCCGCCCCTGTACAGGTCGCGGCAAGCGCGGCGGCCGGTATGGAATTCGGCTCGGAGCTGCAGCATGCCATCGGCAAGGGTCTGAAGGACCGCGCTGCGTTGCTGACATCCTCGCTTTTGCAGACCGTTGCGCCACTTACCGTCATACAGGACGAGATCATTCCCGCGCTCAACGCCGTGGGAGAGGGCTTTGAAAAAAAGAGTGTGTATCTCCCCCAGCTTTTGATGAGTGCCGAGGCCGCCAAGGCTGCCTTTGAGCAGATCCGATCGCAGATGCAAGGCGCTGCCGAGCCGAGTCGGTGTGCGGTGGTGATCGCGACCGTTCGGGGGGATATTCACGACATTGGCAAAAACATCGTGAAGCTTCTTTTGGAGAATTACGGCTTTGCCGTGACCGATCTCGGCCGCGATGTGGCGCCCGAGCGCGTGGTGGAGGCCGTGGTGTGTACACATGCGCCGCTCGTGGGTCTCTCGGCCCTGATGACGACCACCGTGCCTGCCATGGAGCAGACCGTGCGCGCGTTGCGCGCGCAGGCGCCGTGGTGCAAGATCATGGTCGGCGGTGCTGTGCTCACCAAGGAATATGCCGATGCCATCGGTGCGGATCATTACGCACACGACGCCATGGGTGCGGTGCGCTATGCCGAGCAGATTGCAAAGGAAAGCACATAAGCGATACGATCGCGCGGCGCGCCTTGTGACGAGGTGCGCCGCGCCCTTTTTAATGCCCGTGGAAATCAGCTTTTCGCGCGGCACGGGTATAAACCGCCAACGCTCGGGCATACTTTCTAAAAAAAGAGGAGGACCGTAACATGATCGAGCCGGATACCATAAAGCTTTTGCGCGAATGTGATGCGGGTGTGAAAATGGGCGTTGCATCCATTGACGATGTGCTGCCGTATGTGCGCGCAGAGGGATTAAAACAGCATTTGAACGCCTGTAAGGACGAGCACGAAAAATTAAAGCGTGAAATTACCGAGGAGCTGGATCGCTTTGGGGACAACGGCAAAAATCCGAGCCCTGTGGCAAAGGGGATGTCGTGGATGAAGACCGAGGTCAAGCTGGCGATGCACAAATCCGACCATACCATAGCAGACCTGATGACCGACGGCTGTAATATGGGCGTCAAATCCCTGAATCGCTATTTGAATCAGTACAAAGCGGCCGAGGAGTTTGCCAAGGACATTGCCAAGCGGCTGATCCATCTCGAGGAAAAGCTGGCCACCGATATGCGGGAATTTTTATAACAAAAGGGCAGAGCGTCGCTCTGCCCTTTTGTTATAAAGGAAAAATTGTTCGAATATTTGGAAAATAAAATAAAGAAATTAGAAAAAATATAACAAAAAATCGGAATTTACATACGGTCGAAATCCTCAAGCACAAGCCCCTCGTTGTGGTCCAGCGCCCATTGCACGCTCCAGCGGCCCGTAAAGACCAGATATTCGTTGCCGTGCACGTCCAAGATGCGCTTGGTGTCCGAGGCCAGATCCAGCCGCGCGGTGTCCTTATCGCTCTTGACGATGCGTTGGATAAACTGATAGGGGAGATCGCGGTGCAGATAGTCCACGCCGTACTCGGATTTCATGCGGAACTTGAGCACGTCGTATTGCAGCATGCCGATCACACCTACCACCACGCGCTCCATGCCCGCGTCGGGCTCGAAAAAGATCTGAATGGCGCCTTCCTGCGCGATCTGATTCATGCCCTTGGCGAACTGCTTGCGCTTCATCGCGTCGATCTGCTCGATCATGGCAAAATGCTCGGGGGCAAAGGTCGGCACGCCCGAGAAGCGCACCTTGCGCGATTTTGCGCAGACCGTGTCACCGATCGAGAAGATGCCGGGGTCAAACACGCCGATGATGTCGCCCGCAAAGGCCTCGCTGATGCCCTCGCGCTCCTCGGCCATCATCTGCTGGGGCTGGGCGAGCTTGATGGGCTTGCCGCCCTGCATATGATAGTACTCCTCTCCGCGGTTGAACTTGCCCGAGCAGATGCGCAAAAACGCGATGCGGTCGCGGTGCGCCTTGTTCATATTTGCTTGAATTTTGAATACGAAGGCCGAGAAGCCGTCGTCAAAGGGATCGACGGTCTCGCCCGTGTCGGTCTTGCGGGAAAGGGGCGCGGTGGTCATTTGCAGAAAGCTCTCCAAAAAGTCCTCTACGCCGAAGTTGTTGAGTGCCGAGCCGAAGAACACGGGGCTGAGCTTTCCGTGCGCGATCGCATCCATGTCAAAATCAAAGCTTGCACCGTCCAGCAGCTCGATCTGCTCCACCAGCTCCGCGCGCAGATTCTCACCGATGAGCTCGTCGAGCTTGGCGGTGTCGGTGATGTCGCACTCGATGGTGGAAAGGCGATTACGGCCGCCGTGGAAGTTGTCAAAGGTGTGGATGCAGCGCGCGCGGCGGTCAAACACGCCCTTGAAGATCACGCCGCAGCTGATCGGCCAGTTCATGGGGTACGTGCCGATGCCGAACTCGCGCTCGAGCTCGTCCAAGAGGTCAAAGGGATCGCGGGCCTCGCGGTCGAGCTTGTTGATAAAGGTAAAGATCGGGATGCCGCGCTTGGCGCAGACGTGAAAGAGCTTGCGCGTCTGGGGCTCGATGCCCTTGGCCGCGTCGATCACCATCACCGCGCTGTCGGCCGCCATGAGCGTGCGGTAGGTGTCCTCTGAAAAGTCCTGGTGCCCGGGGGTATCCAGAATGTTGATGCAGTAGCCGCTGTACGAGAACTGCATCACCGAGGAGGTGACCGAAATGCCGCGCTGCTTCTCCAGCTCCATCCAGTCTGATACGGCGTGCTTGTCGCTTTGCTTGCCCTTGACCGAGCCCGCGGATTGGATCGCTCCGCCGTAGAGCAGCAGCTTTTCGGTGAGTGTGGTTTTACCTGCGTCGGGGTGCGAGATGATCGCAAAGGTGCGCCGACGCTCAATTTCGCGTTGTGTGCGTTCGTCCATGAGTTCTCTCCAATTTTTACAATTACACTATATTTTACCGCATTTTGTGCCGTAATGCAAGGGGGTGGGGCGTTTTTCGTGCGCAAATCGAAAAATCTCACGGAAAATTTGTATGCAAGACTTGACAAAACGAGAGAGATATGCTACCATACACTTGAACAAGTGTTCAATTGTTTGAACGGAGGATGAAGGATGGAGAATCTGCAAGGAGCCGAAGCCTGTGAATTTCTGCACGCGCATGCCGACACGGTGGGACGTGTACGGGGGAAAATGCCCAATGAGGAGCAGCTGACGGATCTCTCGGAGCTGTTTCGCGTATTTGGCGACAGCACGCGCATCCGCATTCTGTATGCGCTGCACGAATCCGAGCTTTGCGTGTGTGATCTCGCAAGTCTGCTTGGCATGACGGTCTCGGCGATCTCGCATCAGCTGCGCATTTTGCGCGCGGCAAATCTGGTGGAGAGCCGCCGTGAAGGAAAGGCCGTATTCTACCGATTGGCCGACGATCACGTGCACACCGTGCTCGGGCAAGGTATGGAGCATATTTTAGAGTAAGGGGGACAACGGTATGAGAAAAACATTTGAGCTCGAGGAGCTGGACTGCGCGCATTGTGCCGCGCGCATGGAGGAGGGGATCCGACGGCTGGAGGGTGTGATCGATGTTTCGGTCAATTTCCTCACGCAACGGCTGACGCTGGAGGCGGCGGATGCCGATTTTAAGAAGGTTTTGAAGCAGGCGCAAAAGATCTGCCGCAAAATTGAGCCCGATTGCCGTATTTTGATGGGGGATGACGCGTGACACGGCGGCAAAGGCGTGCGTTTTACCGCATTCTCGGCGCGGCACTGTTGCTGGCGGCGGCCGTGGTGCTCACGCATACGCTGCTCGCAAAGGCGGCACTGGGCTGGCAGCTGATGGTATTTCTGCCCGCATATTTGCTGGTGGGCCTTGACGTTCTGCGCAAGGCGGGGCGAAATCTTGTGCACGGGCAGGTCTTTGACGAGAATTTTCTCATGGCACTGGCTACGCTGGGCGCGCTTGGCATGGGCTTTTTGCCCGCAGCCGAGCCCGAATTTGCCGAGGCGGTGTTCGTGATGATCTTTTACCAGACGGGCGAGCTGTTCCAGAGCGTGGCGGTGGGTAAGAGCCGTCGCTCGATCGCGGCACTCATGAGCATTCGCCCCGATACCGCGCGCGTTGTGCGCAACGGTGCGGAGCTGGAGGTCGCGCCCGATGCGGTGGCCGTGGGCGAGGTGATCGCGGTGCGCGCGGGTGAGAGGATCCCCCTGGACGGTATCGTTTTAGAGGGGGAATCGGAGATCAACACGCTTGCGCTCACGGGTGAGGCCGCGCCTCGCTTTGCCTCGGTGGGGGACACGGTGATCAGCGGATGCACCAATATCAGCGGTATGATCCGTGTGCGTGTGACGCGCGCTTATGCACAGTCCACGGTGGCGCGTATTTTGCAATTGGTCGAGGAGTCGGCCGCGCGCAAGTCGAGAAGCGAGCGCTTCATCACGCGCTTTGCGCGATTTTACACCCCGTCCGTGGTCATCGCGGCGGTCATGCTGGCGTTTTTACCCCCGCTGCTCGCGGGAGATTTTGCAGGCCACTTCGCACGCTGGCTTGCACGGGCCTTGAGCTTTCTGGTCATCTCCTGCCCCTGCGCGCTGGTGATCTCGGTGCCGCTGGCCTTCTTCGGGGGAATCGGTGGAGCGTCCCGTATGGGGGTGCTGATCAAGGGCTCGAATTATCTGGAGGCGCTGGCGCGCACCGAGATCGCGGTGTTTGATAAAACAGGCACGCTGACAAAGGGGAGCTTTACCGTGACCGAGATCGTGTCACGCGGGATCTCGCACGAGGCACTGCTTTTACTGGCGGCTGCTGTTGAGGCGCAGTCAAACCATCCCGTTGCCAAGGCCGTGGTGCGTGCGGCGGGGGAAGCCGATCTGCCGCAGGTGACGCAGGTCAGCGAGATCGCGGGCAAGGGCGTGCAGGCGGTGCTGGACGGTGCCGCCGTCGCGGTCGGCAACGCCGCGCTGATGCGCGCGGTCGATGTGGAGCCGCCCGCCGTTTCGAGCGTCGGAAGTGTTGTTTTTGTGGCCCGTGACGGGGCTTATCTTGGCCATATTGTCATATCGGATGCCGTCAAGCTGGGGGCGGCCGCGGCGATCGCCGCGTTGCGGCAATGCGGCGTGCGCCGCACCGTGATGCTCACGGGGGATCGCCGCGCCGCGGCCGCCGAGACTGCCGCCGCACTTGGCATTTCCGAGTGGCGTGCCGAGCTTTTGCCCGCCGATAAGGTGGTGGAGGTCGAGACCCTGCTCGCCACTCCGCGCAAGGGGACGCTCGCCTTCGTGGGCGATGGCATCAACGACGCGCCCGTGCTCACGCGCGCCGATGTGGGGATCGCGATGGGCGCGTTGGGTGCCGATGCCGCCATTGAGGCGGCCGACGTGGTGCTCATGGATGACGATCCGCGCAAGCTTGCCACGGCCGTGCGCCATGCGCGCCGCACGCTGGGGATCGTGCGCCAGAATATTGTGCTGGCCCTTGGGGTCAAGGGCGCGATCCTCGCTTGCAGTGCGCTCGGCTTGCTTGGTGCGTGGCAGATGCCGCTGGCCATTTTTGCCGACGTGGGCGTTGCGGTGCTCGCCATTCTCAACTCCATGCGCGCGTTGCGCGTACAAGCAAAAAAGCCACTCGGTTGAGTGGCTTTTTTTATACCGTCGCAGGCTCTTTTTCCTCTGCCTTGGCAGGTGATTTCGTTGCAGGCACGGCAAAGCGCAAGGCTTTGGGACAGACCTCAATGGTAAAGTCGTTCTTTTCGATCAGCTCGCCGTCCAAACAGAAGGAGAAGCCCTCGGGCGCATGCACGTGAATGCTTTTTCCACGGCGGTAGGTGATGTACTTGCGGTACTTGGGATTGTCCAGAAGTGTCCCCTTTTTGTATCTGCCGATCAGCTGGAAGAAGGTGAGACGCGAGAGCGGCCGTACAAGGCAGACCTCCAACAGTCCGTCGTCGTTGACCGAGCGCGGCGCGCAGCAAAACGATCCGCCCACGTAACGCCCGTTGGAAACGGTGCACAAAAGGCACTCGCCGTCATTGATCGCCTCACCGTCCACCTCGACGGTGCATGCGGTCCTCATGGACCTGAGCAGGGCGGTCACAATGCCCGTGGTATAGGCGTTATTGCCGCCGAGCAGCTTTTTGTGGCGCACCCTTTCCATGGTCTTGACCACGGCGGTATCAAAGCCGAAATTCGTCACGTTCATGGAGTAACGGTCGTCAATACGCATCACGTCGATCTCGGTCTCTGCTCCTGCGATCAGGGCATCCAGATCCAAAAAGGAGTCGGCGCCACCGTAGTATTTCACGAAATCGTTTCCGCTGCCGCAGGGGTAGCAGGTCATGCTGGCGTTGGTGTGGCCGATGACGCCGTGCAGCACCTCGTTGGCGGTTCCGTCACCGCCGCAGGCGTAAAAGCGAAGGGCGGTATCAGGCTCCTCGTCGGCGCGGCGCTTGACAAATGCGGTGGCATCGCCCTTTCCCGTTGTGACGTAGATCTCATAGTCGATGCGGCCATCGTATTCCTTGAGCTTTGCGCGCAGGTCGTCCAGTGCTCCGCCAAAATGCTGTCCTGCCGCGGGATTGTAAACAAAAATATGCTTCATGGGCAAAACCCCCCGTTTTGATTGCATGGGTGCGACCCATAACGAAAACAGTATAGCACAAAAGCGCGCATTTTGCAAGTGCAGCGCGCTTCTGTGTGGCATTTGCGCGCAAAATGCTACGGAAAATGCACGCGCGTGCCCAAAAGCACTTGCGGGAATTTGTTTTTTATGGTATACTGATAGAAATACTGAAAAAAGGAGGGTGCGTATGCCATCGTTTACCAAGCGGGCGATCGTGGAGTCGTTCTTGCACGTTGCGGCCAAGAAGCCGCTGGATAAGATCACGGTTCGAGATATCGTGGACGATTGCGGTGTCAATCGCAACACCTTCTATTATTATTTTCAGGATGTTTATGCCGTTCTGGAGGAGATCTGTCACGGGGTCTTTGACCGCCTGCCCGACGGCGAGCCGCTGGACACCACTCTGCTTGCCTTTTTTGACCTTTTCGTGCAGTTCTCCAAGAGCCACCCGCGTGTGCTGCGCACGCTTTTGATCTCGCAGGGATATGACGGATTGGAGCGCTATTTTGCCGCAGATCTTGACCGACTCATCTCGGCTTGCCTGACAAGGGCCGCCACCGCACCGAGCGCGCCGCCCCTGCAAAGGACGGCCACGGTCCTTGTGCGTCACGCCTTCTTTGGCACGGTGCTCACGTGGCTGCGTGAGGAGCACGGTGCCGACGCAGAGGAGACCAAGCGTGCCCTCTCACAGATCCTGCGCGCCGTAGAAGCAAGTATGCTTTCAGACAAATTGTGATTTTTGACCGATTTTCGGTCACCGATACTGATTTACCCAAAGACGGCACACGGTCTTGCCGCTATGATGAAAAAGATCGAATCGGAAATTGCTTGTAAACAAGAGTTCCGCGAATTTACTTAAGAGGTGTTTATGAAAAGGCTCTTGCGTTTTTTGGATGCCTGTTGGGTTCTGTTCGCCCGACTGGTTCTGTCGATCCTGACGCATCTGTTATACCGCCCAAAGATCTACTATTCCTCGCCCGACTCACCCCGTCGGCGTCTGGGCAAGCCCACGGTGCTGACCTGCAATCATCTGCGCGGCTGCGACGGTGCGGTGATCTCGGTGCTCTACTGGCGTGAGCGCATCCATTCGCTCGCGGCCAGGCGCTGGTACCGCAAGTGGTATTTGCGCCCGCTTTTGCACGCAGGATACAGCATCCCGATCGAGCGCAGCTCGGTGGCGTGGCTGCGCAATTCCAAAAAGGTGATCGAGGGTGGGGACAGCGTGCTGATCTTCCCCGAGGGGATGGCCGTGCCGGGTGACGAGATGCGCGCCTTCCGCCCCGGATTTCTGCTGCTCTGGCACAGCACCGACGCGCAGATCCTGCCCATGTACATGGAGGGACGCTATGACCGCCCGTTCTTCAAGCGCTTGCGCGTGGTGGTGGGCGTGCCCTATACCCCCGAGGACCCGGGCGAGGAGGGGATGACCCGCGAATATCAGGAGGAGCAAACGCGCATCCTGTTTGAAAAAACCGTGGCACTGCGCGACTATCTGCACAACAAACGAGGGCGCAGACGCCAAAGAAAGGAAAGGAGGCGGCAGAGTAAATGAAAAGATCCGATATCGTCAAAGAAGCCAGAGTGATTCATGTTGCCGTGTCCGCATGCTTTTTGCTGGCGGGGCTGTTCATCATGGTCGTCCCCGAGGAGATCACCACCGCCGCGGCGCGCTGGATCATCGGCGCGGGCTTTGTGGTGATGGGAATTGCGCGATTGCTCGGCTATTTTGCCAACGACCTGTACCGTCTTGCATTTCAGTACGATCTGGCGATCGGCGCATTTTTGATCATTCTCGGCACGCTCATTTTTATCTACCCCAAGGAGATCTGGTCGGTGCTGCCGCTGGCGGTGGGCTTTTACGTGGTGCTGGATGCGCTGCTCAAGTTCCAGACCGCGTTTGATGCACGCGCCTTTGGCATGAAGCACTGGTGGGGGCTGCTGACAGCCGCCGTGGCGGTACTGCTGCTGGGCGTTGCGGTGCTGCTCACCTGTGTGCGCTGGAATCTTGTGTGGCTTGTGGGCCTCGCGCTGCTGCTGGATGGCGGGGAGAACGTCTGGAACACGATGGGGACGGTGCGCATCCGCGCCAAAAAGAACGAAAAATTTGAGAATCTGCTGTGACCCGAGGGCCTGCAAAAAAACGCAGGCCCCATTTTTTACCTTGACAACGGTATGGAAAATCCGCTATAATAGTAGCATGATCTCCCTGTAAAGGAAAAATCGGAAAGGAGCAGATATGGCAACGAAAAAGCAAAAGAGCCCGGAAGAAGCGCTGGCAGATAAGGCCGAGAGGCAGGCGAAGCGCAAGGCAAAGGGGAAATGGAAGCGTCTGCACACCGCCACAAAGGTGATCGCGGTGCTGTGTGCGGCGGTCGGCATTGCCGTTGGCGCGTGCGCGGTGCTCTTGCTCTCGCGCAACGACCGCTTTGTGCTGGTGGGCGAGAGCCACTACACCGTGGCACTGGGTGAGGAATACGTGTACGCCGAGGAGGGCGTGGAGGCCTATTGCTTCGGGCGTGACGTCTCGGGCAAGCTGTCGGTCGAGACGGCTCTGCAAAAGAATGCCGAGGGCAAGTACGTGATACCCACCGACAAGGAGGGGACGTATACCATCGTTTACACCGTAGATTGCATCAAATTCGGCGAGAATGCGCCAAACGGACAGATCCGCCGCATTCGCACCTTTACGGTGATCGCGACCGAGGAGGATGGCATCTATGAGTAAAAAGAAATTTTCGCGTGGCTTGACGGTTTTTCTTGCCATCGCGTGCCTGATCGCAGGCTGCGCGGTGGGTGTTTTGGGCGCGATCACCTACGACGCGCTGACCTATCACAGCGACGAGCCGCCGCGCACCGTGGTGTCGGGTGAGCTACAGATCCATTTCCTGGAGCTTGGCAACAAGTACACGGGCGATTGCACCTACATCAAAGCGGGTGAGAACGATATTCTCATCGACGCGGGCTCGCGCCCTGCAAGCGTGGCCACCATCAAGGCCTACATTGATCAGTACGTGACCGACGGCACGCTCGAATACGTGATCGTTACGCACGCGCATCAGGATCACTATGCGGGCTTTTCGGTCACCGACGGCAGTATTTTTGACCTGTATGAGGTTGGCACGATCATTGACTTTGCCGAAACCAATCAAGAGAACAAGGGCAGCTCCAATATGTACGGACGCTATCTGCTGGAGCGCCAGGCCGAGATCGACGACGGCAAAACCGAGCATTATACCGCCAAGGAATGTATTGACCAAGAAAAGGACGTGTTTGATCTTGGCAGCGGCATTTCGATGACGGTACTGGATAATAAGTACTATCACGAAAAGAGCGCGCACGAGAACAATTATTCGGTCTGCACCCTCTTTACCTACGGAGATGACAGTTATCTCTTTACGGGCGACCTTGAGGAGGACGGCGAGGCCGAGCTTGTGGCGCGCAACGATCTGCCCGAGGTCACGGTCTACAAGGCAGGGCACCACGGCTCCAAAACCTCGTCCTCAGAGGAGCTGCTCTCGGTGATCAAGCCCGAGATCGTGTGCGTGTGCTGCTGCGCGGGCGCAACCGAGTATACGAGCAACAATGCCAACACCTTTCCCACGCAGGCGTTTGTGGATCGCGTGGCACCCTATACCGACCGCGTATACGTTACCACGCTGTGTCTGGATTACGACAAGGGAACCTTTACCTCAATGAACGGAAACATCGTGATCCTGACCGACAAAAGCGGCGTGAGCGTCGTCTGCTCGGGCGAGGACAAGGTGTTAAAGGAATGGGATTGGTTCAAGCAAAGCCGAGCCTGTCCCGATGCGTGGAAATAAAGAAAATATACATAAAAAGCAAGCGCACCGCGGTATTGCCGCGGTGCGCGTTTTGTTATTTTTTGCGTGGATAGGGGGCTTTTTCATCCGTAATCTCTGCTAGATAATCCATGCTCGTATCCAGTGCCAAGGCAAGCTTTCGGCATTGCTCAAAGGTGAAATAACGCTTTCCACTCTCGATTTTCGAATAATCGCTCTGGTCGATGCCTGTCAGCATTTGAATGGTAATTTGTGTGTATCCCTTCGCTTTGCGAAGCTGTTTCAATCTGTTCATTTTCATCACCCAAATATAATTATGTCAAATTTCCCTATTGAGATCAGGGTTAAATTGACCTAAAATGAAATGGGGGGTGAGTAGGTGTCGGAGTTTTGCTTGGATTGTTGGAACGAAATACACAACACGGATTATTCAAAATATCAGGTAGAGTTGACATGGGGAGTGGAATTTTGTGACCATTGTGGGCAGTTTAAGCGAATTGTGGTGGCGACGGATGTGCTTTTCGCGAAAAATGGTTATTTCTTAATAGATCTTTTTCGTTTGCCGGTGTGGCTACTTTTTGATGGAATCGTTTTTGTGATTAAATTTTTTGTTCGACGGGGAAGGATTAGACAAAGGGCAAAACGGATTGCAAAAAGCAGAGAGGTGAAATAAAAACGCGCACCGCGGTATTGCCGCGGTGCGCGTTTTTACAGAAGGAAACCGAACGCCGCCACAGTATCGGCAAGACAATGCGCGAGGTTGAAAAATTTCGGGTATAAGGGGCGTTTTCATCCATCCGCCTTGACGGTGCGTGGCGGGTGTGCTACAATGATCGTATCAAGAGTAAGGGGGCAGAGCATGCTGGACAAGGCCTTTTTGGAGATCACGAACACGTGTAATCTTGCGTGTGATTTTTGTGCGGGAACGGCGCGCGCGCCGCGGCGCATGAGCGAGGACGAATTTGAGCGTCTTACCGACCGCTTGACGGGCCGCGTGCGCTACCTTTACTTTCATTTGATGGGAGAGCCGACCACGCATCCCCTGCTTGCAGATTTTGCACGGCGTGCGCGCGAGAAGGGCTTTCGCCCCATGCTGACCACCAACGGCACACGGCTGGGGGCGGTTGGGGAAGGACTGCTGGGTGCGCCCTTTCACAAGATCAGCATTTCCTTGCACGCTCCTGCCGCCAACGCGGCCTTTGCCGATCCGCACTATTTTGATCATTGCATCGACTTCGCGCGCCGCGCGGCCGCACGCGGTATTATCACGGTGCTGCGGCTGTGGAATGTAGGCGGCACGGCATACGAGCGCGAGAACGCGCCGATCCTGGCGCGCTTGCATGCGGAATTTGACGGCGAATGGGGTGAGATCCGCAGCGGCTACCGCATGGCAGAGCGTCTGTTTTTGGAGTGGGGTACGCGTTTTGCGTGGCCCCATCCCGATGCGTCCGCGCTGCCGCCCGACGCGCCTTGCTTTTGCTATGCGCTGCGCGATCAGATCGGCGTGCTGGCAGACGGCACGGTCGTGCCCTGCTGTCTGGATGCCGAGGGGCGACTGGCGCTTGGCAATTTACACGAGAGCGAGCTGGACGCGATCCTCTCCTCACCGCGCGCCCGCGCGCTATACGAGGGCTTTGGAGCGCACCGCGCCGTGGAATCGCTCTGCCGCCGTTGCGGCTACATACAGGCTCACGCCTACCGACAAAAATAACAAATCCCCCGATGCGGTTTTCATACCGTATCGGGGGATTTTTGCGCAAGCAGCCGTCGGTAAAGCGGCAAGGCCGCCGCGTGACTGGACGCGAGGAGCACCGCACCGCGCGCACCTTGCGGATTGCAAAGCCCCGTGGCCGAGAGGCGGCGCGCGGTCTGGCGCGCCGTGCCGTGCGCACCGTCAAACACGGGCACACGTGCACCCAGCACGCGGCGAAAGGCGGGGAGTGCGAAGGGAAAGTGCGTGCATCCCAGCACCACCGCATCGGGCGGCTGCGTCAGCGGTGCGAGAAGCGCGGCGAGATAGGCGTCCATTTCGGGGCTGTCTGCGGCGTTTGCCTCGACCAAACGCACGATCCCCGGGGCGGCAAGTGCCGTGACGGTGGCGTTTTTCGCACAGTCCTGTAGCAGGCTCGCAAATTTTTTCTCTCGCAGTGTGGCCGCGGTGGCGAGCACCAACACGTGCGGATGCGTGCACACGTGCACCGCGGGGCGCAGGGCGGGCTCCATGCCGATGATGGGGATTTGGGGATAGCGTGCGCGCAAGGGCTCTGCCGCGATGGCGGTCGCGGTGTTGCACGCCAGCACCAGCGCCTTGGAAAAACGCAAAAGGTGCGCGGCATGTCGAAGGACAAGCTCGCGCACCTCGGGGGTGCTCCGCTCGCCGTAAGGGGCCATGGCGGAGTCACCGAAGTAAAACAGATTTTCATGGGGAAGCATGCGTTGTACCTCTTGCAGAACACCAATGCCCCCTGCGCCCGAGTCGAATACGGCAATGGGGGCGGTGAGTGTCTTCACGCGGTAGCAGCAGCCAGATGCTGCTCGGTCAGCGAGCGAAAGCTGGTAATCAGCACGTTCAGGCTGGAAATATGGGGGTTTTCGGAATAGGTCTCCAGCGCCAGCGTATCGGTCAGGATGGCGTACGTGCCCTCGCTTGTGGTGAAGGTGATCGCATAGGTGATATTGTCAAGGGGTGCGGTGAGCGTGCCGCCCGAGAGGGCGAAGCCCGTCATGTCGGCATGCAGTGCATGGATCTCGTAGACCTTGGCGGTCAGCATTTCGTTGTGGAGCGTCTCCAAAAGTGCCGAATAATCGTGGGGGTAGCTCAGGATGCCGTCGTACACCCTGCTTGCGGCGGTTTCAAAGCCCTTGCCGCGCTCACCCTCACGCCCATAGGAAAAGGTCAGGGCGAAGCCTTGAGGGTAGCCGTGCTCGGCAAGATAACGCTCGGGGTCGAGCTCGCTCTCGGGGATCTGATCCGGACTTCCGGGAGTGGCGCCGATGGGCGGATCGGTCGGTTCTTGCTTCTTGCAAGCAAACAGACTTGCGCACAAAACGAGTGCAAGCAACAGACAAAGTATGCGTTTTTTCATACCGTTTACCTCGATTCCTTCATCCGATGAGACGTTGCTCTCACAGATCGATCTCCAAAAGGCCCTGCAAGGCCTCGCGGATGGCCGCAAGCGATTCGGCGCGCATCAGCGCGTTGCGCACGGCGGCAGCACCTCGCACACCGCGGCAGTACCACGCCATATGCTTGCGCACCTCGGCAAGCGCGATGCGCTCACCCTTTCGCGCGATCATATCACACGCGTGCGCCAGCGCGGTATCCATACGCTCGTGCATGGTGGGCGGCGTATAGGGGCGATGCTCCAATGCAGCGCACACCTCACGGAACACAAAGGGGTTTCCGAGTGCGCCACGCCCGATCATCACACCGTCGCACCCCGTTTCTTCTATCATACGCGTGACGTCGGCCGCGCAGCACAGATCGCCGTTTCCGATAACGGGGATCGACACTGCCGTTTTAACGGCACGGATGATGCGGTTGTCGCTCGACGGCTCGTAAAACTGCTGGCGCGTGCGCCCGTGTACGCAAAGAAGGTCGGCGCCTGCATCCTCTAAGCGCTGTGCAAGCTCGGGGGCGTTGCGGTGTTCGGAGTCCCAGCCGGCCCGCAGCTTGACCGTTACGGGCAGCTTCACGGCCGCCTTGACGGCGCGCACGATCGCCACGGCAACATCGGGCTGCTTCATCAGCGCACTTCCCTCACCGTTGTTTACGATCTTGGGAACAGGGCAGCCCATATTGATGTCAATGGCCACGGGGAGCGCGGTACTGACCGCACCTGCGTATTCGCCCGAGGCAAGCAGCCGCGCCGCCTCGGCCATGACCGTGGGCTCGTGCCCGAAGATCTGTATGGCGGTGGGGGCTTCCACCTGCGTCACGGTGGCGAGCTGTGCGGTACGATGCACCTTGGTGCGGCGCGAGCCCTGCTCCAGCACCAGCGCCTTGGCCGAGATCATCTCGGTGACGGTGTATTCCGCCCCGTGCAATCGGCAAAGCTCGCGAAACGAAAGATCGGTCGCACCCGCCATGGGCGCCAGCATCAGCCCGTGCCGCAGCGTGACGCCCCCAAACGAGACCGACATCAGCCGTTATACAGGCGCGCCATGTGGCACGCCTCGGTGTGGATGCGTTGGCAAAGCTCGGCCGGGATGCCCTGCCGCACACCCGGGTCCTCGATCTCCTCTACGCGCAGGATGCGCTTGCGCCCTGTGATGACGTAGAAGATCGAAACCGCCGCCGCATAGCTACCCACGGGGGTGGCGTGATTGCCGTCCTCGCGATAGAGCAGATCGGGGGATTGCGTCAGCAGCAGCCGTGAAAAGACCTCGCCTGCGGGTGCAAACGAGCAGCCGTTGGCGCGGCAAAAGCCGTGATAGGCCTCGGTCATGGGTGCTTGCGCCGCGCGATTGTCGCGCGCGGCCCAGGGCATATAGAGAAAGAAGCGCGAGAGCGCCTTGTCGGCCAGCTCCTTCAGGGCCTTCGCGCCGTCTCGGAAGGAGGCGGCATCAAAGCCCGAGGCGCGGTCCTGTGCGATGACCGCATCGTATTTTCCACAGCGGATATTGAACAGAGCCGCAGGGTCGGATGCGTGGTAGGTAAGGCTTTTGCCGCCCGCGCTGAGCATCGTAACGTGACTCTTTTGCCCCGTGGCCTCCAAGAGGCGATGTACGGTATCGGGCATGGCGTTGTAATAGGTATGGCTGTTCCCGATGAACAGAAGCTTCATGATCGCAACCTCGCTTTTTTGAAAGTCATTCCCTTATTATCATAGCATAATCGCGCACGCGATGTCAAGGTGAGGGGGCACGTCAAGCCGCGAAAAAACCGTGTTAAAAATGTAAAAAATTATGGGTGACGCCTATGACGGCGCGGCGAAAGTTTCGGTCGCAAAAAACGGGCTTCTCCTGCACGCTGCGCCCTTCAAGCGACGAAATGCTGCCTAAGACCTCTTTTTTTACCGCCGCGCCGTCGCATTTTGACGAGCGAATAGGGCTTGACCGCGCGGCTTTGGCTGTGGTAATATCGGGGCACACCCAAACGGGGGCAAGGAGGAGAAAAAATGAAGATGTGGAAAATGCTAGGCTGTCTTGCGCTTTTGTGCGTGATCATCTGCGGCTGTGTTGCCATGGGAAACGGCACACGGGTCGATGCCGCCGACGGCGCACCCGAGCAGAGTGCCCCGAGCGAGAATGAGAGCTCGCCGCCAACCCAAGCACAGAGACCGACAAAGACGGAGAGCGAGAGTGGGGGCACTACGGTAGACAAAACATACAGCGAGGGGCTGCGTTATCGCAGCAACGGAGACGGCACCTGCGCCGTTGCGGGGGTCGGGAGCTGCACGGCGGCGTGTATTCTGATCCCGCCGCAAAGCCCTGCGGGAGATACGGTGACCGAGATATTGCCCTATGCCTTTTCGGGCAGCATCGTGGGTGCGATCGAGATCCCCTCGAGTGTAAGGGTCCTGTCGGCTGAATCCTTTGCGGGCTGCACGCGTCTTGCATACCTGCAAATCAGCGCGAGCAACGGTAGCTTTCTCGAGTCAGACGGTGCGCTTTACAGCAAGGATGGGCGCGTGCTGCTCTACTGCCCGCCCGGGCGCAGCGGCAGCAGTCTTGTACTGCATGCCAACCTCACGCGTGTGGCGGCGGGTGCGTTTGCCGCCTGCAGCGATCTGCAGACCGTGACCTTCCAAGGGTCGATCGCGCGCTGGCAGGCAGTGACCGTGGGCGACGATAACGAGGCGCTGTACGCCGCCAGTCTGCGCTTTACAGCCGAATAAAGCAGCACCGCCCACTCCCCGTTGAGGGAGTGGGCGGTGCTTTATGCGGATGCGCGCGCCGCCAAACACGCCCGACCGATGCCGATGGTGGGAGTGCGAAAAAATCCGATTTTTATGAAAAATGTGTGATCATGGCTTGCCAAACACGCCCTGTTGTGGTATCATTAGGATACGGTATTTTATGGCTTGCGCAAACGCTTAACGGCAAAACCGGGCATCGCGCAGGGCCGATCGAAAGGATGGACAGAATGGATCTGCATACGGTCAGTACCACGGCGCTGGCGTACCTCGGTGATGCGGTGCTGGAGCTTTTGGTGCGCGAGCACCTGGTGCAAGAGGGCTACTCCTCCTCCAAGTCGCTCAATGCGCACGCGCTGGATTATGTGCGCGCCCCCATGCAGGCACGCGCCATGGAGCGCCTTGCGCCCCATCTCACCGAGCAGGAGCAGGCGGTCTTTCGCCGCGGGCGCAATATCGGCCACACGGGCACGCCCAAGCACGCAACGGTTGCGGAATATCGCGCGGCAACGGGTATGGAGGCGCTGTTTGGCTACCTGCATCTTTCGGGTAATATGACCCGTGCGGCAGAGCTGTTTGCACTGGCATATGGCCGCGAGGAAGATCGTGCTTGACTGTTTTGCGCAGAGAAAAAACAAGACGCCTGCCGTGAGCTGCGGCGGACGCGCCCCGGCACTGTAAATATGAAAAAGGAGAAGAACGATGAACCACCCCATTATTAAGATTCATGTAAAGAATTACGGCACTATGACCGCCGAGCTCTATCCCGAGCAGGCACCCCTCACGGTTGCCAATTTCCTGTCGCTGATCAAGAAGAATTTTTTTGACGGCCTGATCTTTCACCGCGTGATCCGTGGCTTTATGCTGCAGGGCGGTGGCTACACCGAGGAAATGGAGCATAAGGAAACGACCGCCATTCGCGGCGAATTTGCCGCCAACGGCTGTCGCACCAATACACTGCGCCACACACGCGGTGTGCTGTCCATGGCGCGCACGAGCGATCCCAACTCCGCTTCCTCGCAGTTTTTTGTGATGCACGCGGCCGCGCCCCATCTGGACGGGCAGTACGCAGGCTTTGGCAAGGTCATCGAGGGTGACGAGATTATTGATCGGATCGCGAGTGTGGAAACGGGCAATTACGGCTTTTATATGCAGGATGTGCCCATGACCCCTGTTGTGATCGAGACCATGGAGATCGTTTCGGAGTGATTTGAACGGTTCTTTGCGAAAAATTAGAAATTAAGATCTCGGAATTCGGAAAAATCAAATCTAAAAGTTGGAAAAGGAGAAAGCATGATCCGCGCGGTTTTCTTTGACCTGGATGGCACCCTGCTCCCGATGGACGAGGGGCTTTTTATGAAAACCTATTTCGGCTACCTCACGCAGTGGATGCAGCCCCATGGCTACGATCCCTCCACGCTGACCGCCGAGATCTGGAACGGCACCAAGTGCATGGTGCGCAATGACGGCACACGCACCAACGAGCAGGCCTTCTGGGATTATTTCAGGGGCGTGTTCGGGGATGCCGTAGCCGAGCACGAGCGTTATTTTGATGAATTTTACCACGTGGACTTCGCGCGCGCAAAGGATGCTTGCGTGTGCGACCCCGATGCCGCACGGGCCGTGCGCGCCCTGAAGGAAAAGGGGTTGAGGCTTGTGCTGGCCACCAATCCGCTGTTCCCGTCGATCGCCACAAAGCAGCGCATCGAGTGGGCGGGGCTCTCGCGCGAGGATTTTCTCCTTGTCACCACTTATGAAAACTTCAATTACGCCAAGCCCAATCCCATGTATTACACCGAGCTTTGTCGGCGTCTCTCGCTCGACCCTGCCGACTGCCTGATGGTGGGCAACAACGTGAGCGAGGATATGGAGGCGGCCCGCGCCGCGGGGATGCAGGTGTTCTTAATGCCGCGTTGTCTGATCAACAAAGAGGGGCTTGACCTCTCGGCCTATCCGCAGGGCGGCTTTGACGATCTTTTGCGATTCGTGGAGCAAAACGCATAAAAAATGCCACAGACAGCAGTCTGTGGCATTTTTCTTTTGCATCATTGCTTGTCGCCCTCGTCGGGGATCGCCAAGCGGGGCGGACGCTTGGGGAAGCGACGGAAGCCGTCGATCTCGCCCTTCTGGATGGCGCAAAACACACGCTGGCGAAGCCCCTTGCTCATCTTCTCCAGATCCATCATCAGCTTTTCCATATTCGCGCGCTCGGTGTTCCCGTCGGCGGGGCAGGGAGAGGCGATCACGGGCAGCTCTTCGCGCTTGGCGAAGTAGCGTACATCCTTTTCGGGCATGTATAAGAGAGGCCGAATGATCTTGACCTTGGCGCGGTCGAGATACGAGATCGGCTCAAAGCACCCAAGCCGCCCCTCGTAAAAGAGGTTGAGCATAAAGGTATTCACCACGTCGTCAAAGTGATGTCCCAGTGCCACGGTGTTGCACCCGAGCTCCCGCGCGGTGTTGTGCAGCACACCCCGGCGCATCTTGGAGCACAGCGCGCAGGGGCTTTTTTCCTTGCGGATGTCAAAAATAATGGTGGCAATATCGGTCTTTTTGATGTGATAGGGTACGTCCAGCTCACGGCACAGCGCCTCAATGGGCGCGTAGTCCACGGGCGTTGGAAAGCCCATATCAATGGTGATGGCCATCAGCTCAAAGCGCTTGGCGTAAAAGCGGCGAAGCCCCGCGAGGGCGCAGAGCAGCGCGAGCGAGTCCTTTCCGCCCGAGATGCCCACCGCGATACGGTCGCCCTCTTCGATCATTTGGTAGTCGTCCACCGCGCGGCGGGCGTAGCTCAAAATACGGCGTAATTCCATACCGTTTCCCCCTTAATTCCCAAGCAAGAAGGCGCGTGCGGCCTCGTATTCGGCACGGGCGCGGCGTTTTGCCTCGGTGTCGGCATCGGCGTCGGCACGGCGCAGGGCGCGCAGCATAATGTTCTTGGGGGTGTCATCGGGGTCGATCAGCTCCAGTGCTGCCACGTCGTAGCCGTTGGATTCCAGGAGCTTAAGGCGCAGGGCGTCGGTCGCGGCATCGCAGAGCTTTTGGCGCAGCATCGAATGCTCGGCAACGAAGTCCAGCGCGGGGCAATTCAGCGTGTGATTGAGCTCGTGGTGGCAGCAGGGGGTAGAGAGAATGACGCGTGCGCCCCAGGCCATAGCCTTGCCCAGCACAAGGTCGGTTGCCGTGTCACAGGCGTGGAGCGAGACCACGAGATCGGGTTTGTCCGCGGATTCGTATTTTGCCACGTTGCCGCAGAGAAATTCCAGTCCCGAAAAACCGCATTTTTGCGCCACGTTGTTGCAGTAATCAATGACGTCGCTCTTGAGATCCACACCCGTCATCGAGACCTCGCGCCCGAGGATATTTGCGAAATAATGGTAAACGGCAAAGGAAAGATAGCTTTTGCCGCAGCACAGATCCACAATGCGCAATTTGCCCTCGGGGAGTGCGGGCTGCACGTCGCGGATGAGCTCCAAAAAGCGGTTGATTTGACGGAACTTCGCGCCACGGCGATCGTAAACGCGACCGTTCGCGTCCGAGACCTTCAGCAGCTGCAAAAAGGGCTCCTTGCCCGAGAGAATGTATTGCTTTTCCTTGTTATTGCCGCCAATGTGCACGGTTTCTGCACCTGCCTCCAGACGGCGGCGAAGCTTGTCCGCGCCCAACAAAACCACCACGCCCTTTTTGCTGTGGCGGCATTCGCAATCTCCTGCGCTTGTGAGCAGATTCACCTGGGCAAAGCGCGGAATGCGCGCGGCCAGCAGCTCCTCGGTCTCGCGGGTGAGCGAGAGGTTCTCGTGCGTGGCCTTGTGGTCGCTGTGCAGGGTTTCGATTTGTAGCACCACCTGCCCGCCTACGCGGCAGAGCACGCCCGTGGCGCGCGTGATTTCCCCGTCAACGGGGCGGGAAAAGACGACTTTTTTTAGCGTTTCGGTGCGGGCGGCCAGCATGCACAGTGCCGCCATATCGGTATAGACTCTCACGCCTGCTCCTCATCGGCTTCCGATGCGGCGCTTGGCGTCTCGGATGTGGCCGCGGCCGCTTTTTTCTTGCCGAAGGTGAGCTTGCGCTCGGTGCGGTTCATGATGCGCTTGATGTTTTCGCGGTGGCACCAGGTGATGAGCATGGCGATCAGAAATGCGAAGATGGTGTTGACACCGTAGTGCGCGGTCATGCCGTCCAGTGCGGAAACGACCAACGGATAAAGCAGGATGCAGACCACCGAGCCGAACGAGATGTAGCGTGTGAGGGCCACCAGCACGATGTAAAGCGGGAACAGGAGCACAAAGGCTGCCGGGTTGAGTACAACGATGCACAGTGCAACGGTGGCAATACCCTTGCCGCCGCGGAAGTGCGAGAAGCAGGGGAACACGTGCCCGATGATGCAGAAGAACATGGCAAGGTAACACGCGGTGACCTGCAAAAAGAAGAGACCTTCGGCTTCGGGGTGGCCGAATACAAGGCAGGCAAACAGGATCGAGACCACGCCCTTGAAGCCGTCACACAGGAAGGATGCGGCAAATGCGCCGAAGCCGTAGGTGCGCCACATGTTGGTAGCGCCCGCGTTACCGCTGCCGTGTTTGCGGATATCGTCGTGGTAGAACACGCGCGAGATCACCAGTGCAAAGTTGACACTGCCCAGCAGATAGGGCAGAATGATGCAAAGCGCAAAGGCGCAGCCGATGAGTGCGGCGCGACCCACCTCGCCAAAGGAACCGCGTGCGAGGACCGTACGTAGCAATCCGTTATCAAAGGCCTCGTGAATACCCCAGATCAAAAAGTGTTGAAAGGTCATATAGATACCTCCGTATTTTCACATGGGAACATTCCCCCATGATAAATGTATTATAACACATTTTCGCGCGCGAGACAAGACCTGCGTAAAAATTCTTTACATACAAGTGCGCGCGAGCGCGCAAAACGGGGTGCGAAAACCGCAGTTTCCGCACCCCGTTTCAGTCTTATTTGTTGCTTGCACGCTTGGCCGCGCGCCGTGCACGCAGAGCCTCGATCGGGTCAAAGCTCCGCACGAACCGGCAGAAACGATTGTCTTGATGCGCCTCGATCCACATCCAGATGACGCGCACCGCAAGATACGACAAAATCGCGCCGATCGCACCCGCGAGCAGTCCGCCCAGCACGTCGGTGGGATAGTGTACCATCAAATACATGCGCGAGAAGCCCATCAGCGCCACGAAAATATAGACCGTCCAGCTGTATTTCTTTTTGGTGGTGAGAAAAATACCGCTCATGGCCGCCATGGTTGCGGTGGTGTGCCCCGAGGGAAAGGAAAGGTCGCTTTCCAGCGGTGCGCCTACGCTTTGCCACCATTCATAATAAAGCCTTGCGGTGTCGGCATAGGGGCGCGGACGCGCCACGATGTTTTTGAGTGCCACGTTGGTGATCAGGGCGCCGACGAGGATCGCGCCGCATACGCAAAGCCCTGTGCGCCGCGTCTTGCGGAAGCAAAGGAGCAGGAGCCCCAGCAGGATCATGCAAATGCCGTCGTGTGCCAAAAAGCTGACCACGTGCATGGGCGTTGTGAAAATGCCGTTTGTTGCTTGGGCGAAGGCGCGGATGGCCGAGAGAATGGCGTAATCGAAGTCCGCGCACACCGTATCCAGCCAGTGTGCCATAGTTCCTCCTTTTATTGCGGCAGGAGCAGTGAAAGCTCGTTTTCGTACAAAAACTGGATCACCACCGAGGGGGTTGCTCTCTCATAAATGGCGTCATTTTGCTCCAGATTTGTTTGATAGGTAACGGTTGTAAAGGTGTTGGAAAAGAAGGGCTCGATCTGCGAGCGCTCCCACGTTCCCGTGAATTGCAGCAAAAGCGAGGGGGAGTCGATCTGATCCATGCTGTAATCCATTTTAACGGTCTTGGAGCAAAGCCCCGTGTTGAAGAGATAGCGGTAGCGCAGCTGGGTGTCACCCGAGAGCGAGACGGTGCGGTTTTGCACCACGTCGGAAAGGCCCACGCGTCGCGCGATGTCCTTGCCTGCGGTGCGGTGCTCAAAGAAGCTTAGGCGTGCGCGCGAAATGGGAGTGATGTGTTGCAGAACCTCGTTGTCAAAGCGGGAGCAGATCGAGAGATACACATAATACAAGCCACGCGCGTTGAGGGAGTTTTCGGTGTTGTTGTAAAGCACGCCGTCGGATTTGTGGCGCTCAAGCTCCTCGGTGGGATTGACAAACGAGGCATAGCCGTTTTGCTTCAGATAGCGCTCCAGAACCGCAAGACGCGTGTCGGGGTGGATGTTGCCCAGATAACCGGGCATGTATTCACTGTATACGGTCTGGGCGTTCGGAAGCACCACCAAAAGGTATTCTGCCCCCTTTTGCTCATAAAATGCCCGCCTGCGCTGCAGCTCCGCGAGGATCGCGGCCGATTCCTCCTCGGTGAAGGTCGCCTTTCCGATGTAATCCTGTAAATAGCTATAGCCCGTTTCGGGGTCGTCTGTGGCAAAGAGAAAATCCTCCTTGCCCACAAGAACGTCAGAGCTGTTCACAGTGTTCAGCACGCGGTACTCACACTCGCTGATAAAGGAGAGCAGAGACTCGTTTTGATAGACCGCACGGCGAAAGCGCGCAAAGAAGGAATCCCCCTCGATCGCACTTCCGTCATAGCACTGCTCGGATTCGGCGCCGCTTGGCTGAATGAAGGTGTGCGTGAGGAAAAAGACCGAGCAGCTGAGCACCACGCCGATGAAGAGCACGCAAAAGATCAGGGGAAGAAGCGGTTGCTTTGCTTGTGTGTTTTCCATTCAGGCACCTCCCAAAATCAGCGGTGACGGGGCGAGATGATCGGCATATTGCGGGAATTGAGGCATAAAATAGAGCAGTGCCAGCGCAAAGCCGACGAACAGCAGTATCCATTCCGCGAGCAGTGCCGCGGTGCGCAACCGAGACCGCCCCCTTTTTGTGTGCGGCGCAAGGCGTGTTGCGATCAGATAGCATACCAGCAGGCACGTGCTCAAAATAAGATAGCGTGTGCTTGAGACCGATCCAAAGACATAATACAGGAAGTGTGCGGATTCCGAGAGCGGCGCGCCGAAGAGAGAAAAGAGCGAGAACGGTGTATCAAACAGGAGAGCCAGCATCAGCCCCGCGCACAAGATTGCCGAAAGCACACACAAGAGGATGCGTGTGATACGGCGCTGTGCATGCGCACCCCTTGCGCTCAGTACAGCCGAGAGCAAAAGGGGGAGTGCGAGCAGCAAAAGCTCTGCGCGCGTGCGGAAGAACAGGACCGTCAGCGCAACCGTGGCAAGCGCCGCGATCGGCTGACCTGCGCGACCGCAAAGGCGGCGAAGGGGAGTGCCGACATAATCCGTGAGATACGCATGCAAGGAGCCCAGAGCCCCTGTGAGCATGCGGTCGGGAGAGGTGGCTGTGAGCATGGAGAGCTCGTCCTGTGTGCGCACCCCGTACATGGCGGAAACGCCGCGCGCCAGATCCGAGCTGCCCGATACAAAGAAATAAAAGAAAAAGTAGGCAAACGGTAAGAGAAAAAGCAGCGCGATCAAGGGGAGGCTGTCTGCGTAGCCGAGGATCTGCTCCAGCGCGCGGTAGAGTGTGGCCGCCGCGACAAGCCGCTTGATAAATCCTGCCATATAAAGGCGGATGCCCAAGCAAAAATCGGAAAGGGAAAAGCAAACGGTGCGCGGTGCGGCTACAAAATCCTTGTGGCGCAGCACGGGGCCCATGGTAAGAGCAGGGAAAAAGAGCAGATAGCCCGCGGTCTCCGGCACGGGTCGGCGCTCGGTGTCGCCGCGGTAGGCGTCAACAGCCACCGAGATCGCACCAAGCGTGAGAAACCCGAGCCCCATGGGATAAACAAAGGGGAGCGCGGTGTATTCGATGACGGTGCGTGCCGCCACCAGAATGCCGAGTGGAAGCCCCACGCCAAGGGCAAGCCACGCGCGCTTGCCTTTGCGCGCAGGGTGGAGTGCGAGCAGCGACGTGAGAAGCACGAGGACTGCCACAAGCGTCATGCCCCACGGGTTGTGCCAATTGGCAAGCACGTACCAGAGGGCCGAGAGCAGCGCGAGGGCGGCGGGGCGCCAGGCGCGCGGCACGGGCAGGGCGAGAAGGAAGGAGAGTGGCAAAAACAAAAACAAAAACAGTGCACCTGAGAGCTGCATGGCCTTCTCCTTTCCGACAAAATGCGGCGATATACAAATATTGTAGCACAGATTTACGGCTTTTGCAAGGCTCGTATATGCTTTTGATCCGAAATGAGATAATTTCAAACTTGCAATTACAAAAAAATTGTGTTATAATAAGTATGATCGAGCAATTCGCATAAGCGACAGGCGAAAAAAGGAGGATATGATATGAAAACCAGTCTTGTAATTATGGCTGCGGGTATCGGCTCGCGCTTTGGTGGCGGCATCAAGCAGCTTGAGCCCGTTGGCCCCAATGGCGAGATCATTATGGATTATTCGATCCACGATGCACTGGAGGCAGGATTTGACCGCGTAGTATTTATCATCCGTCACGATCTTGAGGAGGATTTCCGTGCCATTATCGGCAACCGCATTGAGAAGATCTGCCCTGTAGCCTATGCCTTTCAGGAAAAGGACGATCTGCCCGAGGGCTTTACCTGCCCGCCCGAGCGTAAAAAGCCCTGGGGAACAGGACAGGCGGTGCTTGCCTGCCGGGGCATTGTGAACGAGCCCTTTTTGGTGATCAATGCCGACGATTACTACGGCAAGGAGGGCTTTCGTATCGCGCACGATTTCCTTGTGGAGAATGCGGGTAAGAAAAACGCCTTCTGTATGCCCGGCTTTATTTTGAAGAATACCCTGAGCGAGAACGGCGGTGTGTCGCGCGGGCTTTGCCGCGTGGATGCCGAGGGCAATCTTGTCGGTGTGACCGAGACGCACGGCCTGATCCCCACCGCGGACGGCGCCGCCTCCGAGAAGGACGGTCTGCGCGTGCCCGTGGATGCCGATTCGATCGTCTCGATGAACATGTGGGCACTGACCCCCGAGTTTTTGGACGAGCTGGTCGAGGGCTTCCCCAAGTTCCTTGCCGCCATCCCCGAGGGGGATTACAAGGCCGAGTACCTTCTGCCCATCGTGATCGACAGCCTGATTCGAAACGGCCGTGCCACCGTGCGTGTGATCCCCACGCATGACCGCTGGTTCGGCGTGACCTACCGTGAGGACAAGGCGGCCGTGGTGGAATCCTTCCGCCGCCTGTACGAGCAGGGCGTCTATCAGTCCAATCTCTACGGAAAATAAAACAACCCCCGCCGTTCGCCAAGCGAACGGCGGTTTTTCTTGTCCGCATCGGTTGCAAAATAAGGGAATATATGGTATACTATAAGCAATAATCTTTACACAAGGGGGTGAGCGTGTGCTGTCCGTGGCTTTGAGTGCGGGGCTGTGCGGCATTGACGGCTTTTTGGTACGCGTGGAGTGCGACGCGCAGGAGCGCATGGCGCAGTTTGATATTGTGGGGCTTCCCGACCTTGCCGTGCGCGAGGCCAAGGAGCGTGTGCGTACGGCGGCGCTCAACAGCGGCTACCGCTTTCCCGATTACAAGCTGACCGTCAACCTCGCCCCTGCCGACCGCAAAAAGGAGGGCTCGGGCTTTGACGTGGCTATCCTTGCGGGGATCCTGCGCTGCTCGGGTGAGATCCGTCGCTCGGTCGATCTCTCGCGCACCTGCCTTATCGGTGAGCTGTCGCTCTCGGGGCGCGTCCGACCCGTGAAGGGCGTGCTCTCGATGTGCGTGGCGGCGCGGGATGCGGGACTTTCGGAGATCTTCGTTCCCGCGGCAAACGCACACGAGGCGGCCGCCGTGGAGGGGATCACGGTCTATGCGCTCACCGACATGCGCGCGCTGGTGGCGCACCTCAACGGCGAAAGCGTGCTGACCCCCGTGCAGACTGATCGCGGTGAATTTGCCGCCGCCGTGCTGCAAAGCACGCTGGATTTTGCCGATGTGCGCGGACAGACCATGGCCAAGCGCGCCATGGAGATCGCCGCTGCAGGCGGCCACAACATCCTGCTCATCGGCCCGCCCGGCACGGGCAAGTCGATGCTGGCCAAGCGTCTGCCCACCATTCTGCCGCCCCTCTCGTTCGAGGAGGCGATCGAGACCACCAAGATCCACTCGGTGGCAGGCACGCTTGCGGCCGACCGTTCTCTGCTGGCGGCTCGTCCCTTCCGATCCCCCCATCACACGATGTCGGCGGTGAGCCTGGTTGGCGGCGGCGTGAATCCCATGCCGGGCGAGGTGTCGCTGGCGCACAACGGCGTGCTGTTTCTCGACGAGCTGCCCGAGTTCCCCAAGAGCGTGACCGACTCGCTGCGTCAGCCTCTGGAGGATCGCCGTGTCACCATTACGCGCGCAAGCGCACGTGTGACCTTCCCCTGCTCGTTTATGCTGGTGGGTGCGATGAACCCCTGCCGATGCGGCTACTTCGGGCATCCCACGCATCCCTGCACCTGCTCGCCGCAGGAGGTGCGACGCTACGTGTCGCGCATCAGCGGACCGTTGCTTGACCGCATGGATATCGAGGTCGAGCTGCCATCGCTATCCTACGACGAGCTGGCAAGCAATGCACTCCCCGAGGAGGATTCCGCTACCGTCCGTGAGCGTGTGATGCGTGCGCGTGCCATTGCCGCTGTACGCATGGCAGATGAGGACGGTGTGTTCTGCAACGCACAGCTGGATGCCGCGGGCATCCGCAAATACTGCGTTGCCGACGAGTCGGCACAGGCGCTGCTGCGCAGCGCGTACGACCGCCTTGGGCTCTCGGCCCGCGGGTATGACCGCGTGATGCGCGTGGCGCGCACCATAGCGGACTTGGATGCCAGAGAGCATATTCATGCGGTGCATATTGCCGAGGCGATCCAGCTACGCAGTCTGGACCGAAAATACTGGAATACATAAGGAGGTGTGGAGGCATGGCAAAAAAAGAGCTGCGGGCATTTTCCGATCTGCGTGAGATGCTCCGAGCCGTCGCGCGCCGTGGCGGCACCAAGACCGCCCTTCGCGAAAAGCGGGACGGCATTTATCAGGATATCTCCTTCGGTCTTTTGTGCGAGGAGACCGAGGCGCTTTGCACCGCGCTGAGGGCACTGCTGCCCCCCGACGCACGCGTGGTGATCTGGGCGAAAAAGAGCGTTGCGTGCGTGCGCGCGCACCTCGCGCTCCTTACGGGCGCAGGCGTTCCCGTTCCCGCAGATGCCGCGCTGGATGCCGCGCGTGTGGCGGCCATCACCACGCGAATGGGCGCTACAGCCGTGCTCTGTGACGCCGCGCGCGCCGCACAGCTCCCCACTCTTGAGGGGGTACGGGTGCTTACGCTGGAGGAGCTTTCCGCGTGCATCGACTCCGGGCGCGAGCGCGTGACGGCAGGGGAGAGCGCGTGGGCGCAGCCCCTGGATGCACACGCAACGGCCGCGGTCTTTCTGACCATGGGCAGTGCCAAGGGCGTGATGCTCTCCCATGCCAACATCTGCCACACGCTCTTTGGCATCGCGCGCATGACCGCGATCGACCGTGACGATGTGTTTTTATCGGTTCTCCCCCTCTCACACGCCTATGAGTATATTTGCGGCATGCTGTCCCCCCTCTCGCTGGGGGCTACCGTAGTCCTGGGAGAGGGCTTGCCGCATCTGCTGCGCGATCTGCGCCGGACGGCACCCACCTGTATGGTGAGCGTGCCCTATCTTGCCGAAGCGATCTACGAGCGACTTTGTCGTGATATCGCGGATCACGGTGCGGAAAAGCGCTTACGCCGTACCACTGCGGTGGCACAGGCCGTGCGCCTTCCTGCCCTCGGACGCATCGTACGCGAGCGTATGCTGGCACGCGAGCGCGCCCTGCTTGGCGGCAAGCTCTCGCGCATGCTGATCTTAGGCGGTAATATTGACCCCTCCGTGCAGGAGGGGCTGTCGGAGTTCGGCATTCTTGCACTGCAGGGCTATGCCGTGACCGAGTGCGCCGCACTGGCGGCTTTGTGCGCGGACGGCTGTCAAAAAAGCGGCACGGCGGGGCGTGCGCTCCCCGACTGTATGCTGGACATCTACAACGTGCAGCCCGACGGCTACGGTGAGATCCGCTGCAAGGGCCCGAACGTCATGTCGGGCTACCTTGGCGACGAGGCCCGCACCGCCGAGGCGTTGCGCGACGGCTGGTTCTATACGGGTGATTTCGGTTATATCGATGCCGACGGCCTGTTGCACGTCATCGGGCGCAAGCAAAACGGGATCCGCGTAGCAGGCGGCCGCGTGGTCTCGCCCGAGGAGCTGGAGATCCTGCTCGCGCGCGGTACATTGGTGAGAGAAGTGGCGGTCGTTGCCGCCCCCGACGCAAAGGGCAAGGACTATCAGCCTGTGGCGCAGATCCTGCCCGACCGCAGCGCGTTTGACGCCATGATGGGTGCCGAGGCCACCGACGAGCTGCTGGAGCATGCGATCGGGGAATGGGTCGACGAGGTCAACGCCGCGCTCCCCGCGCACAAGCGCATCGGTGCAGTTGCGTTGGTGGAAAAGCCCTTTGCACGCGATGCCGCAGGACGCATCCTGCGCACGGCACTTACAACAGAATAACACAGGATAAAACAACCCCCGAACAGCTGTTCGGGGGCTTTGAGAAAGGGGGGGAGCGCGTTGCGCACCTACGATCTGGAAAAGGGCAGGCTTTGTGACACGCTGTGTGCCGCACTGCGTGCCGATTTGCTCTCGGGCGCGATCGCACCGGGCGCGCGCCTTCCCTCGAAGCGGCGTCTCGCCGAGCACCACGGCATCAGCGTGACCACCGTGCAAAACGCCTACGAGCAGCTGATCGCGGAGGGGTATATCGAAGCGCGCGAGCGCAGCGGATATTTTGCACTCGCTCTACCCCCTACGCTCGCGCCCTCGGTCCCCCCCGTGCAGACCGCGGAGCACTGCGAGCGTGTTGCCGCGCTGGATCTTGTGGCAAACGCCCCCGACGCGGCGCAGTTTCCCTTTGCACTCTGGTCGCGCTTGATGCGGCAGGTGCTCTCCGAGGAGGATAGTCGCCTGCTCGCGCCCATACCCTCATCGGGTGCGCCCGCCCTGACCGCCGCGATCGCCGACTATCTGTGTGCGGTGCGCGGCATGGCGGTCTCGCCCGCACAGATCGTGATCGGCGCGGGGACCGAGTATCTCTATTCGCTCCTGCTGCAATTGCTGGGGCGTGAGCGCGTGTACGGTCTGGAAAACCCCGGGCACAGCAAGATCGCACGCATTTACCGCCTCAACGGGGTGAAAATTCGCCCGATCCCCGTGGACGAGGGGGGCGTGTCCGATACGGCACTGGCGCAAAGCGATGCCTCGGTGCTTCACATTTCACCCAATCACCATTTCCCGACAGGGGCGGTGATGCCCGTGGCGCGCCGCCGTGCGCTGCTGCACTGGGCGGAGCAAGCGGATCGCTATATCGTCGAGGACGATTACGACAGCGAATTTCGCCATCAGGGGCGACCGATCCCCCCCTTATTCGGCATGGACCGCACGGGGCGCGTCATTTATGTGAACACCTTTTCCAAAACCATTGCCCCCTCAATACGTATCAGCTATATGGTGCTGCCCTTGCCGCTGCTGGAGATCTGGCGCACGCGGCTCGGCTTTTATTCCTGCCCCGTTCCCGCCTTTGAGCAGTACGCGCTGGCCCGCTTTTTGTCGGGGGGATACTTTGAAAAGCACCTGCGGCGCATGCGCACCTTCTACCGTGCACGGCGCGATGCCGTCATCGCGTGCCTGCGTGCCGCGCCCTTTGCGGAGTATATCACCATTAAGGAGGCCGATGCGGGATTGCATTTTCTCCTGGAGATCCGCACGGCACGCACAGACGACGCGTTGCGTGCGCTGCTTCGCCGCGCCGATATCCGTGCCGCGTTTTTGCAGGATTACCGCATCGACGGCCAGAGCCCCGATACGCACACCATCGTGTGCAATTATTCGGGTGTTGGCCCCGAGCAGCTCGCGGCGGGCATCGCGCGTCTTGCGGCTCTTCTTTAATGCCATAAGGCACGGCGCTCTCCTGTATGGGAGCGCCGTTTTTTTGCGCCAAAAATGCTTTAAGGATGCAACTTTTGTTTACATTTCATTTTCTTGACTTTATTTTGAATATAAGCTATAATTATAGAGTTAAAATTACAAAGTATGCCGCGTGTCGGCAGAAAGGGGAATTTATGTTCAAACGGTTGCTTGGAAGCGTGCGGGAATTCAAAAAGCCAACGGTCCTCACGCTGATCTTTATCACGTGCGAAGCGATCATTGAAACGCTGATCCCGTTCATCACTGCGGGCCTTGTCAACGAGATCCAGCGCGGTGCGGAGCTCAGCGAGGTCATCAAGATGGGCATCGTGCTTGCGGCCATGGCGTTTGCCTCGCTTGCCTGCGGCGGTATTGCGGGGTATTGCTGTGCCAAGGCCTCGTCGGGCTTTGCGCGCAATCTGCGCCACGATCTTTACGGGCGCATCGGTGCGTTTTCCTTTGAGAATGTGGATAAGTTTTCGTCTACCTCGCTGGTCACCCGTATGACCACCGACGTGCAGAACGTGCAAATGTCTTATATGATGGTCATTCGCACCGCCATTCGCTCACCGTTGATGCTGATCTTCTCGGTGGTAATGGCGTTCGTGATGGGCGGCACCCTGGCCATGACCTTCGTTGTTATCATCCCCGTGCTGGCCGTGGGACTTTGGCTGGTGGGCAAAAAGGCGATGCCCGCCTTTCGCAGTGTGTTCCGCAAGTACGATCACCTCAACGAGTCGATCGAGGAGAACGTGCGCGGCATGCGCGTGGTCAAGGGATTCTCGCGCGAGGAATATGAAAAGCAGAAGTTCGGTGCGGCGGCCGAGAACATCCGCGGAGATTTCACCCGTGCCGAGCGTATCGTGGCGTGGAATCGCCCCATCATGCAGTTCTGCCTGTATTTTAACATGATCTTTGTGCTGCTCATCGGCTCGCGCCTCATCATCTCGGTGGGCGAGCTTGGCGTGGGTGAGCTCTCGGCCATGCTGACCTACGGCATGCAGGTGCTCATGTCGCTGATGATGCTCTCGATGATCTACGTGATCCTGACGATGTCCGCCGAGTCGATGAAGCGTATCGACGAGGTGCTGCGCGAGGAACCCTCGCTTGCAAGCCCCGAGGATGCCGTTATGGCCGTGGCGGACGGCTCGATCGACTTTGACGGCGTGAACTTCAAATACTCTGCCAAGGCCAAGCGCAACGCCCTGTCGAATATTGATCTGCACATCGCCTCGGGTATGACCGTGGGCGTGATCGGTGGCACGGGCTCGGGCAAGAGCTCGCTGGTGCAGTTGATCCCGCGCCTGTACGACGTGACCGAGGGTCGCGTGCGTGTGGGTGGCGTGGACGTGCGTGAATACGATCTGGAAGCACTGCGCGATGCCGTTGCCATGGTGCTGCAAAAGAATCTGCTGTTCTCGGGCACGATCAAGGAAAATCTGCGCTGGGGCAACCCCGATGCCACCGACGAGGAGCTGATCGAGGCTTGTCGCCTTGCGCAGGCCGATGAATTTGTCTCCTCCTTCCCCGACGGGTACGATACCTATATCGAGCAGGGCGGCACCAATGTGTCGGGCGGCCAGAAGCAGCGCCTTTGCATTGCGCGTGCACTGCTCAAAAAGCCCAAGATTCTGATTTTGGACGACTCGACCAGTGCGGTCGATACCAAGACCGACGCGCAGATCCGCGCGGGCTTTCGCTCCTTTATCCCCGAGACCACCAAGATCATCATCGCACAGCGCGTGGCCTCTGTGGAGGATGCGGATCTCATCCTTGTGATGGAGAACGGCGCGGTGGCGGCCGCGGGCAAGCACGACGAGCTGATCGCCTCGTGCGAGATCTACCGCGAGATCCACGCACAGCAGACCAAGGGAGGTGCCGACCATGAGTAAGCAAAATACAATGCCGCGCCGCCCCAAGGCCAGCCCCAAGGTGCTCGGGCGCGTGCTGAAAATGCTCTTTGGCTACTATCCCGTGCTCATGCCCATCACCGTTGTGTGCATTCTGATCTCGGCCGTGACGGCGGCGCTGCCCCCTGTATTTATGCAGCAGGTGATCGCCGAGATCGAGACGAGCGTGAACGGCAATATCGGCTGGGAGGCGGCCGCCAAGGTCATCGTTCCCAAGGTTATTCTGCTCGGCGTGTTTTACGCCATTTCATGGGTGGCGATCATCCTGCAAACGCAGCTCATGGCCGTCATTACACAGGGCTTTTTGTGCAAGCTCCGCCGCACGATGTTTGAAAAAATGCAGGACCTGCCGATCCGCTATTTTGACACACACAAGCACGGCGATATCATGTCGCACTACACCAACGATATCGACGCGTTGCGCGAGCTGGTCTCGCAATCGCTCCCTTCGCTCTTGCAAT
The DNA here is from genome assembly GCA_017415805.1 of Clostridia bacterium. GTDB lineage: Bacteria > Bacillota > Clostridia > Oscillospirales > CAG-272 > Firm-07. Next base: position 9,165 of record JAFQEC010000018.1, on the reverse strand, counting down.
GCATCGTGGTGCTGCTCTCGGTGTTCTTCGTGATGCTGTATTTCAGCATCTGGATGACGCTGGTGTTGCTTTGCGGTGTGGTGGTCATGGTGTTCGCTGCACGCAAGATCGCGGGGGGCTCTGCCAAGTACTTCGTCCGTCAGCAGCGTGCGATGGGTCGCGCTGAGGGCTTTATTCAGGAGATGATGAACGGCCAGAAGGTCATCAAGGTCTTCAATCACGAGGAGCAGTCGGCCAAGGATTTTGACGCCATCAACGACGCGCTCTATGCCGACAGCGCAAAGGCCCACGCCTTTGCCAATACGCTCGGGCCCATCATCGGTAATATCGGTAATATATTGTACGTTATTATGGCGGTCACGGGCGGTATTTTCCTGCTCTCCAACGTTTCCAATCTTGCGCTGGGTGCGTTCCCCGTATTCACCATCAGCATCGTGGTGCCGTTTCTCAACATGGCCAAGCAGTTCACGGGCAACGTCAACCAGGCCTCCCAGCAGATCAACGCCGTCGTCATGGGTATGGCGGGCGGCTCGCGTCTGTTCTCGCTCATGGATGAGCAGCCCGAGGCCGACGAGGGCTACGTGACGCTGGTGCATGCCGAGGTGGATGCCGACGGCAACGTGACCGAGGCCGATCACCGCACGGGCAAATGGGCGTGGAAGCACCCCCATCAGGCAGACGGCACCGTCACCTATACGCTGCTGCGCGGTGACGTGCGCCTCACCGAGGTGGATTTCGCCTACGAGGAGGGTAAGCCCGTTTTGCGCGATGTTTCGGTGTATGCCGAGCCCGGGCAGAAGGTGGCGTTCGTCGGTGCGACGGGCGCGGGCAAGACCACCATCACCAACCTGATCAACCGCTTTTACGATATTGCCGACGGCAAGATTCGCTACGACGGCATCAATATCAATAAGATCAAAAAGGACGATCTGCGCCGCTCGCTCGGCATCGTCTTGCAGGAGACCAATCTCTTTACAGGGTCGGTAATGGACAATATCCGCTACGGGCGACTGGATGCCACCGATGAGGAGTGCATTGCCGCCGCGAAGCTGGCGGGTGCGGACGATTTCATCACGCGTCTGCCCGCGGGCTATGAGACCGAGCTTGCCAACAACGGCGCCAACCTCTCGCAGGGCCAGCGCCAGCTCATTGCCATTGCGCGCGCCGCCGTGGCAGACCCCCCTGTGATGATCCTGGACGAGGCCACCTCGTCGATCGACACGCGCACCGAGGCCATCGTGCAGCGCGGCATGGATAAGCTCATGGAGGGCAGAACCGTGTTTGTCATCGCGCACCGCCTCTCGACCGTGCAGAACTCCGACGTCATTATGGTGCTGGATCACGGTCGTATCATCGAGCGCGGCGACCACGCGAAGCTCATCGCCGAGCGCGGCGTGTACTATCAGCTCTATACGGGCGCGTTTGAGCTGGAGTGACGTTTGACATCATCACGAAAAAATGATAGAATGTACTTGGAATTTATAAAAGGAAATCCGATTCCATTTTAGAAAAGGAGCATCTTATGAAGGATTCAAGAAAAAGCTCATTTGCTCGCGTTCTTTTTGCTTTGCTGCTTGTCGCCGTGCTTTGCCTGCTGGCGGCGTGCGCCGCAGAGCCCCAGACGCCCGCCGCCCCACCGCAGGGCGGAGATCCGAGCGACGCGACCCCTCTGCCCGTGATCGAGGGTGTTACGTTTACGGCGGACAGCTTTACGTTTTCCTATACGGGAAATTCGGTGGAGCAGGAGATCAAGGATTCGATCGAGAATCTCCCGCAGGGTGCAACCGTGCAGTTAGAGGGTCTGCCCTCGGACTTTGCCGCAGGCACCTATACGCTCACGGTAAAGATCTCGCTGGACGGATACCAGACCCTCACCAAGAGCGTCACGCTGGTCATCACGCCCGCGGATTATGCCTTTGACGGCGTTTCGTTTGGCGACGCAACGCTGGCCTACACGGGCGAGCCGATCGCCATTCCTGCCGTGCAGGGCACGCTCCCCGCGTACGTGAGCGTCACCTATACGTCCGAGCCTGCCGAGATCCGCGACGAGGGAACGTATACCGTTACCGCGCATTTTACAAGCACCGATCCGAGCATCGTGCTCTCGCAGGAATCCATGTCGGCTACGCTGACCGTGAAGCGTCGCTTTACCGTGACGGTGGAGTTGGGCGGCGGCACGGGCTGTGAGAGCACCTATACGGTATGGAACGGCGATCATCTGACGTTGTCCGAGCCGCAAAGAGACGATTATCGCTTTATGGGCTGGACCAAGGGCGGCAATTCCTTTGATCTGAGCTCCCCGATCACCGAGAGCTTTACGCTGGTGGCCGCTTGGGAGCCGGTCAAGTACAATATCAACTACGTATTCAACGCGCAGAGCCTGACGGTGGATAACGGCACGAACCCTGCGTATTATACGCATCTGGACGGCACGCTCACGCTCCAAGCTCCCACCTGTACGGGCTTGCAGTTCGTGGGCTGGTATGCGGACATCGGCTTGACTGTGCCCATCACCGAGATTTCAGCCTCAAGGAAGGAGCCGATCACGGTGTACGCCAAGTGGACGGGTATTCCGTTCACGGTTCAATACGTGATGAACGGCGGTACGAACAATACGCAAAACCCCGCGACCTACACCGTGCTGGACAATTTTGAACTGTACAATCCCGAGTACCGCGCAGACTATGCGTTTGAAGGCTGGTATTCGGACAGCGCGTTCCAGAATCGGGTGAGCGTGCTCGGTGCACAGGCAACGAACCTGACACTCTACGCCAAGTGGGAAGCGAGGAAATATACCGTCAGCTATACCCTCAACGGCGGCACGAACAATAGCCAAAACCCGCGCAGCTACACGCACCTGGACGGCATCATCACGCTGTACGATCCCACGAGGGCGGGCTTTGAGTTTGACGGCTGGTATCTCGAATCCAACTTTGCGACCCGAGTTACCAGCATTGATGCAAGCGAGCGCAAAACCGTGCGTTTGTATGCAAAATGGATCGAGCCCGACGTCGTGTTCACGATCGTGCCCATTGATTCCACCACGGCAACCCTCACCGCCGTGAAGGTAAAAACCACGGTCTTTGCGGTGGAGATCCCCGCAACCTATGGGGGATACACCATCACGGCCATCGGCGAGAGCGCGTTTAACACATCCAGGCACGTCACGAGCGTGACCATCCCTGCCACGGTTACCACGATCGGCGCATCTGCGTTCCGTTATACGAAGATCACGGCGATCCGTATTCCGAGCAGCGTGACCTCGGTCGGCAATTACGCCTTTGCGAACTGTACCGCCCTTTCCGATGTCACGTGGTCGATAAAGGCAGAGAAGATCATGCCGTATGTATTCATGGGATGTACGGGCCTTACGTCGATGGAAATTCCTTCCAATGTTACGTATATCGGTATGCAGTCCTTTAAGGGAAGCGGGCTTACCGAGATCACCGTTCCCGATTCGGTGATCAATATCATGGACGGTGCCTTTGAAAATACGCCCCTGAAAAAGGCCGTGATCGGAAAGAACGTCGCGTATATGGAGGGTATCTTCGTCGGCTGCAATCAGCTGGAGGAGCTGACCGTTCCCTTTGTCGGCAGCAATCTGAATACCGGATGGAACAAATCCTGCCTGTACCAGATCTTCTATCGCTCAAGCACCAACAACGAGCGACCCGACGCGAAGAAGAACCAGACCTACGTGCCCGCGTCCCTCAAAAAGCTGACCGTAACCAATACCAAGAAGCTGACCATTGACGCGTTGCGCTACTGTGCAAATCTGGAGCAGATCATCCTTCCCGAGGGTCTCACCGAGATCGGAGACTGCGCGCTTGAGGGCTGCAACAACGTGCTGTCCTTTACCTTACCTTCTACCGTTACCACCGTTACGGGAGGCACCCCGTTCTATACCAACGGCGGCTTCGTGGAGCTGTACAACCTGTCCGCGCTCAGCGTGCAAAATATAGGCGGCATTAGCAGAAACCTTTTGGCGGTGCATACGTCGGCAACGGCGCCCAGCATCATCCAGACCGTCGGGGAGTACAAGTTTGCCGTTGTGGATGGCGTATACACTCTTGTCAAATATGTGGGAAGTGATACCGCGATCACGCTGCCCACGCTGGAGGGTGGAAAGACCTATACGGTCGGAAACTGTGCATTCTACGGCAATACAAGCATTACCGCGGTCACCATGCCCAACGGTGTAACCGCCATCGGCGAGTTCGCATTCCGCAACTGCTCCGCACTGGCATCTGTGACCTTCCCGCCCACGTCTTTGCTTACCATTGGGGCGTATGCCTTCAACGGCACGGCACTCGTGTCGGTGGTGATCCCCGATTCGGTTACGGAAATGGGCCAAGAGGTCTTTGGCGTGACCGCCTTGACGAATACCACGCTCAAATCGGTGGTGCTGGGCAACGGTCTTACCGCCGTGCCGTACCGCGCATTCTATAACTGTACGGGGCTTGAGACCGTCACCTTTGGTGCAAATATCGTCACGGTTGAGAACGATGCGTTCTCCAGCTGTAGCAGCATCAAGGAGATCGTGCTGAACGCAAAGGTGCAGACCATCAAAAGCGGCGCGTTTGCGTACTGCAGATCGCTTACGCACATCAAGCTCTCCGAGAGTCTGACAAGCATTGCCTACGATGCGTTCACCAGCTGTAACATCAAGGAGATCTGGAATCCGTCCGCGCTCGTGCTGACCGCGGGCGGAACAGACCACGGCTATATCGCGCAGAACGCGACGGTGATCCACAATAACCTCACCGACGAAAAAGAGGTCTTGTCTTAAAACGGCAAAATCACCCCCACATCACGTGATGTGGGGGTGATTTTCAGTCCCAGAGCAACAGCAACAGCAAAAAGGGGAGAATGTCGCTGGTCTCGTCTGTGAGCAGGATCAACACAAGACCGATGATCGCCCATTCGGGCAGCTCCCCCTCATGCTTGCCGCTGCGCTTGGGCGGCAGAAGCGAGGAGAGAAGGGGAATGCGAGACAAAAACCCCTTTTCCTGCGGCGTGCCGCCGCAGGGCGCGGCCTCGGCGGTGTCTGGTTGGGCTGCTTGCGGATCGCTTGCGGCTTCCTCGGTCACGCTTGGTGCGTCGGCAAGTACCTCTACCTGCTCCTCGGGCGGCGGCTCGTCTCGGGGCGGCGGTGTGGGTGGTGCGCGGAAGGTGTGGCCGCTGTAATCGCGCGGCACCGTAACGGGGAGCTCCAGTGGGGAATCGCGATGCGGTTGGATGTACATATCTCACCTCCTCAAAGCGAGCGCAAGTTGCCAAGCATCTCCTGCAAGCGCCCGATGCGGATGAGATAATCCGCCACCTCGCACCGTGCGGGCGAGAGATAGGGCTTGAGCGCGAGGAGCAGTCCCTCGCGCCGTGAGCATTTGCCGCCGCCCTTGCCGCCCGTAAGGCCGCGCACCAGCGGCGCCATGGTGGAGATGCTTTGCATCAGCTCGGAGAACTCCTCGTCGGGCAGGCCCTCGCCCTCGCGTGGCATTTTCTCGGCGTCATTCATCCCGAAAAGCCCCCGCTTTTGAGCTGCTCGGCAAGCTTCAAAAGATCGCCGTCACTTGCGTTACGCAGTGCGGCACGCAATGCACTCAGATCCTTGCTTCCACCCGAGAGCTGCGAGAGATCAAGCCCGTAGTCGTGTGCAAGCTTGTCGATCAGGGCCTGCAGCTGGCGGTCATTCAGTGCCAAGAGCTTGTTTAACATTTTGCGGTCCAGTTGCATGAAGTCACGCTCCTTTCTTCCTTTTCAGTGTATGCAGGCGTGCAAAAAAGCGCGAATCAAAAAAGAACCTCGCCGGCGGCGAGGTTCTTTTTTAATGTACAAGCTCGGGGGCCTCTTGGGGCGCAGTCGCTCCGTTTTCCAGATCGCGTGCGGCGTTTGCCAGCATGAGCTTGAGGCGGTTTTCCTGATTGATGCGCGAGGCACTGGAATCGTAGTCGATGGCGACGAGATTCACGTTGGGATGGTGCTCGCGAATGACCTTCATCATGCCCTTGCCCACGATATGATTGGGCAAGCACCCGAAGGGCTGGGTGCAGATCACGTTCTTCACGCCACTCTCGATGAGCTCCAGCATCTCGGCGGTGAGCAGCCAGCCCTCACCCATCTGCACGCCCTCGTTGATGTAGCCGCGGATGGCGGCGCGCGTCTTTTCAAAGTCCGTGGGGGGGATGAAGGAGCTGTTCTCGCGGTAGAGCCGTATGAACTCCAGCTGCTTTTTGTGCAGGAAATCGTAGAGCTTTTTCATGATGCGTCCCTTGGTCTTGTTGATGCCGTACAGGCGTGTGTCCACCACCGAGGCGTTGAGGGTATACATCAAAAAGTCCTGCAAGCCCGCAAGCACGGGCTCTGCACCCTCGGCCACAAGGAAGTTTTCAAGGTCGTTGTTGCCAAGCGGCGAGAATTTCACGAAGATCTCGCCAACGATCCCCACGCGCACCTTCTTTTGTGCGGTACGCGGGAGTGCTTCAAAGTCGCGCAGGATCTCAATATAGGTCGCGCGCACGGTTTTGTAGTTGACCGATTTCCCCTCGCTCATCTGGTCGGCCAGGTACTCCACCCATTTGTCGGCCAGTGCCTTAGTGGCGCCCTTTGTGCACTCGTAGGGGCGGCACTGATTGACCAGTGAGAGCAGCAGATCGCCGTAGTACACGCCGTACAAAATGCGTTTGAGCAGCCCCAGTGTGAGCTTGAAGCCGGGGTTCTTCTCCAGCCCCGCGATGTTCAGGGAAATCACGGGGATCTGTGCAAAGCCCGCCTTTGCCAGCGCCTTGCGTAGCAGCGGTACGTAGTTTGAGGCACGGCAGCCGCCGCCCGTTTGTGTGAGTAGGAGTGCGGTCTTGTTCGGGTCGTATTTGCCGCTTTGCAGGGCGCTGATGAACTGCCCGATGATGAGCAGCGCGGGGTAGCAGGTGTCGTTGTGTACGTATTTGAGCCCCGCCTCGATCACCGCGCGGTCGTTGTTCTCCAGCAGTACCGCGCGGTAACCGTGCGAGTTAAAGATCTTCTCCAGCAGCTTGAAGTGCACGGGGAGCATATTCGGCAGAAGGATGGTGTAGTCCTTCTTCATTTCCTTGGTAAATAAAACACGTTCGTGTGCCATGCTCAAGCCTCCTTTCCCTGGCCCTCAAGTGCGCCGAGCAGACTGCGCAGACGGATGGTAACGGCACCGAGATTGGTGATCTCGTCGATCTTGATCTGGGTGTAGAGCTTGCCGCCGTCCTCCAGGATCTCACGCACCTCGTCGGTGGTGATGGCGTCGATGCCGCATCCGAAGGAGACCAGCTGCACCAGCTCTGCACCCTCGGTCTCGGTGACGAAGCGTGCGGCGTTGTAAAGCCGCGCGTGGTAGGTCCACTGATTGAGCACGAAGGTGCGCACGGGTGCGGATGCAAGATGCGCCACCGCATCCTCGGTGACCACCACAAAGCCAAGGGTCGTTGCCAGCTTGTCAATGCCGTGTCCGATCTCGGGGTCAATGTGATAGGGTCTGCCGCACAGCACCATCAGTCGCTTGTGCTCGCGCTTGGCAAATTCTATGGCGCGCGCGCCCTCGGCACGGATGGCACGCATGTGCGCGTCGTACGCGCGTGCCGCACTCGTCACCGCTTTGGTGACCTCTTGCCGCGTAAAGCCGCCGAATGCATCGTTGAGGAAGGCGGTGAGCTCGCGTGCGAGCTCCTTTTTGTCGTTGATATTAAGATAAGGATACAAAAACCGCGTGGATGCCAGCGAATCCATATTGTGCACCAGCACCTCGGGGTAGTAGGCGACCACGGGGCAGTTGTAGTGGTTGTCCGCCACGTGCTCGTTGACGTTGCGCGTGAGGCACGGATAGAAGATCGCGTCCACGCCCTGCTCGATCAGCTCCTCGATGTGGCCGTGCATGATCTTGGCGGGGTAGCAGGCGGTGTCCGAGGGGATGCTGTACTGGCCCTTTGCATAGATCTTGCGGCTGGAGAAGCCCGAGGTGCGCACGCCAAAGCCCAGCGCACGGAACAGCTCGTACCAGAACGGCCCCAGCTCGTACATGCCGAGTGCCAGCGGCAGTCCCACCGTGATACCGCGCGTGCCCTCGGTTGGAGTGAGTGCGGCAAAGCGGTCGCGCTTGAAGGCGTGCAGATTGGGCAGGGGATTGTCCGAGGGGCGAAGCCCCGCACCCTTCTCGCACTTGTTGCCCGAGACGAATTTGCCGCCGTCGGCAAAGGTGTTGACCGTGATATTGCAGCGGTTGGTGCAGCCCTTGCAGACCGTGGCACGCGAGGTGTGCGTGAAGGCGGCCAGCTCCTCGGGAGAGAGGAGCGTGGAGCACTCGGCACGGTTTTTGCGTGCAAACAGTGCCGCACCGTACGCGCCCATCAGACCCGCGATCGCAGGACGCGTGACGTTGCGCCCAAGCTCGCGCTCAAAGCTGCGAAGCACGGCGTCGTTGAGGAACGTGCCGCCCTGCACCACGATGTTCTGTCCCAGCTCGTCCGCGCTGGCGGCACGAATGACCTTATAAATGGCATTCTTCACGACCGAGGCCGAAAGGCCTGCCGAAATGTCGCCCACGGTCGCGCCGTCCTTTTGCGCCTGCTTGACCGAGGAATTCATAAAGACGGTACAGCGCGAGCCGAGATCCACGGGAGCTTTGGCAAAAAGCCCGAGCGTGGCAAACTCCTCAGCCTCGTAGCCAAGCGAGCGTGCAAAGGTCTCGATAAACGAGCCACAGCCCGACGAGCAGGCCTCGTTGAGCATGATGCTGTCGATCGCGCCGTTCTTGATCTGGAAGCACTTGATGTCCTGACCGCCGATGTCGAGGATAAAGTCGACGCTCGGCGCAAAGTGGCGCGCGGCGGTGAAGTGGGCCATGGTCTCGACAAGGCCGTGATCCAGATGGAAGGCGTTGCGGATCAGCTCCTCGCCGTAGCCCGTAACGGCACTGCCGCGGATGCGGATGCGCTCGCCCATGAGACGGTAGATCTCGCAAAGCTGCTCGCGCACGATGCCGACGGGATTGCCCTTGTTGGAATTGTAATAGGTATAAAGGATCTTCTTGTCCGCGCTCATCAGCACGAGCTTGGTGGTGGTGGAGCCGCAGTCCACGCCAAGATAGGCGTCACCCTCGTAGGTGGCAATATCGTACTCCTCCACGGTTGCGGGGGGGGG
>JAFQEC010000017.1 GCA_017415805.1 Clostridia bacterium | reverse complement strand
GCCATTATATCACAATCCAAGGGGCTTGTCAAGGCCTTTTTCAAAGTTTTTTCAACTTTTTTCAAAACCCTTTTTCTCACCCGCTTCGCTTGTGCGGCTTTGTTATTTTATCACCTATTATATCCTCTTGTCAAGGGGAAAATTCGGATTTTTTTGAAATTTTTTTCAGCCTGTTTTTACATATGCGCGCGCACGCACAATATATATAGGAAGATTTTGCAAAAACGCAGGACAAGCCACAAAATAGGCGATTTTCGGAAAAAGAAAAATTTTTTCAAAAAGCAATGCGCGGGTGATCCCGCGCATTGCTTGGAAGGGCTGATGCGTCATTTCAAGGCGCGCAGCGTATGATACACAGCCTTGATCATATCATCATCCTGCTGGTATTCGCACAGTGTCAGTGTGTAGAGACGGTCATCCACACGAACAAGGAACACCGTATTTTCGACGGACACACCCATGACCGTGAGAGTATATTGCATCTCCATAACGGTGAGTGGCCCCTTGATCTTTTTCTCGACCGTCACACCCGAGAGCTCAGCCCCCTCCGACTCGGCCACGGGGGTGAGATTTTCGATCGCATCCTGAACTGTGATCTCCTGATACGCATCGCTCGTCGCGGTATCCCAATCGATCAGAACAAAATTATCCCCAAGAGCTCCACCACTTAGCATATACGCGCCGTCCTGCTCGGTCTTCACCCAGTTCTTGGGATAGGCAAGCGAAATATATCCGTCCTGATACAGCAAATACCCTTCGGGCACCCAGGCGCTCGTAGTCTTGCGTACCTTGACGGTATCGTAGATCTTCTCGAGCAGCTCCGATTCTCCAACAGCATGGTTGATCGTGATCACACAGTCACGGTCCCCCGAGGCAAGCACAAGCTGTGTCTGTGCGAAGGTGCTCCCCTGCGTGTGCACCAGATAGTCCACGCGCAGGATGTGCGCGCCGTTTTTGCTCTTGTGCTCGACCGTCACGTCGTCAATGATCATATTCTGCGCCTCAAGCGTCGGGCCCACCAGCTCGGCATACTGCTCCGCTGTCATATTATAATAGGTATTGGTGCGTGCCTCGTACACCACGTTGACGGTCTCTGCGTTCGGGGTGCTCGGGGTCAGGATCGTAATGCCGTAGAGCGTGCTCTTGTCCCATCCATCGGGATAGGCAAAGCGCAGATAGTCGTCCTGATACCACTGGTAACCGTCGGGGGGCGGATCCTGCTGCGGCGGGGGCGTTTGCGCCGCGGGCGGCGCTGCGGAAGGCGGCGCTGCGGGCGGTTCCTCATCACAGGCAGCAAGCACGGCGATCGAGCAAAGCAGCACACACAGGATCAAGCATACGGAAATTGTTTTTTTCATAACTGCGCCTCCTTTTCTTCGGTACTTTTATGCTATCATAAATGCACCGAAAAATCAAGCGCTTTCGCGTTATGCCCGTTTTGCGTTGTAATACTGCGCAAGGCGGTTGGTGGCGTGGATCAGTAAATAATCCGCGATCACGTAAAGTCCGCAAAGGCACAACAGCACCTGAAGCGCGCCGCCGACGTCGTATAGAATTCCGCGTGCGTGCAATCCGTGCTGCAAGCGCTTGCCCGTCCGATAGTGCCAAGCCAACCCGTAGATGCCGAAGGTCGGAATGAACAGCAGTATACGCCAAAGCACGCCGCGCGTGCACTTACCGTCGCCCTTCAGCATCACATTGATATCCCAACTCAACGTCTGCCAGAACGGGATCAGGTAGATTCCCAACGTAAGAATTCCAAGCAAAATACAATACCGCAATCTGCGGCGCTCCGCAATGCGCTTCATAGTGCTTCCTCCTGTTCTAAAGTCAAGTACAAGTATACCATAGTATTTCGTATATGTCAAGGAATAATTATATAATGGTATTGCAATATTGGATTATGGAGGGAGCTATGGGACAGGCACTCAACGACAACATCCGTCAGCTGCGCACACTGCGCGGGATCAATCAGGTGGAGTTTGCTGCACACCTTGGTGTGACCAAGCAGTGCGTATCGAACTGGGAGAACGACAACGTGCTGCCCTCTGTGGAGATGCTGGTACGCATTGCCGATTTCTTTCGGGTCTCCACCGACTTTTTGCTGGGGCGTGTGAACACGGCGGCATTGGACGTTTCGGGGCTTACGTCGCAGCAGGTCGTGCATCTGAATATGATCGCAGAGGATCTGCGCGCCACCAACCGTCAGTACAGCGACCTCCTGAATCGGATGCGCAAGGGACAGAACGCGCCGCAGGATCGCTCCTGACAAAAAGCCGTTGCCCCAAGGGGCAACGGCCATAACTAAGGGGAGATGCTTCTCTCCTTTTTCTTTTATGCTTTCACGACCTCAATGCGATCGATACCGTAGTGCTCCAGCAATCGCACCGTTTCGGCGCCGATGCGCTCGCCGCTGACGGCGATCGGAACGGCGGGGGGGCAGGAGACCGTTGGAGTAGCGGTGATCTTGCCGACGGCATCCCGCGCGGCGCAGCTCTCGTGCGCGGCAAATACCGCCGCACGGATCGACAGCACGCGCTTTGCGCGTGGCGACGGCAGCTCTGCTCTTTCTTGCAGGGGCGCGCGCTTCGGAAGGCACTCGAAGGCCTCGGCCACACGCGCGAAATCGGTGTCACGGTTTTCGGGCGTGACCATCAGCACAACGTAATCCCAATCAGCAAACTCCACCTCGATCGCATATGCGCGCAGGTGCTCGGCAAGCTCCACGCCCGTATAGCCCGACGCGGGCGCATCGATCACCAGCTTCAACGGCTCGGTATCCGTGACCGCAACGCCAAGTGCGCGGAGCTTGGTTTTCAGGGCATTCAGCCGTGCCACGGTGTCGGCAAGCCGCTGTGCGTAGCCGCAGGAGAGATATGCGTTACAGCGATCCAAGGATTGCAGGATCAGATACGACGGGCTCGTTGAGGCAAAGATCGCCAGCGTGCTCCGCGCCGCCGCGACGTACGTGGGGTCTGCATGCTTCGACACGTGCAAATACGCACCGCCCGTCAGCACGGGCAGGGTCTTGTGTGCCGAATCGCAGCACAGATCCGCACCCAGCGCGATCGGGTGGCGCGAGGGTGTGAGAAAGTGCAGGTACGCGCCGTGCGCATTGTCCACCAGCAGCGGAACGTGATGGGCGTGACAAATCTCCGACAGAGCCGAAATATCGGACACGTTACCGAGGTAATCGGGTGACGTGATATAAACCGCAGCGGGCTTGGGGCCCGACGCAAGAGCCGTTGCAAGGCTGCTTGCCGTAACCGTGCCCTTGCATATATGCGTGGCATCCTCAGGATAGATCCATTCCACGTCCAGATCCAGAAGCGCCGCCGCATAAACAAAGGCCTTATGCACGCATCTCGAAGCCAAGATCAACGGGCGCTGCGCGCCGCGCGCGACACCGCGCACGACAAGCGCAAGCATCGCCTTGATGGCAAGCGTCGATCCCTCGGCAGAATAAAAGGTGTGCGCCGTGCCGAACACTCTCGTGGCACTCTCCTCGCTTTCGGCGATGATCCCGTTGGCAGAATACAGCGTATCCGCGCCGCAGATCTCGGTGATATCCAGCGGCTCGCAGCCAAGAAAGGGCTCACCCTTATGCCCCGGCATATGAAAGCGGGATGCGCCGCGCGCGGCGTAGTCCTTTACGAAATCGCAGATCGGCGTTTTCATCCTTCCTTGGCCTCGGCAACTTTGATCATAACCGCGCACTCGATGCGCTTTTTGAACAGCTCACAGCCGTACTTGTAAATACCGTTGATGCTCCCCGTTGCGTGATAGGCATTTGCGGCACAGCCGCCCGAGCAATACAGCTTAGCCCAGCAGTCGCGACACTCCTCGCGTGCGTACGCGTTGCAGGAGCGAAACTCGTCCTGCTTCTCGGTGTTTTGGATGCCGTCCCAAATGTTTCCGAGACTGTATTTTTCATCGCCCACAAACTGATGGCAGGGATACAGCTCGCCCCAAGGGGTGACCGACACGTATTCGGTCCCCGAGCCGCAGCCCGTGATACGCTTGTAGATGCAAGGGCCGTTCTTCAGGTCCAGCATATAGTGGTAGAACGTAAAGCCCCTTCCCTCTTTTTTGCGCTTGATCATCTCCCGCGCAAGGATCTCGTACTGCTCCAAGAGCTTTGGCAGATCGGCCTCGGTCAGCGCGTACGGGTCGCCCGGGGGGCAAACGACGGGCTCCATGCTCAGCTCCGTAAAGCCCAGATCCGCCATGTGCAGGATGTCGTTTGTGAAATCGGTGTTGTTGTGCGTGTAGGTGCCGCGCACATAGTAGCCCTTGCCGCCGCGCGCCTCGACGAGCTGCTTGAACTTGGGCACAATGGCATCGTAGCTCCCCTTGCCCGCGTAATCTTTGCGGAAATGATCGTGCACCTCACGTCTGCCGTCCAGGCTGAGCACGACGTTGGACATTTCCCGATTGAGAAAGTCGATCACCTCGTCGTCGATCAGCATGCCGTTGGTGGTGAGGGTAAAGCGGAAGTTTTTGTTGTGCTCCTTCTCGATGCTGCGCGCATAGGCGACCAGCTGCTTGACCACATCCCAGTTCATCAGCGGCTCGCCGCCGAAGAAGTCGACCTCCAGATTTCTGCGCGTGCCCGAGTGCTCGATGAGAAAATCAAAGGCGCGCTTGCCCACCTCAAAGCTCATGATGGCGCGCTCGCCCTGATATTTACCCTGACTTGCAAAGCAATAGGAGCAATTGAGATTGCAGGTGTGCGCCACGTGCAGGCACATCGCCTTGATCACGTTGGAATTGTTTTTATAGTTGTACGCCAGCTCCTCGTAGCGATCGGTGGAAAAGAGCTTTCCCGCCTGCTCCAGTGCGCGCACATCCTCGATGCAAGCAAGGATCTCCTCGCGCGTGACATCGGGCAGGTGCGCATATTTTTCCAGCATGGCCGTCACGATCTGCTCGCCTGAGGCGGTCTTATACATAGAAATAATGTCGTACGCAACCTCGTCTACCGTATGTACCGAGCCGCTTGCCGTATCAAGCACGATATTGTATCCGTTTAATTTATATTGGTGAACCATGGTTATCTCCTGTCAAAATTGCGAAATAAGAGAAACGCTGCCCGAAAGGCAGCGTTTCAAACCGTTACTGATCTTGGTTCTCGCATTGCTGATTTGCAACACCGCAAGAGGTCTTGCATGCGGACTGACAAGAGGTCTGGCACTCGCCGCAGCCGCCGGTTGCAACCGTCTTTGCAATATCCTTGGTTTCGATCGTTTGAATTCTGTTCATGGCTTAAACCTCCGATTGCCTATTTGTGCAATTATTATAGCATAGGGGAATGATCTTGTCAATAGATTTATCTCATTTTTTCGCTATTTCAAAAGGGGAACCGTATGTGCGCGTAAAATCAACAATTTTTGCCCAGATGCAAAAAAATGTGGAAATTCTTTACATAATATGTTAAAATAAAAGTATCACAAGAAAAGGAGCGCCCTATGGAAAAGAAATCCTCTTTGCACGAAGGGCATCGCGCACGCCTGCGCGAGCGCTTTTTGCGCGATCCCGAATCGCTGGCCGACCACGAGCTCCTGGAGCTGGCACTCTTTTATACCATCCCGCGCCGCGACACCAACGACCTTGCCCACTCGCTCATTGAGGAGTTCGGGTCGCTCTCGGGCGTGCTGGAGGCCGACGCGGAGCTGCTCAAGAGCGTCGAAGGGATCCGCGATGCCGCATCGACCTTTTTGCGCATGCTGGGCGAGCTCTCGCGCCGCTATGCGATGAGCAAGCTCAAGCCCGAGCAAAGCCCGCAGGTCTTTGACACGCCCGACAAGATCGCGGCATACATCCTGCCCTTCTATATGGGGCTTAAGATCGAGCGTGCCTACATGCTGCTGTTCGACAACGGGATGCATCTGATCGACCTGTTTCACATCGGTGACGGCTCGATCGCCAGCGTCACGCTCTCCACGCGCCGTATTGCCGAGCATGCCTTTCGCAAGGGTGCGGTGGCCGCGGTGCTGACGCACAATCACCCCGGTGGAATCTCCACGCCCTCGGCCGAGGACGTGGCCGTCACGCGCCGTATCGAGGCCGCGCTCCAGCTCCTGGAGATCACGCTTCTGGATCATTTCGTGTTCACCGAGAAATCCTACACCCCCGTGATGCGGCAATATCAGACCTCTGACCTTGGCGGGCAGATCGCGGCCTCCTCGTTCCGCGATATATTAAACGATCGGCTCAAGCGCTTTGGCCGTTGAAAGGAGACCGTATGCACGGGCAAAACGAAGCACTCGATACAAAGAAGAACGCGTTGCGCCGCTTTTTGGCGCGCAAGGACATCGTTTTTTCGGCGCGACGCTACGGCATTGACGCGCTGGGCGCGATGGCGCTGGGCCTGTTCGGCTCTCTGCTCATCGGCACGATCTTCAAGGCCATCGGTCTGATCCCCGCGCTCTCCTTCTTCCTTACCATCGGCACGTGGGCGCAGGCCGTGGCAGGTGCGGCAATGGCGGTCGCCATCGCACACGCACTGGGGGCTCCGCCCTTCGTGCTGTTTTCCGCGGCGGCCGTTGGCTATGCGGCCAATGCCGCAGGGGGCGCGGGCGGTCCGCTTGCCGTACTGCTGGTCACCATCGTGGCGGTGGAGTGCGGCAAGGCCGTCTCCAAGGAGACCAAGGTGGATATTCTCGTCACCCCCTTCGTGACCGTCTTTATCGGCGGCGGACTTGCCATGCTGATCGCCCCCCATATCGGCACGGCCGTCAGCTTTGTTGGAAAATTCATCGGCTGGGCAACCGAGCTCCAGCCGCTGCTCATGGGCCTGATCATTTCGGTGGTCATGGGCCTTGCGCTCACGTTGCCCATCAGCTCCGCGGCGATCTGTGCGGCCATTGGCCTCTCGGGCGCGGCGGTGGCGGGCGTGGTACCCGAGAACGCCACGGGGCTTGCACTCGCGGGCGGTGCGGCCGTAGCGGGCTGCTGCGCGCAAATGGTGGGCTTTGCCGTGATGAGCTTTCGTGAGAACCGCTGGGGCGGCCTTGTCTCGCAGGGCATTGGCACCAGCATGATCCAAATGCCCAACATCGTGCGCAATCCGCGTATCTGGATCCCGCCCACGCTCGCCTCGGCCGTCACGGGCCCGCTTGCGACCTGTGTGTTCAAGCTACAAATGTACGACGCCGCCATCAACTCGGGCATGGGCACGTGCGGTCTGCTCGGCCCGATCGGCATCATGCTCGGCTGGTTCAAGGGTGAATACCCCCACACGGTCGGCGCGATGGACTGGGTCGGCCTTGTGCTGACCTGCTTCGTTCTGCCCGCCATCATCAGCTGGGCGGTGTGCCTCGTTCTTCGCCGCATCGGCTGGATCGGCGAGAACGATCTGTTGCTGGAAAAATAATCGGTATACAGTGCCACCCTTGAGGCAAAAAGGTGGCACTGTATTTTTACAAAATGGCTTGACTTTCCCCGTGGTCGAGGGCTATAATGAGGGTGCACGTTCCCCACCGTCCACAGGCTTCACGCCAAGGAGAATCATGACACACGTCAAGCAACGAAAAGAAATCGACCTGCTCGAGGGGCCGCTGCTGCGCAAGATCCTCTTGTTTGCACTGCCCCTGATGGCGACCAACCTGCTGCAGACCCTCTACAATGCGGCGGATATGATCATCGTGGGACTCTCGACCGAGCCCGACGCCGTCGGTGCCATCGGCACGACGGGCTCCTTTATCAATCTGATCGTCAATTTGTTCATCGGCTTTTCGGTGGGCGCGAATGTCGTGGTGGCACGCCACATCGGCGCACGCGATCACGAGGCGATCTCCCGCACGGTGCACACAGCGATCTGCATGAGCGTGCTCTTTGGCCTTGTAGGGCTTGGCGTGGGACTCCCCCTCGCGCGCCCCGTGCTCGCTCTGATGGGCAATACAGGCAAGCTGCTCGAGCTCTCTGCGCGGTATACGCAGATCTACTTTTGCGGCATTCCCTTTCTCTCTATGACCAACTACCTCATTGCGATCTTCCGCGCGAAGGGTGACACACAAACACCGCTGTTCGTGCTCTCCTGCGCGGGGCTGCTCAACGTGGGGCTCAACCTCTTCTTCGTGCTGGGGTGCGGCATGTCGGTGGAGGGCGTGGCGCTTGCCACCGCGATCGCCAACGCCGCCTCGGCTCTGGTGCTGTTCGTCCTGCTCTCGCGCGAGAGTGGCCCTTGCCGCTTCTGCTGGCGTCGACTGCGCATCCATCGCCACTCCTTCCTGAACATTCTGCACATTGGCCTGCCCGCAGGCATCCAGAGCTCCTTGTTCGCGATCTCCAATATGCTCATCCAATCCTCGATCCTACAGGTCAACAACAGCGTCTCACCCCCCGACAGTGCCTTCCAGCCCGTGGTAAAGGGAAACGCCGCCGTCGCAAACCTCGAGGGCTTCGTTTACACCGCAACCAACTCCTTCTGCCAGGCCGCGGCCACCTTCACCAGTCAGCACATGGGCGCGCAAAGGTACGAGCGCATCAAGCGTGTGATGGGATGCTGCTACGCGCTCACCACCGCCGTGGCACTGCTGTTCAGCGGTGCGCTGATGCTCTTCCGTCATCCGCTGCTCGCGCTGTACGGCGTAGTGGAGGGCGCGCCCGCCACGCCGGATGCCATTGCCATGGACACCGCGCTTTTGAAGCTTGAGATCATGATGATCCCCTACTTCCTGCTGGCGCTGATGGAGATCGGCTCGGGCGTTTTGCGCGGGCTCGGACGCTCGATCACCTCGACCGTCCTCTCCCTGCTCGGTGCGTGCGTGTTCCGCGTGGCATGGATCCTCACGGTCTTCCGCGCGCTCGGCAGCCTGAGCTCGATCTACGTTTCCTACCCCATCTCCTGGGCGCTCACCGCACTGGCGTATTTCATCTTCTGTTTACTCACCCTGCGCGGACTGATCCGCGCAAAGCGCGTGCGGCAAGCGGCCGCGGCATAACGAACGCCCCCGATGCGTGTTGCATCGGGGGCGTTTTTTATTCGTCCTCGTCCTGCGGCGCGTGCGCGGCGGAAAGCATCAGATCCTTGACCTTCATCAGTCGCGTGATGTTGCCGCGCTCGTTTTCGTCCAGCTTCATTTTGATGGTGCGAATGGCCGACAGATACCGCGGCATGAGGATATGCTCCAGCGCGTTGACGCGGCGGCGCGTGCGCTCGATCTCGGCAGCCAGCAGCTGCGCTTGCTTTTCCAGCTCGGCAAGCTTCACAAGATCCGCGCGCACCGCAACCAGTGCCGTGAGCGCCCCGTCCAGCTCACCCGAGGTAAAGGCAAAGCCGTACGGAAAGCCAACAGCGGCAGCCTCGCCCGTGTCCTGTATTTCAAGCTGTGGCACGGTCACACTCATGCAATTGCGGTGCCTTACCGTGACCGCGCTCTCGCATTTGGGCACCAGCAGCGCGGCCTGAAGCATGCGCGGATGCGCGGCGGCTCCCGCCATGGCGATGCCGCCGTATACGTCGCCCAGCGCGCGCTCGACACGAAGGCGCAGCTCACGGTCCTCGCGCACCACGGCAAGGAATTGCCGCATCAGCTCATCGCGCTTGTCCTTGAGCAGCTTATGGCCGCGGCGCGCCGTTTGATAGCGCGTTTGCAGCCTTTTGAGCTCCATGCGCGTGGGATTCACTCGAATTTCTGCCATAACTCTTCCTTTTTACCCACAAAACGGGGTGATTTATTCGCCCTTCGGCCAGTATTTTGCGACCAGCGCGGGGCTGATGCGCTTCATCTCGCTGCGCGGAAGGATCGAGAGCAGTCGCCAGCCCAGATCCAGCGTCTGCTCGATGGTGCGCTCCTCGTGGAAGCCTTGGTTGACGTATTCTGCCTCGAACGCGTCGGCAAATTTTGCATACAGACGGTCCACGGGCGTGAGTGCCGCCTCACCCAACACGACCATGAGCTCCTTGGCCTCCTTGCCGCGTGCATAGGCGGCAAACAGCTGGTTCATCGTACCCGCGTGATCCTCACGCGTTTTGCCCGCGCCGATGCCCTTGTCCTTCAGGCGCGAGAGTGAGGGCAGAACGTCCACGGGGGGTAGGATGCTCTTGCGGTAGAGCTCACGCGAGAGGATGATCTGCCCCTCGGTGATATAGCCCGTAAGGTCGGGGATGGGGTGCGTTTTGTCGTCCTCGGGCATCGAGAGGATCGGGATCATGGTGATCGACCCTTCACTGCCCTCGCGCCGCCCTGCGCGCTCGTACATCGTGGCAAGGTCGGTGTAGAGATAGCCGGGGTAGCCGCGCCGTCCCGGCACCTCACGGCGCGCGGCGGAGACCTCGCGCAGTGCCTCGGCGTAGTTGGTGATATCGGTCATGATGACCAGCACGTGCATGTTGCACTCAAATGCAAGATACTCTGCCGCCGTGAGCGCCATACGGGGCGTGGTGATCCGCTCGATTGCGGGGTCGGACGCGAGATTGATAAACAGCACCGTGCGGTCGATCGCGCCCGTCTTTTTGAAATCCGAGATGAAGAAATCGGCCTCCTCAAAGGTGATGCCCACCGCCGCGAACACCACGGCAAAGGGGGCGTCGGTGTCCCGCACCTTGGCCTGGCGCGCGATCTGCGCCGCAAGATCGGCGTGGGGCAGGCCCGAGCCCGAGAAAATGGGCAGCTTCTGACCCCGTACCAAGGTGTTCAGGCCGTCAATGGTCGAAACACCTGTCTGGACAAACTCCGAGGGGTAGTGGCGCGCCGCAGGGTTCATCGGCGTGCCGTTGATGTTCACACTGCGGTCGGCAGGGATAGGTGCACCGCCGTCCATGGGCTCGCCCATGCCGTTCAGCACTCGCCCCAGCATATGCTCGGAAACGCCAAGCTCCACGCCGTGCCCCTTGAAGCGCACCTTGCTGCTCGAAAGATTCAGACCCGCGGCCGAGTCAAACAGCTGCACCAGCACGTTGCGCCCGTCCACCTCCAGCACGCGGCAGCGGCGCACCTCGCCGCTTGCCAGCTCGATCTCGCCGAGCTCGTCGTACTTCACGCCGTCCACCTGCTTGATCAGCATCAGAGGCCCTGCGACCTCCTCAATGGTTCTGTATTCACGAATCATTCCACTCACCTCATTCCTCGGTGTCCAGTGCCGCGATTTCAAAATTGATCGCGGCGTCGATCGCGGCGTACTCCGCGGCGTATTCGGCATATGCCACCGCCTTGGCTCTGCCGATGCGCTCACGCACGGGCAGCTCCGAGATCGCGGTGATGTCCGCACCGCGCGCAATGGCGGCGCGTGCCTTTTTGTCAAACGAGAAGATCAGCTCCATGAGCGCGTACATTTTGTCCATCTGCGTGTAGCTGTCGGTCTGCTCGAAGGCGTTTTGATGCAAGAAGTCCTCGCGAAGCGAGCGCGCCGTCTCCAGCGTCATGCGATCCTCGGCCGAGAGCGCATCCACGCCCACCAGCTTGACGATCTCCTGCAGCTCGCTCTCGGTCTGCAGCACTCGCAGCACCTCGCCGGTTTTTTCGTTCCAGTCCTTGGCGATGTTGGCCGAGAACCAGTCCGAGAGGCGGTCGCGGTAGAGCGAATAAGAGGTCAGCCAGTTGATGGCGGGAAAATGGCGCGCGTACGCCAGCGACGAATCCAAGCCCCAGAACACCTTGACGATGCGCAGTGTTGCCTGCGTAACGGGCTCGGAGATGTCGCCGCCCTGGGGCGAGACCGCGCCGATGGCGGACAGCGTGCCCACGCGGCGGTCACCGCCAATGCAGGTGACCTTGCCCGCGCGCTCATAGAATTGCGCCAGGCGCGAGGTCAGATACGCGGGGTAGCCCTCCTCACCGGGCATCTCCTCCAGACGTCCCGACATCTCACGCAGCGCCTCTGCCCAGCGCGAGGTCGAGTCCGCGATCACCGCGACCGAATAGCCCATGTCGCGGTAATATTCGGCGATCGTGATGCCCGTATAGATCGACGCCTCACGCGCCGCCACGGGCATATCCGAGGTGTTGGCGATCAGCACCGTGCGGTCCATGAGCGACTTGCCCGTACGGGGGTCGGTCAGCTCGGGGAACTCATGCAGCACATCGGTCATCTCGTTTCCGCGCTCGCCACAGCCGATGTAGACCACCAGATCCACGTCGCTCCACTTGGCAAGCTGGTGCTGCACCACGGTCTTGCCCGAGCCAAAGGGCCCGGGGACACAGGCTGTGCCGCCCTTGGCCAGCGGGAAAAGCGCGTCGATCACGCGCTGACCCGAGATCAGCGGCTCTGTGGGTGCAAGCTTCTCGGCGATGGGGCGCGCGCGGCGCACCGGCCATTTTTGCATCAGACAAAGATCCTCGACCGTGCCGTCGGCGCGGCGCAGCTTGCCCATCGGCTCATCCACGGTAAACTGACCTGCACGAATGGCAGCAACCGTGCCGCTTTTATCGGGGGGCAGCAGGATCTTGTGGCGCAGCACGGCAGTCTCCTGCACGTAGCCCAGCACGTCACCGCCCTTCACCTCGTCGCCGTATGCAACGGCAGGCTCAAAATACCACTGCTTGGCACGATCGAGCGCGTACTCATCCACGCCCTTGATGATGCACGGGCCGTATTTCGCGCGTAGCACCTCAAGTGGGCGCTGGATGCCGTCGTAAATGCTGCGTGCCAAGCCCGGGCCAAGCTCCACCGACAGCGGCGCGCCCGTCGAGACCACGCGGTCGCCGCGCCCAAGGCCCGCCGTCTCCTCATAGACCTGGATCGAGGCGCGGTCGCCGTGCATCTCGATGATCTCACCGATCAGTCGGTCCTCGCCCACGCGCACCACGTCAAACAAATTCGCCTCTCCCATGCCGTCGGCAATGACCAACGGGCCCGATACCTTACGAATTCTTCCTTCCACCATTGCTTTATGCCTCTTGACTTTCCGTTAAAATATCACTGCCCACTGCACGCTCCGCCGCACGGCGGATCGCCGCCATACCGTAGCCCGTAGCACCGCGGCATCCCGGGATCGAGGTAATGGCGGGCAGGGGGTCGCTTGCATAGCGCGCAATATCCTGCTCAAGCAGAGCGGCAAGATCCTCGGTCAGCAGCAGCACGGCAAATTCGCCACTCCGCACCGCGCGGTGCAGTGCCGTGCGGGCACTCTCGGCGTCCGCGGCCTCAAGGATCGCAAAGCCGAGCGCCGCAAAGGCAAGCACGCTGTCGCGCGCGCCGATCACACCGATCTTATACATAGCACTCCCTCACTCTCGTGGCGATGGTTTCTCTGTCCGCGCCCGACACAAGCCCCGTCCAGAGGATGCGCAGATCGCGCACGGCGGTGTCCAGCCCCCAGAGATAAGCGATGGGCACCTCTGCCCCGAACGCAATATATTTGGCACGCCCCACCTCTGCCATCAGCAGATCGTCGGCGCGCTTCTCCAGTGCCGCGGGGGTATTGTCCTCTCCCCACAGAGCCGCATAGGGCGTGCACGCAAGCAAGGCAGGGAACGCGCCCTCTCCCGCACCGTACGCCTCGGAAAACCACGCCTCGCCCAGCGTGCCGTGCGGCACCAGCGCGCGCAACAGCAAGGCGTGCCCCACCTCACCCATGGCAAGGCGCATCACGCGCAAGAGGATCTGCAAATTGACCAGATCCGCCTTCTGCGCAACAAGGCGCTGTGCAAACGGCACGGCCGAGGCACTCTCATACATAGCAGAAAAACAGGCGCGATCGAGCACGAAGTCGATCTCCTGCGGATTTTTCGTTTCATCGTAGCACTCTCGCGCGGCACGCGCCCCCTCGCGCAAGGGCGCGGGGATCTTGGCGTCGTTTTGTGCCAGCAGCAGGGGTAGCTCTGCCGCGGGCAGCGTGCCCGCGTCGATGAGCAGCGGTGTGGGATCTACACGGCGAATGGCACATTTGAGCAGCACCTTGAGGTTATGCGTATCGTACGGATACTGCAAAAACGCCACGACCGCAGGGTCGGGGAGCGCGGCGCACACCGTATCAAAGCCCTCGCGCAGCATGGCGTGCAGCATCTGCTCGACCTCGCCCACATAGCCCATCGCCGCCAGTGCCGCACGCAGGTCCTCTGCGCTTTTCATTTCCAGCAGCTGACGGATGCGTGCATTGCCCACCAGCTTATTCTCCAGCGCGCGCACGCGCGCTGAGGCGTAAAGATAGTCCTCGGGTCTGTAGCGCGCGCTCATGAGCGATCACGCTCGCTTTCCCGATCGCCTTCTTCGGCAAAAAGAATATCGGCCACGCGTGGCTCCAGCGTGCGGCGCACCTCACCGATGACCGCCGCGATCGAGCAGTTGACCTCCACCGCGCCAAAGCGCAGCAAAAGCCCCCCGTCGATGTCGGCATCCTCGTCCGAGAGGTGCACGCGCGCAAAGCGCTCGGCGCCGATACGGCGCTCGCAAACGGCGCGCGCGCCCTCGATCACAGCGGCACCCAGCGCCGCGCGGTCAGCGGCATTCATGCGCACCTCATGCGCCTCGATCTTTGCAACCTCGTCACCAAGCGCGATGCTCTCGCGCTCGGCATCGGCCTGTGCGATCAACGCGCTGGAGAGCAGAGCCACCAGCAGCTCGCGGTATTTGCCGTAATCGGTGTCGCAGATCTCGCGCTTCGCCGCCTCAAAGGCCTCGTCCAGCACGCGTCGGCGCGCGTCGAGCAGCAGATTGCGGCGCGTTCTTGCAGCCGAGGAGCGCGCGCGGGCGATCACGTCCTCACCCTCGCGCATCGCACGCTCCGCGATCGCATCGCGCAGGGCATCGGCGCGCGCGGCAAAATCCTCTGCCAGCGCGCGGCAGTCGTTCTGCGCCGTTTCCAGTATCACGCGGGCGCGCTCCTTTGCGTCGGCAAGGATACGCTCGGTGATGCGTTCGATTCCTGTCATGCTAAAATTCCCCGACCGCCTTATGCAAAGAGCACCAGCAGCATCGAGACCAGCACGGCAAAGATCGCATAGGTCTCGACCAGTGCTGCCGAGGTGATGGCCTTACCGACCTCGTCGGGGCGTTTGGCGATCAGGCTGATGCCCGATGCGGCGACCTTGCCCTGCTTGACAGCCGAGCTAAGTCCAACGAAGGCGATGGGTAGCGCGGCTACGAGAAAATACGCACCCTGACCAACGGTCAATTCGGCAGACGTGCCGTTCAGGATGCCTGCCTTAAAGATGATCAGAAACGCGGTGATCAGACCGTAAATACCCTGCGTGCCGGGGAGGGCCTGCAAAATCAGCGCCTTGCCGAACTTGGAGGGGTCCTCGGTGAGCAGCCCTGCGGCCGCCTCACCCACGATCGAAACGCCGCGTGCCGAGCCGATGCCCGCAAGAATGGCGGCAAGCGCCGCGCCCAGCATGGCCAGGTTCTGACCGCTGAAAATACTATCAAAAATTCCCATGACTGTAATCTCCTTTATCTGTTTTGCTTTTTATTGTTCATTTGTGGCTTCTTGCTCGGGCGAGGTATCCTCGGCGTAGCGGTCCGAGGGCGCAAGGGGCACGAAGGGGCGACCGCCATCCTCGTAGAACTTGCCGAAAAACTCAATATACTGCAAGCGCGAGGTATGCACGAAGGTGCCCAGCACGTTGATCACGAGATTGAGCACGTGACCCACGCAGAATACCACGATCATCAGAAGAAATCCGAAGAACGATGCCCCCTTCATGGTGGCCAGAATGTTGACGACCTGTCCGATCACGCTTGCCGCCAGCCCCAGCGCAAGGATGCGCGAGTAGGAGAGCAGATCGGATGCGTAGGAAATGAGATCGTAAAGCCCCAGCAGCCCGCCCATGATCTTCATCACAGGACCTTTGGCGCGCCGCCCGTGCGTGAGCACGATCAGCCCCGCGCCCGATGCGATCAGGATAATACCCACGGTTTTATAGAAGAATACCGCGCCGATCCCCGCGAACAGCACCCAGTAGGTAACGATATCGCACAGCGCGTCTAACCATTTCCCCTCTCGGCAGAGCAAAAAGGCCTTCACGGCCATGCCCGCGAGCAGGTGCACCGCACCCACGCCGAGCGAGAGCACCAAAAATGCCATCGGATTTTGCAACGGGTCAAACAGCACCGCAAGATTTCCCTCGGCCGAGGGCAGAAGCGAGAGCCGCGGCAGGTTCTCGGGTGCGACGCCCACCACGTTCTCCAAAAACGCCAGCGGGAAGTTGCCGAAATACGAGCCAAACAGCACGCCGCAGATGATGCACGAGATGCCGCAGTAGCCGAACAGCAGCAAAAAGCGCTTCATGCCCTCGCGGGGCTTCAGCCACCGCACACCGCCAAAGCAAACGGCCGACAGCAACAATCCGTAGCCCGCATCGGCAAACATGAGGCCGAAGATGAGAAAATAAAAAATGCTCATCACAAAGGTGGGGTCAAATTTGCCGTAACGGGGGTAGGAATACATCCCCAGCACCCACTCGAAATTGCGCGCGTAGCCGTTGTTATGCAGCAGGATGGGCGGGTCATCCCCTTCGTCGGGGGGCGCAAATTCATAGGCCGCGCCGAAATGCTCCAGCACCTCGGTCACGCGCTCGCGCTCGCGCGCGGGGCACCAACCAGTCAGCACCGCGCACTGCGCGGTGGCATCCATGCGCCGCTTGCTCTCCTCCGCCAGCAGTGCGGTGCGCTCCATATCCGCCAGGATCTCCACGTCCGTAAGGCGCTCGGCGAGCACGCCGAGGCGGTTTTCCAAGCGCTCCAGCGTCTCATGCACGGCGCGGATCTCGCGCTCGTTTGCGTCAAACAGGCGCTTTGCCGTTCCGTGTGACGCATCAAAGCGCGCACGTGTAAAGCCCAGACCCGAGAGCGCACGCAGGGCACGCTCCTGCTCGTCCTTGTGGCAGATGGCCGAAATGTAAATTCCGCCGGGCTGGGCAGAAATGATATCCACCGTAAGCGCAAGGTCCTCGGTCGCCGCTTCCAGTGCGGTACGCCGCACACCTGCGGGCAGACTGCCCAAAAGGAACACCGTATGTGCCGTTCCCGCAAAATCCAGCGGCAGGGCAAGCTCAAAATACGGCATCAGCGCGCGTCCGCGCGCGGTCAGCGTCTCCAGCTCGGCGCGCAATTTGCCCTGCTCGGAAACGATCTTGCCCGTCTCCTCCACCACCCGTCGCGCGTTTTCCATGCGCCCGTCGGCCTCAAATTCGGCAAACGCAACCTCGGTCACAGGCCGAAAAAGCGATTTTTTCCGCCGCGTGCGCTTTGTAAGAACAGGGAGAACGCGCTCGATCTCCGCAAGCGATGCCGTCAACGCGGCAATACGCGCCTCGTTTGCCAAGGGAAGAAGCGTTTCGTCCCCCCCGTCGGTGCGCTCGACCGAGACTGCACGCAACCGCATGAGTCGCCGCAGCAGTGCATCGGCATCCGCACGCGGCAAGACCGCGGTCAGCTTTTCCATCCTGCTCACTGACATTTCTCAATGATCCCCCATACGATACGGTGCACCGCCTCGGGCATGTGCTCGCGCGCGGCGAGCTCGAGCTCCACGGCCTCTTTTTCGGCCTCGGCGCGCTTTTTTTGCTCCAGTGCGGCCGCACGGGCACGCATTTGACGCAGCTCGGCGGCAAGCTCCTGCTCGGTGGCACGCTCCACCTCGCAAAGATGCGCTTCACCCTCTCGAACCACGCGCTCACGCATCTCGGCTGCGCGCTCCTCGGCCACACGGCACAGGATCTCGGCCTGATCCTCGGCCTGCACGATCTGCCGAATCGCTTTTTTGGACATAGCTCCACCGTCCTTTTCGGAAAAGTTGATTACTAATTTTTATAATAGCATATATTTAATTTTTTTGCAAGTAATTTTTCGCGCGTGCGCGAAGCGCGCAGCTGAAAAGCACCGTCCCGCGTCCAGCGCATGCAAAGCGTCTCTTTCTTTTGTGCTTCTCCCGCCGTAAGCGCCGCTGTCACACAAACAGTCAGCGTGCGCCCCCGCGAAACGGCCGAAAAGGAGATCTCATAGGCGTGGTGTATAAAGGAAAATCCCCGCCCCGCACGCACCGCCTCCTCCAGCTCAGCGGCCGCACGCGGCCGCAGCGTCTTTTCCGCATAGTGCTCCAGCGCACGGCACAGCGCACGCACGTGGGTCTCGGCAGCACTCTCTCCCAGCGGATAACGCACCGATACGCGCAGCACCTCGATGCCGCCGTGCCGCAAACTGTGCAAGGCGGTCTCGCTTTTTTCGAAAATCGTCATAAACCTCACCCCGTTTTGCCCTTTTTTACAATTTTACGCGCAAAAGGCCGAAATCATGACGGGGCGGCAAGGATCCGTGTAAAGCAAAGGCGAATCGCGGATGCGCGACGTTTGCAAAGCAAGCTCGCCCTTGTCGCACAGCGACAACAACGGGCAACACCGTTCGCCCCTACGGGTTTGGGAGTATGGCCGCGATGTTTGTGCGTTTTTGCCTTCCCCGTCGGGGGAAGGCTGCCGCAGCCGCAATGTTTGCGCAATTTTTGTAGGGGCGAGCATCGCTCGTCCGCCGCTTTTGGCCCGTACAAGCACAAGAAACGGGCGGCCGTTTGGCCGCCCGTTTTCTGATTTTTCTCATACCGTATAGGAGTTAACCGTGATATAATAGCCGTCGCTGTTACACTCGTTTCCCTTGGACTGACGGTAGGAGCCGCCCATGAAATAGGCGGTGATGTTGCGAAAATCGCCCCCGTCCCTTCCCACGATCACATACGTTTCCTTTCCGTTCGCGGGGAAATCCTCACGTATCTCACTCACGCGATAGGGCGAGGTGTAGTAGCGATACGTCAGAAAATCAATGTTGTTGTGTGAATATTCGTTGCAAACGGCGCCCGTCGTCTGATCGACGTTCACCACGCGGTCCAGCCGCGCGCGCAGGGCCTGCATATTCGCTGCGGAATAACGGCCGTCGGGCGTGCTGAGGTCGCGGTCCTCAAAGGCAAAGGCCGAAACGCCGTGCACCGTACGCGCATGCTGATCGGGATCGAAGGCTGCATAATACGTGTATGCCGTCCCGTTGCTCATTGTGACGGTCAGATACGCGCGCCCCGCATATTTTTCCAAAATCGCGCTATCCCCGACCGCATCGGTTCGGCCCGAGAAAAAGCGATGCCACTCGGTGGAAAAGGAAAATGCAGTGGCAACGCGGTCGCGCAGGCTCGGCGCAATCGTGGGATCGGCATCGTGCGTAAAGACGCGCGTGCCGCCGTAAACCTCTTTGTAAAGGGCCACCAGCACACCGCAGGTAACGTTGGACGCACCCACCAGCTCCAGCAGCCGATCGTACCCCGCCCGATCGATAGCTCCGTCAAAGCGCAGCGTGGGCGCGCCCGTGAGCGAGACGGCGGCGCCCCGCATGGTCTGCAGATCCACGCTGATCGCCTCAAACACGATATCGGTATCGGGAGTGTGTATATAAACCGCACCCGCAGGATACAGCCCCTCCTGCGTAGCCCAGCCGATGAAGGTGCGCGAGCCAAGGTGTGCGGTGGGGGCCTCGGGCAGGCGGATCCGATTGTTTGTGGGAACGGTCGACTGACTGATCTCGGTCTGGCCGACGCGGAAGGTCACGCGCGGCGCGGCGGCAGAGACGCCCACGCAAAGCGCG
Organism: Clostridia bacterium; assembly: GCA_017415805.1. GTDB lineage: Bacteria > Bacillota > Clostridia > Oscillospirales > CAG-272 > Firm-07. The sequence goes on along the minus strand of JAFQEC010000017.1, from coordinate 4,284 downwards.
GGCAAAAACAGGGCGATCAGTAAAAGGGTCGCAAGAAAGCGCTTCATGCCGTTGAACCTCCGTTCGGCGTTACTTTTCGATGCCGCTCTTATTCTACCATATCTGCGCAAAAATTGCAAGTGTTTTCAAAAAACCTACTATATATTGTGCCAAAAAAATATGCGAAAATTCTCTTGACATTTGGAAGGATTTATGTTATAATAAACTGCACAATCGTACGCGCCCCCAATCTTGTTACATAAGGAGCAAAAATCATGAAGAAAATTATTTGTGCATTTCTTTCTGTCATCATGGTGCTCGCACTGTTCGTGCCGATCTTCTCGGTCAGCGCACAGAGTGAGGCATCGCCTCTCTCCGCCTCTGAGGTGGCAGGAGACGAGATCAAAGTGATGTCGCTCAACATTCGCGTTTCCTACGACAACACGAGCCAAACCGGCTGGGTGTCGCTCAAATGGGTTGTGGGCGAAACCGAAAGTGGCGAGCACATCCTGCGTGTGGACAATGCCATCACCGAGATCCTGAAGGTCGACGCTGATGTCATTTGCTTCCAGGAGTACAGCTTCAAAGACAATCCCGAGGTGGATACCAAGATCGCGGATGCTCTGTATGCCGCAGGCTACGGCTCGGTCACCGTGAATGCCGATAACCAGACTCCCATTTTTTATAAGGAAGCAAAGTTCACCGTCGTGAACGGCTCGACTGGCACGCTGCAGTATACGTACCAGAAGCCTGTGCCTACCACCACCAACAAGCAGGTCCACGTCAAGGTAAGCGTGAAGACGCACGAACAGATGAACGGTGCTGCTTATCGCCTCGCGACAACGAAAGGCGGCGTGCAGGTAAAAGAGCTGTTTGACCGTAACGGAACCACTGTTCTTACCGAAGAAGATCTTGATAATGGCAATTATCTTGACCTGACGAATATCGCAAGCACCAGCGGTATCGTTGAAAACACGGACGGCACCGTACAATATAATGAAGAGACCTATGACGGTCTCTACCATACCCGCGCCTTTGTCACCGCAAAGGCCAGTGCGCCCGTGTCAAGCCCCGACAAGTCGCTCACCTGGGCGATTCTGCAGCACACCAACGGTCGCCGCATTCTGATGATGAGCACCCACCTTGTGGTCTGGGTCTCGTCCTTCGGGCAGTTGGTCGACGACTATACCGACGATCTGGTCAAGGCATGGCGTCAGGAGAACGTTCGTGAGCTGTTCGCAACGGTCGACACGATCTACGAGGACTACGGACACCTGCCCACCATCATCACGGGCGACTTCAATGCAAGAAACGACGACCCCGCCTACAGTCTCCTGTGCGAGAGCTTTGATGACGCGGCACGCCTTGCGCCCGACGCCATCTACTGGGAAGCCTCTTCCTTCGAGCTGCACGCTACTCGAGTTGAATACACCAACGAAAACGGTGATCCGGTGTATGATTCGTACGGCGACCTTCTCTTCGACGTGCGTGGCTATAAAGCGCCCGCGCCCAATTACCCTGTTGATCACGTCTTCTTCTCGCAAAGCGACCTGAAGGTGACCTCCTACGATGTTCTCAACGATACCGAGGCACAGCGTCTGATCTCGGACCACTATGCACTGGTAACCAAATTCATTCTCCCCGCGGTGGCAACCCCCGCCTCCTCGCACAAGAGCGCGATCTACCGCATGGAGCAGACGGTCACGCTGACCAAGGGCAACGATGCCGACGTGATCTATTACACGTTGGACGGCTCCGATCCCGTTACCTCCGCAACGCGCCAGACCTATAACGGCGCACTGAAGATCTACGGCGACGTGCAGCTGCGTGCCGTTGCCTCGCGCGACGGACAGTACAGCCTGGAGCGCACCGTGAACTTTGCAACGGGCGCTGAGCTGATCATTACCGAGGTTATTAAGAATAACCAGAGCTCCCTCATCCAGAAAAACGACGGCTCCAAGGATTCCACGGCCGATGATGTCTTCGTCGGCTTCGAGGTCGTAAACACCTCTGCTCACACGCTGGATCTTGGCCGCTACACCCTCTGGTGCCTGCGCCCCACCCAAACGGGTGACACTGCCGACACCTCGTCGCTCAACAACCCCAACCTCAACGGAAACGAGCAGCATCTGTTCGTGAACGAGCTGAACACCTACTTCCTCGAGCCCGGCGAGACCGCCTTCATTTGGTTGGTCACCGAGGAGGTCTACAGCTACAAGCTGTACTACACCGAGGAAGATGCAGACTTTGCTGTAGCGATCAATCAAGAGACGGGCAAGGTCACCTACAACACCGAGCTCGCAAAGGCCGCCTTTGAACTGAGCATGGGAACGACCGTGGACGTTGACGTGATCGTCCCCCTGGATATCACCGCCGGCGCTTACGCTGCTTGGAAGGATCAGCCTCAGACCGCCTCTGCCCCCGAGTTTGTGGGATCTACCGTATATAAGAGACCCGATGCGCCTGCAGAAGCATTCTATCTCCGCAGCGGCGCCTTCGACTCGGAGGTCTCCTATATCACGCGCACGCTTCTTACCTATAATTATGAGGCCACTGCCGCAAACGCCTTTGCATCGGCTGCTGTGGCACTGCCCGAGGGTTATAGCGGAACCGCACGTCAGGGCTCGTTCTACATCACCAACACGCTTGACCCTGTAACCGGTAAGGTCGTTGGCCTGGCCAGCGCCTTCACCTACAGAGTTTACGGCCTTGGCACGCTGGAGGCTGCAGAGCAGACCCTTGCCGACAACATGGTACGCGACCTCTCCCTGCGTAAGGTCACCTGGATCGTAGACGGTGCTGAGACCGTGACCTACGCTCCTCGCAACGTTGCTCCCACCACCGCTGTTCCCAGCAAGCCTGCCAACGGCAGCGAGACCTTCACCTTTGCAGGCTGGTCTCCCATGCCTGCCGCATGCGAGGCTGACAGCACCGGCACCTACCTGCTTCCCACCGAGGCAACCTACGTTGCGCAGTTCTACTCCTCGCTGAACACGCTGGTCGTCACCTTCCTTGACGGCGCAGGCGAGCTCGCTGATGTCAAGGGCGTTGCAGCCGCAGGCGGCGCGATCGTTCTTCCCGCAGCTCCCGCAGGCAACGGTTCGTTTGTGGGTTGGAAGGATGCTTCGGGCAACCTCTGGGCCGCAGGCGCATCTTACAACGTCACGGCTGAGCTGACCTTCACACCTATGTTCGTCTCCTTCACCACCACGAAGGGTGCATCGGTCCGTACCAACGCGGACAGCACGGGTATCCGCTTCCTCTCCGCGCTGGAGAAGGAAGACTATGACATGCTCATGACCTTGGTTACGAGCGTGAAGTACGGCACCTTCATCGCGCCCCAGTCCTACGTGGATGAGGCCGGCGCGTTTGACGTTACCCTCTTCCGCAAGCACCTCGATGTTAAAGCAACCGGCTGGTATGACACCACCGAGACCGATTACGTGATCGCAGGCTCGGTTGCAAACATCAAGACCCAGAACTACCTGCTGGATTACGCTGCATGCGCTTACCTCACCATCACCTATGCCGACGGCACGGAGGCCCTGATCTACGCTCAGCGCGAGGAGAACCGTGGCTACAAGGTTTATGACACCGCCTACAACGCGTTCAACGATCGCACGCTGGTTGCTGACGACAAGCACGACTTCCAGATCGAGTCCGCTAACGGCACGACCTTCTCGCCCTACTCCGGCGACGAGCTCGCAACCATCCGTAATTTCATGGATCCTGTCCTGAATATCGGCATCCGTGACGGCAAGATCGTATCCTTCGCAGACACCGAGTACTACACGTCTCCTCTGAACATTCCCGAGACTTGGGTGTACAACGATACTCTGAACCGCATCGAGATCACCGGTGATGCTGCATGGGGCACGGTATATGCCTGCTACATGGAGAACGATGTGGCCGCCCTCGAGATGAGCGGCAACACGCTGTACATCGCGTATAGCGGCGACAGCATCTACTCTGACTTCTATTAATCAATCGACCCTTGCGGTGCGAGGGCGGCAGATGTCGCCCCTCGCACCGCCTTTTGTTTTTTGCACGATCCCCTTCTCTGCGTTCTTACGGGATGTGATCTTACGCTATACGCACAATCTTCGTAGGGGAGGATAGCATCCTCCCGTAATTGCTCGCGAATCGAAGGCTCAACGCTCACTTCAACGCCTTCTCTCCGCCCCTCGTCGGTCGGCTACTTTGTAGCCTTCTCTCCGCCCCTCGTCGGTCGGCTACTTTGTAGCCTTCTCTCCGCCCCTCGTCGGTCGGCTACTTTGTAGCCTTCTCTCCGCCCCTCGTCGGTCG
>JAFQEC010000016.1 GCA_017415805.1 Clostridia bacterium | reverse complement strand
CCCGTCCAGCCGGACACGATCTGTGCGATATCCTCGGGAGTCACTTCGCCCGTGATACCCGCGTTTTTCTCCTGCCACTGTGCGCGTTGTTCTTCTAACTGCTCGGTGACTTTCTTTTCTTCATCACGGAGCTGTGCCGCGCGTTCAAAGTCCTGCTCGTTAACGGCGGATTTCTTTTCCGCCGAGAGGCGCTTAACTTCTTCCTCCAACTGCCGCACGTCGGTCGGCGCGGTAAAGGCGCGCAAGCGCACGCGAGACGCCGCCTCGTCAATGAGGTCGATCGCCTTATCGGGCAGATAGCGGTCGGAAATATACCGCGTGGACAGTTGCACCGACGCGACGATCGCGGCATCGGTGATCTTGACCTTGTGGTGGGCTTCGTATTTATCGCGGAGTCCTTTTAGGATCTCGATGGTTTCTTCGTTAGACGGCTCACCCACCGTGATGGGCTGGAAGCGGCGCTCGAGCGCGGCATCTTTTTCGATATATTTGCGGTATTCTTCCAAGGTGGTGGCGCCGATGACCTGAATCTCGCCGCGGGCGAGTGACGGTTTTAGGATATTTGCCGCGTCTACTGCGCCCTCGGCGGCACCCGCACCGATGATGGTGTGGATCTCGTCGATGAACAGCACCACGTCTTTTGCTTTGGCGACTTCTTCCAAAGCATTTTTGATACGCTCCTCAAAATCGCCGCGGTATTTGGTGCCTGCTACCATGCCGGTAAGATCGAGCGTCACAACGCGTTTGCCACGCAACGTTTCGGGAACCTCCTCGGCGATGATGCGCTGGGCAAGCCCTTCCGCCACGGCGGTCTTACCGACACCCGGCTCACCAATGAGGCACGGGTTGTTTTTGGTGCGGCGGGAGAGGATCTGCACCACGCGCTGGATCTCCTCTGCTCTGCCGATGACGGGATCGAGTTTCCCCGCGCGCGCCATTTCGGTGAGATCGCGACCGAATTGGTCGAGCACCGGTGTTTTGCTCTTGCCGCCCGCTTTTTTGGAGCCGGCGGGGGCTGCGCCCGCGCTTTGCGGTGACGCACCCGCGAGCGTTTCCAGCAGTTCATCGGTCAGTTCCCCTGCGCGCGCACCGAGCGCGGTGAGCAGGCGTACCGCCACGCTGCTTTCGTCCCGCAACACGGCAAGCAGGATGTGCTCGGTGCCCACGTATCCTTGTCCGGATGAAGTGGCTTCTGCCACCGACAGTTCCATGGCTTTTTTGGTACGGGGGGTAAAATCGTTGGGGCTAAGACGTGTCGGTTGACCGCCGTTTTCACTCTCCGTGATCTTTCCCCGATACGCCGCGGCAGTAATACCGTGCGCGCCGAGAAGAGTGCCGGCGACACCCGTCCCCTCCATCAAAAGTCCCAGCACGATATGCTCGGTGCCGATATAGGTGTGCCCTAACTGCTGCGCTGACTCGATGGCGAGATTCAGCGCCATATTGGCTTTTTCGGTAAATCCTTTAAAGCGATACATACGATCACTCCTTATTGTAATCTTTCGCGAACGAGTGCCGCGCGGCGTTTATCGCGTTCGGCGGGATCCAGTTCGCACCCTGCCTGCTGCATGAGAGCGGCGGGCTGGGCATCCACCATTAAATGGCTGATGCCGTTTAAGTCGACCGACGTCAAGATATTCATCGCTGCGCCCATGCGCACGTGGGAAATTAAGGACATAAATTCTTTGCCCGATAACAGCCGCGCGTTTTGCAGGATGCCGAGCGAACGGTAGACGCGGTCTTCCAGTGCGGGGGTCTCGCGCAGTTGCTCGCGGTAACCGCGTTCTTCTTTGACGATCTGCCCGACGATGCTTTTTAAGTTCTCAATCGCCTCTTGCTCGGTGATGCCGAGCGTGACCTGATTCGAGAGCTGATACATCGCGCCCTCCGACCGACTGCCCTCGCCGTACATACCCCGAATGGTAAGTCCTAATTTCGAAACGGTGTTGGCGAGCTGTTGAATCACGCCTTTTTCCTGGAGCGCCGGCAGGTGCAGCATCACCGAAGCGCGCATGCCCGTGCCGAGATTGGTGGGACATTGCGTGAGATATCCCAGACGATCATCAAACGCGAAATGCAGGCGCGCATCCAGAAAATCATCCCAACAGTTTGCCGCCGTGAACGCTTCGTCCAGTGCCAGCCCTGCGTGCATGGCTTGAATACGGACGTGGTCTTCCTCGCCGATCATCACGCTGACGCTTTCGTCGGGAGAGAGCAACAACGCCTCACCCTCGGGATGCGCGGTGAAATTCGGACTGATGAGATGCCGTTCCACCATGGAAAGGGCATCCCATTCGGATAATTCGGTCATGCGGATACACTGAAAAGCACCGCTACCGTCTTGCGGGAACGCCTCGAAGATCTGCCCGATCACCTCTTCTCGCTGTTCGGCGGTCATGCCCGCGGGGAAAGGCAGGTGGTTTAAGTTGCGCGCAAAGCGGACGCGGGTGCTGACGACGACGTCACCGTCGGTACCGCTTTGTTGATACCATTTTGCGGTCATTTCGCATCCCCCTCCTCTAATTCGCGGATCCGATCACGCAGTGCGGCGCACTGCTCGTATTCCTGATTTGCAATATGCGCGGCAAGCTGCTCGCGCAGTGCTTTGAGTTCGTGCTCTTTT
>JAFQEC010000015.1 GCA_017415805.1 Clostridia bacterium | reverse complement strand
TCACGCGATTGCGTGAGGCGTTTTGCTTTTGGAGCGGATTACGGGGCTCGAACCCGCCACCTCGACCTTGGCAAGGTCGCGCTCTACCAAATGAGCTAAATCCGCGAGGTGGTGCCTCCGGTCGGAATCGAACCAACGACACGGGGATTTTCAGTCCCCTGCTCTACCAACTGAGCTACAGAGGCGGATGGCGACCCGGATGGGACTCGAACCCACGACCTCTAGCGTGACAGGCTAGCGTTCTAACCAACTGAACTACCGGGCCGGATCATCGCAGGAACGGTACTCCGAACCGGCGACTTGATTATTATAGCATGGAGTTCCTTGCTTGTCAACACCTTTTTTTCTTTTTTTGCAACTTTTTTCAAAAAAGCGCTTCCAGCTCGGCGCGCGGGAAATGATATGACGCGCCGCAGAAGTGGCAGTTGACCTCCAGCTCGTCGGGCTTTCCCTCGGCGCGCTGCTCCGCGAGCATCCGCTCCAGTTCGTCGCGCCCCAGGGCGTGCAGAGCCGCGGCGATGCGTTCGCGCTCACAGGTGCAGCGATACTCCACCTCCAGCTCGTCAAACAAATCGTAGGGAATACCGTCAAGCGCGATATCTGCAATCTCCTTGTTGGAAAGTCCGCGGTCAAAGTAGCCGGATACGTTGCCAAGAGCACTTGCATTTCTTTCCAGCTTCTCGATAATGGCGTTGTCCGCAAAGGGGAGCAGCTGTACCATCACGCCGCCCGCGGCGCGGCAGCTGCAATCGGTGTCCACCAGCACACCGAGTGCGAGGAGCGTGGGGATCTGCTCACTGGTGGCAAAGTATGAGGCAATATCCTCGGCGATCTCACCACTCGCCAGCGGCACCGTGCCGTTGTAGGGCTCGGTTGCGCCCAAATTCTTGACCACGGTCATCGTGCCCTTGCCCACGGCCGCGCCCACGTCGAGCTTGCCGTTGGATTTGAGGGGTAGGTCGGTGGCGGGATTTTGTACGTAGCCCCGCACGTTGCCCATATAGTCCGACACCGCGATCATTTTGCCAAGCGGACCGCGCCCTGCTACCGTGACCGAGAGCGTGTCCTCTTTTTCGCCCAGCATACAGCCCATGAGCGATACGCCCGTGAGCAAGCGGCCCATAGCCGCCGTGGCTGTGGGTGCGGTGTTGTGGATGCGGATGGCCTCATTCACGATGGGGCGGGAATTGATGACATGGATGCGCGCGCTTCCGTCGCGCGTCATGCCGCGTAAGATCGTTGCATATTTCATACCGTTTGCCTACCTTTTACTTTTTACAGCGCGCCGCAATGTACCATCGCTCGGTGGTGTCGGTGGGGGCGCTCCCATCGGTATCGCCAAAAAAGGAGATGTCTGCAAAGCCCGCGCGCGTGAGCGCGGCGGTCAGCTCTTCTTTTGCATAGCAGCGCTCGGTCTGCTCCTCGTCGGCGCGCGCAAAGCGCCCGTCCGCTTCCCTTGTGAACACCGAGAGCGAGAAGGAGCAAAGGCGCGTCGTGGCGTCATAGCCGTTCTGCCAGCCGCAATAGTCGCCGTCCTCGGATTCCAGAATATAGGCATTATCCCCGTACACGTGCTCGAATTTATAGGGGGTATTCACGTCAAATATGAAAACGCCGTCGGGATCGAGATAGTTGTGCACCAGCGAAAGGCAGCGGTCAAGGTCGCCCTGCTCGGTGAGATAATTCATGCAATCCAGCGTGCTGACCACAGCACCCACCGTGCCGTAAAGCTCAAACGCGCGCATATCCTGCTGCAAAAAGAGAATATCGGGCATCTGTGCCTCGTATTTGCGCTCAAAGGCGGCCGAGAGCATCTGCGCGCTGGCATCCACACCGATCATGTCGTAGCCGCGGCGTGCCAGCTCCAGCGTCATACGCCCCGTGCCGCAGCCCAGATCCAGCACAAGCGAGGGGATCACGTTATAGTTGCGAAAGACCCGTTCGTAAAAATCTGCAATGGCGGCATAGTCCACCTCGTCCATCAGACGGTCGTACACGCGCGACAGCGCCTCATAGCTCTGCATAGATCCACCTCCTTGCAAATTCCCCTCTATTTTACCCCATTTCTATTCTATTGTAAAGTGCTTTCCCGAAAATTCCCGAAAAAGAAGGTCAATGTCGCCCGCGCCCATCACCAAAAGCAGGTCACCCGCCGCGAGCTCGTGCGTCAGCGTATCCGCGATGGCCGAGAGGCCGCCCACATAGGAAGCCTGCGCCCCCACGTCCGCGGCCAGCGCGGCGGCGGTTACCCCTTCGATCGGTGCTTCGCGCGCGGCGTAGATGTTCGTGATCAGCACGCGGTCGGCCAAGCGCAGCGCCGCACAGATCTCGTTCCAAAAGTGTGCGGTGCGCGTGTAGGTATGCGATTGAAAGACCGCGAACAGCCGCCCCCCGTTCCCCAGCATTTCCCGCGCGGTCGTAAGCGCGGCCGCGATCTCGGTGGGGTGGTGCGCGTAATCGTCGAACACGCGCGCGCCGTGCAGCAGTCCGCGGTATTCCATGCGCCGCGCCGCACCCGAAAAGCCCGAGAGCGCAGACGAGGCACTTACGGCATCCACGCCCGAAAGGCGTGCCGCGGCATAGGCAGCAAGGGCGTTGGCCACGTTGTGCCGCCCCGGGATACGGAGCGTGATGGCACTGCCGCGAATGCCGTGATAGACGGGGATAAATTGTGCAAACCCACCCGACAGGCAAAGCTCGGCCGCGTGACAGTCGCCGCGCTCAATGCCAAAGCTTACCGCCGTGGCAGGGCTTTTGGCGGCAATTTCGCACGCAACGGGGTCGTCGGCGTTGTAGAGCACCGTGCCGCCCGCACCGGGGAGTGCCGCGAAGGCCGCGAAGGAGCGATACAGGCTTTGTGGGGTGGGGAAGTAGTCGGCATGGTCGTGCTGGACGTTGAGCACGAGCGCAAGGGTTGGCGTGAAGGAAAGAAAGGAGTCCTTGTATTCGCAGGCCTCGAAAATAAAGTCGGGCCCGTTGCCAAGCAATAGCGCGCTCCCGTCGGCGTCCATCTCGGCGCCGCACACCACGGTGGGATCGCGACCTGCCGCCGTGAAGATCGCCCCCAGCATCGCGGTGACGGTGCTCTTGCCGTGGCTGCCCGCCACACCGATGCGCCGTGGCGCGCCCTCCATCAGGTAACCCAGAAAATCGGCGCGCGAGATCGCGGGCAGCCCCAAATTGCGTGCCGCGCAGTATTCGGGGTTGTCGGGCGAGAGTGCGAGGGTATAGATCACGGCGTCAAAGTCCACCATGTGCGCGGCATCGTGCCCCACAAAGACCGTGATCCCCTCGCGCCGCAGGCCCTCTACGCGCGCGCCGCCCACACGGTCCGAGCCTGCGACCGCAAAGCCGCGCGCACGCGCCAGACGCGCCAGTGACGCCATATGTACCCCGCCGATACCGATGAACCAGAGCCGTTTTTTGCCCGACAGTGCCGCGGCAACCGCCGCCGCATCGAGGCCCGAATTGGAAAGTGCCATGACGAAACCCCCGCAAAACAGATGAAGGCAGTCGGATCTTGGCTGCCCCTTGGATTTATTTCACAGAATACACACACGCTGATTGAATAAACTCCACAAATTGGATTTATACTAAATACATCAAACATCATGGGAGGCAAGGAAGATGCAAATTACCGATATTAAGATCCGCAAGCTTTTTGACGAGGGACCGATGAAGGCCGTGGTTTCGGTCACGTTTGACAGTCAGCTCGCCGTGCATGACATTAAGGTCATCCACGCGCGTGACCGCTTTTTCATCGTGATGCCCAGCCGCAAGAACCCCGATGATACCTACCGCGACATCGTGCACCCGATCAACGCGCAGTTCCGCGCCACACTTGAGGATGCCGTGATCCGCGCCTATGAGGAGGCGCTTGTCAGCGCCGCGGAGCTGCCCGAGGAAGAGGCCGCACCGGTTCTGTAAGACACCGCTTTTCACAGAATATGCCGCGCACCCCCAAAGGGGTGCAAACAAAAACACCGCACAGCGTGCGGTGTTTTTGTTATGCCGAGAGCCGTCGGAGCTGCCGGTGTGCGTGAGATTGGTACAGATATGCAGGATGGCGCCGATCACACAGTGGGCGTCAATGCGTTTTGGATGATCTTGCAGCCGATCTCGGCGGTGTAATGCTCCGTCAAATAGGTCAGTGCCCGATCTCCCATGGCCTTGCGCTCTGCTTCGCGTATTTCGGTTATGACCGTCTTGAACTTGTCCGTATCGTTGCTCTCGCACCACCAGCCGAATCCGCCGTCCACGATCACCTTGCCGATATCGGTATTGGGGTCGGTACAGGCAAGCACGGGAAGCCCCGCCTGCATGTACGCAAGCAATCTGGACGGGAAGTTGGGAATGGTAAAGCGGTGATCCAAAAAGATCAGCCCCACGTCACAGGCGGCAACCAAGCGGTCGTAATCCGCCTTTGGAAGGCGCTTCATCAGTCGCACATTGTCGGGCTTGGCTTGCTCAACATATGCTTCCAGCTTGCCGTACTCGGTTCCGTCGCCCACGATCAGAAAAAAGCAGTCCCCGTTTTTCTCCTGCGTTTTGAGGCATTCAATGATCGCGGGGATGCCCTGCGGCTTTCCAAGGTTGCCGCCGTATACAAAAACCGTTTTGTCCTGCGGAATACCGTATTTCGCACGCATATCTGCGCGTTCGGTCTCGGTCAAGCGCATGTCCTGCACCTCGATGCAGTTGGGGCAGACCTCGACCTTATCGGCGCAAAGTTGGGGGTTGTGGCGCAGCACGTAATCCGCATTGGCCTGCGACATGCAGCCGATGCGGTCGGAGAGGGCATAAAGCTTTTTCTCCTTGGCGCGGAAGTATCGGTAGATCAAGCCCTTCCAGCCGCCCCCCGACAGCATGCCAAGGTCGAGGGCGTTTTGCGGGAAGATATCCTTCAACAGAAGATACGTGATTGCATGATCACGCTTTTTGATATAGCGAATGACATTGGCAAAGGTGATCGGGGGGGTTGAATACAATACCAAATCAAACTTGATATCTGCAAAATATTTTTTGATGGCGGCAAGAAATTTTGACTCGACCCGCAGCGTGGAAATGCCTTTTTCGATCAGGCCGCATTTTGTAATGTTGCCGATCGAAACGTGGAGTATTTTTGCGCCGCGCTCCTCGGTCAGCTCGGTACAACGCCCCGTGCGCCTTTCATAGGGGCTCACGGCGTAGATGCAATCTCCCTGATCGCGAAAGTATCTGAGCAGGTCGGGATAAATACCGCGCTCCTCAATGCTCTCCATTCTTCCGATCGTTAAGAACAGTATATTCATAGATCACATTCTCCGAACCGAGATCTCGTTATATTTCATCATATAAACGCCGTCCTCGTATTGACCGATCCGCTTCTCGTTTTTCTTGCCTGCAAGATTGTTCACGATCATCGTCATGTGGTCACAGCCGCATTCATACGCATGCGGATAACCGCCCCCAAAGCGGGGATTGACCTCGGAGATATAGTAGGCTCCGCCAACGTCGAAAATATCAATATCGATCTGTCCCGACCAGCCGCTTTCCTTTACGAACCGTTCGATCAGGGCAAACAGTGCCTCGTCCTTGAAGGAAACGGCCTTATCGGTCTCTCCCGCGCGCATCAGGAGCTTCTTTTTCGTAAAGACCGATACGACCTCGGAGCTGATCATATCAACATACACGTCAGCACCGATCTCCTGGCCGTCCAAAAACTCCTGGATCATCAACTGCTCGTTGTGTGCAAAGAGAAAATCCACCGTTTCTTTCTCGTACACCTTGGAAACAGCAATGCTTGCACTGCCGCGAACAGGCTTGACAAAAACGGGATATGTGATCAGGCCCGCCGCAACATCGGCGTAAAACCGGTCCTTGTCGGTATAGCTTTTGGCGCACGGATAGCCGTGTGCAGTCAGCCACGCAAACATTTCCATCTTATCCAGCGCACGCTCGCAAAGCGCATAAGACGATCCGATAACGGTTACGCCGAGAGCCGAAAATTCGTCCCTGTGCTTGGCAAGCAGGGAGAGCTCCGGGTCGATCAAGCTCAGCACGCCGTCAATATGCTCTTTTTTGCATATATCGAATATGACGTCGATATAGCCCTCGTCCGTGATTCTCGGAACCTTATAAAACGCATCCGCCTCATATACGGCAGGGGCCAGCTCGCTCATGTCGGTTGCAACAACGGTTCCGTTCTCTCCGATTGCCTTTTTGAAATATTGCACGACCTTATTTCGCGTGCCCGCGCTTAAGATTAAGATATTCATAACTCCCTCTGCGATGATTCAAAGCCTTCATTGAATACGATCCGGCCACGGAAAGCGGCATACCGCCTTCGGTCGATCAGCCTGCCGCGATGCCAAAGATCCTGTATAAACCGTCCTTCCAGCACAAAACCAACCTTCTCATACAGGCGACAGGCGGCTTCGTTTTCATCGTCTACGTTTAAGTAGACCTTATTCAAGCCAAGTGTTTCAAAAGCATGCCGTAACAAAAGAAAGGTGGCACGCGTGGCGATGCCCCTTCTTTTTACAGAGGTATCCCCCATGCTGATGTAATACTCTGCTTTTTGACTTTTTGTATCAATATTCAAAAGACCGATCAAGCCAACGGGAACACCTTCATACTCAATCACACAGTCCAATCGGGTACGGTCGTCTTTGTGAAAAAACCAAGCCCTTGTAGCCTCGCAGCTCAAAGGAATGTCGTAATGCAGATAACGGTTGTTTTTTGGGTCGTTGATCCATTCCACCTTTTTGGGAATGTCCGCTTCACAAAACAAACGAATGGATACCTCATTGTTTTGCAGCTGCATCTTGCTTCTCCTTTTCTTGCGTTGCCATACGTGCCTTGCGCTGATCAATAAATTTTCCTGCTTTGAATCCGCTTCCTACCTGAATATCGGAACGGTGAAACACCTTGCCCACGGTCAAAAACAAGATCTTAATATCTTTCAAAAGGGTGATGTGCAACACATATTCAACATCAAGCGCCAGCTTGCTGTCCCAAGAAATGTTGTTGCGTCCGTTCACCTGCGCCCATCCCGTAAGGCCCGGACGCACATCGTGACGGTGACGCTCTTGCTCGGTGTAATAGGGCAGATATTCGGGAAGCAGGGGACGCGGCCCCACGATGGCCATATCGCCCCTCAGAATGTTCCAAAGCTCGGGGAGCTCATCGAGCGACGTGCTGCGCAGAAAGCGGCCATAGCGATTGAGCCGCGCGTCGTCGGGCAGGAGATTGCCGTCGTCACCTTTTTTGTTGCTCATCGTCCGAAACTTCACCAGCTTGAAGATCTTTTCTGTACCCGTTTTTTTGTCGATCCGCCCCGGGCGCAGCTGTGTGAAGAACGGATTTCCCCCCATTGCGATCGCACCCACGAGCGTCAGGATCAGAAGGATCGGCGAGAGCATGATCAATGCGATCAGCGACAGCGTAAAGTCAATGATTCGCTTAAAAAATTTCGCGTACACGGTATGTAAAACCCCAAATCGTCATTATTCAAAGCAGCTGCGAACGATCGCGATGATCCGATCCTGCTGCTCGGCAGTCATCTTAATGTCGCTGGGCAGGCACAGACCGCGCGCAAAGATGTCTGCGCCTACATCCGTACCGTTCCCTTGGCGCGCAGAGCCGTTTCGGGTGACGAACTCGTGCGCGAGGTACATCGGCTGCATGTGCATCGGCTTCCAGATCGGTCTACCCTCTGCATTGTGCTCGGCCAGCGCTTCCAAAATTTGCGTGGGGCAGGACTTTCCCTTCTTTGCAATATACGTCGCGTGGGTGTTTGAACGGGTCTGCTCACACATATATGCGCGGTCAATGGTCATGGCAGAGAGCCAATAGTTCGGCTCTGAGCCCTCCACGATCGGGTTCATGCGGATCGGCAGATCGCGAAAGCCCTCACGGTATCGCTCATAAATAGCCTTTTTCTGCGCGATGTGCTCCCCCAGGTACGGATACTGGCCGCGCACTACGCCTGCCACCACATTGCTCATGCGGTAGTTGTAGCCGACCTCCTCGTGCTGATACCACGGGGCGGCCTCCTTGGATTGCGTGGCGAGCTTGCGCGCCTTGTTGGCGGTTTCGATATTGTTGGTCAGCAGACAGCCGCCGGCCGAGCCCGTGATGATCTTGTTGCCGTTGTAGCTGACGGTACAGTAGTCGCCAAACGAACCGCACTGCTTGCCGTGCAACGTCGCACCCAGCGCTTCTGCGGCATCCTCGATCAAAAGCGCGCCGTGCTGCTCACAGATGCGCTTGATCTGATCCAAATGTCCGGGGAAGCCGTAGAGCTCTGCACAGACGACCAGCTTGACGTCGGGATACAGCTCGAATGCCTTTTCCAGTGCCACGGGATCCATGCTCCAGGAATCGGGATGTGTGTCGATAAAGATCGGGATCCCACCCTCGTATACAACGGGATTCACGGTCGCGCCGAAGGTCATGTCCGAGCAGAATACCCGTTTGCCCTCCAGTGCCCCGTGACCAAGGGGGCTCTTGCCGTAAAGCTCCTCTCCCGCACACCTCACGCAAAGGTGGAGCGCGGCGGTACAGCAGGACAGTGCCACGGCGTGCTGCATCCCTGCCTTTTGCGCGGCAATGCGCTCGACCTCGTTGATGTTTTCGCCGACCGTGCTCATCCAGTTGGTGGCATACGCCTGCTGAATGTATTTCAGCTCGTCACCGTGCATCGTGGGGGACGAGAGATAGACCTTGCTTTCGAAAGATTTGATACTCATAAGTGGTGCTGTGTGCCTCAATTCATTGATATTGGGTGATTATTTTGCAATTAAAATACCGTCGGTGTCTTTTTGTGCGACGATCTTCATTTGCTGCTCAAACGCCTCTCCCTTATGCTCCGAGCCGTGCTCGCCTGCGGGGTGATAGGTCGGAACGACCGTTGCCACAAGATCGCGGATCCGATCCTCCTGCCCGTCATAAGCCGCGTGCATGAGGGCTTGCAGCTGCTCCAAAAACACATCGGTGTCAAACGGGATCGGACAGCCGATGTGGATGAGGTGGTTGGGCGTGGTTCGCATGCCCTCCTCGGACATCAGCTTTTCCTCATACAGCTTTTCGCCCGCACGAAGTCCGGTGTAGGAGATTTGGATATCCACATCGGGTTGCAGGCCCGAGAGCCGAATGAGGTTTCGTGCAAGACTGTCGATCTTTACGGGGGCTCCCATATCCAAAACGAAGATCTCACCGCCGTTGGCATAGGTTCCCGCCTGCAAAACAAGGGAAGCCGCCTCGGGGATGGTCATAAAGTAGCGGATGATATCGGGGTGCGTGACCGTAACGGGGCCGCCCCTTGCGATCTGCTCTTTAAATCTCGGAATGACCGAGCCGTTGCTACCAAGCACGTTTCCGAAGCGGACCGCGACGAACTCGGTTTTGGGCTCCTCCTTGCCATAGGACATATTCGACATCGCGACATCAGCATCTGCGGTGTGCATATGCAAGGGCGCAAGCTCGTGCGCGCGCTTGTCTCGGATCTTGCGGTCGAAGGACTGAATGATCATCTCACAAAGGCGCTTTGAGGCGCCCATGATATTCGTGGGATTGACGGCCTTGTCGGTGGAGATCAGCACAAAGCGGTGGCACCCGTTTGCCATGGCCGCATAGGCGGTCTTGTACGTGCCGATGGCGTTGTTCTTGATGGACTCGCACGGGCTGTCCTCCATCAGGGGAACGTGCTTGTGCGCCGCCGCATGATAGACGATCTCGGGCTTGTATGCACGGAACACCTGATTGATGCGGTTGCTGTCGCGCACCGAGCCGATCAGCACCTTCAAATTCAAGTCGGGGTGCTTATCCTTGAGCTCCAGACCGATGGCGTGGGCATTGTTCTCGTAAATGTCAAAAACGATCAGCTGCTTTGGTGCATGCTTTGCGATCTGCCTGCAAAGCTCGCTTCCGATCGAGCCGCCGCCGCCCGTCACGAGAATGGTCTTGCCCGAGATGAAGTCGTAGATCTCATCCATATCCACCTTGACCGTGTCGCGCCCCAGCAGATCCTCTACCGCGACGTCGCGCATGGCCTTTGCCGTAACGTTGCCCGTTACAAACTCGTAGATGCCGGGCAGATTTTTCAGCTCACAGCTTGTTTCTTTGCAAATGTCAAGGATGTCGCGGCGCTGTATCGCGCTTGCGCTGGGGATGGCAAGAAAGATCTTCTCGATCCGATATTTCTCTACGTTGAGCAAAATGTCGTCTTTCCCGCCCACGACGGGTACACCGTCGATAAAGCGTCCCCATTTGTTTCGGTCATCGTCAATGATACAGCAAACGCGCTCGTTCACCTCTTTGGCGTTATGTAGATCCCTTAATATGAGCTGCCCTGCGGCACCCGCACCGATGAGCATGACGCGGCTTGCCGTTGCCTTTTGCAGGGAGCTTTTCCGTTTGTTGCGCTCCAGCAGCACGAAGCGGTATGCAAAGCGCACGCACAGCACCAGCAGGAATTGAATGATGATGCCAATGACGTAATACGAGATCGGCATGCGCTGATGGATCAGTGTGATCAAAACGGTATGAACGGTGCCAAGGAGCAGAGAAGCAAGGGAGATGCGCTTGAGCTCGTTGAAGCTGGCGAACTTCCAAATGCTTTGATACAGGTGCAGTGCCCAGAACACCGCAATGCTGACGGCGGCATATATGGGCGTGAATTTGAGCCATGCCGAGAGGTCCTCGCGCGGGATCTCGGTGTAATGGCAGTCATACCGAAGCCAAAGCGCGAGCAGGTACGATCCCGCAACGGCGGCCAGATCAAACAGCATCAAAAAGAAGGCGACGAAATGCCAGTGCTCCAGGGCGGGCAGCCGTCTTTTCTTAATTTGCGCGCTTTGTTCGGTGGATCTTTGGTTTTTCATGTTCCTTTTCTCCGTAAACAGATTTCTGCTTCTGGGGTCGGTGCATACATAATATTAGTTTAACATAAAAACATATATTTGTAAATACGAAAACAAAAAAAAGAGCGAAAACAATGCGTTTCGCTCTTTTTTGGAATGGCTTTAACCGTGTTTCTTGGATTTCAGCGTGTTCATCAGGATATAAACGCCCGTCAGCGCGGCGGCACTGATGCCAAGGATCACGAACATGGCTCCCTCGCCCACGGCGTGGTCGAAGAAGGAAATGTCGCAGTCCACGGTGGCGCGCATTGCGTCGATCGCCTGCGCAGGGATTCCCTCGTCGGCAAGCGCCTCAAACGCGCCGTCAAGGGCGTGGTTGCGCAAAAGCGAGGTCGCGTAAGTGCCGGGGAAGAAGGAGACCGCCCGCTGCAGCCCCTCGGAGAACTGCGAGATCGGCATATACGCACCGCACACAAAGCCGTAGCCCGCGCTGACGATCGACCCCACCGCCGAGATCTGCCCCTGCGAGGAGAGGAAAAAGTTGACGATCGATGACAGCGCCGTTCCAAAAAGCACCAGCAGCACCACGTCGGCAAGGATCAGCACAACGTCCAAGACCGAGAGATACCACCCGATAACGGCAATATAGACAAAGCAGACCGCGGCCGCGGCAAGGCAGATAATAAGCGTGGCGAGCAGGGATGCGATATAATAGCTGACCGAGAGCGCGGGCGCGCTCACGGGGGAAATGGTGAGATCGCGTGCCGTGCCGTTGGCGCGATCCTGCACCATCAGGAAGTTGGAGCAGAAGGCCACGGTCACGCAGGACACCGCAAGGATCGAGGAGATCAGCTGACCGCCCACCAGCGCGTCGATCACCCGATCAGAGACGGCGAGCTGCGGGGGAAAGGACATCAAAAAGCTGTCGCGGTAGACGTTGCCGAGAAACGTGGCGTAGAGCACCAGCAGGATCATGGGGGTGATCAGGGATGTGAAGAACATGCCCTTGTCCTTGAAAAACAGCTTGGTGTTACGGCGGATCAGTGCGTGTACGGTGCTCATTTTTCCTCACCTCCCGTCAGTCTTTTGCCGGTTACGGCAAGAAATACGTCGTCCATGCGTCCTTTGGTGATCTCGTAATCACAAAAGAGAGCCGGGTGCGCCAGGATCAGCTCGGTGGCGCTTGCCGTGTTGGGCACCGAGAGGCGATAGGCGTCGCGCAAGTGCTCGTACGGAAGCCCCAGCGCGCGCACGTCGGACTCCTGCACGCCGTAGAGCGTGATAAAGTCACCCGTGTAGGCGTTTTTCAGCGCAAGCGGTGTGCCCTCGGCCACGAGCCTGCCCGCATCCAGGATCACCACGTAATCGGCATCTGCCGCCTCTTCCATATAGTGCGTGGTGAGAAAGACCGTCATTTTTTCGTTTTTGCGCAGATCCGCGATCACGTCCCAGAGCATCTTGCGCGTCTGGGGGTCAAGACCCGTGGTGGGCTCGTCCAGAATCAGGATCTTGGGACGGTGCAGCAGCGCTCTTGCAATGTCAATGCGACGGCGCTGACCGCCCGAGAGCTTGCCGACGGTCTGCTTTTTGAGGCTTTCAAAGCAAAGCAGACGCGCAAGCTCGGCATAGCGTGCCTCAAAGGCCTCGCCCACAATGCCGTAGAGTGCGGCGCGGCTTTTCAGATTGTCGTAGACCGAGAGGGGCTGATCCAGAACCGAGCTCTGGAAGACCACGCCGAGCTCGCGCTTGATCTGTGTGATATTGCGGTCAAGATCGCAGCCGTTGACCGTAACGTGTCCGCTGTCCTTGGCAAGCTGGCCGCACAGGATATGGATGGTGGTGGACTTGCCCGCGCCGTTGATGCCGAGAAACGCGAAGAGCTCGCCCTCTCGGACGCGGAAGGAAAGATCCCGAACCGCAACGATGTCGCCGAAGCGCTTGTTCAGTCCTTGAATTTGTATGATGTCGTGCATGGAGAGCCTCCTTTTTTGTCTGTGGTCTTATTGTAACAGCAAAGGCTTGGCATGTAAAGCATTTTCCTGCAAGCGTGCGGTTTGGGCGGGTATGCGGCTACAGCGTGCCAAAGCCTGCCAAAAGCCCCGAGGAACAGAGCGTGAGCGTGGCGAAGGACGGCTTGCCGTCGGGCGGCTCACCAAGACTGCCGGGGCAGAGCACGAGCAACGGCTTTTCCAGAACCGTGTCGCCCACGCGCTCGCCTGCGCGAAGCATGCGCTCCAAGGGGCGGTGCGTGTGACCGTAGAGCAGCACGTCCGCGCCTGCCTTGGCGGCGGCCTCGGCGGCCGTCTCAAAACCCCCCTTCACGCCGTAGCGATGGCCGTGCGTGAGGAAGATGCGCGTTGTGCCGAAGTCCTCGATGCGCAGCCCGGGCGCGTCGTCGTGACTCATCCAATCGCAGTTGCCGCGCACGGCGCGCACCGTGAAATGTGCGGGAACGGTATTCAAATCGCGCAGCCCGTCGCCGAGAAAGAGCAGAACGTCAGCACGCGTGCGCGCCAGCACCTCGGCAAGGCGGTCGGCGCGGCCGTGCGTATCGGAAACGATCAGAAATTCCATGTCAGATCTCAATGAGCTCCTTGGGGCTTTTTGTAAAGTTGTGCACCGTGCCGTCGGTGCGGATCGCGATCAGATCCTCGATGCGGCAGCCGTAGCGCCCCGCGAGATAGATCCCCGGCTCAACGGTTACCACGTGCCCGGGGCAAAGAACCTCGTCCTCGGCCACCGAAGGACCGAGACGGGGGGCTTCGTGGATGTCAATGCCGACGCCGTGTCCCAGCGAATGCCCGAATGTGCCGTGATAGCCTGCGTTCCCGATGATGTCGCGGGCGATCTTATCCAAGGCCTTGCAGGAGATGCCGCCCTTGGCCGCATCCAGCGCGGCGCGCTGGGCCGTGAGCACCGTTTGGTACAGGTGCTTCATTTCATCATCCGCGCGCCCGATCACCACCGTGCGCGTCATGTCGGCGCAATATCCCCCGTAACGGGCACCGAAATCCATGGTGAGAAAGCCCTTTTCCAGTACGCGATCGCGCGGCACGCCGTGCGGCAGAGAGGACGCACTGCCCGAAACGGCAATGGTGTCAAAGGCAAGTCCCTCGGCGCCGTTTTGGCGCATGAAATGCTCGAGCTCCAGTGCCACGTCGATCTCGCGCAATCCTGCGTGCAGATAAGAGAGAATGTGCGCGAACGCCGCGTCGGTGATCTCTTGTGCTGTGGAGATGGCGGCAAGCTCGTTCCCATCCTTGTACATGCGCAGTGCGGAGAGCGTGCGCGAGGCGCCCGTGCAAAGCTCCACGTCCTCCAGCGTGTCACACAGACGGCGGTGCAGGGAAAGGCGGACGTGATCCTCCTCCAAAACAAGGCTTTTTGTGCCCCGTTTGGCCAGCAATTCGCGCACGGCGTCGGTCATCGTGCCCTCGGGACAAAGCACGGTGAAGCCCTCGGCCGCGCTTGCCCTTGCTGCCTCGATATAGCGAAAATCCGCGAGCAGATACGCCCCGTCGGGGAAGATCAGCAAATAGCCGTCGTCATAGGCGAAATGCGATAGGTAAAAGATGTTCTGCGGCGAGGAGATCAGTGCCGCCTCGCCGAGCGCGGCGAGCTTTTCTTGAAATTTTTCGAGATGCGTCATAGTTCCTCCTCGTCTGTGCCGAAATCCAGCCAATCCGAAAGGATGGCGTTGCTCACGCGCATGCCGCGCTCGGTAAAGGCAAAGCGCGTGCCGTGCTTGGTCAGAAATCCGCCTGCGAGCAAGCGGTCAAGCGGCCCGTAGGTGCTTTCAAAGGAAGTGCCGAAACGGTGTGCGAAATCGGCGCTGTCCAGTCCCTCAAACAGGCGCATGCGGAGCATCACGTATTCCGCTGCCGCCTCGCGCCCCGTAATGGGGTGCGGATCGGCCACGGTGGCGGGAAAATCGCCCCCGTTTGCGGCCGAAATGTAGTCTGCCGTGCTTTTGGGTGTTTCAAAGCGCGTGCCGTGAAAATAGGAGTGCGCCCCCGGGCCAAAGCCCAGATATTCGCGCCCCTGCCAGTAGCGCAGATTGTGGCGCGAGGCGTACCCCGCGCGCGCAAAATTGCTGATCTCGTAGTGCGCGTAGCCCGCCCCGCCGAGGCGTTGCACGAGATCGTCGAACAACAGCTCCTCGGTGTCCTCGTCGGGCAGCACAAGTCGGTCGCGCATCGCAAAAAAGGGCGTGTGCTCCTCAATGCGTAGCCCGTAGGCCGAGATGTGCTCGGGCGCAAGTGCGAGCACGGCGTCCAGCGTGTGTGAAAGGCTCTCGCGCGTCTGATCGGGGATGCCGAGCATCAGGTCCACGCTGATGTTGGAAAAGCCCGCGCGGCGCGCCGCCGCGAAGGTGCGCGCAAAGGCGCGGTAGTCGTGCAAACGGCCGAGTAGCCGCAGCTCGTTTTCGTTTGCGCTTTGCAGCCCGATGCTCAGGCGGTTGATGCCTGCGGCAAGTAGGCCCTCGGCCGGATGCTCGGCGTTGGTAACGGGGTTGCATTCGGCCGTGATCTCGGCATCGGGCGCAAGGTCGTAATGCGCGCGCACGGTGTCCATGACCGTGGCGAATTGCGCCCCCGTGAGCAGGGTTGGCGTGCCGCCCCCGAAATACACGGTGTCGATCACACGATCGCGCGCGGCGGGCGCGGCGGCACGCAAATGAGCCGCGAGCGCCGCCACGTAGGCGGCACGCGCGGCATCGTCGGCAGGTGCGGAATAAAAATCACAGTAGCGGCATTTTTGCACGCAAAAGGGAATGTGCAAATAAAGCCCCAGCGTGCCGTCGTGCTGTGCCCATCCGCGGGGCAGTGCCGTCAGATAGGTATCAGGTGTCATCGTCCAGACGCAAGACCGCCATGAAAGCCTCGGGCGAGACCTGTACCGAGCCGAGCTGGCGCATCTTCTTCTTGCCCTCCTTCTGCTTTTCCAGCAGCTTCTTCTTTCGCGTGATGTCGCCGCCGTAGCAATTTGCAATCACGTCCTTGCGCATGGCCTTTACGGTCTCGCGTGCGATGATCTTGGAGCCGATCGCGGCCTGGATCGGGATCTCAAAGAGCTGGCGCGGGATGTTCTCCTTCAGTTTCTCGGCAATGCGGCGCGCGCGGCCGTAGGCCTTTTCCTCATGCACGATGAAGGACAGTGCGTCCACCTGCTCGCCGTTGAGCAGAAAGTCGAGCTTGACCAGCTTGCTTGCCACATAGCCCTCCAGCTCATAGTCCAGCGAGGCGTAGCCGCGCGAACGGCTCTTGAGGGCATCGAAGAAGTCGTAAATGATCTCGTTCAGGGGCAGGCGGTAGTGCAGCTCCACACGTGCGGTGTCCAGATATTTCATGTCCACAAATTCGCCGCGGCGGTCCTGACACAGGTCCATCAGGCCTCCCACGTAGTCGGTGGGGGTGATGATCGAGGCGCGCACGATGGGCTCTGCGGCCGATTCGATCTCAGCGGGGTCGGGGTAGTTGGACGGGTTGTCGATGCGCACCAGCGTGCCGTCGCGCAGCGTGATCTCATAAATAACGCTGGGGGCGGTGGTGATGAGGTCGAGATTGAACTCGCGCTCCAGACGCTCCTCGATGATCTCCATGTGCAAAAGCCCCAAAAATCCGCAGCGGTAGCCAAAGCCGAGCGCCACCGAGGTCTCGGGCTCAAAGAGCAGTGCCGCGTCGTTGAGCTGCAGCTTCTCCAGCGCGTCGCGCAGATCGCCGTAACGCGATCCGTCTGCGGGGTAAATGCCTGCGTATACCATCGGCTGCACCGCCTTGAAGCCGGGCAGCGCTTCCGCAGTAGAGCTGTCGGCGAGCGTAATGGTATCGCCCACGCGCGTGTCGCCCACGCTCTTGATCGAGGCGGTGATATAGCCCACGTCCCCTGCGGCCAGCACGTCGCGCTTGGAAAGTCCAAAGGGCTCCATCACGCCCACGTCCACCACCTCAAAGGTGCGGCCCGTGCTCATCAGCTTGATGGTGTCACCGCTTTTGACGGTGCCGTCCACCAGACGCACGTAGACCACCACGCCAAGGTAGCTGTCGTAGTACGAGTCGAAAATGAGTGCTTTGAGTGGCGCGTCCTCGTCACCCGTGGGGGCGGGGATGTCGCGCACGATGTGCTCGAGCACATCGGGAATGTTGAGCCCCACCTTGGCTGAGACCGCGGGGCAATCCATTGCGGGGATGCCGATCACGTCCTCGATCTCGTGCCGCACGCCGTCCACATTGGCAGAGGGCAGGTCGATCTTGTTGATGACGGGAACGATCTCCAGATCCGCATCCACGGCAAGATAGGCGTTTGCCAGGGTCTGCGCCTCGATGCCCTGCGTGGCATCCACCACCAAAAGGGCCCCCTCACAGGCGTTGAGCGAGCGCGAGACCTCGTAATTGAAGTCCACGTGGCCGGGGGTGTCGATCAGGTTCAGGGCATAGACCTCGCCGTCGGGCGCGGTGTAGTCCAGACGCACGGCACGCGCCTTGATGGTGATGCCGCGCTCCTTTTCCAGATCCATATTGTCGAGCACCTGCTCCTCCATATCACGCTTGGAAACCGTTTGTGTCGCCTCCAGCAGTCGGTCGGCAAGCGTGG
>JAFQEC010000014.1 GCA_017415805.1 Clostridia bacterium | reverse complement strand
TTTTTTTCTACACATTCGGGCGCGCATGGGTTCGCATTTTGCGAGCAAGGCGATGGGAGCTTGCTCACGTGAGCCGCGAGCAAAAATATTCGCGCAAAGCGCGAAATTCCCGTAAAACTGCAAACGAGCCCTGCAAGATGCTGCTAATCTATGGCATCTGGAGTTGTGTGGCGCATCTTGCCGTTTGGAGCAAAGCGACAAACAACGATTCGCCGCGAAGCGGCGTCCCGTACGGGTCAAAAAAGACCGTGCCATTTCGGCACGGTCTCTTTTCTTTTCAAATCTTTTCAAACCGTGATCTCGCACCCGTTCGAGCGATACATGGCAAGAACGAGGTCGATGACCTTGCGGCCCTCGGTAAGATCCACCTCAAAGGGCTCGCCCGTGGAAAGACACTCATAAAAGCGGCGAATGAGCTTGGTGTGCGCCACGCCCCACTCGATCTTTCCGACCTTGGGCTTGCCGTCGCTATGCGCAGTGGTCACGCCGTTAACGGTGACCTGATCGCCACAGATCTGTACGGTCGTTTTATTGCCGTGGAGCATGAGCTGCACGGGGAAGCTGTGGGACGCCGCGTTGGTGGCGTCGATCACGAATTTGCCGCCATGCTCCAGCGTGAATACGGCGTGCGCGGTGTCCTCCGCCTCGATCACGCCCTGCAAGGAGTCATTGGCAACATGTGCCCAAACGGTGCGCGGAAAGCCGCAAAACCATTGCAGCAGATCCAGCGTATGCAGGGCCTGATTGATCATCACGCCGCCGCCCTCCTCGGCCCACGTGCCACGCCACGCACACGATTGGTAATAGGCAGCATCGCGCTTCCAGATCATGGATGCGGCGGCTGCGGTGGGCGGCGCATCCGCAAATAGCTCCTTGGCATATTGCGAGGTGGCCTTGAAGCGGTTTTGGTGACAGACGCCGAGCTGTGCATCCGAATGGCGCACGGCTTCCTCCAGCATCTCCAGCTGCTCTTTGCTGATGGCAAGCGGCTTTTCGCACAGAACGTGAATATTGCGTGCAAGCGCGGCACAGCACATGGGTGCGTGCAAATAGTGCGGTGTGCAGATATGCACGGCATCCGGCTTTACCTCGTCGAGCATTTGCTCAAAATCGGTGTAGCAAGCGGCCGACAGCCCATGCTTTTCATTGGTGGCGGCGGGCTTTGTGGGGTCGATATCGCACAGGGCCACGATCTCCTGCCCGCATTCCAGCAGGGCGTTGATGTGATTGGGAATGATCGCACCAAGACCTACAAGCGCAATCCTCATTGATGTTCTCCTTATTTGATCCTACGGCACTCCAGATAATAGCGTTTATCTGCGGCGTGCCCCATCGAAAAGGTCTTGCGCGGCAGTGCGCCGCCCCGCATCACGGCCTCAAAGAGCTGATCCTTCTCCATTCCCGAGAACAAGAACCCGACCGCGCGCTCCTTGGCAGCAAGCGTCTCAGTCGCGCGTGTACCGTGGATGTAATCGACCTCGGCCTCGGGATGCTCGGCCAGATATGCATCAATAAATTTTTGCAGTGTGCCCACGACCAGCGGCTCGTTGGGGCGGCCGAAGTGCATCGTGCCCCGTCTGCCAGCGGACAGGAAGCGTGCCTGCTGGGGCGCAAAATCGCCCTCCAGCGCAAAGGAATACTGCTCCAGGCGGGCAAGCACGTCATCGGGCTCCACATTGAACAGCACGCGGTAGATCGGCTCGAACTCCAGTGCCTCGTCGTGCAGGTTCACGACCTCGGCCAGCGCATAGCGCGCGGGGTGATAGAGCGCGGCGTCGCCGTGTGCTGCCTTGATCTGCTCATACGCCGCCTTGGCGGTGGCCAGCGAATGGTTGCCGTCGCCCACGGCGAACAGAAGGGGTGCAACACCCTCTCCGTAGCGTGCACGCACGCGCTCCGGTTCTATGAGATTGGAGAGCGCGTTGGTGATGCGCCCGACTCCGACGCTGTCCACAAAGCGCCCCGTGATGGCACCGCCCCCCTGCATCAGCGGGAAGGAATAGGCAAGGGGCAGACGCGCGGCGCGCGCGGCGATCGGCTCGATGACCGTGCGCTCGGGGTCGTCGATGAGAAGCATCACGTGCGGCAACTCCAAAAGTGCATCCCGACGCACCGCAAGGCGGGGCGGAATACGGTCCAGAACCGTGCCCTCGGTGGCACGGATGAGCGAGCGCGAGCCCTTGTTGTAATCGTATTGCTCCAGGTCGATCATGCCCACAAGCCCCCGACGGATCTTACCGTCGGACTGGGTGCGCTCCACATAGATCATACTGCTTTGGTGGCGCACCAGCACGTTGCAATAATAATCCTGCATGGCGGAATTGATCTGCGGCACACGCGCGGCAGACTCCTTCAAAAACACCTCGGGCAGGATCAAGCGCAGCGTAGAGGGGGCATCCCCCACCTCGCCCTCGACCTGTGCCCAATATTCGGGCTCACTGGTATACTGATCGCAGGCCACGACCGACCATGCCGTGCCACTCACCCGTTCGAGATCGGGCAGGAGAATATCGGACGGTAAAAAATATGCGGACATAGGCTTCCTCGCTTTCCTGAATTGTCTTCATTTTACCACGGTGAGTCGCACAAATCAAGATGCAGGCGAAATTTTTGCACTTGCATATGTGAAATCTTTATGCTATACTAAAAGAGGTATATGAAAGGATGTGAGAGCATGCCGCCCTTCCCCCACCCTTATGAATACAAGCGTGTTCCGCCCCCTCGCGGTCTTGCCGATCTGCCGCGCTATCTGCGCGATCTGCTCGGGGGCTTTTTTGTGCGCCTTGGCTATATCTTCCGCCTTGTGTGGGAAAGCGGCCCGATCTACCTCTTTCTCATGTCCTTTATCGCGCTGTTTGACGGTCTGATGCCTCTGGTGGGGGCATTGCTTTCGCGTGAGATCCTCAACCGCTTGCAGGACGTGATCGCCGAGAACATGGGCGGTCACGTATACACCCTGCCCGAGTTCTGGGGCTCAATGGTGATGCTGCTGCTCATTTTCTATTTTCTTTACCGCATTTTGAGCAAGGTCGTGACCCAGCTCTCCCACGCAGTCAACCGCTTAGCGGGCGAGCGCGTGGTGCGGCACGTAAAGGTGCGCATCATGCAAAAGGCCGACACGGTGGATCTTGCCTCGTTCGATCTGCCGCAATTCTATGAAAAGCTGGAAAACGCCAACCGTGAGGCGGGCATGCGACCCGTCAACATTCTCAACTCCACCTTCAGCGTCATCAGCACGCTGATCTCACTCGTGGGCTACATCATCATTCTCGCACAGCCCATGCCTCTGGCGACCGTGGCCATCATCGCCATGGCCATCCCCTCCACGGTCATCAATTTCGTATACCGTCGGCGGACATTTTCCTATATGCGCCGTCGCTCGGTCGACCGCCGTCAGATGAACTATTACGCCGACGTGATGGTGAACAAGGATCTTGCCAAGGAGATCCGCATCTTCGGGCTTGGTGAAGAATTCACGGGCCGTTACAATACCGTGTTTGACCGCTATTATAAGGGGCTGCGGAGCCTGACCGTGCGGGAAAACATCTGGCAGATCGTGTTTGCCGTGCTCTCAGCCCTGCTCAACTGCTTCTTCTTTGCCTTCATCGCCTTCGGCGTCTTTCGCGGCGATTTCCGCATCGGCGACTATTCGCTCTACACAGGGGCACTCACCTCGATCGGCACAAGTGTCGGCACGCTGATCACCACCTCGGCCTCCATCTACGAGGGGACGCTCTTCATCGACAACCTGCTCTCGTTCCTGAAGGAAAAGCAGACGGTCGTTCCCCGTATCGACGAGCCGCTGATCCCTGCGCGCGGCACACCGCACACCATTGTTTTTGAAAACGTGAGCTTTGCATACCCCGGCACCACGCGCTTCGTGCTGCGCGACATCAATCTCACGCTCTCCCCGGGCCAGACCGTGGCACTGGTGGGTCTCAACGGTGCGGGCAAGACCACGCTCATCAAGCTGCTCACGCGCCTGTATGACCCCACCGAGGGACGGATCCTGCTGGACGGACGTGACCTGCGCGACTATGACGTGAAGGAGCTCTACCGTCTGTTTGGCATCATTTTTCAGGACTTCGGCAAGTACGCGGCCACTGCGGGTGAGAATATCGCCTTTGGTGACATCCGTGCACCGCGTGACGACGCGCGACTGCACCGTGCCGCCGAGAAGGCAGGCGCGACACAGACGCTATCGGCGCTCTCACAGGGCTACGACACCCAGCTGATGCGCTATTTCGACCGCAACGGCACCGAGCTCTCGGGCGGACAGTGGCAAAAGCTCTCGGTGGCGCGCGCCTTTTACAGTGACGCCGACATTCTTATTCTGGATGAGCCCACCGCCTCGCTCGATCCACTGGCTGAGCAGGAGATCTTCCGCCGCTTTGACGAGCTGCGCGGCAACAAGACCACGGTATTTGTCTCACACCGCCTCTCCTCGGCCACCGTCGCCAGCAAGATCGCAGTGCTGGAGGGCGGCATGCTCATTGAGGAGGGCACACACGCCGAGCTGATGGAGCAAAACGGAAAATACGCCCGACTGTTCCGTACGCAAGCAGAGCGATACATTGAAAAATAAGAAAGTCAAAAGCAAGGGGAACATCGCGTGGTGCTCCCCTTGCTTTTTTGCACCGCACCACACAGGACACTCAAGCATGGGGAACAAAGCCCAGCTCGTGGCGCAGAAAATCGCGCACGCCGCGGCGCGCGGTCAGCGCAAGGAGCGACGGCACCGACAGATTTTCCATACACGTGGAGCAAATGAGCGCGCCGTCACGCTCCAGTGCATCGTCCTGTGCACGCAACGCCGCACCGCACACCGCACACCGCGGCAAAGCAGGGCGGCACGGACAAAGCGGCGCACACAAAGCACCCCCACAGACATCACACAAATTGACCCCCTCCTTCCCTTGACAAAACGGCGCAAAGGCCGTATAATATTGCTTGTGTTTATTATAAAGGAAACGATACCGACTGTCGTTAACGGAAAGGAGCGCATATGACCGTAATCAGTGTGGCCGATATTACTGTATCCTTTGGCACGCATACCGTGCTGGATCGCGTGTCCTTTGCCCTCTCGGAAAGCGATAGGATGGGGATTATCGGCGTGAACGGGTGCGGAAAATCCACCCTTTTCAAGGTCATCACGGGTGAGCTGGAGCCCGATGCGGGCAAGGTGTTTCGCTCGGGCGGCAAAAGCGTCGGGATCCTGACGCAGGACGGCGCATTTGACGTGGACGAGAGCCTTGGCGACAACGCGCTCGCGCAGATGATCGGCGCCTTTCCCGAGCTGCTTGCGGCCGAGGCAGAGCTGGCTGAATTGGAGAAAAAGCTTCATGACGGTGCAAAAAATGCAGACGATCCCGCCTTCGCCGCGCTGACTGCCGCCTACACCGAGAAAAACGCCGGATTTATCCGTGACGGCGGTCTGGAGTTCCGTTCGCGCTGTGCCTCGGTGCTCCTTCGCATGGGCTTTGACGAGCCCACGATGCACCAGCCCCTTTGCACGCTTTCGGGCGGTCAGCGCACGCGCCTGGCCCTTGCGCGTCAGCTCGCGCGCGAGCCCGATATTTTGCTTTTGGACGAGCCCACCAACCATTTAGACGTGGAGACGCTGTCATGGCTGGAGAGCTTTCTTATCCAGTACCGCAAATGCGTGCTGGTGATCTCGCACGACCGCTATTTCCTTGACCGCGTGACGAACAAGACCCTTGCGCTGGAATACGGGCGCGCCAAGCTCTACAACGGGGGCTACACCGCAAGCATGGAGCAGCGCCGCATCGACCGCGAGATCGCCGAGAAGCATTATCAGATCCAGCAAAAGGAGATCGCACGCCAAGAGGCCTATATCGCGCAGCAGCGCGCGTGGAACCGCGAGCGCAATATCATCGCGGCCGAATCACGCCTCAAGCTCCTTGCCAAAATGGAAAAGCTGGAAAAGCCGCGCGAAGCACCCCGCGCCATTCGCCTCTCCTTCACGCAAGCGCTTGCCAGCGGCAACGAGGTGCTGACCGTAAAAAGGCTCTCTATGGCGTTTGGCGAAAAGAAGCTCTTTTCCGATCTGAATTTTCTGCTCAAAAAGGGTGAGCGACTCTTTGTCGTGGGCCCGAACGGGTGCGGAAAATCCACCCTGATCAAGCTCATTCTCGGTATGCTCACGCCCACGGCGGGACGCATTGAATCGGGCTATAACGTGGAGATCGGCTATTACGATCAGGAGAACCAGAATCTCACCCCCGAGAACACCGTGCTCGACGAGCTCTGGAACGCCTATCCGCAGCTGCCCGAGACACAGATCCGCAGCACCCTCGCGCTCTTTCGCTTTGTGGGAGAGGACGTTTTTCGCACCGTTTCCGTGCTTTCGGGCGGCGAGCGCGCAAGGCTCACGTTGGCAAAGCTCATCCTCTCGCACATGAATCTGCTGGTGCTCGACGAGCCCACCAACCATCTGGACATCGACTCGCGCGAGGCACTCGAAAGCGCGCTTGCCGCCTTTGACGGCACGGTGCTCACGGTCTCGCACGACCGCTATTTTATGGATAAGCTTGCCACGCGCCTGATTGAGCTGAGGCCCGGGCGCGCCTTTGACGGCGACATGGCAGACTATACCGTCACCCACGTGGGGCGGGGCTACAGCGAATATCTGGAGTTCAAGCACGCGCGCGAGTCAGGTCTCACCCCCGAGACGGCAAGTGTCGCGCCCACAATGAGCGACAGCAAGGCACAGTACCTTGCGCGCAAGCAAAGCGAGGCCGACGCACGCCGTGAAAAGGCGCGCCGCGCGCGCTTAGCAAAAGAGGCCGAGGCTCTGGAGAGCGAGCTTGCCGAAATTGAGCAGGAGCTCTACGGCTCTGCCGCCAGTGATTACACACGCGCCGCCGAGCTGGACGCGCGCCGCACCGAGGCCGAGGAGCGACTGCTGGAGATCTACGAGATCATCGGTGTTTGACCCCCAAAACGGTATCAAAAGCAAAGGGAAGTCCACGGCAATGCCGTGGACTTCCCTTTTTAGCTTTCGAGTGTGATCTGCCATGCGCCGTTCACAAGAACGTATGCAGGCATGTCCTCCCCTTGCTTGGGCAAAGGGAGCACCGTATCCACCCCTGCGCCGCGCGGATAATAGCCGTTCTGTGCGGCAAAATCGGCGTCGCGCGCCACACGCGCGGCAAAGTTGGAAATAGCATGTCCGCGTGCATCCACACCGCTCTCGGGCGGCAGCACGAGGCAATCCCCTCTTACCCGGTAACGCTCCATCTCATCCCTCCTCCAAGATCAGCCGCGCTCCGCCCTGACCGCGACGGTCGTTCAAAGAGGCGGTGATCACCGTCAGCTTCAGCGGTGAGACACCGCTTTGCGAATAAGAATATCCACTTGCAAATACGCACAGATTTTTCCCGTCTCCGCCGCCGAACAATGCCGCACCGACACCCCGCGTCGAACTATCGGTGTAAGCGGCGGGCAGAAGAAACCACGGATGCTTGGGATCTGTGCGCCATGCGTGCGCCCAAGTATAATTTCGAAATGTCATAGTCGCCGCGAGCTCCTCGTAATGCTCATTGTGCTCGGCTGCCCATTTCGTGGGATCGGACAGATAAAACACGCGGTAGCTCTCGCCCTCGATCTGCTCGGCCGAAAAATCGAAGATATAAGAGGTCGCATTTCCCCAAGCGTTCTCCTTTCCGCGCCAGAAAAGGGCCGAATAGCCATCGTTGATCGGGGTCCCCGAGGTGGCAGAGCTTTGTGTCAGCGCCTCGCCCGAGGGCAGAAGGTCAATGTAGTAATTCGCCTGCACGCCCTTGACTCTACCCATCATAATGTCCTGCATACGGCGGTTGCCAAATTCCACCGCCATCAGCATCCAATCCGAGATCAGATCCGCGTAGGACTCGGTATGGGCGCACGGATCGTATGCGCGCACCCGTTCCATCAGCTCGGTCGCTTGCGCGATCAGCGGCGCAAGCCCTGCACGCGAATGCAAAAGCCCGTCCGCACCGAGCCCTGCCTGAAAGCAGGGACGGTAGACAAAATCACTTCCGTTTTTGAACATGGGGGCAAGGAAAAAGCCCTCCTGCGGCGCATCACTCACCGAGACAGAGGCGGGCGAATAGGTGCCGTTCAGATCGATCTTATACCAAAAGGGGCGGCATCGGTACAGCACCTCGCGATAGGGCTCGGTGGGCGACCACGAAAAGCGGGGCTCCCCTTGCCAGACAAAATCGCGCCATTTGCGCTCTGTATGATCCCATGTTGCGTTACAGATCGGGCGCTGAAAAATTGGGATGCGATCAAAGTCGTTGCGCACTGCACCCCCGCCGATCGAAACGTTCGCTACAAGCCCGCGCGCGGCATCCTGTCGCTCACCCGCACCCCCCGTACCCGAATTTTGAAATGAAACGGTATAAATGCGAGGGCGGCGCGTTTCACGCAGCAGCGCGTGCTGTCTCACGGGGGTGCTCATGCCGTCCCCTCTACCGCGGCGTATTGCACCACGCCGATCTGCCAGCGCGCGGCCGTGGCCGAGTAGGTGCAGATGATGTCAAAATCCCCCATCGTGATCTGCGGCACGGCACCGTCGGCAAAGAGCAGATCGCTTGCGTCTCCCCAGTCCAGCGTGATCGCCCCCGCGCTCTCGTGCACGGGTGCGTGGCAGTAGAGCACGATCCAGTGCTCACGCGCGGTGCTTGTGGGGGTGGGAAGCTGTAACGAGAGCGGCACCCAGCCCTTGTCGGTGATCAGGCCTGTGTCCGAGAGATCCACGCTGTATTTGCGGTTGACCGCGGGCGCAAGCACAAAGCCCCCATCCCCTGCCGTGGGCAAGAGGGGGTGCAGGATCTGCTCGGAAAGCAGCTCTGCGACAAGATCGCTCTCCTCGCTCTCGCTTGGTGCCGCATCGGGCGCGACTGCGGCCTCGACCGCAATTTGGAAGTGCGAGGACGTGAGGCGGCCGCCCGCGGCGTCGAGTACCGAAACGTCGCACAGCACGCTCCCCTCCTCGGCTAGCGCAAAGGACGGAAGCGCAAAGAGCGCAGAGCCGTCGGGGCATACGCGCCCCTCAAAGGCGGCACATTCCTCGCCGCGTCGCACATTCAAAAGCACCGCCGCATCCGCCTCGATCGGGAGCGACGCGCCGTTGTCGGTCAGCGCGACCGAAAGCAGGCGGCTTCCACGGTCGCCCTGTTTTGCCATGATGATCTGTCCCCCGTCGTTGATCGCGACGTCCAGGATGATCTTACACACTATTTGTGGCACTTTGTTTCTCCTTTCTTTATTTCGTACGCAGTGCCATTATAGCATGGGGCGCGCGCGGTGTCGTCAACAATAAATATCCCCCCGCGTAGCGGGGGGTATTTCATTTTCGGGCATAGCCCTAATACTACTGGCGGCGCACGAGTGCGCTTTTTGTTGGCCTGCCAGCCATGCATCTGTTACTTACTACCCATGAATGGGTCCCGTGGGTC
>JAFQEC010000013.1 GCA_017415805.1 Clostridia bacterium | reverse complement strand
TTATGGAGTTGATAATCGAAGAAGGATTTGAACCTTTACATAATCTCTTGGAGTTTTGTAAGCTCCAGAACAGCGGTATGACTTACGATATCGAATACTTTGATGCTCTGATGATGCTGATCCGAGTCAATGATGCTTATCGGTATCAGGGCGAATGAGGCGAGATATAGCTTCAACCTTGCTTTAAAAAAACTACAGAAAGGAGAATGATAATGGCAAGTTATTACAGACGGAAAAACGGAACTTATTGCATTAGAGTATCGAACGGAAAGCCCGGAGGAAAGCAGGTGCTTGTATCCACAACATATAAGCCACCCAAGGGATTATCAGCAAGTGCAGCAGAGAAAGGAGCGAAAGAGTTTGCCGATCTGTTTGAAGCAGCGGTACATAATGGACTGTATACTCCCGGCAGAAAAGAAAAGATCGAAAAGATTAACCCCTTCGGAGTAACGCTTTCTGATTTTGTCAAAAAGCATTATTATAAAAGGATAGAACTTCGCTTATCTCCAAATACGTTGAGATTTTACACATCTGTGATAGAACAGTTTATTCTCCCGTCATTTGGTCAGATAAGACTTGCAGATATATCATCTGCACATCTTCAATCCCTTATAGACTATTTGGCAGCCAACGGTTCGCGAGCAGATGAAGAGAATTCTGAACCTCTTTCAGCGGCAACCGTTAAGAGATATGCAACTGTTTTTTCGTCTGTAATGACCGAAGCACACAAAATGGGTTACGTAGAAAAGGACGTGTTGCATAAGCAATACATCGAGTATCCCAAAATTCAGCGAAAGAGCATACAGGCATATGATGATGACGAAGCACGGATCTTTTTTGAGGGATTGGCTAATGAATCTCCTCAAATACGTGCTTTGCTTCTTACTTCGCTGCTGCTTGGCCTCAGACGCGGGGAGGTTGTTGCGTTACGATGGTCGGATATAAGCTTTAAGAACATGAGTCTTACAGTAAACGGAAGCGCATTTAAGGAAAAGGGGAAAACGCAATCCGTAAAGGCCCCAAAATCTCACAATAGCGTTCGAACGATCTTCTTCTCGCAAACATATATGGATAATCTGCTTGAGTGGCAGAACGTACAACAGCAAGAAAAAAAGCTTGCGGGTTCGGCATGGCACGAGCAGGATTATGTATTCACCAACGAAACAGGTGGAATGATCAGCGTATATTCGCTGACTCGAATTTGTTCCAGAGTAGAAGAAAAATACGGTCTTAGACACTTAAAGCTTCACGGCCTTCGCCACACCTGTGGATCACTGATGATCAAGAATGGCGTAGATATTGAGACGGTGAAAAGTGTATTCGGACATGAAAACATCAGAACAACTCAACAATATTTAACAGCTTACGATAGCGCTAAGAGAAATGCTGCGGAGCTTTTAACAAATGCAATAATTAAATGAAAGGAGGAAATGGAATGAGGGTACGAACGCTCAATCAAATTGTCAAGGAGATTCAGGAAATCGATCCTAACACTGCGATAAATAAATATATGCTTTTTGCGCTTATCAAAGACAGAAAAATTCCCCACGGAAACCACGGGAATAGAACTGTTATGGATTTCGATGCGGTCGCACCCTCATTCAACGAGCTTTTGAACTTTAAAAAAGGGAAAGAGCTTCCGCAAATTAGAACGATTCGTGCAGCTGTCTCGGAGCTCAGAGAAAAGTATCCCGAATTTGGGATTGGAGAGGAGCAAATTCGCGCCTGTGTTCAAGAGGGAAGAATAAGCAGTATTGTGGTTGGCAACAGACGTTATATCGCAATGCAGAGCTTTTTTGAGCCTTATAACGAAAGAATAATGAGCGGATATTCGCCCTCCGTTATGAAGAAAGATAGTATCAGCCGTGACGTATTGGATCAAATGAGCGCTGCCATTTCCAGACAGACGATCATTCCAAAGGTCACGAGAGTCAGGGCAGGAAAATAATAAAGCGGCGAGGAAATTGCTCCTTGCCGCTTTATCTGTCTTTAGGTGTTATTTCGAGGAAACATTGCATCAAACGTCTGCGCAGCCTTTCTGTCTGTGCTTTGCAAAGCGTGAACGTAGATTCCGGTTGTTTCTATATCTGCGTGTCCCAAGCGCGAAGAAACAGTTTTTATGTCGCAGCCGTTTGCCAAAAGCATCGTTGCCGAAGTATGCCTTAATCCGTGAAACTTAAGATGGCGAATATTATGACGCTTCAAAAAGTTAGAAAACTGTCTTGTGGGCGTCTGCGGATTCATTACCATACCATCCTCCTCGGTGAAAACGTAATCAAGCTTATTCCAAGCATCTCCCATAAAGGAAATGTGTCTGTCTTGATGTAATTTGTAATCGAGCAAAGTGGAAATCAAGTGTTCGGGGATAGAGATTGTGCGGATACTGCTTTTTGATTTGGGATCCTTTTCAAGAGCTTTGCCGTCTTTGGGTTTGTATATACTTCTCTTGACGGAAACCGTTCGGTTAGTAAAATCAATATCATCCCATTTCAATCCGACAATTTCACCTCGGCGCATTCCTGTAAAGATTGCCATTTCAACGAGAGCACGTATATTGATGGGCTCCGAATCGAGAGCGGTTAGGATCTGTTGAACCTCTTCTTCCGTATATACCTCAACTTCACAGGTATCGGTCTTGGGGAATATGATTCGTTTTGAAGCACCTACATCCACGTCAGTGTATTCCAACTGATATGCCAGACTTAAAATGGATCGCAGAACGGTTGCATAGCGTCGGACAGTAGTAGGACTTATACAATCTCCGTTGCCATTTCTACACTTTTTTTCGGTGGTCAGATATTGGATGAATTCCTGAACATGATAGGTTTTGATCTCACGAAGCTTCATTCTGCCGAATTTTGGGATCAACTCAGCGTTGATGATCATTTCGTAGAACACATAGCTGTTGGGGGAGAGAACAGTCTTCTTGAGTTCAAGATACTTTGTACAAAACTCTGCGAACCGCATCTTATCGGGTCTGAGAGTCGGGCTTTCGGACTTTGCCTCTTCCTCAAACGCAGCAATAAAGTTTTCGATTTCTTTATTCAGCCTTTGATATGAGAGATTTGGCTTTGAGGGTCTGAAGGTCTTCGACTTCATAATTTGCTTACCGGAACTGTCAAGTCCGCAAGAGATTCTGATCTGGTAGGTTCCATTCGGCTTAGGGGTAATGCTTGCCATAAAAATTCCTCCTTCTTGGCAAAAAAATTTGCTTCTCGAAGTGACTGAAAAAGTGATTTTCACCCGAGAGTAGAACTTGTGACCTCTACTCATTCGTGAAATGAACTTTTTTGAGGTATGTACCAAGGTATGTACTAACCCCAAAATCGAGCCAAAATGAGGCAAATCCGAAGGCAAGAAAAAAAGGATTTTCGGACACTGAAAAAGTGCCAAAAACCCTTGTAAAATAAAGAAAAACGAGCAGAAATAATCTACTCGTTTTCTTGGTCTGAGTGACAAGACTTGAACTTGCGGCCTCTACCACCCCAACCGATTGATATATCTTTTTCTAGCCGTTTTTGCTTTTTGTGAGGCTTTCTGCTATGACTCTGTTTTCTTCTGATGCTTTTTCGTTTTAGAAGGGGAGAGCCTAGCGAAAGTGGTTTTCAAAATTGACAAATAACAAAAAATACGGTATAATAAAGGGGTAAAATAGGAGAAAAATTTATTGAAAAACCGATAAAAATCTAAGCCAAGATGGAATCCTCACAGGTCTTTACAAATGTACTTTGCTGACGGGCGCTCCAAGAAGAATACGGATAGGCACGCAGGGGGAACTGCTGAATTCTTTTCGAAGAGATTGCTACTTATGTTGAAAATGAAAGGTGTTTGATATATGTTTGATTTTAACGGTAAGGTCGCCATTGTAACGGGTGGCGCAAGAGGAATCGGAAAGTGCATCTGCGAGCAGTTTCAAAAGGCGGGAGCCGTGGTTTGTGTGATAGATTTGCTCGATAACAATTATTACTTAGGAGACCTCTCGGATAAGGCAACGCTTGAGGCGTTTGCAAAGAAGGTTATTGCCGATTACGGTCACATTGATTATCTTATCAATAATGCTGCACCGAAAATGTGCGGAATTACAGAAGGCAGCTATGAGGATTTTGTATATGCACTCAATGTTGGTGTGACCGCACCGTTCTATCTTTCGAAGCTCTTTGCGCCGCACTTTGCCGAGGGCGCGAGTATTGTAAATATTTCTTCATCGCGTGATCGAATGAGTCAGCCCGAGACCGAAAGCTATACGGCGGCCAAGGGTGGAATCTCCGCGCTTACACGCGCACTCG
The DNA here is from genome assembly GCA_017415805.1 of Clostridia bacterium. Taxonomy (GTDB): domain Bacteria; phylum Bacillota; class Clostridia; order Oscillospirales; family CAG-272; genus Firm-07. Next base: position 73,821 of record JAFQEC010000013.1, on the reverse strand, counting down.
CGGTCAGTCTTTCAGGGAAAGTACGCGTGAACTCTGTATCGCCCGGATGGATCGATAACAACTATACCGTTTACGAGGGGGCTGACGCTGTTCAGCAGCCTGCGGGCAGAGTAGGGAATCCTTTGGATATTGCCGATATGGTGTTGTATCTGTGCTCAGATATGGCAGGGTTTATTACGGGTGAGGATATTTGTATTGACGGCGGAATGACAAAACAAATGATTTATCACGGCGACAATGGCTGGAAACTTGACAAAAGCGAAGGAAAGGATAATTGAGATCAAAGAACGAATACAACATGAAAAAAATAATTGTGATCGGCTGTCCCGGCAGCGGCAAAAGCACATTCGCAAGAGCCTTACATGACAAAACGGGGATCGCGCTGTACCATCTTGACAGAATGTATTGGAATGCCGATAAAACCACGGTGGAGAAAAGCGTTTTCAAGGAACGCTTGGCCGCTGTGATAGAGAGGGAAGCGTGGATCATCGACGGCAATTATGCCTCGACAATGGCGCAACGCATGGCGGCGTGCGACACGGTATTTTTTCTCGACTACTCCGTGGACGTTTGCCTGGAAGGCATCCGTGCGCGCAGAGGAAGGCCGCGCAGTGATATGCCGTGGGCGGAAACCGAGGAGGACGCGGAATTTATCGCTTTTGTCAAGAGCTTTCGTGAGCAGCAACGGCCCGAGATCCTGGCGTTGCTTGAGAAAAACGGCGAGAAACGCATTGTCGTTTTCACAAGCAGAGAGCAGGCCGATGCGTTTTTGGAGAATAAAGCAAGCCGATGAGGACGTATCCTCATCGGCTTGCTTTATAACCCATATGTGCCCGTCAGCGGATCTTGAAAAAGGCCCAGCTTAGGTGTTTGGAAGGTGAATACCGCAAAGGCCAGCGCGATCAAGCAAAGCACGGCGATCGCGCGTTTGGGGCTTTTGCAGGAGGTGGCCTCTTTGCGAAACAGCCTTGTTTCACAGATATAGGTAATTGCAGCCGCGATAAAGAAGATCGCGATGTTGATCCAGTCGGGGGAGCGACCGATCACGCCGTTGTAGGTGTAGAACAAGATGGGAATGAGCGAGATCCCCAGCAGAATACCTTTGAGCTTGATGCACCAGAAATCCGCGCGATCACGAAAGTGAACGCTTTGAACGACGGCGTAAATAAGCATCGGCCAGAAGAGCAGCTTCATATGCTCCCAGGTCGATTCATTCACGCCGGAAAAGGGCGCGATCCACAAGGCCCCGCCGAGCCAATCGTAGAGAAAATGTAAGATCGTGCCCCCAAGAGAGGTCACGGCGAAGCCCATCAGCTGCCAAAGTTCAATTGATCGTTTCATAAAACCACCTACAAAAGCATTCTTATAAAAATATATTCATGATTAGTCCAATCATTCCCAAGGGAAAGCCCTCTTCTATTTGTTTTGAAGTTCCGCCGGGTAAGCGCGCGTTGGCACAGACCGATCGAATTTGTGAGAGAATCAGCGCGCAGGTGGCACAGAAGAAGCTTGGGGGTGTTGCTTGCGCGAAAGTGCAACGGCGAGGATGAGTAATGCGCAGGGGAGCAGCAGAATGGGGGAGGGAGAGGGCGAAGCGTCGGCCAGCACGCTTTCGGCGTTGCCAAAGGTTGGCTTGAAAAAGAACAAATACCCCTCTGCCAAAAGCAGGGCGATGCCGCCCTGGGCGAGCTTGGCTGCGATATAAGGGGTAAGGCGCACACCTCTCCCTTCGGTGATGGAGAAGATCTGCAAGCAGACCGAAAGCCCTGCAAAGCCGGAAAAAAACGCACAAAAGCGGAAGGCAATATCGGCAGAAAGGGTGGTTGCGGCGGCACAGATCCCCGTTGTCAGTTCCGTGAGCCCGAGCAGGGCGATCTGCACGGTGCTCGGCAACCGAATTGCCTCGCAAAACGCGGTGAGACAGCGCGATATACACGCAAAAAACAGCAAAAAGGCGGCAATTTGCAAGAAGGTGGAAAGGGCACGGCGGATGCTTTGCGTAAATGCCGCCGCACCAAGCCCGTATTGCGCCCCGTTCGGGGGCTTTTTTTCTTTCTCGGAGGAAAGAGAGCCGCCGAAAATGCGCAGAAAAATACCGACCAAGGTTGCCGATATAAGAGTAATGAGAAACAGCGCGATCCCGATCGCGCTATCGCCGAACAGAGCTTCACCTACTGCGCCCACAAGAAATCCCGAGCTCGGATTATTGGCAAAGAGGCTAATGCGCTCCAGCTCTGTGCGTGAGATCTCGCCGCGGTCGTACGCGGCCGTGGCCGTGCTGCTCGCGACGGGCTGGCCGCAGAGTGCGCCAAGCAGGATGGGTGCCGCGGCATTGGGTGACACGCCAAACAAAAAAGCCACGGGACGGGCAAAAAAACGCTCCAAAAATTGACCTGCTCCCATCGCCATCAGCAGCTCGGATACGACCAAAAAGGGAAAGAGCGAGGGGAGCAGCGTTTGTGCGCAGAGCGAAAGACCCTGACGCACGCCGTCCATCGCCACGGATGCGTTACGCAAGAGCAGAAAAAGAAAAAAGAAAGCGCCAAGACAGAGCGCGGCGCGGCGCACGGAGATCGAGCGCAGTTTCACAGCATAACCCTCCCTTTTTCGGCATAGTGTAGAGCAGTACAGTTTATGGTGAAGGAGGCGCAACTATGCGACAAAAAAAGGATCTGCTTGCGCGCTTTGGTGAACGGTTGGATATCCCGCGCGAGGCGCTGCCGGGGGGATTTGGACTCACGCTGTCGGGCGAGAACGAGCTGACGGTGCGCGGCTGCCGCCGCATTGTACGCTACGGCGTGAACGAGATCGTGCTGGGCGTGGGGGCAACGGCACTCACCGTGAGTGGCGAGCGCTTGCTTTGCGCGGCCTTTGGCGCAGGATGCGTGACCGTCACGGGGAGGATCGTTTCGCTCACGCTTGGGGAGGTTGTGGAATGAAGGGGTATTTATTTTTGCTTGGCTTCACGGCCTTTTCGGTCGCGGAGAGTGAGGCGGGGGCACTTTTTGAGCTGCTGCGCAGGGAGGGGTTTTCCCCAAAGGGTATAGAACGGTGTGAGAAAAACGGCGAGATCCGCTTTTTTTGCACCTGGTTTTCCGCGCGCCGTCTAAAGGCCTTGGCCGCGCGCGAGGGGATCGCGCTTTGCGTGCGGCGACAGGGGGGGGCTCCGCATTTGCTTGCGCGCCTTTGCGCGCGGCCGGGGCTCGTGTGCGGCATCGTGCTCGCCCTGCTGCTTGTGATCGCATCGCGTTTTTTTGTCTGGGATATCGAGATCTACGGAAACGAGCGCCTATCGCGCGAGGAGATCGAGGAATCCCTTGCGCTCGCGGGCCTTACGCGCGGCACGTTTTTGCCCACGCTGGATCGGGACAGCGTGGTCGGAGCCGTGCGGCACGGGGATGCGCGGATCGCCTACATGGCGATCCGACGCCACGGTACGGTGGTATCGGTTCAGATCCGAGAGGCGGAGCCGACACCCGCCGAGCGCGTGAACGCTCCTGCAAATCTGGTTGCCAAATGTGACGGCGTGATCGTGCTCCCGCTGATCTACGAGGGCGAGTGTCTGGTGCAGGAGGGGCAGGTCGTGCGCGCGGGCGAAATCCTTGCGGGCGGGCTTCTCGACACCGATAACAACGGGTATCGGATCACGCGTGCGGCGGGGCAGGTGATCGCCCGAACGGTGCATACCTACACCGTTACCGTGCCCTTCACGTATGAGGAAAAGGTCTACACAGGCCAAAAGGGGTATGAGCTCTCGCTTTTTTTCTTCAATTCCGCGGGAAAAATTTTGAAAACTACTGGAAATATAGGTGTTGAATGTGATATAATAGAAAATAAGAATTGGTTAACGGTGGGAAAAGACCGAAATCTGCCCTTCGGCTGGGCACTTTCCACGCATCTTGCCTTTGAGTGGCGCACCGCCACGCGCACGGCAACCGAGGCACATGCACTGGCCAAGGCCGAGCTTGAGGCACAGCTTGCCGCCGACAGCGCAGGGCGCACGCTGCTCTCGCGTACCGTAGAAACACAGCTCGATGCCGATGGCATCACGCTTCTTTGCACCGTGGTGTGCGAGGAGGATATTGCAAGTGTGGTGGAGATCGCGTTTCCCGCCGCGTGAAAGGACGTTTATGAATCAAGAGATCATCCGAACCGACAGCAGCGACACCACTGCCCGTATCTTTGGCGTGTGCGATGCGTATGTGCGCGCGATCGAGGAGGCCTTTGGCGTGGATATCCACAATCGCTCGGAGGGCAGCGGCGATGCGATCCTTGTGCGCGGCGAGAGCGCCGAGAACGTGCGCCTTGCGGCTGAGGTGATCCAGCGCCTCAAGGAGGAGGCGGGCGGCTTTGAGGAGATCTCGGAGCAGCGCGTAGCCTATATCATCGGCATGGTGCGCGACGGCGAGGGCGGAGATCTTGCGGAGCTGGACAACAGCACGGTGTGTCTCACCTCACGCGGCAAGCCCGTGCGCGCCAAGACCGTCGGGCAGAAGAAATACGTGCAGGCGATCGCCAAAAACACGGTGGTGCTGGGCGTTGGACCTGCCGGCACGGGCAAGACCTTTTTGGCCGTTGCCATGGCGGTCAAGGCCTTGCGCGCAGGGGAGGTCTCGCGCATCGTTCTCACGCGTCCTGCCATTGAGGCGGGCGAGAAGCTGGGCTTTCTGCCGGGCGATCTGCAAAGCAAGATCGACCCCTATCTGCGCCCGCTGTACGACGCGCTTTATGAGATGATGGGGGCGGAGAATTACGCGCGTCTTGTGGAAAAGCAGGTGATCGAGGTCGCACCCCTTGCCTATATGCGCGGGCGCACGCTGGACGATTCGTTTATCATACTGGACGAGGCGCAGAACGCCACACCCGAGCAGATGAAAATGTTTCTGACGCGTCTGGGCTTTCGCTCCAAGGCCGTGGTCACGGGGGATCTGACGCAGACCGACCTGCCCACAGGGCAAAAAAGCGGACTTGCCATGGCGGTCAAGATCCTCTCGGATATTCCCGATATCCGCATCCACTATTTTTCCGACCGTGATGTGGTGCGCCATCAGCTCGTGCAGAAGATCATTCTGGCGTACGAGCGATACGAGCGCGAGCAGCAAAAGCCCCGCCGCAACGAAAGGACAAGCAAATGACGCTGAAGATCTACTTTGAAAATCAACAAAAGGCAGAGCCGATCACCTACGGGCTCAAAATGCTGGTGCGCCGCGCCATTCTCGCCACCCTCGCGCACGAGGGCATTGAGGGGCACAGTGAGGTCTCGGTCACCTTTACCGATAACGAGGGCATCCGTGCCCTGAACAATCGCTTTCGCGGCATCGACCGCGCCACCGACGTGCTTTCCTTCCCACTTTTCGATGACGGCGTGGGGGGCGCGGAGTTCGGCCATATGCTCGGTGACATCGTGCTCTCGCTGGAGAAGTGCCGCGCCCAGGGTGCGGAATACGGCCACGGATTTGCGCGCGAGTGCGCGTTTCTCACGGTACATTCCACGCTTCACCTGCTCGGCTACGATCACGAAACGGGCGAGGAGAACGAGCGCGATATGCGCGCGCGCCAAACAGCCATTGTAGAGGGCATGGGACTTGCCGTCACGGCAGAGAAAACGGAGGATGTGAAATGAAGAAAACGGGATACATCGCCATCGTGGGTCGCCCGAATGTGGGCAAATCCACGCTGCTCAACGCCTTGCTTGGCGAAAAGGTCGCCATTGTATCCAGCAAGCCGCAGACCACGCGCAACCGCATTCTCGGGATTCTGACCGAGGGTGAGACGCAGTTCGTGTTCGTGGATACCCCCGGCATCCACAAGCCCCAAAACAGCCTTGGCGATTTCATGGTCGCGGCGGCAGGTGCCTCGATGAAGGAGGCCGATGCTGTGGTGCTGATGGCCGACGCGGGGCGTCCCGTTACCTCGGTGGAGGAGAATGTGATCCGCTATTTGAAGCAATCGGGAGTTCCCGGTGTGCTGGCACTGAATAAGACCGATCTCTATACCCCCACCCAGATCGCCGAGACCATCACGGCGTACGCCGCACAGCACGATTTTGCCGCCGTGGTGCCGCTGTCGGCCAAGAACGGCAAGCAGGTAAAGGACGTGCTCGCCGAGTGCGAGCGCCTGCTGCCCGAGGGCGAGTGGTTTTTCCCCGAGGATATGCTCACCGACCAGCCCGAGCGCCAGATGGCGGCGGAGATCATCCGCGAGAAGCTGTTGCGCACGCTCAATAAAGAGGTGCCGCACGGCGTGGCCGTTGTGATCGAGGAGTTTCGCGAGGAAGGGGAAATGGTGCGCATCCGCGCCGAGATCTTTTGCGAGAAGGCCTCGCACAAGGGGATCATCGTGGGCAAGGGCGGTGCTGAGCTCAAGCGCGTGGGCACCTATGCGCGTGAGGATCTCGAAAAGCTGCTTGGCTGCAAGGTCTTTCTCGACCTGTGGGTCAAGGTCAAGGAAAACTGGCGCGAGAGCCGCTCTGCCGTCGGCAATTTCGGCTATCGCGAGGAGAAATAAGCCGTGCAGCATTTCAGCACCGATGCGCTGATCCTGCGCGCGGTCGACCGCGGTGACAACGACCGCCTGCTCACGGTGCTTGCGGCCAACTACGGCCGCTTTTACGCCATTCTCAAGGGCGCGCACTCGATGCGCCGCCGTGAGGCGGCGGCCGCCGAGCCCTTCACCTGGAGCAATTTTGAATTTTACGAGCGTGGCGGCGTAAAATGGGTCAAGAGCGCCACCGCGCAGGAGACCTTCCCAGGGATCCGCTACGATATGGATAAGCTCTTTCTTGCCGCCTACGTGGCGGAGGTCGCCGCCGAGCTCTCGGACGAGCGTGAGCCCGCGGGCGAGATCCTGCCGCTTGCGCTCAACACGCTGCACAAGCTCTCGGTCACCAAGGGCGAGAATGAGATGCTCAAGGCGGCCTTTGAGCTGCGCGCGGCCTGCATTGCGGGCTTTGCGCCCGAGCTGCACAGCTGTCATTCCTGTCACGCGCTCATCACGGGTGAAAATTATCTGGACGTCATGAACGGCGCGCTGATCTGCGCCGATTGCCTGCACAGATCCGCGGCACTCGCGCCGCTGCCCGAGTTCAATGATCTTGGCGAGCGCACGGTGCTCGTGCCGCTGACAGCCGCGGCGGCCGCCGCGCTTTGCTATGTGGCAAGCGCCCCCGCACGGCGCGTCTTTTCCTTTCAACTCACCGACGAGGCGTCCAAGCATGCCTTTTGCCGCGCGACCGAGGCCTATTTGCTCCATCACCTGGAGCGCAGCTTCCCGTCGCTGGAGCAATACAAGAAAACGCGGGCAATGCTTGCCCGAATCCAACCGAATGCGGCCAAGGCCGCCGATGAGGAATCATGCTGACCGAAGAAAAAACACGTAATACACTCGAATACGATAAGGTGCTGGACATGCTGGCCGCCTGCGCGCCCACCGAGGGTGCACGGGCACTGGCACTGGCGCTCACGCCCGACGACGATCCCGATACCGTTGCGCGGCGTCTTTTGCGCACGGGGGATGCGCGCCGATTGCTTTCCGACAAGGGCATGCCCTCGTTTGGCATGGTGCGCGACATCACCGATGCGTTGGAGCGCGCAGGGAAGGGTGCGACCCTCACGCCCACCGAGCTTTTGGACGTGGGCAATGTTTTGCGTACGGCGCGTGGCCTGCTCGACTACATTCGCACCAATCGCCGCTTTGACACGGTGCTGGACGAGATCTTTGAGCGCATGCTCCCCGACCGTAAGCTTGAGGATCGCATCTATCGCTCGATCCTCTCGGCCGATCGCATCGCTGACGAGGCAAGCCCCGCCCTTGGCGATATCCGCCGCAAGATCCGCGCGGCAAACAATCGTATCAAGGAGACGCTGCAGCACTATATCACGAGTGCCACGTATTCCAAATACCTACAAGAGAGCATCGTCACCATGCGCAACGGACGCTACGTGATCCCCGTGCGCGTGGAGAGCAAGAACGAGATCAAGGGTCTCGTTCACGACACCTCGTCCTCGGGTGCCACCATTTTTCTTGAGCCCATGGGCGTGGTGGAGGCCAACAACGAGCTGCGCATGCTCGAGGCCAAGGAGCAGCACGAGATCGATCGCGTGCTGCTGGAGCTCTCGGGGCTGGTGGCCGCCCAGGAGAGCGCGCTTGCGCTCAATTTCCGCAATATCACCGAGCTTGCCTTTGTGTTTGCCTGCGGCAAGCTGGCAGAGAATATGAACGCCACCGCGCCGATCCTGCGCGAGGAGCGCACCGTTAAGCTCTTGCGCGCGCGCCATCCGCTGATCGCCAAGGAGCGCGTCGTGCCCATTACGGTGTCGCTTGGGGGTGAGTGGGATACACTCATCATCACAGGCCCGAACACGGGCGGCAAGACCGTTACACTCAAAACGCTCGGCTTGTTTGCGCTCATGGCGCAATCGGGCTTGCATATCCCTGCCGACGAGGGCTCGGAGCTTTGCCTGTTCGATCGCATTCTTGTGGACTTGGGCGATGAGCAGAGCATTGAGCAATCGCTCTCGACCTTCTCCTCGCATATGGTGCACATCGTTTCGATCGTGCAAAATCTCTCGCCGCGCGCTCTGGTGCTCTTTGATGAGCTGGGCGCGGGCACAGACCCCGTCGAGGGCGCGGCGCTTGCCGTTGCGATCCTGTCGGAGGTGCGGCACTCGGGGGCGCTTGCCGCGCTCACCACGCACTACGCCGAGCTCAAGGCGTATGCCATTGAGACCGAGGGTGTGCAGAACGCATCCTGTGAATTTGACGTGGCTACGCTGCGCCCGACCTACAAGCTGGTCATCGGCGCACCGGGTAAATCCAACGCCTTTGCCATTTCCGAAAAGCTGGGCCTGCCCGCGCGCGTGGTGCAGGAGGCAAAGGAGCGCATCAGCGCCGAGAACCGCCGCTTTGAGACCGTGATCGAGGAGCTGGAAAAAACGCGCCTTGCCATGGAGCGCGACCGCGAGGAGGCCGCGCGTATTCGCGTGGAGCTGGAGCGCACACGTGCTGTCGAGCAGGCCAAGATCGAGCAGGCGCGCAAGAGCGCCGAGCGCGAGCTGGAAAGCGCGCGCAGCAAGGCGGCGGCACTCGTAGAGAGTGCGCGTGCATCGAGTGACTATATTTTCGCACAGCTCGAGGAGGTGCGCCGCCAGCGCGAATCCGAGCACTTGGGCGATGCGCTGGACGCCACGCGCCGTGCGGTGCGCGCACACCTGCGCGAGAACGAAAGCCGTTTCAACCCCGTGGAGGAGCGCACCAACGAGGAATACGTCCTGCCGCGCCCCTTGCGAAAGGGAGACGAGGTCTACCTTGTGGATATTGACAAAAAGGGCGTGCTGCTCTCCGATCCCGACCGCTCAGGCAACGTGCAGGTGCAGGCAGGCATCATCCGCACACGCTCCAAGGTGTCAAATCTGCGCCTCGTCGAGGACAGCCCCGCCATGGGTGCTCCGAACGAAAAGAAAACCTCACTTAGCACCTACCGCGCCAATATCTCGCGTGAATTTCGCGACGAGATCGACCTGCGCGGCAAAACGGGTGATGAGGCGTGGTTTATGGTGGATAAGTATCTGGACACCGCCGCCATCGCGGGCTTTCATACCGTGCGACTGATACACGGAAAGGGAACGGGTGCGTTGCGCAACGCGCTGTGGAAGGACCTCAAAAGGGACCCGCGCATACAGAGCTTCCGCATCGGTCAGTACGGTGAGGGAGACGGGGGCGTTACGGTGGTAGAATTGAAATAAAAATTAAAATATATAAAAACAGAAGGAGAAACACTATGAAAAAACTAAACATGTTGGCAATCGATCTTGGCGCATCGAGCGGCCGCGGTATCGTCGGCAGCTATGACGGTAAGGTTCTTGACCTGCGTGAGAATCATCGCTTTTCCAACGATCCCGTGATCGCGGCGGGCGATTTCCGCTGGGATATCCTGCGTATTTATCACGAGATCAAGCAGTCGATCCGTGAGACCAAGCTGGCAGGCGATAACGTTGCTTCGCTCGGTATCGACACGTGGGGCGTGGATTACGGCCTGATCGACCGCCACGGCAAGCTGCTTGCAAACCCCTATCATTACCGCGATACCCGCACGGCAGGGATGGCAAAGTCCACCGAGAGCGTGATGTCGGGCAAGGAGCTTTACGGCATTACGGGTATTCAGACCATCGACTTCAATACGGTCTATCAGCTGGCGGCGGATCTGCGCGACAACCCCGAGATGCTGGCAAACGCCGTGCGTATGCTCCAGATCCCCGACCTGCTCAACTATTTCCTCACGGGCGAAATGGCCAACGAGTATACCAACGCGTCCACGGGTGCGTTGCTTGATGCGGCGAAGCGCCGCGTCGCGCCCGAGATCTTCGCGCGCTTCGGGTTGCCGCAGCTCATGGGTGAGCTGGTCGAGCCCGGCAACGTGCTGGGCAATCTTTCGGCCGCCGTGTCCGAGGAGCTGGGCGGCGTGCAGACCAAGGTGGTGAACGTGGCCTCGCACGATACGGCAAGCGCCGTGCTCGCCGTTCCCGCAAAGGGCGACGATTTCGTGTACATCTCCAGCGGTACCTGGTCGCTGATGGGCACGGAGCTGAGTAAGCCCCTGATCTCGGAGGAGGGCCGCGCGTGGAACTTCGCCAACGAGGGCGGTGCTCTGGGCACGATCCGATTCCTCAAGAACATCATGGGTCTTTGGACCGTGCAGGAGTCGCGCCGTCAGTGGAAACGCGAGGGCACGGAGTACAGCTTTGCCGATCTGCAGACCCTTGCCGAGGCCGAGCAGCCGCTGGTCTCCTTCATCAACCCCGACGATCCGCTGTTCGCAGCCCCCGGCGATATGCCCGGGCGCGTGGTGCAGTTCTGCCGCGCATCGGGTCAGAAGGCGCCCGAGAACGTGGGTCAGATCGTGCGCGTCATCATGGAGAGCCTTGCGCTTCGCTACCGCTACGTGTTGGAGGGCATCGAGGCACTGCAGGGTAAGCGCGTGAGCGCTATCAACATCGTGGGCGGCGGCACGAAGGATACCTTCCTGTGCCAGCTTGCGGCAGACGCCTGCGGCGTGCCCGTTGTGGCAGGCCCCGTAGAGGCTACTGCCGTCGGCAACCTGCTCGGTCAGCTGTTGGCTGCGGGCGAGGTCAAGAATCTTGCCGAGGCACGCGAGCTTGTGCGCGCATCCTTCCAGCCCAAGATCTACACCCCCACGAAGAACCGCGCGGCATGGGATGAGGCCTATGCGCGCTTCCGCACGATCTGCGGCTAAAGCAGTATATTTTTGGCAACTTTCGACAATTTGCGTTTTTTTCAAAAAAGGCCTTTTCAAATATCACAGGATATGATATAATATCATGGTGATTTATGACACCAGGTGTCAGGACATAAAAACAACAGGGTGCGGAGGATTTGGAATGAAGGAATCACTTTACGGAGAGCTCAGTGTCATCGGTATGCCCGGCTCCGATCAGTTTGTGCTTCAGGTCGATAATTACCTAAAGGAATGGAGACGTCACGGCGGTGACGGTACGTTTATTGCATCGGCGGATTGCCCCCGATTTGGCACCGGCGAGGCAAAGGCCATGCTGCACGAGTCGATGCGCGGTCACGATGTTTATATTTACTGTGACCCGTTTAATTACAGCGTTACCTACAAAATGTACGGTCAGCAGGTGCCGATGAGCCCCGACGATCATTACGCCGACCTCAAGCGTGTGATCGCCGCCATCGCAGGCAAATCGCGCCGCGTTTCGGTCATCATGCCGATGCTTTACGAGGGCCGTCAGCACAAGCGCTCCAGAAGGGAATCGCTGGACTGCGCCCTGATGCTCCAGGAGCTTGAATCGATGGGTGTGAAGAACATCATCACCTTCGACGCGCACGATCCCCGCGTGCAGAACGCCATTCCGCTTTGCGGCTTTGACGACGTGCGCCCCACCTATCAGATGATCAAGACGATGGTGCGCCATTTCCCCGACATTTCCATTGATAAGGACGATATGATGATCATTTCTCCCGACGAGGGAGCAATGGGTCGTTGCATGTACTTCTCCTCGGTGATGGGGCTGGATATCGGTATGTTTTACAAGCGCCGCAATTACGCGGTCGTGGTCAACGGCCGCAATCCCATTGAGGCACACGAGTATCTCGGCCGTGACCTCACGGGCAAGGACGTGATCATCGTGGACGACATGATCTCCTCGGGTGATTCGATCATCGACGTGGCGCTCCAGCTCAAGGAGAAGGGCGCAAAGCGCATTTTCGCGTTTGCCACCTTCGGTTTGTTTACCGACGGCTTGGAGAAGTTTGATAAGGCGTATGCCGACGGGGTCTTTACCCGTATCTTCACCACCAACCTTGTGCACCGCACCCCCGAGCTGCTCTCCAAGGAATGGTACGTGGAGGTCAATATGTGCAAGTACGTGGCCTACATCATCGACACGCTGAATCACGACGATACCATCAGCACCCTGCTGGATCCCGCAAAGCGCATCCACAACCTGCTTGACAAGCACAAGAAGGCACAGGGAGGCCAGATGAAGATCAACTTCGACAAGAAATAAACGACAACGAGGGCTGCCCGACACGCGTGCGTGCGGCAGCCCTTGATCCGTTGAAAAGGAGCACAAAATGTCCAAGAAAGAAATCAATTGCCCCCCCTGCCGTAAGACCTCGATCGGCGGTCAGGCGCTCATGGAAGGAATCATGATGCGCGGCCCCGAGAAGAGCGCGATGGCGGTGCGCCGCCCGAACGGAGAGATCTACTTCGAGGAGGAGCAAAACGTTAAAAAACAGCGTCCGCGCTTTTGCCGCTGGCCCATTGTGCGCGGCATCTTCGGCTTTGTGGACTCGATGGTCCTGGGCTATAAGTATCTGATGCGCTCGGCCGAGATCTATACCGAGGAGCCCACCGCAGAGGAGGAAGCCGCTACCGAAGCGGCCGACACCGCCGAAGCAGAGAACGCCGCACCCACCGAGAACACGCAGCAAGAGCCAAAAAATGCCTTTGGAAAGGGTGCGATGGCCGCGATCATGGTGGTTGCCACGGTTTTGGGTATTGCGCTGGCTGTGGGACTGTTCGTCTGGTTGCCCACCACGCTCTATTCGCTGCTGGAGGATCACGTTCTGCCCCGCGCGCTTCGGCACAACCGCTATCTGCGCTCGGCCTTTGAGGGGGTGCTTAAGATCCTCATCGTGGTGGCGTATATGGCACTGGTCTCGCTGATGAAGGATATTCGCCGCACCTTTATGTATCACGGTGCCGAGCACAAGACCATTTTCTGCTACGAAAACGGTCTGCCCCTCACGGTGGAAAACGTGCGCAAGCAGGGCCGTTTTCACCCCCGTTGCGGCACTTCTTTCCTGATTCTGATGCTTCTGGTCAGTGTGGTGATCGGCATGTTCATCCCCGCCGACATCAAGGGCATCGACGACGGGCTCTACACCGTCATCCGCACCGTGATCAAGCTGCTTTTGATCCCGCTGATCATGGGCGTGGGCTACGAGCTGCTCAAATTTGCGGGGCGGCACGATAATGTGCTCACGCGCATCATCTCCGCGCCGGGCAAGTGGCTGCAGCGCATCACCGTGCGCGAGCCCACCGACGATATGATCGAGTGCGCCATCATGGCCTTTGTAGCGGTCATGCCCGAGCAGGATCGGGCAGCGATGCTTGCCGACGAGGCCGATACAGGTGCGACCGAGCAAGAAAATGAATAAGTGAAAACCCCCGCAGGCGCGGGGGTTTTTCCGTAAGCCAAAAAGATTTATACCAATTTATTGCGCTTTGCGCTTTGATTTGCTATAATGGTCTTAGGGTCACCGAGCCAAATAAAGGAGAGGACGGTATTCAAAAATGAACGTATCCGTTGACCGACTGCCCCAAGAGCTGCAATTCGGCGCACGCGAGGTGCTCGCCGAGCTTGGTGCAACGATCTGCACAGACGGCATGCCGCTGACCGCCACCAAGGGCACACGCGCCTGTGTGCGCCGCGAGGGAGAGACTGTCTCCATTACCTACACGCGCCGTTGCGAATTCTTTCGCGCGCTCTCGCGTCTCTCCACGCTGATGAAGGACGGTAAGGAGATCTGCGAGAGCAACGGCTTTGACACGCTCTGCCTAATGGCAGATATGTCGCGCAATGCTGTGATGAATGTCCCCACCGTCAAGCAAATGCTTCGTACGCTGGCGCTTATGGGCTACGATTCGTTTATGCTCTACACCGAGGATACCTATGAGATCGAGGGCGAGCCCTACTTCGGTTATATGCGCGGCCGTTACACGGCAAAGGAGCTGCGCGAGATCGACGACTATGCCGATGCGCTCGGCATTGAGGTCATTCCGTGTGTGCAGACACTGGCGCACCTTGAGGCAGCTCTGCGCTGGACACAGGCGTATGGGAGCCGCACGGATATTGATGCCATTTTGCTGGTGGGCGAGGAGAGGACCTATGAGCTGATCGACCGCATGCTGGGAACACTTCACACCTGCTTCCGTTCGCGCCGTATCAACCTTGGCATGGACGAGGCGCACAATCTCGGCCGTGGGCGATATCTTGACCGCAACGGCTACCGTAGATCCTCTGACATCATGCTCGAGCATCTGGAGCGCGTGGTGGCACTTTGCCGCAAGTACAATTATGCCCCTATGATCTGGAGCGATATGTTCTTCCGAATGGCGTTCAACGGTCAATATTATGTGGAGGAGGGCGAGATCCCGCCCGAGGTCGTGGCAAAGGTGCCGAAGGGTTTGACGCTGATCCACTGGGATTATTACACCTCATACGATCAAAAAAAACGCCTGGTGCATACCATGGGTCTCCACAAGAAGTTCAACAATCCCATCGCCTTTGCGGGCGGCGCGTGGCGGTGGTACGGCTTCGCGCCTCATAACGCCCATTCGCTCACGGTCACCGAGCTGCATCTGGATGTTTGCGCCGAGAACGGCGTCAAGGATATTATTGCCACCGCTTGGGGGGATAACGGTGCGGAGTGTGCGCATTTTGCCATCCTGCCCTCGTTGCTCTATTACGCAGAATACGCCTACTGCGGCAAGCCTGATGCGGCCCTTCTCGAGGAGCGCGCACGCGAGTGCTTTGCGATTGGCTTTGAGGAGCTGCGTACGCTGGATGCACCCAACGAGCTGCCCGAACCCGCCCCTTATCCGTATCAGATCTGCAAATATTTGCTCTACAACGATCCGTTGGAGGGACTGATGGATCTGCATTTCGATCCAGACAAGACACCTGCGGCATATCGCGCAAACGCAGAGAAGCTGGAGAGGCTTGCCGCGCATCCGCGCTACGGCTACCTGTTTGAAAATCTTGCGGCGCTGTGCCGCGTGCTTGCGCGCAAGTGTGACCTTTCCTACCGTCTGCGCGCCGCTTATCGCGCAGGGAACCAAAAGACGCTTGCTGCCATCGCCGCAGAGATCCCGCTGACCGTGGCCGATCTGGATGCCTTTCTTGCGGCGTTCCGCCGCCAGTGGTACCGTGAGAACAAGACCTTCGGCTTTGCGATCCAGGAGCAGCGCATCGGGGGGCTTCGCGCGCGGCTGCTCTCAGCCAAGGACCGCCTTGCGGCCTATGTGAACGGTGAGATCGACCGCATCGAGGAGCTCGAGCAGGAGATCCTGCCTTTCTCCCGCGTCAACCCCGAGCACGCGCCCTACGCGCATGCAGGCACATGGGAAAGGATCGTGACCGCTTGCAGGATCTGACCGCTTTTGGGCCGATCGCCCCGTGATCCGGCGGATCACGGGGCGATTTTTAACAGTAGGAGCGCAGGGTGTCCAGTGCCCCCTTTTCAATGCGGCTGACATAGGAGCGCGAGATGCCAAGCAGCGTTGCCACCTCGCGCTGCGTGCGTGGAAGCGCGCCGCCAAGGCCGTAGCGCAGCGTGATGATCTGTCGCTCGCGCTCGTCCAAAACAGTCTCCACCAGTCGGCGCACGTGCGCGCTCTTGACCGTGAGGTCGACCTCCTCCTCCACGTTATCCTCGGTGGCGATCACGTCCATGTAGGTGAGGGGATTGCCGTCGCGGTCCACATCGATGGTCTCGTTGATCGAGACCTCGGCCGAAAGCTTTTTTTGAGAGCGGAAGAACATTAAAATCTCATTTTGGATGCACTTTGCCGCATAAGTTGCGAAGCGCGCACCGTTTTCGGGGTTGAAGGTGTCTACCGCCTTGACAAGCCCGATGCTACCGATCGAGATCAGATCCTCTTGGTTTTTGGCACTGCCGTAATATTTGCGCACGATATGAGAGACCAGACGAAGATTGTGTACGATCAGCTTCTCGCGCGCCACGGCATCACCGTTGCGCTTGGCAAAAAAGCAGGTGCGCTCCTCGTCGGCATCCAACGGAGGGGGGAAATTTTGCGGTGTGCCGATGCCGAGCATCAGATGTGCGGTGCTCAGCAGAAGCGAAATGAGCAGAGAAAACATTTTGAAATCACCTCCACGAGAGCATATGCCCGTGCGCCTGTCCGAAATGCGCGAAAAATAAAGAGAAAACAATGGGAAGGCCGAGGCTTGTCCTTGACACGGTGCGCAAAATTTGGTATACTGGTATTGTAAAATCCAGTGGAGGCTAAATATGGAAAATAATAAGACGAAAAGACTTGTTGGAAATGCCATTGTCGGCCAGTCGGGCGGTCCTACCGCTGCGATCAATGCCACGCTTGCGGGTGTGATCCGCGGTGTGAAGGAGGATGTGGGCAACGGTGCCATTCGCACGCTGTACGGCATGAGGCACGGCGTGGAGGGACTGCTGCAGGAGCGCCTTGTGAACCTGACCGAGCTGTTCGCGGATGACGCCAAGATCAAGGTCCTTGAGCACACGCCCGCAGCGGCACTGGGCTCTTGCCGCAAGAAGCTCCCGAAGCTCGGAGAGAACGATGCCGTTTACGAGCAGCTGCTTGCGACCTTTCGGAAATACGATATCCGCTATTTCTTCTACATTGGCGGCAACGACTCGATGGACACTGTGGCAAAGCTTTCGGCCTACACCAAGGACCACGACTATGAAATGTGCATCATGGGTGTTCCGAAAACCATTGACAACGACCTGGTCGTGACCGATCACACCCCCGGGTTTGGCTCGGCGGCCAAGTATATCGCGGTCACCATGCAGGAGATCATACGCGACTGTGCAGTCTATGCCTCCCCTGCGGTCACCATTGTGGAGATCATGGGGCGCGATGCGGGCTGGCTTACCGCCGCCGCAGGCATCAGCCGCGTGGTCAATGGGATCGTGCCCGATCTGATCTATCTGCCTGAGCGCAATTTCGACCGTGACGAGTTTTTTGCGGACGTGCGCGCGGCGCTCGCGAAGCACCCGAATGTGGTGGTCGCGGTATCGGAGGGCATCCGTTTTGCGGATGGAACCTACGTGTGTGAGGGCTTTGGTATCGACTCGACCGATGCGTTCGGCCACAAGAAGCTCTCGGGTACGGGCAAGGCGCTGGAGCTCGCTGTAAAGCAGGAGATCGGATGCAAGGTGCGCTCAGTCGAGCTGAGCATCTCTCAGCGCTGTGGCGCGCACATCGCCTCTGCCATCGATCTTGCCGAATCCGTGAGCGTTGGACGCGCCGCGGTCAAGGCCGCTTGCGAGGGCGTTACGCGCGAGATGATGGTCATTGTGCGCGATTCGGACAGCCCGTACGCCTATCATGTGGAGCATAGCGATGTGTCCAAGATCGCGAATCAGATCAAGTCCGTGCCCGCCGAATTTATCAACGAGCGCGGCAACCACATCACCGATGCCTGCGCGCGCTATCTGCTGCCCCTGATTGAGGGTGAGGAAACGCCGACCTATACCAACGGCATTCCCGATTTTTTGATCATCGAATAAGGCAAAAGGCCGCACATGTGTGCGGCCTTTTGTATACTTTTTTGGGGTTCGGGGCAAACTGTTTGCACCAAAACGGGAGGAGATCACGATGACCCCGATCAGCGAAAATTATCAGGAAAACGTACAGTATTTTGAACAGGTGCTGCAGGTAAAGGAAAATTTCGATATCATCAAGAAGGTGCTCAGGATCGGCGACGGCGAGATCACGCTTTTCTATATTGACGGCCTTCTCAAGGACGGCTCAATGCAAAAGCTGCTCATCTATTTGCTCTCGCTCAAAAAAATGCCTCAGAG
Source organism: Clostridia bacterium (assembly GCA_017415805.1). Taxonomy (GTDB): domain Bacteria; phylum Bacillota; class Clostridia; order Oscillospirales; family CAG-272; genus Firm-07. The sequence continues at coordinate 55,692 of JAFQEC010000013.1, read as the reverse complement.
CGCCGATGCCTTTTTGCGTGAAAACATGCCCTACGTGGAGTGCGACGTCAGCGAAAACGAGGCACAGATGATCCAGATGGTGCTCTCGGGGGCCACCTTGATGCTGGGCTCGAGCTTTGGCGCAAAGGGCTTGATCATTGATGCACGGACCTATCCCGCGCGCTCCACTGCAGAGCCCGAGAACGACCGCGTGATGCGCGGCGCACGTGACGGCTTTGTGGAGACGCTGATCTTTAACACCGCGCTCATCCGCCGCCGCATCCGCGACACCGCCTTGACCATGCGCTATCTCACGGTGGGAAGCGCATCAAAGAGCGACGTGGTGGTTTGCTTTATGCAGGGAAGAGCCGATCCCAAGCTGGTGCGGCATATTACCGATCGGCTCAAGTCTGTGGATGCCGAGGCGCTTACCATGGGGCACGAGTCACTGGCAGAATCGCTGATCCACACGCGATGGTACAATCCGTTCCCGAAGATCCGTTATACCGAGCGCCCCGACGTGACTGCGGCCCATCTGCTGGAGGGAAGCGTGATCGTGCTGCTGGACAATTCACCCTCGGCCATGATCCTGCCGACCTCGATCTTCGATTTTCTGCAGGAGAGCAACGATTTTTATCTCGCCCCTCTCACGGGCACCTATCTGCGCCTGGTGCGCCACGCAGTCTTCTGGCTGACGCTGTTTTTGACGCCGCTTTGGTTTCTGGGCGTCACAAATCCGTGGCTGGTGCCCGAATGGCTTTCCTTTGTATTGCCCGCCGAGCGTGGGCGTTTGCCGATCTTCTTGCAGCTCCTGCTCACCGAATTTGTGATCGACGGCTTGCGCATGGCGTCCATGAACACCCCCGATATGCTGGCCAACTCGCTTTCGGTGGTCGGAGGCCTGATCCTTGGTGACTTTGCTGTGAGCGTGGGCTGGCTGATCCCCGAGGTGATCCTGTATATGGCGTTCGTTGCTATCGCAAACTTCACGCAAACCAGCTTTGAGCTGGGGTATGCACTCAAGTTTATGCGCATCCTGCTGCTCACGCTGATCGCATTTTTTAACCTGTGGGGCTTTATCGCGGGCGTGGCGATCATCTTTTTGTTGATCGTCTCCAATCGCACCGTGAACGGCGGCCACAGCTATCTCTATCCTCTTGTTCCGTTTTCGGGCAAGGCGCTTCTCTCGCTTCTCGTGCGGCGCAAAAAGCGCTCTTGACTTGACTTTTCCCCCCGCTTCTGCTATACTCAATTCGGAAAGTGGGGGATGTACATGAGAAAAGAAAACCGCACCGTGATTTTGGTGGGGGTCGGTATCCTGTTGCTTGCGGCACTGATCGTTGTGCTTGCGGTGCTTGTGCCCCGCATCCGCTATAAAAGTGAAATGAATGCTCGCATCGAGCGTATGCTGCGCCCCGAGCCTGTTTATATCACGCTTTCCGATCCGCTTTTTGACACGGGCGATCTGCTTGGCCGCGACGGCAAGGAGATCGCAATTGAGGGTCAGGCACGCGAGGAGCTTGTCACGCGGCTTCGCGGTCTGTACGGATCGGGCGTTTCCTACGCGGGTCGTGAAAGGGCGGTGGCAGGTGCTTGGGATCTGCGGCTGCTCGTGCGTGCCGCGGACGGCGAGACCGCGCAGATCTGGGTCAGCGAGACACGGATCTATTACGTGGTGGACAGCATGGCTGTTTATTTTACAGCAAAGGACGGGGCCGCGCATGCGGCGCTGTATACAAGCCTTCGCACCATGATAAATACATAAAAAAGCTCCGCATCAGCGGAGCTTTTTTCAAATGCGTGCGATCAGATCGCCGAGCACGTAAAGCAAGGGAAGCGTGCCGATCGACAGAAGCGACGTCGAGCCTACGGTCTGCGCCGCATAGGGTGCATCCAGATCGTAGAGCTCGGCCAGCATGGTGACGGTGGCGGCACTGGGCAGTGCCGAGACTACGGTGCAAAACAGCACCAACGGATAGGCACTCTCGCGGGGGAGCCCCAGTGTGGCGAGCTTGGCAAGCAAGCATACCGCCAGCGGAATGGCGATAAGCTTAAGCACGTTGAACATATATAAGCGAAGGTTGGTAAATACGCGCTTGAGCGGGAGCGTTGCCATAAGGCCCCCTGTGATGAGCACCGAGATCGGCATACACAGGTCACCCAGCGAATCGGTGAAGGTGACAATGGGTGCGGGAATTGGAACGACTGCCTGTAAAACGTAGAGTCCGAGTCCGATGGCGCAGGGAACTGTACCATAATTGAGAAGGGCCTTGCGCGGCGTGAGCTTGATATCCTCGCGACCCTGTCCCAAAATCACGATACCGAGCGTCCAGACATAGACGTGAAAGCCGATGAGAAAGAACGCACCGATAAATGCCCCCTTGCCGGGGAACACCGCGTTCAAAATGGGCAGACCGATGAAGCCACAGTTGGTAAAGATCGTGGCGAACTGGCTGATCTTGCGCTGACCCGGATCGCGGTAGATCGGGCCCGTGAGAAGGGCAAAGAGTGCAAGAACGGGATGGAGTAGAAATCCAAGCCCCATATAGAGCAGGCCCTCTTTGAACAGCGCGGGACTGAACTCCTTGCCAATCAGTGCCGCCACGATCATCATCGGCTGTCCGACGGTGATGATCAGCTTGGAAAAGCGCTTTGAGGCCACATCGTCCATGATCCCAAGACGACGGCACAAAAAGCCCGTGACAAGAAGCAGCGCGAGTGCGCCGATGAGAGACAGGAGATTGAGAAAGGTTGAGAGATCCAAAGGGCTTATGCCTCCTTTTCGCGCATCTCTTCCAGCTTTTCGCGAATACGCTTCATATCGGTGAGCATATCCTCCTTCTTGCGCGGATCACGCAGGAGATATGCGGGATGGTAGACCGCGGTCATGAGATAGCTCCCCTTTTCAAACCACTCACCGTGCTCCTTTGTGATACGGAAATCGGGCTTGATCAAGCGCATGGCGGACACGCGCCCAAGGCAGACGATCACACGGGGGCGGATCAGACGCACCTGCTCGCGCAGATAGCCGATGCAGGCATCCTCCTCGTCAGGCTGTGGGTCGCGGTTCTGGGGCGGACGGCATTTGAGAATGTTGGCGATGTAGACGTTTTCGCGCGGAATACCGACTGCAAGCAGAAATTTGTCGAGCAGCTGTCCCGCACGTCCCACAAAGGGCGTGCCCGAGAGGTCCTCCTGCTCACCGGGTGCCTCGCCCACAAGCATCAGCTCTGCGTTGCGGTTGCCCACACCGAACACGCAGTTCGTGCGCGTTTTGTGCAGGGGACAGGCCGTGCAGTCGGCACACTGCTTTTCCAGCGTTTCCCAATCCATAGTATTGCCCTCCGTTGCAAATTTTTTTCTTATTATAGCAAATTTTCGCCCATATTGCAAGTTTTCACGTAAAAAACAGAAAAGAAAAAGGGGTTTTGATGCAGCTTGGCATCAAAACCCCTTGGCAGCTCACAGCCTGCCCAGTGTTTCCACGGCGCGTGCCGCACAAATGCGCTTTCCGTGCTCGGGCAGATACAGCCGTGCGGCAGCGACGGAGGTCGGGCGTCCGTATTCACGTGCAACGCGTAAGCAATCCTGCAGAACGCCCGTGTTGCATTTTTGCGTGAGAAGCAGCCAGAGCTTGCCGTCCTCGCTTAGCCACGCCTCGCTCTCACACGAAAACCCAATGTTACAAAGATGGCGGCAGACGGCAAGAAGATGGCGCATTTCGTGAAAAAGCAGGGCAAGGCTCTCGTGCTGTGTGCTGCGCCGTTCCCCTGTGCTACGTGTGCGCGCAGGCTTTGGGTTCTCCCGTTTCTCCTCGGCCAAAACCAGACCGATCTTGGTCACGAACAGCTCGCACCCCCCCTCCTTTGAGGGATACATTTGTATGTAGACCTTATCCTCGGTGGCGTCAAAGCCTGTTTCCCGCCGTACGTCGGTCAGGATCTCGCGAAAGCTGTGCCGCGTGGCCACATCGGCGTAATCCGCCTTCTCGCAGCGCAGATCGTAGCGCTGTGCGTCCTCTGCCGTGAGCATGATCTTGAGCTTGTTGCTGCTGATGCGTATCCATTCCATATTGCCACCGCCTTTCGTTACTATTATTATAATCCCGCCGCGCGCTTTGGGCTACCCCTAAAATATTGGTAATTTCGCACCCTGTCGGTTGACTTTGCCGTGCTGCTATGGTAGAATGATAGGGAAAAATGCGAGAGGGGGGATAGGGTGCGATACGATGTCGATGCAGGGGCAATCAGGCTGAGCGTGGATGAGCTGTGTGCGATGGCGCACAAGAGTGGGCATCTGGACGCACGTCATCCCCGCCGTAAAACGGAATCGCGCCGCGGAGCGCTTGATGCCTACCGCAAGGAAGTGCAGCGCAAGGATGCGCTTGCAAGAACCGATCAGGAAATCAAAAACACCACCCAATACAACGGTATTTTCTATACCGTTGAAGGGGTAATCGACGGAATTGCCGAGCAGGACGGCCGCGTCACCGTGGACGGTGTGCGCTATGCGCGAGGCACAAACGGTGATTTTTACTCGCGCATGCGTTGCCTTGCGTATTTTGTGTGTAAGGCGCGCGATCTGCGCGAGGTCGGTATACGCATCCGCGTATATGATGCAGATGCACAATCCTTTTCCGACGTTTGCCGCACGGAGTCGTGTGCGGAGCTGCAACGCTTTTATCTGTCCTTGCTCGCGCGCATCGAGCCCTTTGCAAGACTGGAGATGCTGCGGCGCGAGGAACGGATCCCCTCGGTGCGCGCGATCGGATTTCCGTATTCCAATGCCCGCGAGGGGCAGAGTGAGCTTGCAAGCGGTTGCTTTCGTGCCATCCGTAAGGGGAAACGGCTGCTCGCGCAAGCCCCGACGGGTATCGGAAAGACCATGTCCACCCTCTATCCCGCCGTCAAGGCAATGGGGGAGGGGCTTTGTGAGCGCGTGTTCTACCTGACTGCGCGCGCAGCTGCCCGTCGCGAGGCCTATGCCGCCGCAGGCAAGCTCTTTGAGGCGGGGGCGAAGCTCTGCACCGTGGTGCTCTATGCCAAGGAGCAGATGTGTCTGCACGAATCGGGCTGTCGCTCGGGCGCGACCTCGCGCTGCAATCCGCAGGATTGCCCCTATGCAAGAGGCTATTATGACCGCGTGGACGGTGCTGTTTTGGAGCTGCTCTCGCGTCAAAACGGCTTTCCGCGCTCGATGCTGCTGGAGGTCGCACGCCGTCACCGTATCTGCCCCTATGAGCTCTCGCTCGATCTTTCGGAGTGGTGCGAGATCATTATATGCGACTACAATTACGTCTTTGACCCCGCCGTTTATCTGCGGCGTTATTTTGACCCCGAGGAGGGAGAGCGCGGCACATATGTCTTTTTGGTGGATGAGGCGCACAATTTGCCCGACCGCGCGCGAAGCATGTATTCGGCACAGATCTCGGACGAGGTCTTTTCTGCGGTTTATGCGCGTGTGGATGCCGCGGCCGACCCCGAGCTGGAAAGCGCCCTTGGCGGCTGGCTGATGGGATTGAGGCGGCTGGGTAAGCTGTGCCGCGAAAATCGAAATAAGAACGAGGACGGTAGCGAAAACGGCTACTATCTCAATCGCGCACCTTTGGAAAATTTCAATGAATCGACGGTGCAGCTGCGCCGTTCGCTGGATGCCTTTTTGCGCCGCTCGCCCACGCACCCGCTGGCGGATGCGCTGGCTGACCTCTCGGCGCGCCTGCGCCGCTATACGGGTCTGGCCGAGCTTTTTGACGCGCATTTTCTCACCACGGTGGAGATGGTGCAGGATCGCATTACGGTGCAGATCTTTTGCCTGGACCCCTCCGGGGTGCTGAATACGTGTCTGAACCGCGCACGCGCGGCGATCTTGTTTTCCGCCACGCTCACGCCGCTGGATTATTTTGCCGACATTCTCGGCGCGGGAAAGGGCGCGGAGCTGCTGGAGCTCCCCTCGCCCTACGATCCTGAGCGTCTTTGTGTAACGGTCGTGCCGAGCGTGGATGCGCGCATGGAGGAGCGTGCGCGCTCCTACAAAAAGATCGCCAATATGATTGCCGCCACCGTCAGCGCACGTGCGGGGAATTATATGGTGTATTTTCCGTCCTACGACTATTTGGAGCACGTGCTGGAGGTGTTTGCCGCGCGCTATCCCAAGGTGACTTGCATCGTGCAGCAGCGCAACATGTCCCAGCGTGAGCGCGAGGAGTTTCTGGCGCGCTTTCAGGCGGACGAGGGAAGGCTGCGCGTGGGCTTTTGCGTGCTGGGCGGCAGCTTTTCGGAGGGCGTGGATCTCCCCGGTAGCCGTCTAATCGGCGTGCTTGTCGTAGGGACAGGCATTCCCGGCCTCTCCAACGAGCGCAACATCCTGCGCGAGCACTTTGAAAACACGCGTGAGCGCGGCTACGACTACGCCTATACCTATCCCGGTATGAACCGCGTGCTTCAGGCGGCGGGTCGCGTGATCCGCGGCGAGGACGACCGCGGCGTGGTGGTGCTGTTGGACGCGCGCTACGCACAAGAGCCCTATCTGCACCTCTATCCACGCCATTGGCAGGGCATGGTCTCGGCGGGAGACGCCGCGTCACTTGCACGCCGTTTGCAACTTTTCTGGCAAAAGGATGCGAAAAATGCCCCAAAAGAGGGGTCGAGATCGGAATAATACAAAAAAATCTGCAAAAATCAAAAAATTGACTTGCATTTCTCGCGCGCATATGATATAATGACAAGCGTTTATGAACGATTTGGCAAATTTCGTCTTGAAAACATTGAAATGCCGTTCGTACGGCAGCCTCGCACGGCGGGGAGTAAGGAGCAAAGCATGAATTATCAAAGCATGAACGAAGCACAGCTGCGCGCAGAGAAGGCTCGTCTGGACGAGAGCTATCAGGCGTACTGCGCAAAAAATCTCGCCCTCGATCTGTCGCGCGGTAAGCCCGGCAGTGATCAGCTTGACCTTGTAACCGACTTGCTGACGGCGGTCAGCACGGCCGAGGACTGCCGCGCAGCAAACGGCCTTGACTGCCGTAATTACGGTGTGCTCGACGGCATTCCCGAGATGAAAAAGCTGCTCGCGGAGCTGCTGGGCCTTCCCGAAGGCTATATTCTTGTTGCTGGCAACTCCTCGCTCAATCTCATGTACGATGCCGTGGCGCGTGCCATGCTGTACGGCGTGTACGGAAGCGAGCGTCCTTGGGGGAAGGAGGAGCGTGTGAAATTCGTTTGCCCCGCCCCCGGCTACGACCGTCATTTTTCGATCTGCGAGTCGCTGGGCATCGAGATGGTCACGGTTCCGATGACGCCCACGGGTCCCGATATGGATGCCGTTGAGGCGCTGGTCAACTGCGATCCCGCGGTGAAGGGCATCTGGTGTAATCCCAAGTATTCCAATCCCGACGGCGTGACTTATTCCGACGACACCGTGCGGCGTCTTGCCGCGCTTCAGCCCGCGGCACCCGACTTCCGCATCTTCTGGGACAACGCCTATGCCGTGCACGAGCTTTATCGCGAGGGACAGGAGAAGCTGCTGGATATTTTTGCTGCCTGCCGTGAGACGGGTCGCGAGGATATGGTGTTCTATTTTGCCTCCACCTCGAAGATCACCTTCCCCGGTGCGGGCGTTGCTCTGCTTGCCGCAAACGAGAATAATCTTGCGCAGATCCGCCCCATTATGAGCATGCAGACCATCGGTCACGATAAGCTCAACCAGCTGCGCCACGTGCGGTTCTTCCAAAATGCCGCCAACGTGCACGCACACATGGACCGCTTGGCCGATCTCATCCGCCCCAAGTTTGAAGCGGTCGAGCGCATTTTGAAAGAGGAGCTTGCCGAGACGGGGGTCGCGCGCTGGACCACGCCCCGCGGCGGCTACTTTATCAGCTTTTACACCCTGCCGGGCTGTGCGCGTCGCGCATGGCAGCTCTGCCGTGAGGCAGGCGTCACGCTGACAGGGGCTGGCGCGACCTATCCTTACCGCAAGGATCCCGAGGACAGCAACATTCGCCTGGCACCCACCTTCCCCAAGATTGAGGAGCTGGAGCTGGCGATGCAGGTCTTTACGGTCTGCGTGCGTCTGGCATCGGTCGAGAAGCTGCTCGCACAGAGAAATTGACAAAGCAAGAGCGACGGCACAAGCCACCGTCGCTCTTTTCTTTTTGTACAGGAAGGGAGAAGCTATGAAGGGAAGCACACAGCGTGATGCGAACCCGTTTTTGTATTCGGATTCCAACAAGCGCTATCATACTTACGATTACTATTTGCGCAGGACCTTTGGGGGGAAGTGTGTAAAGATCCCACTGGACGCGGGCCTCACCTGTCCGAATATCGACGGTCGGTGCGGTACGGGCGGCTGCATCTATTGCTCGGGTCGCGGCAGCGGTGAGCAGGCGGCCCCCGCACACCTTTCGATCACCGAGCAGTATCATACCGCGCGCGCACAGCTCTCGCGAAAATGGGCGGCCGAGCGATGTATCGCATATTTTCAGGCACACACCAACACCTACGCGCCCCCCGAACGCTTGCGCGCACTCTGGGAGGAGGCGCTTTCGCTGCCCGGGGTGGTAGGACTCAATATTGCCACCCGTGCCGACTGTCTCTCGGACGGGGTGCTCGCCGAGCTGGCACGCGTTAGCGAGCGAACCGTGCTCACCGTCGAGCTTGGCTTGCAGACTGTACACGATGAAACGGCACTCAAAATCAATCGCGGCCACACGTTTGCGCAGTTCCTGGAGGGGTATGCGCGCCTGCGCCGTTCTGTACCGCGCGCACGCATCGGGGTGCATATGATCCTCGGTCTCATTGGTGAAAACGACGAAATGATGGTGGAAAGTGCGCAAAAAATCGCAGTCCTTGCTCCCGACGAGGTCAAAATCCATCTTCTGTATGTTCTGGAGGGGACAAAAATGGCGGAAATATACCGCAACGGGTCCTATTTTCCGATGAGTCGGGAGGTCTATACCGATCTGGTCGTTCGGGTGCTGGAGTGCCTTCCTCCCGAGACGGTGATTGGCCGTTTGACGGGGGATGGGGCAAAAGACATCCTTCTTGCACCCGATTGGAGTCGAGATAAGCGCAGAGTATTGAACGAAATAGACAAAAAAATCTACGAAAGAAACACTTGGCAAGGGAAGCAATACTTGAATTTTGCGCATGCACACACTTGACGATTTTCTGTTATTATGATAAAATACTGTTAACCAATAAAACTGTTGATGAAAAGGTCATCAACGCGGAAAAGGAGAAGACGCATGAAAAGAACCATATCATTTCTTCTTGCCATCCTGATGATCGTCGGCATTGTGCCCTTGCTGGGACTCGCCGTCGGTGCAGAGGGGGATACGGATCCGACGACCACCTATGTGGTGTATCAGGAGGATTTCAACGATCTTGATGCGAGCCTTGGCAAAGAGCAGCTTTTGCAGTCTCTTGGCTGGTATGTGCCCGACGAAAAGATCGCCTATGATATTGCCGATTATTCGGTGGTCGGTGACGAGAGTGACCGTGCGCTTCGCGTCGCCACCACTACGCCGATCGGACTGAACCGTGACAGCTTCGTTACGGTGTTCGGCGGCGATGTAATGTCGGTGGTCAGAAGCGGTAATTTCACGCTGTCCTATCAGCTGACCTATCGCAGAGGTACCACCAATACCGAGGGTTATTCTGCGCTGATCTACAATTATAACGAGAAGCACGGAGCTGCCGTGACCGAAACCGGCAGTGAGACCTACGGTATCGTAGCGGTGCGTGTTTGCGGTACGGGTATGAACAACCTGTATTCTTCGATCGGTGAAGGCTCCGCAATGATGGTGCTTGAGAATTATGCGAACACCGCTGCGAACGTAATGAGCAACCGATACACGACCTCGGGTGCATACCCCTCGCTCTATGCACGCTTGGTTGAGGGCGCGCAGGAGGCGGAGGGTGACGTTCGCACGGGCACCGATGTGATGATCGATGTCCCAATGGATATCACCATTCAATATTCCTACACGCAGGGCATCACGGTTCTGATCAACGGCATGGTGGTTTCGCAGACCAATACCGAGTTTGACGACGGCCCGATGCACAACACTGCGCTGTGGCAGGATTTTGTTACCCGCAGCGACGGCGCAGCCATCGCTTTGATGACCAAGCCCAACGTCGTTGCCGAGATCGACGACATCAAGATCGTGGCCTCGGGTGTGGGAGACGGAACGGCCGATCAGGAGCTGCCCGAGCTGCTCATTACCGAGATTTTGCCCGTGGCGGCCTCGGGAAATAACTGGGCGGAGTACGTAGAGCTCCATAACCCTACCGACCGTTACGTAAACCTGATGGACTATTCGATCGTTATTGGTGATTCGAATACAGATGGCGGCGCAGGGGATCTGGTGACTGGCTCACGTATGAAAAAATTCAGCCGTGCCGTTTCGTTTGCTTCGTTGCTTGGTAAGCCTACGAAGGGCAAGACCGCTTATTACGTGTACGATAACACGGTAGAAAACATGCCCGAGGGCAGTTATGAATGGTATGGCGACCCGAGCGCACGCTATACCCTTTCGGGTACGTCTTATGTGGAGGATCCGAACGGCAGATACTGTCATATTTATTATTTGGAGACGTGGAATACACGCTACGACACCAGCTCCACCCCTGAGTCTGATTATCAGACAAGTACATACTTAGCACCCGGTGACACGATGCTGATCTTCTTCATGAATCACAGCTTGGAGGAGACGTGGCAATACGGTGTTAACGGCGGACAAAACTTTGATGCTAACGGAAATCCCATTCAGAGCATAGAGATCTATCCCGGTGCTTACAGCTTCCGAAAGTATGCAAGCTGGTACGGCGCAACGGAGGAGACCAAGGTGATGGCACTCGCTGATTTCTACCTCCCGAACAGTACCAGCCAGATGTATGCGATCTGTAAGACCAACGATGCAAACGGGAAACCGATCACGTGGACTGATCGCTATACGCACGACCTGGAGGATATTGTCTGTTGTGTGGATTACACCTCCTCGCTCAATGCAGGCATTCAATACGAGGGAAACGATCCTTCAAACAGCAACTTTGGCAAGGGCGGTGTTTACGAGCGTAACTATTCGGCCAATTATGTTTACGGAATCGATGCGTCGCGTGATTTCCGTTACGGTACGCTCTATGTTACGCGCAGCGCGGTAAACAAGACCGGTGCGGAATACCGCCACATGGGCAAGCTCGCCGGCTATCAGGAGGTCGTGATCTCCAATTTCTATTCTGATGTAACAAGTGCAATGCCCGAGCTGATGATCACCGAGATCACACCTGTTACCACGACTCTGGCAGGCACCTCTTATAATGCTTTTTCCGCCATTGAGGTGACCAACACGTCCGATCGGCCACTGGATCTCTACCGCTATGCGCTGGTGCGTACCGATGCAGGAATTGAGTGTACGGTGGGCGAGGGCTTTACACATGTGGTTGAGCTCAAGGGTGGCAATCCCGTTACGCGCGGCGAAGCGAACGGCGCTTACTATTACTTTATGGGCGATCATATCTCTAATCCCGAGAATTGCTTTGTTGAGCCGGGTGAATCCGCCGTGGTCTGGATGCTCACGAGCGATACCTATTCGGCTTATAACGGAGACGACGATTTCGGCTTCGATTATTTCCGTCAGTATTGGGTCAACAACGGGTGCGCAGAGCTGGGTCGCAAGGATGCGACGGGGGCTTACGACATTCCCGTGGTGGCAGTGGATGCAAACGTCAGCACGACCTTCAATGCCGATAACGCGAGCCGTGTGTTCGACATTTCGAATGACTCCGCCGTTTACGGCGTGGCGATCGCAAGTGAGCGCGTGCTGAAGGGCCGTATCGCGGCAAACGAGGTCTTCTCGATCGCGTGCCTCGGATATATCTTTACGAATTATGATCTGAAACCGCAGACCGTCACCTCGGGTGAAGCACACTACGCAAATATATTGAGCTACTCTCAATTCCCGGTTAACAAGAGTGTGCGTTACGTGGCGGGGCTTTTCCCTGCGGCGCGCATGAGCGCAATTACCGATGCGCTGAAGGTTCAGGAGTATTTTCTCAATACAGGGTTGAAGTACTCTTATCTTGTCAGTGACTATGTGCCGGGAGAAACCCAGCTTGCCCATACGCTTCGTACCAGCAATGCCTTCACCTCGGTGGGGCTTGGTGCGGTGGAAGGGAAGGAGGCGACCGCGATCCGCGATCTGCTCTTCGTGGCTGACACCGATGAGCTGGGCAACGTTACCTATTATTATTACGACTCCGCACGCACTGGCATCACGACTCTGCAGGGCGCGGCACTTATGGCGAGCGGCTCTGCGCTCCGGCTGCGCTTTGACAGCGCGATCTACCGTGACGTTTACAACGGACTGGTGGCAACCTACGGTGCCCAAAACGTTAAGGTCGGCATGCTTGTTGTTGAGACCGCAAAGGTCGCAAATCGGGTCAACTTTACAAAACAGGATCTGATCAGGGCTTCAATTGCACATTCCGATCTGGAAGCAGCTTACCTTTACAGCGACGCGAAATATGCAGTATTCGGCGGATACTATACCGTGCCCAACGCCAAGAAAAACACATCCTATACCGCGATCGGCTACTTGGAGGTCAAATTGCCCGATCAAACGGTTCAGACCCTCTGGTCCTCCGTGACGGCGAGCGGCTCGGCTGCGGATGTCGCAGAGCGCGCGTTGGATGATGTGCGTATCGAGCAAGATGCCATTTACACCTACTGGTGCATGGTCGATGGCCAATCCTACTACTGCCCCTATTCTTCCGCACAGCGCAACTGGCTCAAGCAGGTTGCGGGTGTATAATGGGTGCTTCGAGTCTGCATAAAAAGGAGTATAGAATATGAAGAAATTCCTTTCATTTTTGCTTGCGGTCGCACTGGTCGCCGGCATCATTCCGCTTCTTGCCTTCTCCGTCGGCGCGGCCGACGGGGAGGGTGGCAACGGGGGGGCAGTCGCGTTTCCTGAGCTGGTTATCACAGAGCTGATCGCAAACTCTCCCAACTACAACAACCAGCTTCATGCAAGAGACAATTGGTATGCGAAGATCCCCGCGTTTCATTCCACTGCGCGTGACGAGAAGTATATGCAGCCCGTTATTGTCAGTGCGAATGCGTCTGTGTCGAGCTACTACAAGATCTCCGGCGAATTCGGAACGGGCGACGTGACCTTTGTGCAGTGTGCAAGTGACGAAAAGGCTGTTGCGGGCACCACCTATTTCACCGTGGTGAATAGTAAGGTCCAAAACGACGGCTCCGGTTTGAATACCTTCCGATATATGGAGATTTACAATTCCGGTAAAGAGACCGTGGATCTCTATGATTATTATCTGCTTCGCGATACGAAGGGTAATGTCGACGGAGATATCGTTAATGTAAACAAGCTGGCCAATGCTGCGGGTAATTTGGATTGCACGAGACTGGAAAAGGGCTTTTTGGTCGTGGATGTCCCCACGGGCGAGAGCGTTACAGGCCTTTACACGCGCACCAGCGAGACCGAATACAAGATCTGCGGTGCGGGCGAAACCGCTGTTGCAGATACGCTCTATTACCGTGCGGTTGAGAATGAATATCTGATCTCCAATCCGACGCTGGAGCAGGGCGCGTTGCTTGCTCCCGGTAAGGCTGCGGTGATCTGGTTCTATTCAACCCGTGACTATGAATTCGGACTAACCACGGACCACTTCAAGGCGCTGTACGAGTGGATGATGTCCAATTCGCCCCGTGCGTGCGATCTTTCGGACACTCTGGTGCTTGCCATCGGCACTCCCACCTCAAGCGCTTACTATAAGTCGAACGGCGGATGGGAATGGGAGCTCAGCGACGCAAGCAACACCCTGTACGGTCTTGCACGGACCACGCTGACCGATTTTCGCGATACCGCGCGTGAGGAGAGCTGGGTTTCCTGGGTGCGTCACGATACGTTTGTGGGATCCACCAGCGCAACGGGTATTACGACGAGCAACGGCTATCCTTATTCGCAAAATTCGGATAGCTCTTCTACCAACTTCCTGTACAATCTTCACGGCAAGCACAGCGCAAAAGAGGGCAATGCTTATACCATTACCGATAAGAATTTAAGCCCCGGTATTCTTCGCCCCATTCAGAAGTCCTGCATGCCCGATCTGACGGGTGCGACTAAGATCCCCGATCTTGCCATCACCGAGATCATGCCTGACAGTGCGGGGGCGGATGCGTATGACTACGTGGAGGTGGTGAACACCTCGGGCCATGCGATCAACATCTTTGATTACAGCTTCGGTGCGCGCAGCGACACCTATATGTACTATCAAAACGAGTACTTCAACAAGATCAACACCATCATCCCCGGTGATTACGGCAACATTCTGGCTGCAAACGGAGCCTCGATCTATTACGATCAGGCACCCACCAACGTGGGCTATGAAGCGGGCTGGCTACAGCCGGGTGAGATCGCACTCGTTTGGGCATATACCAATGCAAGCTACGTTGCCAATGCCACCTTTGACGATTTCTACGATGTCTACGGTCTTGAGTCGGGTCTGAAGGTCTTTGCGATGGATGCCGATAATTCGGCCGCTTCGGGGCGCTTGAACCGCCAGGATCTTTCGCATGAGAAATTCTATTTCTACGGCTTTATCAAAAACACCAATCTGGAGTGGTGCGGTGATGTCTATTGCTCTGAGATCGTGATGAAGCCCGTCACCTTCCCCTCGGGCACGACGATGTCGGCATACAGCGGTATTTCTGTGGAAATGGCAGAGTGCATTGCACTGTGCAATCCCGTGCTGGTTTCGGGTCGAAATCTTGGCATGGGGGAGCTTGTCAGCTATCAGTATACCTGGAACAAGGTGGAGGGCGCACCCAACCGCGTTGCATCCTTTATGGATATGACGCTGATCCAGGGTAATTCGAATACGAACATGTCGATCTACGCCCCCTGTGTTACCGACGAATGGAAGGCATCCCCCGGCGAGCTGACCATTTCGCAGCAGACCCCCATGCTGACCAACAAGGGCGATGCACGCTACGTGGTTTACTCGCAGAGCTTTGACGGCCTGGGAACGGTTGAGGGCTATGATGCGGTTTCCGAGCTGCTTGGCCTTTCGGGCGTTTCCCGTGATGATAACCCTTATCTCTGGGAGGCGCACAATGAGAACGTAGCGGCAACCGAGGCGGGAGGCGAGAAGTTCCTTTCGATCCGCGACGGAAAGCTCTACATTACCAATAACGGCGTATCGGACGACTACATGGTTCTCTTTGATGACGACGTTATGCGTTCCCTGCGCACGGGGAGCTATACCGTGGAATTTGGCATGACCTATCAGGCCGCCTCCACCAACGTGCGCAACGGCTACAGTACGATCCTTTACAATTTTGATGCCGCAAACGAAACCTACGGCGCACCGATCATTCGCATCTCGGGCTACGGCTCGAACGCGGTCGTGCGCAACGGCAAGGCCTCCTCGATCGAAGGTGCTTCCACTGCACTCAACGGCAAGGATGTTTCGAGCTCGGCGCTCACGCTTTACGAGCGTTTGACCGCTGATGTTGCAAACGTGGGAGGCTCGACCTCTCTTATGGGAACACAGGTGATGAAGGAGATCTCGATGGATGTTCGCGTTGAGGTCAGTGTGACCAGCGGCGTGAAGATCTACGTGAACGGTACACTGGTATCTGACACCTATGATGCCGACTCGGCGACCTTTGCCGATTGGGCAATGTTCGTGGAGGAGAACAACGGGGCGGCTCTTGCGATCAAGACCTCGCCCAATGTTGCGGTCGCATACGATTACATCACGGTGTACTCCAACGGTCTTGGCGCTGAATCGGTCGATACGGACGCTCCTTCGCTCTATATCACCGAGATCTGTGTGGATCCCTATGTGGATGGCTCGTATCACGCCGCAAATCAGACTGCGGTGAGCGAGGTGGTCAATAACTTCAAGTATTTGGAGATCACCAATATGGGCAGCGTTGCGGTGGAGCTTTCGAATTATTATATTCTGAAGGCAACGGATCCGCACCACGGAAGCAACGGGAAATGGACGACCTCTTATCAGCTACCGACCGCCACGGTCGAGCCCGGTAAAAGTGTCATACTGCTTGCGGGCTACAACAACTCGACATCACCTAAGTTTAAGAATATCGCGGGTACCAGTGTCGCGTATGCGGCGGCCGCACGCGATTGGCTCGGCATTCCCGAGGATGTTCCGGTTGTTGGTATGTTCAAGAGACAGAATGCATACAAAACCTTCTGGCCGGCAAAAGATGACACCGCAACCTTCGCCATCGGTCGTGCATCCTTCACAAAAACGTGGACCAATGTTTACACCCATGATTACCGCGGCATCGAGACCGTGGCAATCTACAATCCTGTGCTTTCGCACGACATCGGTCTTGGCGGCTCGGCTTTGGAGGGCGTTGCATCCCACTATTTCTACGGAAAGGATGCTTCTACCAATTATAAGGTCGGCATGTCGGTCATGCGCTCCAATGTGCAGGTCTTGACCAGCTACGCTCAAAAGTCGACCACGGCCGATGTCACCGGTCAGTACAATGTCGGTAAGCTGCTTCCTGCTCAAATCGATGCGTTTGAGGATCTGCGCAGCCTGCAAACGACCGGATACCGTGCGGGTGGCGGCCTTGCGATCACAGAGTTTATCTGCAATCCCGACGACAGCTATGGCGGTAGCGGTGATGCATATCAGGCGCTGGAGATCACCAATATCTCCGATCGTCCCATTAATCTCTACAATTATGCAATCGCACGCAGCAACGATTCCGCTTTGCATTCGCTCTCGGCTGTGAATGGCCTTACTGCGGGCTGTCCCGTGGGTGCATTGCACGCGTGGTATGAGCATCTCCAGTACATTGCAAATCCCGAAAACGGAACGGTTGCTCCCGGTGAGTCGGTCGTGATCTGGCTTTACAACGATGCAGCCAACAGCTTTGACAATTCCACGCACGATTACGTGCTGGTGGATGATTTCCGTCAGTATTACGCCAAGCGCGGCAACGATCTGATCAATGCCAAGAATGAAAACGGTGAATACCTTGTCAAGGTCTTTGTGACCGCAGTTGCAGACGGACAGGGCACTACCGATCTTTCTGCTTCGGACACCCGTGTGTACGCTGTCGTTCCGAAGATCGAAATGCGTGTAGGCGCGGCCGCTGCGGGTGCATCTCCCGTTTCTTACATCGTTGTTCCCATGGCGTCGCTGGCGTACAGCGTCCAGTGGGTCAAGTTGCCTCTGACGCGTACGACCTCTGCGGTCGGCTTTAATGCAAGCAGCAGCTTTGCATGGAACGGCTCGCTGGTTGAGATTGCGGATTTCGGCACTGTGATTTCGGTTGGTGATTCTGTAGGTGGCTTCTACACAAGAGACGAGCTGGGCGTTTACACGCCTTGTGATGCAGCTGCCGTTGCAGATGCACAGCAGCTGTACTACAAGCATCTTGGCGGTAACGATTATGAGCAGGTGTACGTAGATGTGCAGCTCTCGGTTTCGGATTATTTTGTGCTTACCGAGGACGGGAAATACGAGTATGCAAGCGGCACCTACGATCTCAATACCGTTTACTACAAGCTGTATTACTACAGCAATCTGCAGTCCATACAGCCCGGCACCGCACTTTCCTTGAACTTTGTCTACGGCGCTACGCTGACAGGCAGCTGGGGAGTTGGTGCATCGGTCGGCTCGGTCAAGATCGGCGGTTACACCGTGAATGCGAACGGCGTGATGAGCAGCACAGCGAGCAACGCCGTCAGCGAAACACCTAAGGTTGAGATGGATATCCTTTCGAGCGGTGTGCGCAAGAGCACGCTGGGCTACTTGCTGGATGAGCAAAAGGGTATGCTGGCTAAGCCCTTCTATCAAATGGGCGAGCTGGAGGACGGTACGGCGGTGTATGTCTATCATACGATGATGGACGGGTATGATGCAAGCGTTCTTCCTACCGTATCGAATGCTTCGGTCAGCTCCTCAATCGTTAGCGGAACCGGTATCCGTTTTGAGGCCACGCTTGACCGTGCAGCATACGAGCTGCTTGTGGAAATGTACGGAGCAGAGAACATCTCCTTCCACATGATCACACTGCGTGCGGCTGATGCCGCCAAGGTGGCGCAGATCCGCCCTGAGCTTCTGGATGGAGTGGGTGCGATCTATACGTTGGATGAGGAGATCAATCCGCGCTTCACCTCAAGTCAGATCGTATTCGAGGGCAGCGAACAGAAAATGCAGGCAGGCTACTATGCCGATGTATACTGTGCATATGCCTACATTACGGTCGAAACACTCCAAGGCACCGTTACCATTTATTGCAAGAACGCAGTTTCGCGCAGCGTAAAGCAGGTTTCGGCAAGCGTGATGCTTGATACCAGGGACGAGTGGTCCGAGGAATACTGCTACGAGGTGGCAACGGGTGTTTACAGCCGTTATACCGCCGCACAGCACAAAAAATTTGAGGAGATCTGCGCAGGCACGCGCAACTGATCCCCCAACCTCAACCCCATCCGCGCAATGGCGCGGATGGGGTTTTCTCTCTGTCTTGTAAAATTCCGACAAAAAGCTGATTTTTGTCGGAATTTTTTTGTTTTTTTCAAAAATAGGTATTGACAAGGGAAAGAAAAATGTATTATAATAAACACAAGTGGAAAAGAATGTTAAGAAATGTTAAGAGATGGGGCAAACGTCTCGTGTAAAGAAAGGAGGGGAAGCGGATGATGCTTTCGGGTGAATATCGCCATTCGGTCGATGCAAAAAACCGCGTTTCCGTTCCCGCCAAGCTGCGCGACGACCTCGGCCCCGAGTTTATGATCCTTCGTAGCATTCGCAGCAAATGCTTGCGCTTTTATTCGATCCCCGCGTGGGAGGAATACGTGGAGCCACTCAAAAAGCTTCCACGCGAGCTTTCCGAAAAGACCTTTCGCTATCTCTATCGCGACTCCGTTAAGGTCTCGCCTGACTCGCTCGGGCGTGTTTTGATCCCACAAAGCCTTCTTGATTTTGCGGGCATCCAGCCCGACAGCGCAGGAAATCGCAACGCCGTGGTCGTTGGATGCGGTGATTTCGGTGAGATCTGGTCCGAGGAAGAATATGCGAAGTGCATGGCCGAGCTCAATGTAGACGAGATCCGCCGCGCACTCGAAGAAAGTGGGCTTTGATATGTCGGCTTCCTTTTCGCACCGTTCGGTGCTGCTCGAGGAAGCGGTACAGGCACTGGCCATTCGCCCCGACGGCATTTATGTGGATGGAACTGCCGGTGGCGGAGGTCATTCCTTTGCGATCGCGTCCTGTCTGGAGGGCGGCCGACTGATCGCCATTGATCAGGACGAGGCAGCCATTGCTGCTGCTACTGCGCGCCTGGCTCCGTTGGGGGAGCGCGCCACCGTGGTGCGAAGCAATTTTTCAGCGCTTTCCCGGGTGCTTTCCGATTTGAATATACCCGAAATTGACGGCTTGCTGCTTGACCTGGGTGTTTCCTCGCATCAGCTGGACGTTGCCGAACGCGGCTTTGCTTATCAAAGTGATGCACCGTTGGATATGCGTATGGACCGCCGTCGCACGCTGACCGCACGCGAGGTCGTCAATACGTACAGCGAGGCCGATCTCAAGCGCATCCTGTTCACCTACGGTGAGGAGCGTTTTGCACCTCGCATCGCCGCGCGCATCGTCGCGCAGCGCGAAAGCAAGCCCATCGAAACCACGGCAGAGCTCGCAGAGCTGATCAAGAGCGCAATGCCTGCGGCCGCACGCGAGGGCGGACATCACCCCGCAAAGCGTTCGTTTCAGGCCATCCGTATTGAGGTAAACGGTGAGCTGGACGTGATCGTTCCCGCGATCGAGAGCGCAGTTTCGCACTTGCGCCGCGGCGGTCGCATTGCCATTATCACCTTTCACTCGCTGGAGGATCGCATCGTCAAGCAGACCTTTGCGAATCTCGCAGTGGGCTGCACCTGCCCGAAATCACTCCCCGTGTGTGTGTGTCACAACAAGCCGAAGCTTCGCGTGATCACCAAAAAGCCGATCCTGCCCGGCGAAGCGGAGCTGGCAGAGAATCCCCGCGCACGCAGCGCAAAGCTGCGTATCGCACAAAAATGCTGAAATCTGAAAAAGGAGGCTGCACAGCAATGGAAATTTACGAAAAAGAGTATTTCCGCGACGACTACGCAAAGCAATTGGAAGAACTGCGCAGCCGTTACCATGCGCGCACGCAAAACGCGCTTGCAGGCAGAAAAAGCGATAAAAGCCCGATGCCCAATGCCACCACAGTCGTCTATCTGCACGACGATCCCGATGGCGGCGTACGCATCACGACGGGTGATTTTGTGGAATATTTCAACCGACGCTACGGGAGCAAGGACCGCATCGGTGCTGCACGCCGTTCGCTGGAGCAGGCTGAGCGCCGTGCCGAGCTGAGCACCGAGGCCGACCGTTCTAAGCGCGAAGCGCGCATGGCGATGGTATACAAGCCTCGGTCACTTTCAGCCGTCGTGCGCACGGCCAATCACCGCCTGTCCTTTGTGCATGCGGTATTCGTGCTGATGATGGTGCTCTCGCTCACCATGCTGCTTTGCACCTCGCTTGCCCTCAAGAAGACCAACGACAGCATTTCTGCGCTTGAGAGTGAGATCGCGGTGATGGAGGTCTCCCCCGACGGGACGTGGCTTGCCGATTACAACGCCGCACCCGGTGCAAGCTCCGATGCATATCCTGCCATGGACGGCGGTGACAGCGTGGAGGTGTACACCCCCGAGGAAGGGAGCAAAAGCGGCCTCTCGCTGCTGTTCCGTGCACTTGCCTCGCTTGGTAAATAAAGTTCTAAAATTTCCCCCGAACGAATAGAATTGGATGCGGCCCTGGAGTCGGTCCTTTCGGCGGATCTGCCCTTAAGGGCAGATCCGCTATTCTCGTTCAAAGGGGGGATTTTTATGTCAAAGCCATCCTTTCGTGTGCGCACACTGAAGCGTTCTTCGGTGATCGCACTCTTTTTATTGGCGGTGTTCCTCTTTCTCACGGTGCGCATCTTTGCCATTCAGGTGTTCGACTTTGAGCGCTATCAGAAAAAGGTGATCGATCAGCTCACCACCGAGTCACCCGTGCGCGCGGCACGCGGCGAGATCCTGGACGCGGCAGGGCGTGTGCTTGCCACCAATCGCACGGTCTACCGTGTCTCGGTCTTTCCGAACGTGGTGGCGCGT
Organism: Clostridia bacterium; assembly: GCA_017415805.1. Lineage (GTDB taxonomy): Bacteria > Bacillota > Clostridia > Oscillospirales > CAG-272 > Firm-07. The sequence goes on along the minus strand of JAFQEC010000013.1, from coordinate 34,529 downwards.
GCCGAGGATGCCGCCTTTCGTGCCGAGCAGATCGCCGTGGCGCTGGCCGCGCGCGTACCTGCGCTGGAGGCCGATGCTGTGCGTGCGCATCTGACGCATACCGCCGAGCTGGAGCGCACCGTGGCGCGCGCGGTCGAGAGCGACGTGGCCGATGCAGTGCTGGAGTTTGTCAACAACGAGGGACTGCACGAGATGATCGCGGTGGAGGCGATCACCGCGCGCTATTATCCTTTTGGCAGCCTTGCCTCGCACGTGCTCGGCTTTACGGGCAGTGACGGGCAAGGGCTCTACGGTCTGGAATTGCAGTATAACACGATGTTATCGGGCGTGAACGGCTCGTATATCACGGCGCGCGATTCCACGGGAAACGAGCTGCCCAATCAATATGAGGCCTATGTGCCCGCGACCGACGGACTCACGCTCACCACCACGCTGGATGCTTATGTGCAGTCGGTTCTGGAGGAGCAGCTGGAGGCCACGATGATCGAATCGGGCGCGAACAACCGCGTTTGCGGCATCGTTATGGACGTCAATACAGGCGCGGTCCTTGGAATGGCAACCGGACCGGGCTTTGATCTCAATACCCCCTTTGTGCTCAATTCCTATGCACAAGCGGAGCTGGATGCGCTGGGGTATGCCCCCGAGAGCGAGGAATATAAAAAGGCCAAAAGCGAGCTTTTGCTGGAGAGCTGGTCAAACAAGGCAGTCACCGAGATCTATATGCCCGGCTCCACCTTCAAGGCCCTGACCTGCTCTGCGGTTCTGGAGGAGGATGCCGTGATCGACCTCAACGAGCGCTTTTTTTGCGGTGGCTCGATGCAGGTGGCGGATCGCGTGATCCGCTGTCACAAAAAGGGTGGGCACGGAAGCATTACCTTTGAGGAAGGATTGCAAAACTCCTACAACCCCGTTATGATGACCATTGCGGCACGCATCGGGTGCGACAAGTTTTACGAGTACGTACGCGCCTTCGGCTTGCTGGAAAAAACGGGCATCGACTTGCCCGGCGAGGGGAACTCGATCTTTCACGCCGCCTCGAATTTCACCGAGCTGGATCTTGCCACGGCGTCCTTTGGTCAGAACTTCAAGGTGTCGATCCTGCAAATGATCACGGCGATCGCGGCCGTGGCCAACGGCGGCAAGCTTGTGACGCCGTATCTGGTGGCAAGTGCGACCGATGCCAACGGAAACGTCGTGTATGCGCACGAGACCGCGGTGCGGCGCGCGGTCATCAGCCGCGAAACATCCGAGACCGTATCCGCCATCCTTGCAGGGGGCGTTGCGGGGGAGGGCGGTGCCAAGAACGCCTATGTGGCAGGGTATCGCGTGGCGGCCAAAACAGGCACGTCCGAGAAGATCGGTGACGATCGCACGGCACGTATCGGCTCGTGTGTGGGGTATGCCCCTGCGGATACGCCGCAGATCGCGGTCATCATCGTGGTGGATGAGCCGACCGACGGCAGCCGCTACGGCAGTGTGGTGGCGGCACCCTATGTCGCCAACGTGCTGGAGGCGATATTGCCGTATCTGGGCGTGGAGGCAGTCTATACCGAGCAGGAGCTGGAGAATCTGGAGCTCCCCGTGCCGAGCTGCATCGGCTGGAGCGTGGAGCAGGCAAGCCGATTGCTTGCACAGTCGGGCTTTGATTACACCTTTGTGGGTGAGGGGAGCGTGATCAGCGCGCAGACCCCGAGTGCGGGCAGCAGTATCCTGCGCAACGGCGCGCGCATCGTGCTCACGCTCGGGAACGAAGCACCGATCCTTTGCACCGTGCCCGATCTTGTGGGCCTGTCGGCCTCTCTTGCAAACCGCATTTTGCAAAGCAGCGGCTACAACGTGAGTGTAGCAGGGGCAAAGGATTACCGCAAATACGACAAAACCGTGATCGCACAGTATCCCGCGGCAGGCACAAGTGTGCCCTTCGGTACGGCGGTGATACTGTATTTTGCGTACGACGAGATGAAAGAATAGCGAGGGGAACGATGAGACTTAGCAAATTGTTGCGAGAGGCACAGATCGCTTTTTCAAACGAGCTTGCGGATGTGGAGATCGAAGGGATCTCCTCGGATTCGCGCACGGTGCGACGCGGAGAGATCTTTGTGGCACTGCGGGGTCTCTCGCAGGACGGCTTTTGCCATATCGCCGAAGCACGGCGGCGGGGTGCAGTGCTTGTGCTCGCGGAGCGCGAGGCCGAGGGCTGTCCCTGCCTTGTCGTGTCGGATGCGCGCGCGGCACTGGCACAGCTCTTTGACGCATGGTACGGACACCCCGCGCGGGGCATGAAGCTCGTCGGCATCACGGGCACGAACGGCAAGACCTCAACGGCCGCCATGCTGTTTGCAATTTTGCGTGCGGCAGGGTATGATTGCGGTCTGATCGGCACGGTGGAGTGCCGCTTCAACGAGGAGGTGCTGTCGCTTGCCAATGCCGATGCACTGGCGAATATGACCACCCCGGACCCTTCGGAGCTGTATGCACTGCTGGCCGAGCTGCGTGCGCGCGGTGCGACGCATACGGTCATGGAGGTCACCTCGCACGCACTGACCTTTTCCAAGGTAGCGCCCCTTCACTTTGCGCGTGCGGTTTTTACCAATCTCACGCCCGATCATCTGGATCTGCACGGCGATATGGAATCCTATTTTGCCGAGAAGCGCAAGCTCTTTTCGCAGTGTGACGAGGCCGTGGTCTCCTGCTTTGGCGATTACGGCATGCGTCTTTCGGATACGCTGGAGCTCCCCGTGCGCACCGTTTCACCGCAGACCGTGCGCAACGTGCAAAAGCAGGGCGCGGACGGCGTTTGCTTTACCCTGATGAGTGAGAGCGCACCCCTTTCGCTCTCCCTGCCTATTCCGGGCGATTTTTCGGTGGAGAACGGTGCGCTCGCCGCCACAACGGCACTTTCTCTGGGTGTGGCGCACTGTACGGTCAAGGAGGCGCTTTCCGCCTTTGGCGGTGTGAAGGGGAGGATCGAGCGCGTGGGTGAAAACCGCCTTGGCGTTTCGGTGTTTTTGGATTATGCCCACACGCCCGATGCGCTCGAAAAGCTCCTTTGCTGCGTGCGCGGCTTCCGCGCGCCCGAGCAGAGGATCGTGCTGCTGTTCGGTTGCGGCGGCGACCGCGACCGCACCAAGCGCGCCGAAATGGGGCGCGTGGCCTCGCGACTTGCTGATTTTTTGATCCTGACCTCGGATAATTGCCGCAGCGAGCGTCCCGAGGATATCCTGCACGATATTCTGAAGGGCGTGGATAAGGAGCGGCCCTATAAGATCCTGCCCGACCGCCGCGAGGCGATCGCATACGCCGTGGCGCACGCGCGGCGCGGCGACATTCTCTTGCTTGCGGGCAAGGGGCACGAGGAATATGAGATCCGCGGCAGAGCGCGCATCCCGTTCTCGGAGCGTGACATCGTGTGCGAATGTATCCGCGCACGGGAGGAGGCGAACGATGCGGACTGAGCTTTGCCGTTTGCTGCGCAATCCCGATGTGCTGGGTGTTGCACTGCGTGCCGAGGTGCGCTTTTGCGGAAGGGCACCCATGTGTATCAAGGGGATCGCCACCGACTCGCGCGAGGTGTGCGCGGGGGATCTGTTTGTGGCGCTCAAGGGGGAGCATACCGACGGCGTGCTGCATATCGGTGAGGCTCTGCGCCGCGGCGCGGGCGGACTGCTCGTTCCAACGGGAACGCCGCTGCCCGCAGGGGATCTCGTGGCCTATTTCGTACCCTCTGTGGAGCAGGCGCTGCTAGCGGCGGCTGCATACCGCCGCGGTGCGCTCGGAGGGCGCGTGATCGCCGTGGGCGGGAGTGTGGGGAAGACCACGGTCAAGGAGGCCGTCACCCGTGTGCTCGCCGCTTGCGGTGAGGTGCGGTGCAACGAAGGGAATTACAACAGCTCGGTGGGGATGCCGCTTTCGTTGCTCTCCATGGAGGATGCGCCGCATCTGGTGCTGGAGCTGGGGATCAACCACCCGGGGGAAATGGCGGCGCTCTCGCGCGCACTTGCGCCCGATCTTGCGCTTTTGCTGAACGTGGGCTGTGCGCACATCGGGAATTTTCAAAGCCGTGACGAACTGATTCACGAGAAGCTACAGATCGCCGCAGGCCTGCGCACGGGCGGTGCTCTGCTCCTGCCCGACACACTTTGCGGCGCCGAAACGGGCGCGCGCATTTTGCGCGTGGGGAAGGGACAAGAGGCCGATTTTCGCGCGGAAAATATTTCCGTTGCAAAAAAGGGCACCGTGCTCGACATAAGGTGCGGTGATCGGGTCATAACTAAACTTGCATGGCCGATCCCTGGCGAGAGCGGCGTGAATACGCTTGCCTTTGTCGCAAGCGTGGGCATGCTTGCAGGCTGCTCGGACGATGCCATTCGTCAAGGCCTGCGTGTGGCGGGACAATATACGCCGCGTATGCGTCGCGTGCGCGCGGGAACGCGTCTTTTGCTGGACGATACCTACAACGCCGCCCCCGAATCGGTGCTGGCAGCACTGGAAACACTGGTGCATACCGCAAACGGACGACCTGCGGTTGCGGTGCTGGGCGATATGCTGGAGCTGGGAAAATTTTCCGACGCTCTGCACGGAACGGTGGGCGAAGCGGCGGCGAACAGCGGCATTTGCGCGCTGTTTACCTGCGGCACGCGTGCCGAGGACATCGCAAAGGCGGCACGCCGCGCGGGGCTCTCGCAGGTGCAAAGCTTTGCCGAGGAGGATATCGAGGCGCTGGCAGAGGCGATCTGCCGTACGACACCGCCCGATGCGGTGATCTTGTTTAAGGCGGCGCACCGCATGATGCTGGGTCGTGCGGTAGCGGCTGTAAGGAGGCTTGTATGACGGGGGAGCGTTATATCGAATATGCGGCGGTGTTTGTCGCGGTCCTTGTCTTTACCGTGCTGGCGACACACCTGCTTATCCCCGTATTGCAGCGCCGCCATGCGGGACAGCGTATTTTGGAGATCGGCCCTGCGTGGCACCTTTCCAAGGCGGGCACGCCCACCATGGGCGGCTTGGCCTTTATTTTTGCTATCGTCGGTGTTGGTGTGCTGTACGGGGTGTGGCTGTTGCGAACAGAGCGCGCGCAGGAGCTGCGGCTGTTTTGGACGGTTCTGGTATATGCGCTGGCATGCGGTGCGATCGGCGTTGCAGATGATGCATGTAAGCTGCTCAAAAAGCAAAATCAAGGCTTGACCGCACCGCAAAAATATCTGTTGCAGCTGCTTGCCTCGGCAATCTTTTTGCTACTTGCCCGTCGCTTTTGCGGTGTGAGCACCGTCATCCGCCTGCCCTTTGGCGGCGCGGCCCTTGATCTCGGCTTTTTCTATTATCCGCTGGCACTTCTGTTCCTCACGGGGCTTGTCAACGCCTTGAACCTGACCGATGGGCTGGATGGCCTGCTTTCGGTCAACGTGGCGGTCATGGGCGGCTTTTTTCTCTTGCTTGGACTGCGCGATCGGCTTCCGATCAGCGCGCTCTCGGGGGTGATGCTTCTTGGCGCGGCGCTGGGGTTTCTTTTGTTCAACCGTCATCCTGCCAAGGTCTTTATGGGTGACACGGGGTCGCTGTTCTTTGGCGGCTTTGTGGCAGCCCTCGGCATCGTGACGGCGCATCCGCTGGCCGTGCTGATCGCAGGAGCTGTATTCGTGTGGGAGACGCTCTCGGTGATCTTGCAGGTCGTGTATTTCAAGTGCACGGGGGGCAAGCGCCTCTTTCGCATGGCACCGTTTCACCATCATCTGGAAAAATGCGGGCTTCGCGAGGGGAGCATCGTGGCGCTTTCCCTTGCGGTGAGTGTCTTCCTTGCGGGACTGGCCTATTTCGGAGGATGAGGATATGGGAATAAAGAGCTTTTTCGACGGATTGCTTTTTCCAAGGCCAGACGAGCAGGAGATCGAAAGCGGCGGCGTGCGCCGCGGGAGCATCGACACGGTTTTCTTGCTCTTGGTGCTTTTGTTGCTCACCTTCGGTGCGGTCATGTCCTTTAGCGCAAGCGCCGTGTATGCCGAGCAGTTTTACGGGGAGCGCACCTATTTTTTTAAGCGGTATTTGCTCTTTGCCGTGCTTTCACTTGCACTGACTGCGCCCTTCGTGGTGTTGGCCAAGCCCGATTTCTGGCGCGGCTTTGGCGTGTGCATGTATGCAGGGACACTCTTTTTGCTTGTGCTTGTGCTGCTCATCGGCACGGTGGGGGGCGGTGCACAGCGCTGGCTGGTGATCGGACCGCTGACCGTCCAGCCCTCGGAGCTCGCAAAGCCTGCGCTTGTGCTGGTGCTTGCGCTGGTGATGAGCAAGCATGAGGACAAGATCTTTTCCGCCAAGCCCCGTGGTGGCAGCTTTCGCTACGGGGTACTGCTGCCGGGCGGTCTGATCGCTGCCGTCTGCCTTCTTGTGGCGGCAGAGAAGCACATTTCAGGGCTTTTGATCATAGCGATGCTCGGTGTCAGCGTCATGTTTCTCGGCGGCACGCGGTTGCGGTATCTGGGTATTATGGCGGCGGCCGTGGCGGCGGCGGGATGTCTGTTGATTTTGGTCTCGTCCTACGCGCAGGTGCGCGTGGATACCTGGCTACATATCGAGCAGGTCGATCCGTTGGGCTCGGCGTGGCAGACCTTGCAGGGGCTCTACGCCATCGGCTCGGGTGGACTTTTCGGTCTGGGGCTTGGAAACGGACGGCAAAAGCACGGCTATGTTTCCCAGCCGCAAAACGATTTTATCTTTACCGTGATCTGCGAGGAGCTCGGCTTTCTGGGGGCACTATTGATGATCGTGCTGTTTTTGGCGCTGATCCTGCGCGGCTTTCGCATCGCGGCACACGCCCCCGACCGCTTTTCGTCCTTGGCGGTCTACGGCATCTCGCTCAAGCTTGCCCTGCAGACCGCGCTCAACATTGCGGTAGTCACCAATTCCATGCCGAATACGGGTGTCTCTCTGCCGTTTTTCAGCTCGGGCGGCACCTTTTTGGCCATACAGATTTTTGAAATGGGGATCGTGCTGTCGATCTCACGGTACAGCACGCACAAACGCTGATGAAGGTAATTTTAAGCTGCGGCGGAACGGGCGGTCACATCACGCCCGCACTTGCGATCGCCGCCACCATTTGTGAAAACATACCGCGCGCCGAGATCCTGTTTGTCGGCGGCACGCGCGGACTGGAGCAAGCGCTGGTGGGTGCGGCGGGCTATCCCATCCGCACTCTGCGCGTGGAGGGACTCTCACGCTCGCTCTCGCTTTCAAACCTGCGCGCCCTGCGCCTTGCCGCGCACGCCGTGCGCGAGGCCGATGCGATCCTGACCGAATTTGCACCCGATATTGTGATCGGCACGGGGGGCTACGCCTGCTTTCCGACTCTGCGCGCCGCCGCGCGCCGCGGCATCCCGACGGCGGTGCACGAATCCAATGCCGTACCCGGGCTTTCGGTACGGCTTCTTGCCGCACGGCTTGACCGTGTGTGGCTCAATTTTGAGGCAGCGGCAGAGCAGCTGCCCAAGCGCGCAAGCACGCTGGTGGTGGGCAATCCGCTGACGCGTGTTGCCGCGCAAGCGCGGCCGTATCCCTTGCCCACGGGCTGTCGGCAGATGGTGCTGTCCTTCGGGGGCAGTCTTGGTGCACCGCGCATCAACCGCGCCGTGCTGGAGCTCATGAAGCGCGAGGCCGACCACCCCGAGATCTATCACCTGCACGCCGCGGGGAAGGCGGATTTTGAGGCGACCGATGCCGCCTTTCGCGCCGCGGGCCTTGCGCGTATCCCACGCTTGCGCGTGGTGCCGTTTCTCACGGATATGCCCCGTCAGATGGCGGGGGCGACCGTGGTGGTGTGCCGTGCGGGAGCCATGAGCATCAGCGAGCTTGCTGCGATGGGGCGTGCCGCCGTGCTCATTCCGTCCCCCAATGTGACGGGGAATCATCAATATCGCAACGCAAAAGCGCTTGCCGATGCGGGGGCGGCGGTGCTGCTCACCGAGGATCAGCTGGACAGAGAGACGCTGACGCGGGCGGTGCTGGAGCTTTTATCGGATGGCGAAAAAAGGGGAAGAATGGAGCGCGCGGTGCGCGCCTTTGCGCGGCCCGAGGCAAACCGACGCATCCTTGACGACATCCGACGGCTAACGGGAAAGTAAAAGGGCGAAAAATCGCACCGTCTGTCGAGATTCCGGGGGCGTTTTTTGAAAATATTTCAAAAACATCTTGCAAAACCGCCTAAAATATATTAAAATATTATTGATTTATATTTTTACGGAAGCTGCGCGCTCTTGCGCGCAGGCAAAAAACGGAGGTTTACATATGACGTTTGAACGCGACGATAGCTTCGAGAGTGGCGTAGTCATTCGTGTTGTGGGTGTCGGTGGCGGCGGAAACAATGCCGTCAATCGCATGATCGCGAGAAACATTCGCGGCGTGGAGTTCGTTTCGGTGAATACCGACCGTCAGGCGCTTCGCAAGTCCGAGGCACCCACGCAGCTCGTGATCGGTGAGAAGATCACCAAGGGCTTTGGCGCAGGTGCAAATCCCGACGTGGGCGCACGCTCCGCCGAGGAATCCATCGACGAGATCAAGCGCATCCTTACAGGTGCGGATATGGTGTTCGTGACCGCAGGCATGGGCGGCGGTACGGGCACGGGCGCGGCCCCCATCGTGGCGCGTGTGGCGCACGAGATGGGGATCCTGACCATCGGCATCGTGACCAAGCCCTTCAGCTTTGAGGGCAAGCGCCGTATGGAGCAGGCCGATCGCGGCATTCGAGAGCTGCGTCAGTACGTGGACTCTCTGGTCGTGATCCCCAATGAAAAGCTCAAGCAGGCATCCGACACGCGCATCACGCTCGGCAATGCGTTTGAGATCGCCGACGAGGTTCTGCATCGCGGCGTGCGCAGCATTTCGGAGCTGATCAACGTGCCCGGCTTTATCAATCTGGACTTTGCCGACGTGACCTCGGTCATGAAGAACGCAGGCTACGCACACATGGGCGTGGGCGGTGCAACGGGCACGGACAAGGCGGAGCGCGCGGCACGCGCGGCAATCGACAGCCCCTTGCTGGAGACCTCGATCCGCGGTGCACACGGCGTACTGATCAGTATTACCGCCTCGCCCGACGTGGGGCTCGAGGACGTGGATCTTGCATCCTCGATGGTGCAGCGCGAGGCACATCCCGATGCCAACGTCATCTGGGGGCTGGCCTTTGACGAGAGTCTGGACGACGAAATGCGCGTGACGATCATTGCCACCGGATTTGAGCATCAGAAGGAGACCGAGGAGCTTGCAGCAGAGCCCGTTGCAACCGAGGCACCCGTGCTTGAGCAGACTGTAGCGGTCGAGACGCCCGTCGAGCCCGTCGCTCCCGCAGTTGCGGAGCAGCCCGTCGCACCTGCCGCGCAGCCGATCTCGCACGCGCCCAAGTACGATTCGGACGGCGAGGATTCCGCGATCTCCGAGGACGACTTTGATACGATCATGAGTATCTTCAAGAACCGCGCACGTCGCGACAAGCGCTAAACACAAAACTCCCGACAGAGCGTCTGCTCTGTCGGGAGCTTTTTTTATTTCAATTGATCCCGCAGCAGGGAAGCAGCGGCGTTCAAAGCCTCGTTCACCTTGTCGGCATCCTTGCCGCCTGCCATGGCGTTGTCGGGGCGTCCGCCGCCCTTGCCGCCCGTGATGGCAGCCACCGCGCCCACCAGCTTGCCTGCGTGTGCGCCTGCGGCAACGGCATCCGTGCCCGCCACCACAAGGAAGCGGATATCTGCGCCGTTCACCGTGGCGATCACGGCAACGGTGTCGGGGCAGCTGGCCTTGACCTCGTCGGCAAGGCTGCGTGCCACCTCTTGCTCCATGCCCTCAAAGCGGGCGGTTGCAAGACGCAGTACGCCGACCGTTACGGCACCCTGCAGCAGCCCGTCCTTCTTCGAGCCCGCAAGCTTTGCGTTCAGTGCGTCCAGCTCGCGGCGTGCCGCACGCAGTTCGTCCTGCAGCTGTGCCGCGCGTGCTGCCACGTCGGTCACGTTCTGTGCCTTCAGGGCGTCTGCGGTCTTGGCAAGCAGGGCATCGCGCGCGTCCAACAAAGCCAGCACGCCCGTGCCCGTGGTTGCTTCAATACGGCGCACACCCGCTGCCACCGAGGTTTCGGAAACGATGCGGAACAGTCCGATACGCGCGGTGTTGTCGATGTGTGTACCGCCGCAGAATTCGGTGGAGTAGTTACCCATGCGCACCACACGCACGATCTTGCCGTACTTTTCGCCGAACAGAGCCATCGCGCCCAGCTTTTTTGCTTCTTCCAGCGGCATTTCCGTCATCGAGATGGGAAGACCCGCGAAGATCTGCTCGTTTACGGCACGCTCGACGGCGAGCAGCTCGTTTTTGGTGAGCGATGCGAAATGTGTGAAGTCAAAACGGCAACGCTCGGCATCCACAAACGAGCCCGCCTGCTCAACGTGAGAGCCGAGCACACGGCGCAGAGCCGCTTGCAGCAGGTGCGTTGCAGAGTGGTTGCGTGCGATGCAGGCGCGGCGCTCGGCACTCACCGATGCACACACCGTGTCGCCCACGCGCAGCGTGCCGTTGGCAACCGTTGCAACGTGCAAATAGATGCCGTCGGTCTTTTTGGTGTCCTGCACCTCGATGAGCAGGTTTTCAGCCGTCAGCGTGCCCGTGTCACCCACCTGACCGCCACCCTCGCCGTAGAAGGGGGTGCGATCCAGCACCACGGTGCAGTCGCCCTCGCTGATCTCCTGTACGCTGCGCGCGCCGTCCTCGTCCTCGACGAGAATGGCAAGCACGCGTGCTTTATCGTCCGAGCAAGAGCCGTAGCCCACGAACGCGGTCTGGGGCAGACCCTCGAGCAGGGATTTTGCGGCATTGTCCCAGCCGCTGATATTGCCGCGCGCGGCACGTGCGCGCTCGCGCTGTGCCTTCATCAGGGAAGTGAAGGTGTCCTCGTCCACCGCAAGTCCCTTTTCGGTCAGGATCTCCTTGGTCAGATCCAGCGGGAAGCCAAAGGTGTCGTAGAGCTTGAAGGCGTCCTCGCCTGCGATCACGGTCTTGCCGCTTTCCTTTGCGTCGCGGATGAGATTCGAAAGGATCGAAAGGCCCGCATCAATGGTCGTGTCGAATCGCTGCTCCTCGAGCGAAATGACCTTTTCGATATAATCCTGCTTCTCGGCAAGCTCGGGGTAGGCGTCCTTGTTCTCGCCGATCGCCACACGGCAAAGCTCGGTGAGGAACGGACGGTCAATGCCAAGCAGCTTGCCGTGGCGGCAGGCGCGGCGGATGATGCGGCGCAGCACGTAGCCACGCCCCTCGTTGGAGGGGATCACGCCGTCGGCGATCATGAACATCGAGCTCTTGATGTGGTCGGTGCATACACGGATGGAAATGTCATGGTTCTTGTCCGCACCGTAGGTCTTGCCCGCGATGGTGCAGACCGTGTCCAGGATCTTGCGGATGGTGTCGACCTCAAACATGTTGTCCACACCCTGCATCACGCACGCAAGACGCTCCAGGCCCATGCCCGTATCAATGTTCTTTTGCGCGAGCTCCGTATAGTTGCCCTTGCCGTCGTTGTCAAATTGCGAGAACACGTTGTTCCAGATCTCCATGAAGCGGTCGCAGTCGCAGCCGGGGCGGCAGTCGGGAGAGCCGCAGCCGTATTTGATGCCGCGGTCAAAATAGATCTCCGAGCAAGGACCGCACGGGCCTGTGCCGTGCTCCCAGAAGTTGTCGGCCTTGCCAAGCTTTGTGATGCGCTCGGCGGGCACGCCGATGACCTTGTTCCAAAGCTCAAAGGCCTCGTCGTCCTGCTCGTAGACCGAGGGCCAGAGCAGCTCGCCGGGGATCTCCAGCGTCTTGGTCAGGAACTCCCAAGCCCACGGGATCGCCTCGTTTTTGAAATAGTCACCGAACGAGAAGTTGCCCAGCATCTCAAAGAATGTGCCGTGGCGCGCCGTGTGACCCACACGGTCAAGGTCGGGTGTGCGGATGCACTTTTGGCAGGTGGTCACGCGCCGACGGGGGGGCTCCTCCTCACCCGTGAAAAACTTTTTCATGGGTGCCATGCCCGAGTTGATCAGCAAAAGCGATTTGTCGTTGATCGGCACGAGGGGATAAGAGGGAAGGCGCAGGTGGCCCTTGGATTCAAAAAAAGAAAGATACTTTTCGCGAAGCTCGTTGAGCGAAGTCCATTTCATGATCGGATGCCTTTCTAATTTGCAAAATATACGGATATTATTATAACATTATGCGCGCGTTCTGTCAAGTAAAAATCCGCCTTTTCGTGCTTTTTCGCAAAAAGAGAAAAAACAAGGAAGGCAAGAAGCGCGGCCGCGGCAGAAAAGTGCGGAACGGAGCGAGAAACACCGCCATTTTATACAAAACCGATGGAAGTATTTTGGCGAAAAGGATGAAATTGCGTGCAGCGCGCGTTACAGAATGCAAAAGAACTTGAAATGCAAAACAAATTGTGATATTATATATACAAGTATAGTGCTAATTGGGCAAGTTTTGCCCCGAGAAAGGAGCACCGTAATGAAAAAGCTTTTGAGTATCCTGCTTTGTCTTGCAATGCTTGTGGGCACGGCGGTCTTGTTCTCATCCTGTGAGAAAGAGATCAATGTTCCCAAGGCCAGCAAGAAGGTCGTGGAGGTTGATTTGGCGGAATATAGTATCGTATATTCCGGCGAGCTTCCTTCTCTGGTGCGAGAGGCGGTCACCGCATTTCCGGATCAGATCAAAGCAGCCACGGGCGTAAAGATCAAGTCCGCTTCCGAGAAGATGGGAGAGCCGCTTGAGACCGAAGCCCGCGAGATCCTGGTCGGCCAGACGCCCCGCGTGGAAACACAGGATGCGCTGAAATCCATCGGCGGGCATGGCTGGGTCATCAAGGTGACCGACCATAAGATCGTTATCGTCGGTACCACGATGCTGCTGACCAAGCAGGCACTTGACTATTTTGTTGAAAGCTTTTTGGTCAACGGAACGGTCAACGAGACCAAGATCACGCTCAACAAAACCGTTTCAAACGAGCGTATGGAGATGGTAACCCTTGTGGATGAGGGTGAGGTGAAGAGTCTCATCGTGCATGCCGACGGCTTGGATACCGAGCAGGGCTCGCCCTACGGAACGGAAGGGAACGGCAACGATTATGACTATCCCGTTGCGGTTGCAAACAATGTCAATTTGCTGTTCAAAAATGTAGCATCCCTTGGTGAGAATGCGCTTGCTGTTCAGTCGGCCTCTGCCGAGGTGCCCAAGAAGACCACCGAGGTGATCGTGGGTAACGTCGGCCGTGCCGAAATGCAGGAGTGTCTTGCCGGGATCAGCGCAAAGCAGTACGGCGTGTGCGTGCGTGACGGCAAGGTTCTGCTGGCCGCATGGAACGACACTGCGCTGGAGTCTGCCATGACACTGTTTGACTCCTGCATCCGCGCCTCGGCCGTGACCGAGAAGGACGGCGTAACCGTCGTGCTTCCCGCAGATCTCTCGATCATTCAGACGCTGGACAACGACTGGTCGCTCAATTTCCCGAAGCCCGAGGGTGAGAATATCAGCCTGATCGGCACGCAGGACGTGGGCGACGGCTGGATTGAGTACGTTTATCAAGGTGCGGGCGTGAGCGCCGATGCCTACAACGCGTACTGCGAGAAGCTGCTTGGTGATAAGTTTGAGCTTGTGGCCTCCAACGCGAACAGCGGTAATCTGTACAGCACCTACACCAGCATTAAGGCAAATGTGGCACTTCACGTTTCCTACAATCCGTATTCGTATGCGACAGAGCAGGGCGTGGCCGATCTTGCCCCCTCGATCCGCGTTCTTGCGGCAAACCGTGCCTCGGCAAATCTGCCCGATTCGACATTGCTCAAGAAAAATCAGTACTATCTTAAAATGAATGATTCCATGATCACCTCGGTGCCCACCACGCGCGCGAACGGTGACACGGATATGTGCTACATCATCACGCTGGAGGACGGCAGCTACATCATTGTGGACGGCGGTGCCAACGGCAAGACGGGCATGGGCATCGACCATATCCGCATCTGGAACGTGCTCAACGATCTTTACGTTGACGCGCGCGGCTATGCGCCCACCGCGGATGAGCCCATCACCATTGCGGCGTGGATCATTACGCATCAGCACAAGGACAACTATAACGTGTTCCGCAAATTCTGCGAGCGCTACGGTAAAAACGGCGCTGTGGTCGAGCGTTTGCTTGCAAACTTTACCTCCGAGGCCATGAACTACAACAGCTATGATCCCGATACGGGCATTGTTGATAACTGGGATCTGATCCAGGAGAGCTTCGCGGACGGATTGCCCTACGTCAAGATGCACACCGGCCACAAGTATTACTTGGGTAACGCCACCATTGAGGTGCTCTACACGCATGAGGATCTGTATCCCAAGTCCCTGCATAACTTCAACGATTCCTCGGTGGTCTTCCGCGTGACGCTCGAGCATCGCGATGAGTACAACGTGCCCACGGGTAAGAAGACCTCGATGCTCTTTACGGGCGATATTCAGCAGACCGCAAGCCAGTGCCTGCGTGCCATGTACGGCGCCAACCTCAAATCTGACATGGTTCAGGTTTCCAACAACGGCTATGCAGGTGCCGAGAAGGCGTTTTACGAGCTGGTAGCACCCAAGGTCTTGTGGTGGCCCACCACCAAGGAAGCGTATGCAACGCAGGATAAGGCGATCACGACCATCAGCTCGGTTCGGTACGTCTTTGTGCAGGATACGTACAACCTGACGCTTCGCCTTGGCAAGAATGGGCTTGATTTCGAGAATCTGTACAATGCATTTGATAACATCAACAAGAGCAACTATACCGAAACGATCGCCTACGACGGGCAGGTCGTCATTCGCAAGTAACGCAGATCGCCCCCGTTCACACGAACGGGGGCGATATCATTATAAAAAAGGAAGGCTGCATGCAGCCTTCTTTTTTATAGCATATCCTCGCACAGCGCCGCACCGATCACGGTGCCATACTGCGCGTTCTCGGGAATCAGGAAATGGATGCCGAAATTGGCCTCCATGGTCTCAAAAACACGGCGCACAGGCTGGATCGCGGTGAGGTTGCCCGTCAGCACCACGCGGTCGAGGTGATAGCTGCGTGCGGCAAAGACCGCCAGCATGCCGATGGTCTCACCCACCATGTTTGCGATGCCCAGCGCAATGTCGCTGTTGCTTGCCAAGTCGCTGAGCTTTCCAAAGTTGGAGGCGGTCAGCTCGTGGTTGACGTCGGGGTACAGATTTTGTTCGGAAATGTCGCGGATGCGCAGGTCGATCTTGCCAAGATCGCCACCCTCGCAGAGCTGTTCAATATGCTCGATGGTGTCCACACCCAGCATCTTGCGCGAGAGGCCGATCAGCGTGCCCCCGCCGATGCCCGTGCCGCCGAGGTATTTGATGTCGGTTTTCGCGCCGTTGCGCTTGGCGTGAATGAGCGCCGTGCCCGTGCCCATGCTCACCACGATCGCCTCGTCAAGATCAGAGAGATACAGGCCGCCCAGCCCCACGCTGGTGAATTCGGGCACGATACGGCAATCCAGCCCCTCGTACAGTGGGCGGTCCGCAAATGCAGAGCCCACACCCGTCATCAGCACACGGTCAATGTCGGTCAGTGCCAAGCCGTTTTGCATCGTAAATTTGCCGAACGCCCCGTAGATCGAGGTCAGGGGATCGGTGGCGCGTACGCATTGCGGCTCAATGAGCGTTCGCGTACCGTTCTCCTCACAAAAGCCGACGATCTTGGTCGCGCTGCCCCCAACGTCAATACCCAATACGGTTTTTCTCATTCCTAACACTCCTTGCGTTGCATGCGGTCAAAATTTCCTTTGCGGAAAAAAATGTAAGATTATTGTAGCATAATCTTGCAAAAAAATCAAGTGCGTGTTATAATGTAGGTGTTAAATAAGAAAGTGAGGTCAAAATCATGGATTTCAAAAACCCGAATGCACGTGTCATTGCCGATAAAAAGCTCTACATATTTGATATGGACGGCACAATCTATCTTGGCTATCAGGTCTTTCCGTTTGCCATTCGCTTTATCAACCATCTGCGTGCGGCAGGCAAAAAGGTGCTCTTTTTCACCAATAATGCCTCGCACACCACGGATTTTTATGTAAATAAGCTGACCAAGCTCGGCTTTTCGCCCACAAAAGAGGAGATCATGACCTCGGGTGACGTGACCATCGAATTTTTGAAGCGTCACCGCGCGGGTAAGAGCGTGTATCTCGTCGGCACCGACGAGCTGGTCGAGAACTTTCGCGAGAGTGGCATCCCGATGCTAAATGGCAACGAGGAGCGTGCTGATATCGTGGTAACCAGCTTTGACACCACTCTCACCTATGAGAAGCTCGATAACGCCTGCCGCCTGGTGCGCGGCGGTGCGGAGTATCTCTCCACCCATCCCGACTTCAACTGCCCCACCGAAACGGGCTTCATTCCCGACAGCGGTGCGATCGCCGCGTTCGTCACGGCCGCAACGGGCAAGACGCCGACCTATTTCGGCAAGCCCTACCGTGAGACCGTGGAGATGATCTGCGAGGCAACGGGCTACACCTGTGATGAAATGTGCATCTTTGGTGATCGCCTGTATACCGATATTGCCGTGGGCAAGCGGCACGGCGTGACGGCGGTGCTCGTTCTTTCGGGTGAGACCACCGAGGCCGACGTGGACGCGGCAACCGAGGCCGACAAGCCCGATTTCGTTTATCCGTCGCTGGACGAGGTGGATCAAGCCCTGTTCGGCATTTCATAATAGCAGACAGGCGGCGTACGCCGCCTGTTTCTTTGAAGGAGAGAAAAAATGGCATTTGATGCGGGATTTTTGGCGGCGGTTGCCGCAGAGCTGCGCGCGGTGGCGCTGGGTGCACGGGTGGAGAAGGTCTACCAGCCCGAGCGCGATACCGTCGTGCTGCAAATGCGTACCTTTGCGGGCGGCAAGCGCTTGCTGCTCAATGCGGGCTCGGCAAATCCCCGTGTGGGATTTACGGCAATACCCATGGAAAACCCGCAAAATCCGCCGCTGTTTTGCGTGCTGCTGCGCAAGCACCTGTCGGGCGCAAAGCTGCTTTCCGTGCACCAGGAGGGCTTTGAGCGCGTGCTCACGCTGGAGTGGGAAACGCGCGACGAGATGGGCTTTACCTGCCAAAAAAACCTCATCATCGAGGTGATGGGGAAATACAGCAACCTCATGTTCACCGATGCCGAGGGCAAGATCCTTGCCGTCTTGCGTCCTGTGGACTTCACCACCAGCACAAAGCGTCAGGTTTTGCCCGGGATGCGCTATGAGCTGCCGCCCCCGCAAGAAAAGACAGATCCGCTTGGCGTGAGCGAGGAGCAATTTTCTGCCTTGCGTGATCTCGCGGGCGAGGATCGCCCCATTGACAAGTGGATCACCGCTACCTTCCTTGGGGTGAGCGCAACCGTTGCACGCGAGATCGCATATCGCGCGGCGGGCGCGACCGATGCGACCGTAGGCATGGTGGATAAAAGCGCGCTACGGAGTGCTTTTGCAGCAGTTTTCGCCGCTGTGCGCGAGGGGCGCTTTTGCCCGTGCATCGCTTCGGACGCAGAGGGCAGACCTGTGGAATACGCCTTTTTGGAGCTCACGCAATACGCCGCGCGTCGGACGGTGAACAGCCCCTCGGAGCTGCTGGATATCTGGTTCGGCACACGCGACCGCGAGGCGCGCGTCAAGCAGCGCGCGGCCGATATTCTGCGCTTGCTCACGCAGGCGCACACGCGCATCCTGCACAAGCTCGAGCTTCAGCGCACGGAGCTCGCACAGTGCGAGCTGGGTGAGGAATACCGCCGCCGCGGCGAGCTGATCATGGCCAACTGCTATGCGCTGCAACGGGGAATGACTAAGGCAGACCTCGTCGACTACAACGATTGCCGTGAGGACGGGAGCTTTGGCACAGTGACGGTCGAGCTCGATGCACGCCTTACCCCCTCGGCCAATGCAGAGCGACTGTATAAAAAATATACCAAGAGCAAGACCGCGAAGATCGAGCTTTCCAAGCAGATAGCCCTCGGCGAGGCGGAGCTTGCGTACTTGGAGAGCGTGCAGACCGCGCTGGGCACTGTCGAGACACCCACCGATCTCTTGGAGATCCGCGAGGAGCTCGCGCGCGCGGGCTATGCCTCGCGTATGCGTGCCGTAATGGGCTCGCGCAAGTCGGCTGCGCCTGCATATGCGGAATACCGCACCTCGGGCGGGTATCGGGTGCTGTGCGGCAAGAACAATTTGCAAAATGAATATATTACGCACAAAATCGCCGCAAAGAGCGATTATTGGTTCCATGCCAAAGGCATGCCCGGCTCGCACGTGGTGCTGCTGTTGGAGGGAAAAGAGGAGCCCGACGCCAAGGATTTCACCGAGGCTGCAAGCATCGCCGCGCTCTATTCGGCCGCCGAGGGGGCCCCCTTGACCGAGGTGGATTATACCACTGTGCGCCAGTTGAAGAAGGCCCCCGGCGCAAAGCCCGGGTTTGTGATCTATCACACCAACTGGAGCGCGACCGTTTCGCCCGACCGTGAGGCCATCGCCGCCATGCGTGTAAAGTAAAATGAAAAAATATTCAAATTGATGTATAGCGGCATTTTGGTTTTGTGGATTGTGCCGATTTTTCCCAAAACGGTTGACAGATTCACTTTACAGTGCTACTATTATATTGTATTCTTTCATTTCGTCGCGAAAATTTTGTCTCTCTCCCGAGACAAAATAGCCCCGTTCCGCAAAGCGGAACGGGGCTGATGAAAGAAACACATATCCATACAAAAAACATTATCAGGAGAGAAATGCAATGAAAATCACAAGAATCCTTGCGCTGATTCTCGCACTGGTCCTCTCGCTTGCCGTTCTTTGTGCTTGCGATGACGATGCCGAGCCCGCTCCCACCGAGCCGACTACGCCGCCCGTCTCTACCGATGGCGGTAACGGTCCTTTTGATCTCAAGGGCGTGATTTACGAGTCCGATGACAACACCGACGAAGCCGACAACGAGGTTCTTGTAGGCGTTGCCTGTAAGCTCACCCACGGCGCAAAGGAGTATACCTGCACCTCGGACGAGGACGGCAAGTATTCCTTTAAGAACGTCCCGAAGGGAACCGTTACGCTGGAGTTCTCGATCGACGGCTACATCACGGGCACCAAGACGCTGGAGCTCACCTCCAATCGCACCATGGCGGTCGTGCTGGATAAAGAGACCTCGAACACGCTCAACGGCACCATCCTGATCGCCGATGCCGATACCAACTTCGGTAACAACTCCAAGCTCGCAAACGCAATCGTGCGTCTGGAGCGCACGTCGAGCCTGAACGCCTGGTCGGCCGAGACAACCACGGACGAAAACGGCGCGTATTCCTTCGGTGAGCTCACCGCGGGCGTTTACAAGCTGACCATCACCTGCGAGGGCTATATCGGCGTCGAGCAGATCGTGACCGTCAAGTATGATCAGATCATCGTGCAGAATGTAGCCATTGAGGCCATTGAGTCCACGGGCGCTTCGGGCGACTCTGCTTCGACGGGTGTTGCGTCGGGCGTGGTCAAGAACTCGCGTACGGGCTACGTCATCGAGGGTATCAAGGTTCTGATCCGCGCAGGACTGAACAATACCACGGGACCTGTCATTGCTACGATCTATACCGATAGTAACGGTATTTATACCACCGGCCAGCTTGCCCCCGGTAACTACACCGCACAGCTTGTGGATGAGCGCGAGCTGGAGGATGAGGATCAGCGCTTCGGCACGCTGACCGTTGCCATCAAGATCCTGCCGAACGTAACCATTGAAAACCAGAACGCGACGCTTGCAAACACTGCCGGCCTTGATGTGAACAGCATGAGCATCGTGCTGACTTGGGGCTTGTCGCCCAGTGATCTGGATTCGTACCTGAATGCGGATCTGGTCTCCGGAACGGATTATGTTGTATATTACGGTAAAAGGCAACCAAACAGTGATGCGAAGCTGGATGTGGATGATCAAGATGGCGAAGGCCCGGAAACTGTTACCGTGACCGTCAGGGACGGCGTGTATACGTATTATGTGCATCAATACACGAGTGGCGGTAGCCTCGCCAGCTCCGGCGCGGAGGTTAAGGTGTACGTCGGTCTTGCAACCGAACCCGCATACGCCTTCTACGTGCCCTCGGGCTCTGGTCGCTACTGGACGGTATTCTCCTACGACAGCACCACCGGTACCTTCACCACCATCAATCAAATCAGCTCCTCGCCCATTCTGTAAGGAGCAAAGCAGGCAGAGCGCAACGCGCTCTGCCTGCTTTTTTATTCTGCCTTGCGTTTCACGCCCGACAGGGGATTTTGCGCCATGGCCTGCTCCATGCTGGCGCTGCTCACGTGGGTGTAGATCTGTGTGGTGTTGAGCTGCTCGTGCCCCAGAATATCCTTGAGCACGCGCACGTCCACGCCGCCCGATTGGTACATTAGCGTGGCGGCGGTGTGGCGCAGCTTGTGCACCGAGAGGTGGCGGTCGCCAAGCCCTGCCAGATCGAGATATTTGTAGACCATCCATTGTACGGTCTTGACGCTGATGCGCTGCTGACGGCTGCTCAAAAACAGCGCCTTTTCCTTGGAGGAGCGGCCGTTTTGGTCAGCCAGCCGCTGGGGCAGATATTCGGCCAGTGCTGTCTGACACGCCTCGTTGAGGTAGATGATGCGCTCCTTTGCACCCTTGCCCGTCACGCGCAGCGAGCGCATTTCACGCTGAATGTCATTCAGGTCAATGCCCACCAGCTCCGAGACACGCATCCCGCAGTTGAGAAACAGCGTCACGATGGCGTAGTCACGCACCACGGTGCGCGATTGCTTGTCGTCGCGGATGGTCTCCAGTAAAAGCAAGGATTCCTCAAGCGAGAGGAATTTGGGCAGGGACCGTCGGGGCTTTGGTGCCTCGATCTCGGCGGCGGGGTTATTTTCCAGCAATTTCGTCTTGTTGACCAGATACCGATAGAACATCCGCACCGAGACCAGCTTGCGCGCCTTGGCCGCCCAGAGATTGCGGCGCACCGTGCCCGAGTATTGCAGAAAATTGTAGATCTCCGAGGTGCGGATCGAGCCCATGAAGGCAAGATCCAGTGCGCGGATGTCAATGGCGAGAAATTCCTCGGATTCGGGGTCGATCCCGTCTCGTGTGGCGACGATGTAGCGCAAAAAGGTGCGCAGATCGAGCAGGTATTCCGAAACCGTCTTTGGCGAGCAGTTCTGAATGCCCGATTTGTAAGCGGCGAAATCGCGCACGGTCTGCGGCAGTTCCTGCAAGGGTACGGCGTAAAGTCGGCTCATGGGTGCTCCTTTCGTTGATCTTTTGCGAAACAAAATGTAAACATTTGAATTATCGGTTGCAAAGAAAGGCCAAATTCGCTATAATAAAGTCGAGAAACGGAGGTGGAAAAATGAAGTCGTTTTTCAGCCAATATTCCTATACAATGTTCAAGCTCTTCCTCAATCAGTTTGCCATTGCCATCTTCGGCGTGGCGCTTGCTACGGCCTCGGCCGCGTCGGGGAACGACACGTTGCTGCTCGTTACCAGCATTTTCGCGGTGATCTTTTGCCTGTTTTTGCAATACGCCGTGATCTGGGAGGTCGGTGCTAAGGACGGTATCCGTTCCGATGCACATAAGTCCTCTCGTGGCTTGTGGCGCGGCGTTGCGATCGCCGCTATGGCCAACTCGCTCAATATTCTGCTCGCGCTGCTCACGCTGCTGACCGTATTTTTCAAATCGGGAACGGTCGGTGCGGGGATCGGCGGTGCGGCGCAGTTCATCGCGCGCTTGCTGGAGGGAATGTATATGGGCATTCTTGCACAGCCCTTCCGCGGATTGCAGCTGCACGATTTCTCCTGGGCGTATTTTGCCATTTGCGTGCCCTCGCTGGTGGTGTGCTCGGTGGGCTATATCCTCGGCAGCTACAACCTGCACGCTACTAATATTTTAATCCCAAAGAACAAGGATGTCAAGAACAACGGGCGTCCCGAGTGAAAAAAGATCAAAAAAGGGATAAAAAATGTACAAGCATTTGATCTATGACTTTGACGGTACGCTCTCTGACACCTATCCCGTGGCCGCCGAGGCTCTGCTGGAGCTTTTGCGTGAGCGCGGCGTGCAGGAGGACTATGATGCGGCGTACGCCAAGCTGAAGGTCTCCTTCCGCCATGCGATCCGCAGCTATACGCAGTTCAATTATGACGAGCTCTATCCTGCGTTTGTGCAGCGCGCCGCACAATACGCCAAGACGCGCCAAAGCCCCTTTGCCGAGACAAAGGAGATCCTCGCCGCCGCGGTGCGGGCAGGGAAGAAGAATTACATTTATACGCACTCGGGCCCCGAGGTGGCGGAGATCCTTCAAAGGTGGGGGATCGCCGAATACGTGACCTACGTACTGGACAGATCCCATCATTTTCCCCTCAAGCCCGATCCCACGGCACTGGAGTTCCTGTGCGAAAAATTTGCCATTGATCCCGCCGAGGCGCTGATGATCGGTGACCGTGATATTGACATTGAGGCCGCCCACAATGCAGGGATGAAGGGCGTGCTGTTTGATCCCGACGGCTTTTATGCCGATTTCCCGACCGATTACCGCATTTGCGATCTCTTGGAGATCGAAAAAATCTATTAAAGCAAGATCTCCGCAACGCCAAATGCGTTGCGGAGATCTTTATTGTACACAAAATGTTCACAATTGTATCATGCGGCGTTAATGTTCACAAATTACAATTCAATTACTTTCAAATGTGGTTATGAAAACCGCAAGAAGTGACAAGAAACGACGCGGAGGTGCAAAATGACGAGAAAAGCGGCAAAGCTCGTGCGGATCCTCACCATTCCACCCGTCATGGTGGCAGTACTTTTCTTTGCTCTTTATAGCGAGCGAACAGTGTTTTTGCGCACGGCGGATATGATCGTTGTGTTTTTGTGTCTTGCGATCCTGCCCGTGCTCGCCTATCCGCTGCAAAAGCTCGTGCCCGCGTGGCGCGCGGGCGGTCGAAGGGCACAGCGCAATCTGGCCTTTGTGCTCTCGGTGACGGGCTATATCGCCGCGGTGGCCTACTGCCTGCTTGCCGCAGTGGGGAAGAATCTGATCTATGTCGCGGTCGTGTATCTGCTCTCGGTGGTGGTGCTCACGCTCTGGAACGCGCTCACGCCCTTTCACGCAAGCGGACACGCCTGTGGGATCGCGGGCCCGATCCTGCTGATCTGCCTGTTTATCGGGAACTGGAGGGCGATCGTGCCCGGTGTTGCGCTGTTTTTGCTTGCGCTTTGGGCCTCGCTCGTGCTCAAACGTCACGATCTGCGTGAGTTTTTGCTGGGTGCGCTGTGCTCCGTTTTGACCGCTCTGGCCGTTTATCTTCTGATGCAACCAACCTTTTGATTTTGGGGGCGATTCATTCGCGCAGACCAAAAACACAGAAAAAAGAATATAAGAAGCCGCTTTGCTATCCAAATGGGGAGGCAAGGCGGCTTTTGCGGTAGAAATTCGTGCCGAATTTCAATTTTTATGTGTGTTTTTTAGGCGCGCTCTCGGTGCTCGCAGTATCAAATACAGCTCACGCACCGAGATCACGCCTTCTGCATCAAATGCATCGCCCCCCTTTTTTCACACCTTCGGTCAAAAAAGCGAATAACCTGTTGATAGAAGTCTGTTTTAGACGGATTTTGTCGGAGAGGAATTCGCTATGAATGAGATTTGGAATCTTTCGGATATAGAGATCGGTGAGCCCTGTCGCGTGCGGGGGCTCTCGGCCTCGGGTGCGATGCGCCGCCGCTTGCTGGATATCGGACTGGTGCAGGGCGCGGAGGTGGTGTGCGTGGGACGAAGCCCGGGGGGAGATCCGCGCGCCTATCGTATTTGCGGTGCCGTGATCGCCATTCGCGCGCAGGATGCGCGCGACGTGCGCGTGGAGCGAGGTGTGCGATGGGTCTGACACGCCGCGCCGTGGGTGCAGGTGCGTTGGATACGGGGCTTGCGCTCCGCCGTCGGGATGAGAACGATCTGGTGATCGCGCTGGCGGGCAACCCCAATGTGGGCAAGAGCACCGTGTTCAATGCGCTCACGGGGATGCACCAGCACACGGGAAACTGGCCGGGTAAAACGGTGGCCACGGCACAGGGCTATCACAACGACGGGGAAGGGGGACTGTTACTGGTCGATATCCCGGGCACGTATTCGCTGCTGGCCCATTCGGCCGAGGAGGAGGTGGCGCGCAATTTTATCTGCTTCGGCGAGCCCGATGCCGTGGCGGTGGTCTGCGATGCCGCCTGTCTTGTACGCAATCTGAATCTGGTGTTGCAGGTGCTGGAGATCACGCCGCGCGTCGTAGTGTGCGTCAATCTGCTTGACGAGGCCAAGCGCCGCGGCATCCGCGTGGATCTGGTCGCCCTGTCGCACGCACTCGGCGTGCCTGTGATCGGCACGGTCGCACGCAAGAAAAAAAGCCTTTCCGCGCTGCCGCGTGCACTGCGCGCAGTGGTGGAGCGCACGCGCAAGCCGCTTTGCGTGCAATACGGCACGGTCCTTGAGACGGCGATCGCGCGCGTGTGCGATGCGTTCTCGGGCAAGGAGCTGCGCCGCTTGCCGCCGCGCTGGCTGGCTCTGCGGTTGCTGGAGGCCGATCCGCGCCTTTTAGCCGAGATCGAGGCGTATGTCGGCGCGGAGCTGTTGGCCGATCCTGCGCTGGTGCAGGCGTTGGATGCTTCGCGCACCGCGCTTGCCGCCGCAGGCCTTGCGGGTGACGCTCTGCGCGATCATATTGTGTGTGCTATAAACGAAAAGGCCGCAGAGCTCGGCGCACTTGCCGTTCGTGCCGAGTCGCCCGATCGGGGCATGGAGCGCGCCGACCGATGGCTGACGGGGCGACGCTCGGCGTATCCCTTTATGCTGCTCTTGCTTGCATTGGTGTTTTGGCTCACCGTTGTGGGGGCAAATTACCCCTCACAGTGGCTCTCGTACGCCTTTAATATGCTCGGTGCGCGGCTGGATGTGTGGTTCTCGGCCCTTGGCATGCCTGCATTTTTGCACGGTATCCTGCTCGACGGCATTTACCGCGTGCTTGCCGCGGTGGTGTCGGTGATGCTGCCGCCCATGGCCATCTTTTTCCCGCTTTTCACCTTTTTGGAGGATGTGGGGTATCTGCCGCGCATCGCCTACAATCTGGACCGTCCCTTCTGTCGCTGTCACGCATGCGGAAAGCAGGCGCTCACGATGTGCATGGGCTTTGGCTGTAACGCCGCAGGCGTTGTGGGGTGTCGGATCATTGATTCACCCCGTGAGCGCTTGCTCGCCATTCTCACCAACGCATTTGTACCCTGTAACGGCCGCTTTCCCACACTGATCGTGGTGCTCACGCTCTTTTTCGTGGGTGTGGGTACGGGGCTTGTGTCCTCGCTGCTCGCGGCACTGCTGCTCCTTGCCGTGATCCTGCTTGGAGTAGTTGCCACCTTTGGTGCTACGCGGCTGCTTGCCGCTACGGTGCTGCGGGGCGCGCCCTCGTCCTTTACGCTCGAGCTCCCGCCTTACCGCCGCCCGCAGGTCGGCAAAATTCTGGTGCGCTCGGTGTTCGACCGTACGCTGTTCGTGCTCGGCCGTGCCGCGGCCGTGGCCGCCCCCGCAGGTGCGATCATCTGGCTGCTGGCCAATACCGCGGTGGGTGGGGAATCACTGCTCTTGCACGTTTCGGGGGCACTTGACCCCATCGGGCGCTTTCTTGGGCTGGACGGCGTGATTCTGCTTGGCTTCGTGCTCGGCTTTCCCGCCAACGAGATCGTGCTGCCCATTATTCTGATGACCTATGCGGCGGGCGGCACGCTCCCCGTGCTTGGCGGCACGGCAGAGATCGGCAGCGTCCTGCTTGCCAACGGATGGACGCCGCTGACCGCGGTCTGCTTTATCCTGTTTTCGCTGATGCACTGGCCCTGCTCCACCACGGTGCTCACCGTGCACCGCGAAACGCGCAGTCTGCGCTGGACGGTTCTGGCCGTATTTCTGCCCACGCTTCTCGGTGTGCTTTCCTGTGCCTGCGTTGCTTGTGTGGCACGGCTCTTTTTCTGAATATCCGCACGCGCCGTGCATTTGCGGCGCGTGCGATTTTGTCGAAAAAAGAAGCGCGCTGCGCTTTACTTTTATAGGCGTTTGTGATATACTAATCTATGTATAGCTTGAACCGAGCAGAAGGGAAGGTGAGATGCGTGCAGGAGCGAAAATTTGAGTTGAAAGCGCCCTTTTCGCCCACGGGTGATCAGCCCGAGGCGATCGACGCGCTGTGCGCGGGTCTGCGCGCAGGGATGCGCTATCAGACGCTGCTCGGCGTAACGGGCTCGGGCAAGACCTTTACCATGGCAAACGTCATCGCACGTATGAACCGCCCCACCCTCATTTTAGAGCCCAACAAGACCCTTGCCGCCCAGCTGTGCTCCGAGATGCGAGCCTTTTTCCCCGATGCAGCGGTGGAATTTTTTGTTTCGTATTACGACTATTATCAGCCCGAGGCCTATATCCCCGGCAAGGATATGTATATCGAGAAGGATGCCTCGATCAATGATGAGATCGACCGCCTGCGCCACAGCGCCACCGCGGCACTGCTGGAGCGCCGCGACGTCATCATCGTGGCAAGTGTTTCCTGCATTTATTCGCTGGGCGACCCCGTCGATTACAAGAACATGATGCTCTCACTGCGCCCCGGGATGCAGATGAGCCGCGATGCGCTTTTGCGCGAGCTCGTGCGCATCCAGTACGAGCGCAACGACCTCAATTTCGTGCGAACGAAGTTCCGCGTGCGCGGCGATACCGTGGATATTTACCCCACGGGCGGCCCTGCCGATACGGCGGTGCGCGTGGAGTTCTTCGGTGACGAGATCGACCGCGTGAGCGAATTCCGCGTGGTCACGGGGCAGATCCTGCGCGAGCTGCGCCATTTCAGCCTGTTTCCCGCCACGCACTACGCGGTTTCGGACGAGAAGCGCGAGCGTGCACTGACCGCCATCGGTGCCGAGATGCTCGACCGCGTGGCGTATTTCAAGAGCCAAAATCTGCTCATCGAGGCACAGCGCATCGAGGAACGCGTGAAATACGATCTGGAAATGCTGCGCGAGGTGGGCTATTGCTCGGGCGTGGAGAATTATTCGCGCGTGCTTGCGGGCCGCCCCGAGGGCTCAACGCCCTATACGCTGCTTGATTTCTTCCCCAAGGATTATCTGATGATCGTGGATGAGTCGCACGTGATGCTGCCGCAGGTGCGGGGCATGAGCGGCGGCGACACCGCGCGCAAGAAAAATCTGGTGGACTTCGGCTTCCGTCTGCCCTCGGCGTACGACAACCGACCGCTGTACTTCCATGAATTTGAGGAGCGCATCGGACAGGCCATTTTGGTCAGCGCCACCCCTGCCGAGTTCGAGCGTGCACACGCCGCGCAGGTGGTGGAGCAGATCATCCGCCCCACGGGGCTTTTGGACCCCGAGATCGACGTGCGCCCCATCGAGGGGCAGGTGGATGACCTGCTTGGCGAGATCCGCGCGCGCGCCGCGAAGGGCGAGCGCGTGCTTGTGACCACGCTCACCAAGCAAATGGCCGAGGATCTGACCTCGTATCTCGAGGAGAACGGCGTGCGCGTGCGCTATATCCATTTCAACGTCGAAACCATTGAGCGCATGGAGATCATTCGTGATCTGCGCCTTGGTAAATTTGACGTGCTGGTGGGCATCAATCTGCTGCGCGAGGGACTGGATCTGCCCGAGGTGTCGCTGGTGGCGATCCTCGATGCCGATAAAGAGGGCTTTTTGCGCACCGAGACCTCGCTGATCCAGACCGTCGGCCGCGCCGCGCGCAACGCATCGGGCAAGGTCATCATGTATGCCGATACTGTAACGGCCGCCATGCGTCGCGCCATCGACGAGACCAACCGCCGCCGCGCCATTCAGGATGCGTACAACAAGACGCACGGTATCACCCCCAAAACCGTGGTGAAGGACGTGCTCGATATCATCGAGATCGCCGCACCCGAGACCGAGGAAAAGGGCAAGAAGGGAAAAAAGAAGCTTTCCGCCACCGAGCGCACCAAGCGCATCGAGAAGCTTACCGCCGAGATGAAGGCGGCGTCCGCGCGCTTGGATTTCGAGCAGGCGGCGGTTCTGCGCGATATGATCCGCGCATTGCGAGAGGAGAAATAAGGAGTTTTCATGGCAAATAAACTGATTTTGAAGGGCGTTCGCGTCCACAATATGAAAAACGTGGACGTCACCATTCCGCGCGACAAGCTGGTGGTGTTCACGGGGCTTTCGGGCTCGGGGAAATCCTCGCTTGCCTTTGACACCATCTATGCCGAGGGGCATCGGCGCTTTGTGGAGTCGCTGTCCTCGTATGCGCGCATGTTTTTGGGGCAGCTGGATAAGCCCGATGTGGATTTTATCGAGGGGCTCTCGCCCGCGATCTCGATCGACCAGAAGACCACCTCAAAAAATCCGCGCTCCACGGTGGGCACGGTCACCGAGATCTACGACTATCTGCGCTTGCTCTGGGCGCGCATCGGCATTCCGCACTGTCCCGTGTGCGGCAAGGAGATCCGTCAGCAGAGCAAGGATCAGATCGTAGATCGCATCCTCGCGCTTCCCGAGGGGACACGCTTTTTGGTGCTCGCACCTGTGGTGCGCGCGCAGAAGGGCATGCACGAGAAGACGCTGAACGACGCGCGCAAGAGCGGCTATTCGCGCGTGCGCGTGGATGGCAATATGTACGAGCTCTCCGAGGAGATCAAGCTCGACAAGAATAAAAAGCATACCGTCGAGGTCGTGGTGGATCGCCTTGTCAACCGCGGCGACATCCGCGCGCGCCTCGGTGACTCGGTGGAGACCGCGCTTGCCTTGGCAGACGGCAATTTGCTGATCGTGCCCGTGGCACGCGAGGGGGAGAGCGCCGCCGAGGAGCTCGCCTTTTCGCAGAATTACGCCTGTGAGGAGCACGGCATCTCCTTTGGGGAGCTCGAGCCCCGTATGTTCTCGTTCAACAATCCCCAGGGCGCGTGCCCGCATTGCGCGGGTCTTGGCGAAATGCGCCGCCTTGCCGTATATAAGCTCATTCCCGATGACTCGCTCTCGCTTTCCGAGGGCGCGATCGCGGTCAACGGCTTCAAGAGTCTTGATGAGACCGACGGCTGGAACGGGCCGCTGTTCGCCGCCGTGGGAGAGCGCTTCGGCTTTACGCTCGATACCCCCATCAAGGACTTTACCAAGGCGCAGATGGAGATTCTGTACCACGGCTCGGGCGACGAGCGCTATCACGTGGTGCGTTCCTTCGACGGCTCGACCTATAAGGAGCAGATCGTGCCCTTTGAGGGGCTGATCCCGATGATCGAGAAGCGCATGCGGATGTACGGCAACGAGTATTACGACGATTTCGTGGAGGACGCGCCCTGTCCCGAGTGCGGCGGCAAGCGCCTGTCCAAGACCGTGCTCGCCGTTACCGTTGGAGGGAAGAACATTCACGATTTCTGCGCGCTCTCGGTGAAGGATGCGCTGGATTTTGTCAACGGTCTTGAGCTCAACGAAACCGAGCAGACCATCGCCCGCGAGATCCTCAAGGAGGTGCGCGCGCGCCTTGGCTTTCTTGTCAGCGTGGGGCTGGATTATCTCACCCTCTCGCGCAAGGCAGGCACGCTCTCGGGCGGTGAGGCACAGCGCATTCGCCTTGCCACGCAGATCGGCTCGGCGCTCATGGGCGTGCTCTATATTCTCGACGAGCCCAGCATCGGGCTGCACCAGCGCGATAACATCAAGCTCATCCGCACCCTGCAGCGCCTGCGCGATCTTGGCAACAGTGTGATCGTGGTCGAGCACGACGAGGAGACCATGGAGGCCGCCGACTGCATCGTGGACGTGGGCCCGGGTGCGGGCATCCACGGCGGCGAGATCGTGGCCATCGGCACGCCTGCCGAGATCATGGCCTGTGAGCGATCCCTCACGGGTGCGTACCTCTCGGGCAGAGCGAGCATTCCCGTCCCCACCGAGCGCCGTTCGGGCAACGCCAATTTTCTGCGCGTGCGCGGTGCACGGCAGAACAATCTGAAAAATCTGAACGTGGATATACCGCTTGGCTGCTTTGTGGCGGTCACGGGCGTGTCGGGCTCGGGCAAATCGTCGCTGGTGAACGGCATCCTCTATCCCTATCTGGCGCACAAGCTCAACCGCGCGGCGACCTTTGCAGGGCCGCACGATAAAATTGAGGGCGCGGAGCATCTGGACAAGGTCATCGCCATTGACCAAAGCCCCATCGGGCGCACGCCGCGCTCCAACCCCGCCACCTATACGGGGCTGTTCAACGAGATCCGCGATCTCTTTGCCAAGACCGCCGACGCCAAGGCGCACGGCTATACCGCAGGGCGTTTTTCCTTCAACGTGAAGGGCGGTCGCTGCGAGGCCTGCGAGGGCGACGGCGTGAAGAAGATCGAGATGCACTTCCTGCCCGACGTTTACGTTACCTGTGACGTCTGCAAGGGCAAGCGCTACAACCGCGACACGCTGGACGTGCACTACAAGGGCAAAAACATTGCCGACGTGCTCGGCATGACGGTGGAGGAGGGGCTTTCCTTCTTTGACGGCATTCCGTCGATTCGCCGTAAGCTGCAGGCCATGTTTGACGTGGGACTCGGCTATATCGGCATCGGTCAGTCATCCACCACACTCTCGGGCGGTGAGGCACAGCGTATCAAGCTCGCCGAGCAGCTGGCGCGCCGCAGCACGGGTAAGACCATTTATATCCTCGACGAGCCTACCACGGGCCTGCACAGTGCCGACGTGGCAAAGCTCATTGAAATGCTCACACGACTGGTCGAGGCAGGGAATACCGTGCTTGTGATCGAGCACAATCTGGACGTCATCAAGACCGCGGACTATATCATCGACCTCGGCCCCGAGGGCGGTGACGGCGGCGGCACGCTGGTGGCCGCGGGCACACCCGAGCAGGTGGCGGCTGATCCCGCATCCTTCACGGGTGAATATCTGAAGAAATGGCTGGTGCGAAACGTATGATCGAGTTGGTTGCAACCTGTTTGTTCGGCCTTGAAAAGCAGCTCGGCGAGGAGATCGACGCGCTGGGCTGTAAGCGTTTGGACACGATGGACGGCCGCGTGACCTTCCTTGGAAACGAGGCCGATATTGCGCGCGCCAATCTGCGCCTGCGCCTCGCGGAGCGCGTGTTCATCCGCGTGGGGCAGTTTCCCGCGCGCAGCTTTACCGAGCTGTTTGACGGCGTGCGCGCGCTGTCCTTCGAGCGCTATATCGGCAAGAACGACGCCTTTCCTGTCAAGGGGCACGCCATCAAGAGCACGCTCTATTCGGTGCCCGACTGTCAGAGCATCGTCAAAAAGGCGGTGGTCGAGCGTCTTTCGGCCGCCTACGGGCTCAAATGGTTTCCCGAGCAGGGAACGAAATATCAGATTGAGTTTTTTATCTTCAAGGATATTGCCACGCTGATGATCGACACCAGCGGCGTAGCGCTCCACAAGCGCGGCTACCGCCCTGCGGCAGGCGCTGCACCCTTGCGCGAAACGCTGGCCGCGGCTATGGCGCTCACCGCCCGTCCGCGCGAGGATACGCTGTTCTGGGATCCCTTCTGCGGCTCGGGTACCATTGCCATCGAGGCCGCGATGATCCTGCGCAACCTCGCGCCCGGCTTTGGCCGCCGTTTTGCCGCGATGGACTTTGCCTCGCTGGACCGTGGAATCTGGCAACGCGCCGCCGAGGAGGCGCGCGATCTGGTGCGCCGTGACGTACATACCGAGATCTGGGGCTCGGATATCGACGAGCGTGTGCTTGCGCTTGCTGCCGAGAATGCCACGCGTGCAGGAGTAGAGAGATGCGTGCGATTTTTCCGTGCCGACGCGCGCGAGATCCGAAAGCCCGCGCCCGACCGCCGCGGAACGGTGGTCTGCAATCCGCCCTACGGCGAGCGCATGCTCGAGCGCGCGGAGGCCGAAACGCTCTACCGCGAGATGGGAAGGGCGTTTGCCGCACTCTCACCGTGGCAGATCTACGTACTCACCTCACATGAGAAATTCGAGATGCTCTACGGCCGCCGCGCCGATAAGGCGCGCCGCCTGTACAACGGTATGATCCCGTGCAATCTCTATCAGTATTTTCGTCCCGTATTCGGAAAAGACAAAAAGTGAAAAAACGCGGCTTCAAGCCGCGTTTTTTCACTTTTTTGAAGGAATTGCGAATTTTTGCACTCTTGACGTAAGAAAATAAAAAAAGTTGCGTAAAATCCTTGACAAAAGAAGGGAATCGTGCTATATTTGTGGTATGGTTTTAGCACTGATGTGCAAAGAGTGCTAAAATTGAGTCGAAAAAGGAGGGAGCAGACATGGCAGAGCGCGCAAGAGGTCTTACCGACCGTAAAAAGCAGATCCTCAAGGCGATCGTTGAGGCGCACATCCGCGGCGGCGAGCCCGTCGGCTCCAAATATATCACCCAAAGCCAGCAGCTCACCTGCTCGTCTGCGACCATCCGCAACGAGATGGCAGAGCTGGAGACCATGGGGTATCTGGAGCAGCCCCACACCTCGGCGGGGCGCGTGCCCAGCAAGCAGGGCTATCGCTTTTATGTGGACGCATTGCTGGAGGAATACGCGATGACCGCCAAGGAGATCGCGCAGATCAACCAGCTCATGAAGGTCAAAATGTCGGAGCTCGATCAAATTTTGGATAAGGCATCCAAGGTGGCGACCACGCTCACCAACTACACGGGCTTTGCCATCAAGCCGCGCTCGCGCACCGTCACCATCCGCCGCTTTGAGACCGCGCTGATCGACGAAAAGAGCTTCATCTTAATATTGGTGGCATCCAACGGCACGGTCAAGACGCGCAATATCCTCACCGAGACCGTGGTGGATATGCAGGTGCTGAACCGCCTTTGTGCCGCACTCAACGAGCTGCTGGCAGAGCGCGCGGCAAGCGAGATCAATCTGCCGCTGATGATGCAGCTGGAGAGCCGTATGGCAGAGGATTCCTTGCTCGTCGGCACGGTGATGAAAAGCATTTACGAGGTACTCAGCGAGCTGGACAGCGGCGAGCTGAAGGTCAACGGACTGGATCGCCTGCTGCAATATCCCGAGTTTTCGGATGCCGCCGACCTTGGCGAGCTGCTCGGGGCGCTGGAGCGCAAGGACGATATTCTCGATCTTGTCTCGGACGTCGAGGGCGATCGCGTCAACGTCGTGATCGGCCAGGAGAGTGCGGTCAAGGTCATCAACAATTCCACCGTGGTCTATCGCCCCATACGGCAGGGTGGGCGTACCGTGGGTGCCATCGGCGTGATCGGCCCGTTGCGTATGGATTATGCGCGCGTGCTGACCATGCTCGACAGTCTTGGCGGCAATGTATCTCAATTGTTAAGTGAGCCCCACAGCGGGGAAAAAGGAGAAGAGAAATGACGGAAGAAATGAATAAGGACTTGCACGACGAGGTCACCGAGGCGGAGCTGGACGACGCGCTGGCCGAGGCCGAAAAGCGGAGCGCCAAGGGTGACAGGAAGGCCGCATTTAAGAAACTCGATGAGCTCGGATGTCAGATCGCGGCGCTAGAGGCCGAGATCGCAGGCAACAAGCAGGAGCTTGCCGATCTGCAAAAGAGCATGACCGAGCAGGGCGACAAATATCTGCGCCTTGCCGCCGAGTACGATAACTACCGCCGCCGCAGCAAGGAGGAGCAGGATCGTATTTACGGCGACGCGTATGCCGCGGCGCTGGCCGCACTTTTCCCCGTGGTGGATAATCTGGAGCGTGCCTCGCAGTTCTCGGATGGCGAGAATGTTGCCAAGGGCGTGGCCATGACGCTGAAGAGCGTGGCCGAAACGCTGGAGCGACTCGGTGTCAAGGAGATCGAGGCACTCGGAAAGCCCTTTGACCCGCAATACCACAACGCCGTCTTCCATGTTGAGGACGAGGCCTTTGGCGAGAGCGAGGTCGTAGAGGTCCTGCAAAAGGGTTATATCATGGGTGAGCGCGTGCTGCGCTATGCGATGGTAAAGGTCGCAAATTAAACAGTAAAAAATAATTCAATTATAGAAGA
This sequence comes from Clostridia bacterium, assembly GCA_017415805.1. Taxonomy (GTDB): domain Bacteria; phylum Bacillota; class Clostridia; order Oscillospirales; family CAG-272; genus Firm-07. Next base: position 468 of record JAFQEC010000013.1, on the reverse strand, counting down.
TATATTCTTCGGGAGGAACTTATTATGGCAAAAATCATTGGTATTGACTTGGGTACGACCAACTCCTGCGTCGCCGTTTACGAGGGCGGCGAGCCGAAGGTCATTCCGAACCCCGAGGGGGCACGCACCACGCCCTCTGTGGTGGCGTTCTCCAAGACGGGCGAGCGTATGATCGGTCAGGTGGCAAAGCGTCAGAGCATCACCAACCCCGACCGCACTGTTCTTTCGATCAAGCGTCACATGGGCACGGGCTACAAGGTCGACATCGACGGCAAGGCTTACACGCCCCAGGAGATCTCGGCAATGGTGCTCCAGAAGCTCAAGGCCGATGCAGAGGCGTATTTGGGCGAGACCGTGACCGAGGCGGTCATCACCGTCCCCGCTTACTTCTCGGATTCCCAGCGCCAGGCAACCAAGGACGCAGGCAAGATCGCGGGCCTGGACGTCAAGCGTATCATCAACGAGCCC
>JAFQEC010000012.1 GCA_017415805.1 Clostridia bacterium | reverse complement strand
TTTTCATAGATAAATCCTCCAATGTGTTCTTGAGTTTGACTGGCAGGTCTTTCTCATTCTATCACATTGGAGGATTTCTGTTCATCGGCAATAGCCTCTTTTGAACCACGCGACTATCGCGTGGTTTTCTGTTGCAATAAAGGACGTCTGCTATGGCAGGCGTCCTTTTTTGCGCATAAAACACAGCAAAGCTGCCAAAAATAGCGATACCACAAAAAAAGGAGAAGCAATATGGCACAAATCACCGAAAAAGAGCTCTCGGCCCTCTCCGATCTGCTGGGCGCCGAGCAGCTGATGGCACAAAAATACCGCGCGCAGGCCTGCTGCGCGAGCGATACGGCAATCAAGGACTGCTACGAGCAAATGGCAGCACGGCACCAGCGCCACTTTGACGAGCTGTATGCCAATCTCAAATAAAAAAGGGGGATAACGGTATGGAAAACAGAAGCAATTGCACTCTCTCGGATAAGGAGATCATGAACGCGCTTCTCATGGACGAGAAGTATCTGGCGGGCATGTACAACACCTATTTGCTCGAATGTGCAACGCCCGAAATGCGCCGGTCGCTGTGTGGGATCCTCAACGACACGCACACCGCCGCGCAAAAGCTCTTTGAGGAGATGAACAGCCGCGGCTGGTACCCCGTGACCAAGGCCGAGGAGCAAAAGCTCTCGCAGGCCAAGCAGCAGTACGCCACCATGGCAAGCAAATAACAAAAAAGCCCCCGCACGGGGGCTTTTTTATCCTCATTCCTCGGTGGGGGCTTCCTCTGCGGCGGTGTCGCTCTCGCAAGCGGGAGCTTCACACTCCTCGGTGGCATCTTCGCTATCTGCGACCTCGCCCTTGAGCTCGGCAATGCGATCAAAGAGTGCATCAATGGCAGCAATGATGCGCAGCTTCTCCTCCTCCAGGCTCTCCTCGGTGTGCAGATCGCGGTAGATCACGCGACCGAGGTTCTCATACTGCTCGTCAATGCGCATCTCAAGTCCCTTGATCTTGACGGCGGCGGTGGCGTTATCCACCAGCTCCCCTGCACGGTCGGTGATCTTGGTTGCAGTGCGACGTGCGGCATTGCAAAAACGGTTAAATCCAGACATAACGATCTCCTTTCACTCGGTCTGCTTGACCTTCTTCACTTATCAGTATAGCGTAAAAATGCCGAATTGTAAAGAAGTTTTTTTCTTTGCATGAAAAAAACGGAATACGGATATGCTAATCGTACCAAATTCGGGAGGGATCACAATGAATATGGATAAAAAGACCTACGCGCGCTACGTCGAGGCGCGCGCGCCGCGCTCCCCGATCGTAAAAGACTGCGTTTGGGCCTTTTTGGTGGGGGGCGGTATCTGCCTGTTCGCCGAGGGGCTCAATCAGATCTGGACGCGCGGACTGGAAATGACACGGGATGACGCAGGCACACTGACGGCCGTGATTCTGGTGCTTGTGGCCGTTGTGCTCACGGGGATCGGCGTATTTGACCGCATTGCCAAATTTGCGGGGGGAGGCACGCTTGTGCCGATCACGGGCTTTGCCAACGCGGTGGCCTCCCCCGCCATCGACAGCCGCGCCGAGGGCTTTGTGCTGGGGGTGGGCGCCAAGATCTTCACCGTCGCGGGCCCCGTGCTGCTTTACGGCACAGCCGCAGGCGCGATCTACGGCGTGATCTACTGGATCTGCACACTGTTTGCGTAACAACCCAAAAAAGAGGGCAGTCTCCAAACGGGATTGGAGATTGCCCTCTTTATAATGCAGCAAAAATCGCGTCGCCCTTACACTCATTCCTCAATATCATTGAAATATTCGCGGTCAAAAAATTCCTTGAGTGTCATTCCTGCTCCCTCACAAAAGCGCTTCACAGTAATCACCTTGGAGCATTTCGTCCTGCCCTTGATCAGGTCATAAATAGCCGAGGGCGACATACCGCCCCTGAGCGAAGCGTCGCAGATATTCAAGCCTTTCTCTTTGCATACCTCATAGATGCGCTTTACAATGGCATCATTTAGCTGCATGATCACACCTCCCTCGTGGAATTCCGTAATTATTATAGGTTGGTTCGCAAAATTTATCTCGTGGAGTTCCACGATATTGACACATTCTCAAAACACCGCTATAATAAAATATCGGAGTTCCACGATTGGAGGGTGAATATGATCATAACATTTGCAGGGCACGGAATCCTGTACAACAGCGAACATATATCACAAAAAATAAACACGATCCTGATCGAATGTACCCAACACGACTCACATACCTCGTTTTACTGCGGCGGATACGGTGATTTTGACCATCTGTGCGCAAAAGCCTGTGCTGCCATCAGAGATACACGCCAGAATTGCGAGGTCATCTTTGTTACACCATATATAACGGAATCACGGCTGAAATATCAAGCAGATCCCAAGCTCTATAATGCTACTATCTATCCTCCTTTGGAAAATGTACCGCTTCGTTTTGCAATTCGCAAACGCAATGAGTGGATGGTGGATCAGGCCGATCTCGTTATCGCTTATGTCGCTCACAAATATGGCGGAGCCTATCAGACACCGGAATATGCACGCCGAAAGAAGAAGATCATCATAAATCTGGCAGATCAAACGGCGCGCACCTCTTTCTAACAAAAAAGCACGGGAACACGCTGTGTTCCCGTGCTTTTGCTTCCGAGTATGTTGTTTTATTTGACAAATGCCGCATTGTGTGTTATACTGAATTATCTGTATGTAACACATTTGCACGCGCGCGAGCCTTGCCGCCCGCACGCGGTAGAAAGGAGTCTGTCAAAATGTCGGAACGTGAAAAGTGCGATGCACCGTTGCCCGAGGAGAGCGAGGTCTCTTTGCAGTCCACACAAGCACCCCTTACGGCAAGAGTGCCCGATACGCCCGTGCTTGCCGGCGCGGGGGCCCATGCGATTCCCGACCCCGACGACGAGGAGCCCTGTCCGCGCCGTGTACAGAGCTTTCTGTTTCTGGTGCCGCTTTTGCTCGTGGTCGCGTCGGCTGTATTCCTGATCGTTTATTTTTCCACTCACCGCACCGTCGAGGTGGTGCCCACCTCCCTGTTCTCCGAGGGGCTGTTGCCCGTGGCCATTACCGAGGTCGATGCCGAGAGCGGTGAGGAGCAACTGCTCTGGGGCTATATTGACCGTGGCGGCAACACCGTGATCGAGCATCAATTTGAGGCCGCGAAGGACTTTTCTGCCGTAGGGCTTGCCGCTGTCAAAAAGGACGGCAAATGGGGCTTTATCAATCGCAGCGGCACGTTCGTGATCGAGCCGCAGTACGAGGACGCACAGGGCTTTGCCGAATTCAACTTCGCCTGCGTCAGGTTCGCGGGCTCGTGGGGATACATCAACCAAAAGGGTGAAATGATCATCAATCCCCAGTTTGACAGCGCCGAGGCCTTCACGGACATCGGGCTTGCAATGGTCGAGATCGGTGGAAAATACGGCTACATCAACCGCACGGGCGTCTACGTCATCCCTCCCCAATACGAAAACGCAAGAAGCTTTGATGCCGAGGGGCACGCAGCCGTGCTTGCCTTTGGCAAATGGGGCATGATCGACAAAAACGGCGAATATTTCATCAATCCTCAGTTTGACCGCTTGGATTCCTTTGCGGGCGGCGACCTTGCACTGATCTGCAAGGATGAAATGTACGGCTACATCAACAAGGAGGGCGTGTATGTGGTGCGCCCCACCTATGAATATGCCGAGGCCTTTGCCGACAACGGACTTGCGCTGATCCGCGTAAACGGAAAATACGGCTACATCAATAAAAAGGGCGAGATCGCCATCGCGCCCGAGCTGGAGGCCGCACGCTCCTTTGCCGATAGCGGCTTGGCGGCTGCCTGCCGTGACGGCCTGTGGGGCTTCATCAATAAAAATGGGGAGTTTACAATCGAGCCAACCTACTACACCGTGTCGGACTTCATGTATGACCGCGCCGTGGTACGCTTGAACGCTGAGGATCCGTATATGTGCATCGACAAGGATGGCAAGATCGCCTTCACGTGTGACGAAAGCTGTCTCTTGCCCGGCACCTTCTTCGACGACGGCTATACCCTGTTCTTCTACGAGGACGAAAACGGCGAAATGGTCGCCACCATCGTCAACCGCGACGGCGTCGCGCTCAACAAAACGCGCTATGCCGCCGTATCCGAGCGGGTGCTGGCATCCTTCGGAAAATAAAAATAAAGCCCCCGTGAGATCGCAGATCTCACGGGGGGTTTTATTTGTAGGCCAAGCAACACAATTCCCAGACCGATAAAAAAACCGCGTAAGACAAGGCGCACCACAGCAGGCAGGCGACGGCGAACTTGGTGTTCGCCGAGCTTGACTGCGAGGAGCAACGCAGTATTACGCGGTTTTTTGCGGTCTTATTTGGTCATCTTCTCTTGCTTGACCTTATGATCGATCACATGACGCGACGCCAGCTCGTTGCGCACGTCGGCGAGCGAGATGTCGGCCTCGATCATCAGCACCAGCACGTGGTAGACCAGATCCGCGATCTCGTAGACGGTCTCCTTTTTGTCCTCTGCCTTGGCGGCGATGATGACCTCGGTGCACTCCTCGCCCACCTTTTTGAGGATCTTATCCAGACCCTTTTCAAACAAATACGTGGTGTAAGACCCCTCCTGGCGGGTCTTTTTTCTGCCCTCGATGAGCTTCACCAGCAGCTCCAGCGAAAACTCACTGCGCTCCTCGCTCGCAAACAGCGGGTGCTCAAAGCAGGAGTCGGTACCGAGATGGCAGGCGGGTCCGTCGGGCTCGACCAGCACCTCGAGCGCGTCGTAGTCGCAATCCGCGGTGATCGACACGATGTGCTGGTAGTTGCCGCTGGTCTCGCCCTTGAGCCAGAGCGCTTGGCGCGAGCGACTGTAAAAGCAGGTCAGCTCCTTTTCCAGCGAGATCGCAAGGCTCTCCTTGTTCATATAGGCGAGCGTGAGCACGCGGCGGGTCTTGGCATCCACCACGATGGCGGGGATCAAGCCCTTGTCGTCAAATTTCAGCTTGGAAATATCAAAATTCAGCATCGTTGTTCTCCTTTCAAATACGCATCGGGATGCCGTGGGCGGCCAGTTGCTTTTTGAGCGCGGGGATCTGCACCTCGCCGAAATGGAAGATCGAGGCGGCAAGCCCCGCATCCACCAAGGGAAGGCGGTCAAAGAGCGTGACGAAATCCTCGGCACAGCCCGCGCCGCCCGAGGCGATGACGGGCACGTTGACTGCGGCACACACCGCGTCCAGCAGCTCCAGATCAAAGCCCTGCTTCACGCCGTCGGTGTCCATGGAGTTGACCACGATCTCGCCCGCGCCCGACTCGACGCCGCGGCGGATCCATTCGATGGCCTCCATGCCCGTGTTCTCGCGTCCGCCCTTGGCAAACACGCGGAACACACCGTCCACGCGGCGCACGTCCACCGAGAGCACCACGCACTGATCGCCGTAGCGGTTGGCCGCCTCGGCAATGAGCGCAGGGTTGCGGATCGCACCCGAATTGACGCTGACCTTGTCCGCGCCACACTTGAGCACGCGGTCAAAATCGGCCACGGTGTTGATACCGCCCCCCACCGTGAGGGGGATGAAGATGGTGCGCGCCACCTCGGTGAGAATGTCGGTGAAAAGCGCGCGCCCCTCGGCCGAGGCGGTGATGTCGTAGAACACCAGCTCGTCCGCGCCGTTGTCGCTGTAATACCTCGCCAGCTCCACGGGCGAGGACACGTCGCGCAGGCCCTCAAAATTCACACCCTTCACCACGCGGCCGTCGCGCACGTCCAGGCAAGGAATGATTCGTTTGGTCGTCATTTTGCCACCTCGATCGCTTCACGAAGCGAAATTGCGCCCGTGTAATACGCCTTTCCGATGATCGCGCCGTACAGATCCATCGCGGCCAGTGCCTTGACGTCCTCGATCGAGGACACGCCGCCCGATGCAACGATCTGCATCGCACACTCACGGGAAAGCGCGCCGTAGAGCGCGTGGTTGCTGCCCTGCATCGCGCCGTCGCGCGAGATATCGGTGCAAATGAGCGTCTTGACGCCGAGTTCCTGCATACGGCGGCAGAAGGCAAAGGCCTCCAGGCCCGAATCCTCGGTCCAACCGCGGATCGCCACGCGCCCGTCGCGAATATCCACGCCAACGGCGATCGCGTCGCCGTGGCGCGCCACCGCGCGCTCCACAAAGCCCTGCTCGGTCACGGCCGCCGTGCCCAAAATCACGCGGGACACACCCGCGCCAAGGTAGCGGTCGATCACATCCATACTGCGGATGCCGCCGCCGACCTCGACGAACAACCCCGCGTCGGAAACGATACGCTCAATGGTTTTAAGGTTCGGCGTGCCGCCGTCCCTTGCTCCCTCCAGATCCACCACGTGCAGGAATTGCGCTCCCTGCGCGCGGAAATCCTTGACGAATTCAGGTGGATTGTCGCTGTACACCGTCATGTTGGCATAGTCGCCGCGCAAAAGGCGCACCGCCTTGCCCTCATACAGATCAATTGCGGGAAAAATGTTCACGCCAAGGCCTCACTTTCACAGAACGCGCGCAGGATACGAAGCCCCACGTCGCCGCTTTTTTCGGGGTGGAACTGGCAGCCGCAGATGTTACCGCACGCCACGGCGGCGGTGAGCTCCGCGCCGTATTCCGCGGTCGCGATCACCGAGTCGGCGCAATTCGCACCGTAATAGGAATGTACAAAATACACGTGCTCCCCTTCCCGCACGTCGCGGAAGATGGGGTGCTTTTTTTCACCGAAATGCAACGCATTCCAGCCGATGTGCGGAATTTTGAGTCCCTCTCCGATCACCTCGGAGATCGGGCGCACCTCGCCGCGGATCCAGCCAAGACCCTGATGCTCGCCGTATTCAAAGCCCTTTTCAAAGAGCAGCTGCATACCAAGACAAATGCCCATCAAGGGCTTCCCTGCACCCACCTCACGCGTCAGCACCTCGGCAAGTCCACTCTCGCGCAGCTTGGCGGCCGCGTCACCGAACGCGCCCACACCGGGCAGAATGATCTTATCGGCGCGCGCGAGCACCGCGGGGTCTGCGGTTACAACCGTTTCAGCCCCAACGGCCACCAGCGAGCTTTGCAGAGAAAAGAGATTGCCAACGCCGTAGTCTACAATGGCGATCATGCCAAAACTCCCTTCGTGGACGGGATCTCATTCGCGGCGTCGGGATCAACGGCAACCGCCGTACGCAGTGCGCGGCCTGCCGCCTTGAACGCACCCTCAATGATGTGGTGTGAATTTCTGCCCGCAAGGCAGCGCAGGTGCAGCGTGCAATTTGCGTTACGCACGAACGCCCACCAGAACTCCTCGACAAGCTCGGTGTCAAAGCTACCCACACGGGGCGTGGGGATATTCAATGCGTCGTAGTAGCCCGCGCGCCCCGAAAGATCCACGGCCGCGAGCACCAGCACCTCGTCCATGGGGAGCGTGCAGTCGCCGTAGCGCGTTACACCGCGCTTTTCACCCAGTGCCTTGGCGAATGCCATGCCAAGACAAATACCCACATCCTCAACGGTGTGGTGAGCGTCCACCTCGGTGTCTCCCTTGCAGGAGACCTTCAGGTCAAAGCGGCCGTGCTTGGCAAAGAGCGTGAGCATGTGATCCAAGAATCCCACGCCCGTGGCGATCTCGGACTTGCCCGTTCCGTCCGGCGAAAGTGCCAGAACGATATCGGTTTCTGCGGTTTTTCTGGTAATTTCTGCAACTCGAATCATATTAGTTCCTTTCTGCTAAAATGGCGGTGAGTGCCGCCACCAGCTGCTCCATTTCCCACCGTGTGCCCACGGTGATGCGGTTGTAATCCGCAATACGCGGCGTCTTGAAGTGCCGCACCAGAATACCGCGCGCACGAAGCGCCCCATAGATCTCCTCACCACTCATTTCGGGGTGCTTGGCAAACACGAAGTTTGCGGCAGAATCGGTGAGCGTGAAGCCCAGTGCGCGCAATTCGCGTGTCACGTACGCGCGGTTCTCGATCACGGCGGCGCAGTTTTGGCGCGTGCGCGCCTCGTCCGCCAGCATTCCGAGCCCTGCCGCCATGGTCATGGCATTGACGTTATAGGGGTTTGTGGAATACTTGATGGTGTTGAGATCCTGCATCAGCGCGCGACACCCCACGCCGAACCCAAGCCGCGCGCCCGCCATCGAACGGGATTTGGAGAAGGTCTGGGTCACAAGCAGGTTGTCGTACTTGCGGATCAACGGGATACAGCTCTCGCCGCCAAAATCAATATACGCCTCGTCGATCACCACCACGTTGTCGGGATTGGACGCGACGATGCGCTCAATGTCGGCAAGCGACAAAAGCAGACCGCTTGGTGCGTTGGGATTGGCCAAAAATACGGTCTTGCCCACGCCGCAAAAGGCATCGACGTCCACCGAAAGGTCGTCGCGCAGCGGAATCTCGGTGTAGGGCACGCCGTTCAGGCGCGCGAATACGGGATAAAAGCCGTAGGTAATATCGGGAAACACGGCGGGGTGTGCCTCGTCACAAAACGCCATAAAGGCGAAGTTGAGGATCTCGTCCGAGCCGTTGGTGAGCAGCACCTCGGCAGGGTCAACGCCGCACTGCGCGGCGACTGCCGCCGTCAGCTCGCGTGCCTCGGGGTCGGGATAGAGCTGCAAGCGCGCGGCGGCATCGGCCGCCGCGGCGATCGCCTGCTCGGACGGGGCAAAGGGCGATTCGTTGGTGTTGAGCTTGATGTACTTGCGCTCCTTGGGCTGTTCGCCCGGGGTATAGGGCACGAGAGACGCAAACTTTTTACTGAAAAAGCGGCTCATTGCTCGTCCTCCAAGCGTACAATCGCGCTCCTTGCGTGTGCCGTCAGCCCCTCCTGCTCGGCAAAGTACGCCACGTCGCGTGCGATGTCGCACAACGCCTCACGCGTGTAGTAGGTATACTGCATCTTTTTGACAAAATCGTCCACCGAAAGGGGGCTGGCAAAGCGCGCCGTGCCGCTGGTGGGCAGGGTGTGATTGGGGCCCGCCATATAGTCGCCCAGTGCCTCGGGGCAGTTGCGCCCCATGAACACCGAGCCCGCGTGACGGATACCGTCCAGAATATCAAAGGGGTTTTCGACCAAAAGCTCCAGGTGCTCGGGGGCGATCTCGTTGGAGACCTCCACCGCGGTGCGCAGGTCGTCCACCACGATGATCTTGCCGTTCTTGTCGATCGACTCACGTGCGATCTCGGCGCGCGAGAGCGTGGGGATCTGACGCTCGATCTCGGATTGCACCGCCTCGGCCAGCTCTGCCGAATCGGTCACCAGCACCGCGCTTGCCAGTCGGTCGTGCTCGGCCTGCGAGAGCAGGTCGGCCGCCGCGTGACGGGGGCTGGTCTTGCCGTCGGCAACGATGAGAATTTCGCTCGGACCTGCGATCATGTCGATCGAGACCGTGCCGAACACCTGCTTTTTGGCCTCGGCCACAAAGGCATTGCCCGGGCCCACGATCTTATCCACGCGCGGCACGCTCTCGGTGCCGTAGGCCAGAGCCGCCACCGCCTGTGCGCCGCCCACCTTGAAGATGCGGTCAACGCCCGCGATCTTTGCGGCGGCAAGAATGACAGGGTTGACCTTGCCGTTCTTGCCGGGCGGGGTCACCATCACCACCTCGCGACAGCCCGCAATCTTGGCGGGGATCGAATCCATGAGCACCGTGGACGGGTAGGCCGCCGTGCCGCCCGGCACGTACAGACCCGCGCGGTCGATGGGCACGACCTTCTGCCCCATCACCACGCCCTTTTGGTCGTTGAGAATAAAGCTGTTGCGCTTTTGCTTTTCGTGAAAGGCGCGGATATTTGCGGCCGCGCGCTCCAGCACCGCAAGGAAGCGGGGCTCCACGGCTGCCACCGCCTCGTCGATCTCCTGCTCGGTCACGGCAAGCGAGGCGAGCTTGGCACCGTCAAATTTTTCGCAATAGCGGTAAAGCGCGGCATCGCCCTCGGCGCGCACTGCCGCGATGATATCCGCCACGATCGCCTCAACGTTCATGGCAGGCACGGCGCGGGCAAAAATATCGGCATTCGCCACCTCGCCGTATTTGAGAATTCGGATCATGTTGTTGCCTCCGTTTGCTGCTTGAGATTTTCTGCAATCGCCGCGATCGCCTCACCCTTGAATTTATAGCTTGCCTTGTTGGCAATCAGGCGCGCGCTGATCGGCACGACGGTCTCCACCACCGACAGGTCGTTTTCCTTGAGCGTGGTGCCCGTTTCCACGATATCCACGATCACGTCCGAGAGATCGAGAATGGGTGCGAGCTCGATCGAGCCGTTCAAATGAATGATGTCGATGTCTCTGCCCTTTTTGGCGTAAAAGTCAGCCGCGATACGCGAGAACTTGGTGGCCACGCGCAGCGTGCGGCGCGGATCGTCGCGAAAGTCGTTTTTCGCGGCCACCGCCATGCGGCACTTGCCGATGTCCAGATCGAGCAGCTCGTAAACGTCGGGCCCGTACTCCAACAGGATATCCTTGCCCGCCACGCCGATGTCGGCCGCCCCGCGCTCGACGTAGATCGCCACGTCCGAGGGTTTGACCCAGAAGTAACGCACACCGCACTCCTCGTTTTCAAAAATGAGCTTGCGGTTGCTTTCGTGGATCGAGGGGCAGGGGTAGCCCGCCTTTTCAAACATTGCAAGCACCTTTTCACCCAAGCGACCCTTGGGCAGGGCCACGTTAAGCACGGTCTTCAATTGTCTCGACCCCCTCTCCCACAAGGCGCATCAATCGCCGATACGTCCGCTTCTCGGGTACGGCGCGCTCGGCACTCACGCTCACGCCCTCGGCAACCAGTGCCTCCACTGCCGCGCGCAGGGCCGCAAGATCGGCCGTTTCGTCATACAGCAGCACGGTGTCCACGTCATACACGGGCGGCACGTCGGTCAGACGCGCGAGCTCATCCATATAAACGGCAAACCCGATCGCGCCCGCACGCTTGCCCATCTTGCGCATGAGCGTGTCGTAGCGGCCGCCCGAGAGCACCGAAGCGGGCACGCCGTTGACGAAGCCCTTGAACACGATGCCATTGTAATAGCCCATATCGTTGAGCACCGAAAAATCAATGCGGATACGCGCGCCGTAGCGCTCGACCAATGCCAGCGCGGTGGCGGCAAGCTCGTCCACGGCACGGCGCGCTTCGCCCTCGGGGAGTGCCGCGCGCCAGCGTGGCAGCACGTCGGCGGGGGCGCCGCAGTCGGTTACAAGCGCGCGCAGAAGCGCGGCTGTCTCGGCACACACCCCCTCCGAGGCGCAGACGGCGGCAACGGTTTGCAGGCTCTTGTCGGCAACGGCGCGCAGAACCGCCGCGCGGCCCGCGGGCGAGAGTGCCGCCGCATCCAGTGCGGCGCAGACCACGCCCATGTGCGAGATGTCCAGCACGAAATCCTCGGCCAGCACCGCCAGGCTCTCGGCGGCCAGCATCAGCACCTCATAGGTGCGGAAGGCATCGATCTCGCCCATGCACTCCAAGCCCACCTGCAGCATCTCGCGAAAGCCCGCGCCGCCCTTGGGCACGCGGTACACGTGCTCGTTGTAGTAGACCTTCTGCGCCTCCTCACCGTTGCGAATGATCGAGAGCGTTACGTCGGGCTTCAGGGCCATGAGCCGACCGTTGTCGGTAAAGGTAATGATCTGATTGGACACCAGAAAATCCTTGTTGCGCACGTACAGCTCGTATTCCTCGAATTTGCTCATTTTATATTGCGCGTATCCGTAGCTCCGATACAGAGCTCCCAGACGCGCAACGGTGCGCGTCTCGGTGCGCGCGACCTCGCTTTCTCTTGTCATTGTTCGCTTTCCCCTTTCGCGAGTGCCGCACGGTAGCCGCCGCTGCCGTAGACCAGGCACTTGTTCACACGGCTGATGGTCGCGGTGCTCGCACCCGTGACCGCCGAGATCTCCTGATAATTTTTGCCAAGGCTCAGCATCTGTGCCACCTCCAGCCGCTGGGAAATATCCTGCAGCTCCTTGATGGTACAAATATCCTCAAAAAAGCGATAGCACTCCTCCACGCTCTCCAGCGCGAGGATGGTGGTAAAAAGCTTATCCATTGCGGGGGTATGCAACGAATCCATATAAGGCACCTCCCTTCCTTTTTACAACTGCATACGATTTTAGCACAATAAAGCGCTAAAGTCAAGCCCGTTTTAATAAATAATAAAAATTTTTTTCGCCCCGACAAGATCGGAAAGATCCACCATTTGTAAATTTGTTGCGCGCCCCTTGACTTTTCGCCTTGTTTCGGGTACAATAAGGGTAGCAATAAGTGAGGTGACAGCAAATGGATAACAAGAACAATGAAATGAACGAAGAAATGGAAGTTGAGATCTACACGCTACAGGACGAAGAGGGCAACGAGCACGAGTTCGAGCTCATCGCCACCTGCGAGAAGAACGGCAATAAGTATTTCGCCATGATCCCCGCCGCCGAGGGCGAGCGCGAGGACGAGTTCTGCGAATACGTCATTCTCAAGTCGGTGGTCGAGAACGGTGAGGAGTCGCTGGTGACCGTGGACGACGATGACGAGTTCGACGACGTGGCCGACTACTTTGACGACCTGTTCTCCGAGGAGATCGACTACGATCAAAAGTAAAAATTTTCCTGCTTAGTGCGTGATAATCGGTTGGTGGAGCCTACAAACACGACAAGGAGTCCGAAATAGCGTCCGTTCGCGGTTTGCAGACCTCCCTTTCCCGCCTTGATCGACTTGTCTCGGGCGGGGGCAAAGGACGTTGGGAGCAGTAAAGCGAGCGGCAGGACACCACCCTGACAAACAGGGTTCTCGATTGCCGGTTACACGGCTCGGCGGGGTTATTTTCAAGCAAAAAAGGACGCGATGCGTCCTTTTTTCTTTTGGTTTTATCGCGGCGCAAAAGGCCCCCGCGCCGCACGGCGCGGGGGCCCCCGATCAAAGCATCTTCTTCATCGTGTCGACCTTCATCTGGATCTTGTCGGTCGCGGTCTCGACTGCGTTCGCGGTGCGCTTGAGCGCGCGCTTAACGCCGCGCTTGCCGTTGCTCATCAGCAGCCCCACGGCACCCGCCATCATCATGCCCGCCACCACGCCCGTTGCGGTGTTCATTCCTTTTTTTGCCATTTGCTCGCCCCCTTTCATCGCTTCATTTTTAGTATTTTCCGCGCGCCGCGCGCTCATACCGCAAAAAAGTCGGAAATGCGCTTTGTTTTTGCCATTTCAAAAAAATTTACAAAAGGGGTTTACAAACACCGTGCGGCTGTGTATAATAATAGTGGAAAATCAATGAACGGGAAAAGGCCTTTCCACCCCGAACAGAGAGTGCCGCCACAGGCTGGAAGCGGCATACGGCAAGGAAGGAGATGTGCACCCGCGAGATGCAACGGTGAGGGTCGCCACGCGACAGTAGCCGCTGACGTGACCCGCGTTAAGGGAAATCTGTTCAACATGTGACAGTAAAGAGAGGGGGTATCCCCTGAAGCAGAGTGGAACCGCGCATTGTCGCCTCTGTACCCTTGGGTACAGGGCTTTTCTTTTTCTCTGCGAGGGGGCATTTTACCATGAAAAAAACAGCTGCAACCATGCTTGACGCGGCGGCCACCGCAATGGCTCTGGCCGCGCACACGGCCAAAAAGCTCCACCGCCGCGGCCAAAAGCTCGTATCCGAGATCCGCTATGATGTCGAGGCCTTCCGCCAGCGCGACCCTGCGGCCCAGAGCAACGCCGAGATCGTGCTGCTCTATTCGGGTCTGCACGCGCGCACCGCGCACCGCCTGTCGCACGCGCTCTATCGGCGCGGCCACACGCTCTCAGCGCGCGCCGTAAGCCAGGGGGCAAAGGCGCTGACGGGCATTGAGATCCACCCCGGTGCCACCATCGGGCGCGGACTTGTGATCGACCACGGCTCGGGCGTGGTGATCGGTGAAACGGCCGAGATCGGCGACAACGTGACGCTCTATCAGGGCGTGACGCTGGGCGGCACGGGCAAGGACGAGGGCAAGCGCCACCCAACGCTGGGCAACGGCGTTCTGGTGGGGGCGGGTGCCAAGGTGCTGGGGCCGCTCACCATCGGCGATAACGCCAAGATCGCGGCGGGTGCGGTGGTGCTGGACGACATCCCTGCCGACAGCACCGCCGTGGGCATCCCCGCCAGGGTCGTGCGCGTGGCAGGACAGCGCGTGGCCAACGACCTGGATCAGATCCACATCCCCGACCCCGTGGCCGAGGAGCTGGATGCTATACGGAGCTCCATCGCCGCGCTTGAGGCGCGGATGGATGCCGAGCAAGACGAAAAATAACGGAGGTAACCGTATGATTCTGTACAATTCCCTCTCGCACAAGCGCGAGGAGTTCATTCCCAACGAGCCCGGCAAGGTCAGCATGTATACCTGCGGCCCTACGGTCTATCACTACGCACACATCGGCAACCTGCGCACCTATATCATGGAGGATATTCTCGACCGCTATCTGCGCTATGCGGGGTATGAGGTCAAGCGCGTGATGAACATCACCGACGTGGGGCATCTCTCCAGCGACGGCGACACGGGCGAGGACAAAATGCTCAAGGGTGCAAAGCGCGAGAAAAAGACCGTGATGGAGATCGCGCGCTACTACACCGACTGCTTCTTTGCCGACTGCGAGAAGCTCCACATCCGCCGCCCCGACGTGATCGAGCCCGCCACCAACTGCATTGACGAGTTCATCCGCGTGATCGAGTCGCTGCTCGAAAAGGGTTATGCCTACGAGGCGGGCGGAAACATCTATTTCGACACCTCGCGCCTCTCGGAATATTACGTATTCAACGACTTCACGTCCGAGGACCTTGCCGTGGGCGTGCGAGAGGGCGTGGAGGAGGACGGCAACAAGCGCAACAAGGCCGACTTCGTGCTCTGGTTCACCAAATCCAAGTTTGAGGATCAGGAGCTCAAGTGGGACAGCCCCTGGGGCGTGGGCTACCCCGGCTGGCACATCGAGTGCTCGTGCATCAGCATGAAGCACCTGGGCGAGCGGCTGGACATCCACTGCGGCGGCATCGACAACGCCTTCCCTCATCACACCAACGAGATCGCGCAAAGCGAGGCGTTCCTGGGGCACAAATGGTGCAACTACTGGATGCACGTCCTGCACCTGAACACCGATTCGGGCAAGATGTCCAAGTCCAAGGGCGAATTTCTCACCGTATCGCTGCTGGAGAGCAAGGGCTACGATCCTGTGGTCTACCGCTTCTTCTGCCTGCAATCGCACTACCGTCGTTCGCTTGTGTTCTCGTATGAGAACCTCGACAACGCAACGGTCGCCTACAATAAGCTCATCGCCCGTATCGCCGCACAAAAGGTACGGGATGGCGAGCAGGTGGATGCCACCGCGCTGGCTGAACTGAAGGGCAAATTTGCCAAGGCCTTGGACAACGACCTGAACACCTCGCTTGCCGTCACCGCGATTTACGACGTGCTCAAGTCCCCCGCCAACGCCGCCACCAAGCGCGCGGCGCTCGCGGATTTTGACACGGTGCTGTGCCTGGACCTTTTGCAGAATGCCGACGCATTTGCCGCCGCCGAGGCCAAGAAGGCCGAAGATGCCGCCCGTGCTGTTGCCGAGCGCGTCTATTCCGACGACCCCGCCATCCGCGCCATTGAAGAAGCCATCGACGCGCGCGCGGCTGCCAAAAAGGCCAAGAACTATGCCGAGGCCGACCGCATCCGCGCCGAGCTTTTGGAGAGGGGCATCGTGCTGACCGACACCGCACAGGGCACGACCTGGGCGAAGGCATAAATGGCATAATTGTGAACAAAAGGCGCGAAAAATGCGCCATTCGGGGGGATGTTTGTTTATCCCCCCGAAATATTTTTTCGCATTTTGTCAAAAATCGCTTGCACTTTTCCGTTCTCGGTGCTATAATAGGTATAAGCAACCGAGCCCTTTGGCCGATTGTGAATTTCAACTATGGAGGATTACTACCATGAAGAATCTCGTTCGCGTTCTCTCGCTCGCACTGGTTGTTGTGATGCTGTGCGTCACGCTCGCATCCTGCGCAGGCCTGTCGGGCACCTACATGGCCGGTACCGAGCAGCTCAACACCACCTACAAATTCAGCCCCTTCGGCAAGGTTACCGTAACCTACACCATGGGCGGCGCCAACCAAACCTCGGAAGGCAAGTACAAGATTGACGGCGACAAGATCACCTTCACCACCGAAGTAGACGGCAAGGAAGTCTCGGCAGAATTCAAGTTCGAGAAGACCGACGACGGCATCAAGATCGAGGGTCTGGAGTACAAGAAGCAGTAATTTGATACATGACAAATCACCCACGGCGCTGCCGTGGGTGATTTTATATAAAAAGGGGCCAGGTCTTCGATGCAGAAGGCGTGATCTCGGCACGGGAGCTGTATAATATACTGCAAGTGTCGAGAGCGCGCCTGAAAAACACACATAAAAAATGAAATTCGGCACGAATTTCTACCAAAAAAGCCGCTTCACCATCACTTTTGATGGCAAAGCGGCTTCGTTTTATTTGTTTTTGTTTTGTGTGTTTTTGTTCTGCGCGAACGAATTGGCCCCTTGCTATTAGCAAACGCCGTATGCCATCATCGCACGTGCCACCTTCAGGAAGCCTGCGATGTTGGCACCTGCAACCAGATCGTCGCCAAGACCGTACTCGTGTGCGGCATCCAGCGACGCCTTGAAGATGTTGTGCATGATCATGTGCAGCTTCTCGTCGACCTCCTCGGCGGTCCAGCTGTAACGCATGGAGTTCTGGGACATCTCCAGACCCGAGACCGAAACGCCGCCTGCGTTCACGGCCTTCGAGGGAGCAACCACAACGCCGTTGGCCTTCAGGTACGCAATTGCCTCGTTGGTGGTGGGCATGTTTGCCACCTCAACGTAGTACTTCAGACCGTTCTTGACCATGGCCTCTGCCTCGGGCATGCCAACCTCGTTCTGGGTAGCGCAGGGCATCATAATGTCAGCCTTAACGCCCCAGGGCTTCTTGCCTGCGAAGAACTCCACGCCGAACTTGTCAGCGTAATCCTGCACGCGGTTGCGGCAGGAAGCGCGCATCTCCAGCATGTAGTCGATCTTCTCCTCGGTGCAAACGCCGTCGGGATCGTAGATGTAACCGTCGGGACCCGAGATGGTCAGCACCTTGCCGCCAAGCTCGGTGATCTTCTTGACCGCACCCCAAGCCACGTTGCCGAAGCCCGAGACAGCGAAGGTCTTACCCTTGATGTCGTCACCGAAGTAGTTGAGCATATCGACCGTGTAGTACACAGCGCCGTAGCCCGTTGCCTCAGGACGCAGGATCGAGCCGCCAAAGGGCATTCCCTTGCCCGTCAGCACGCCCGTAAACTCGTTGCGAAGGCGCTTGTACTGGCCGAACAGGTAGCCGATCTCGCGCGCACCCACGCCAATATCGCCCGCAGGCACGTCGGTATCTGCGCCGATGTGCTTGGCAAGCTCGGTCATAAAGCTCTGGCAGAAGCGCATCACCTCGGCATCCGACTTGCCCTGGGGGTTGAAGTCCGAGCCGCCCTTGCCGCCGCCCATGGGGAGCGAGGTCAGCGAGTTCTTGAAGGTCTGCTCAAAGCCGAGGAACTTCATGATGCTCTCGTTCACAGAGGGGTGGAAGCGCAGGCCGCCCTTGTACGGACCGATGGCGCTGTTGAACTGCACGCGGAAGCCGCGGTTGACCTGGACATTGCCCTGGTCGTCCACCCACGGAACGCGGAACTTGATGACACGCTCGGGCTCAACGATGAGGTCAATGATGCCCTTCTCGATGAACTCGGGGCTCTTCTCCAGAACAGGCTCCAGGGACTCCAGCACTTCGCTCACGGTCTGATGGAACTCGGTCTCGCCGGGATTGCGGGCGATCACTCTCTCCATCACTTGAACAAGATAAGGATTCTTAATCATGTGAATTTCCTCCGAAAATCAGTATAGATTTGATAAAAGCAAACACTTTTATTATACAATGTATTCTATCACAGCGTTCCCTGCTTTGTCAATAGAATTTTGCAAGAAAACACACGAAAAACCGCAAAATTCGCCGCATTTATTCGCATTTTTATTCATCTGCTTGCTTTTTTTGCACCCCCCTCGCGCAAAAGTTGCTCCGCGGCGCGCTTTTTGCGCATAGATGCGGGGGCGCGTGCATACAGTTTGACAGAACACTTTGGAAGCGAGGTTGGCCGTTATGAAAAAAATATCGAGAAAAGCCGTTGCCTTTGCACTCTGCGGCGTGTTGGCGGCAGGGGTCGTGACCGGTGCCGCACTGCTGTTCGGCAAAAAAGAGGCCGCGTCCGCCGTGGTGAGCGCAGGGCTTCAGCAGCTGGCCGACGGCGCCTATTTGGCGGCATCCGCCCCTGTAGGTGAGCAGATCTCCTTCACGCCCGAGTGGTTTGACGGGACCCTTTCGGGAGAGGCGGTCACCTCCATCACCGTAACGGCGCTTCCCCCCGCCACCGAGGGGCAGCTGCTGCTCGGGCACGGCACGGTCTCGGTCGGGCAGACCGTACCGCGCGACACACTTTCCTACCTTTGCTTTGTGCCAAACGAGGGGGTGCGTGAGAGCAGCTTCTCGTTCGTCCCCACCACCGAATCGGGCACACGGGGATATTCGCTCGCGTGCAGCTTGCGTGTGACCGATGCCGTGAACTGCTGCCCATCGGGCACCAAATCGGTGACCGCCGTCTCCACGCACGCGTCGCTCGCGCTCATCGGCACGCTCTTTGCCGAGGACCCCGAGGGGGACGCGCTGCGCTTTGAGGTCTGCTCTTACCCCGAAAACGGCACGCTTTCCTTGGATGGGGTAACGGGCGCATTTGTTTACACCCCGAACGAGGGGTTTGCGGGCAGCGACTCCTTTACCTGGCGCGTGCAGGACGCTTGCGGTGCCTTTGCCGAGGCGGCCGCCGTAGAGATCACGGTGCGCGAGCTTGCAACGGGGTATGTGTTCACCGATATGGAGCATCCGAACACGCACTCGGCGGCTCTGCGCCTTGCCGAAAAGGGCCTGATGAGCGGCGAAACGGTAGGCGGCAAGCACTATTTCCACCCCGATCGCACACTCACGCGCGCGGCGTTCGTCACGGTTTTGCTGCAGGCCGCCGACATCCGAGTGCCCGATGCCGACAACACGGGCTTTGCCGACGATGCCGAGATCCCGCGCGCCATGAAGGGCGCGATCCGCTACGCGCGGGAAAAGGGGTGGCTGGGTGACGCAGAGCACTTCCGCCCGAACGACGCCATCACGCGCGCAGAGGCCGCCAAGATCGCGGCGGCGGTGCTGGAGCTGGGAGCCCCCGGATATGCCGAAGCAGTGCCTGATTTTCAGGCCATCCCCGTAGATGCGGCCGATGCGCTCTACGCCATCTTCGAGGGGGGCTATATCAGCACCATGGCAGACGGGACCCTCTCGCCGCTTGGTGCACTCACCCGCGGCGACGCGGCAAGGTTCTTTGCACGCGTGCTGGATCGCGAAAAATCATAACGCTTCAAAGCTGCTTTTTCGGGCTGCGCCTTGGCGCAGCCCTTTCTCTTTTTGCACTTTTCCCCCTTTATGCCTTGACTTTCGCGAGATACTGTGATAAAATAATGGATAATTCTGTATAATTATTGAAAGGAACCGACAAATCATGAAAATGACCATGATGATCCTTTCCATCCTGACGTATCTCGGCTATACGATCTATCTGGGTGTGAAATGCTCAAAAACCAACAAGTCCTCGGACGACTTTTACCTCGGCGGGCGCAAGCTCGGCCCGCTGGTCACAGCGATGAGCGCCGAGGCGTCGGACATGTCCTCGTGGCTTCTCATGGGCCTGCCCGGTGTTGCACTGCTTACGGGTATGTTCAACACGACGGGCTTTGCAGAGGCGGTCTGGACGGCGATCGGCCTTGGCATCGGCACCTACCTCAACTTCCTCTTGGTGGCGCGCCGCATCCGCATCTATTCCGAGCGTACCGAGTCCACCACCATCCCCTCCTTCCTCTCTGACCGTTTCGGTGACAAAAAGGGCTTGCTCACAGCGATCGCCGCGGTGGTGATCATCGTCTTCTTCATCCCCTACACCGCCTCGGGCTTCTCGGCCATCGGCAAGCTGATGAACTCGATCTTCGGTATCAACTACCACACCGCTATGGTGATCGGTGCGATCATTCTGGTGGGCTACACCGTTGTGGGCGGCTTCCTTGCAGCATCGGTCACCGATCTGATGCAGTCCATCGTTATGACGATCGCGCTATTTGTGGTGGTCTGCTTCGGCATTGAAAATGCAGGCGGCATGGCCAGCATCCGTGATAACATTCTCGCCATCCCCGGCATCGACTCGCTCGGCCGCTATTTCAAGCTTACGGGCACGGACGGCAGCTACGGCTTCCTGCCCATCGTCTCCACGCTTGCATGGGGTCTTGGCTATTTCGGCATGCCCCACATCCTGCTGCGCTTTATGGCCATTGAGGATGACCGCAAGCTCAAGATCTCCCGCCGTATCGCAACCGTCTGGGTGTTCGTGTCCATGGCAATCGCCATCTTCATTGGCGTGATCGGCTTCAGCTTTGCCGCCAAGAACGGCTTGCTTGCAAGCGAGGGCTTCGATTCCGAGCGCATCATCATCTATATGGCAGACGCCATCGGCTCGCTGGATTCGTTCGGTGCGATCGTGGCAGGTCTGATCTTTGCAGGCATCATCGCCTCGATCATGTCCACGGCAGACTCGCAGCTGCTTGCCGCCTCCTCCTCGGTTTCGGAAAACATCGTGAAGCACTTTTTCTGGAAGGATATCAGCGCCAAGGCACAGATGTGGCTGGCACGCGGCACAGTGGTCATCATTGCCGCCGTTTCGATCGTGCTTGCCTGGAACCAGAACTCCTCGGTGTTCCGCATCGTTTCCTTCGCGTGGGCAGGCTTCGGCGCCGCCTTCGGCCCTGCCGTTCTCTTTGCACTCTTCTGGCGTCGCACCAATAAATGGGGTGCGTTTGCAGGCGTTCTTACGGGTGGCGTGACGGTGTTTATCTGGAAGTTCCTGATCCGTCCCTTGGGCGGCGCGTGGGATATCTACGAGCTCCTGCCCGCCTTCCTGCTCAGTGCCATCGCCATCGTGGCGGTTTCGCTGCTGACGGCAGAGCCCGAGCAAGAGATCGTCGAGACCTTTGACAGCGTGCGTGCACAGTGCAAGTCTCGCGCACAGATCAAGCGCACATCGGACACTGCCGATGCCAACGAAGAATAATACAAAGCCCACAGTAGCCCCCACAGCGGGGCTACTGTGTTATGGAAAAGGATCTTGTGATGAAAATAATTTCCTTTATTTACAATCTGTTCTGGGGTGACCTGATCTCCATCCCGTTGCCCGGCGGCAACCGCCTCGGGCTCTCGTTTCTTGTGATCATTCTGGTGCTGGCGGGGCTGTACTTCACCGTTCGCACCAAGTTCCTGCCGGGTCGTCTGTTCCCCGAGATGCTCCACGTCACCGTGGAGAAAAAGAACGGCAAGGGCGGCTCGGCCATCTCGGGCCTGCAATCCCTGATCGTTTCCACCGCCACGCGCGTGGGCATGGGAAACCTTGTGGGCGTGGTTGCGGCGGTTTCGGTAGGTGGTGCGGGCGCGGTGTTCTGGATGTGGATCACCGCACTGATCGGCTCATCCTCGGCCTTTATCGAGGCCACGCTCGCCCAGCTGCACAAGCGCCGCGACCCCCTCTACGGTGGCTATCACGGCGGTCCTGCCTACTATATTCACGATTTTGCCGAGCACAAGCGCAAGAAAAGATTGAAGCGCTCGGTTGTGGCGGTGCTCTTTGCCATCTCGGGTCTGATCTGCTGGTGCGGCATCAGCCAGGTCATCAGCAACTCGGTGACCGATGCCTTCCACAACGCGTTTGATATCAAGCCCATCATCACCACCTGCGTGCTGGTCGCACTGGCGGCGCTGATCGTGCTGCGCAAGAAGGCAACCGTCAAGGTGCTGGACGTGATCGTTCCCATTATGGCGGGCGCGTACTTCATCATCACCCTGTTTATCATTTTCAAAAACGTCACGCTCCTCCCGGGCGTGCTGGAGCAGATCGTGAGCGAGGCCTTCGGCGTGCGCCAGGCAGTGGCGGGCGGCTTTGGCGCGGTACTGATGAACGGTGTGAAGCGCGGTCTGTTCTCCAATGAGGCGGGCTCGGGCTCCGCACCCTGTGCCGCCGCCGCGGCCGAGACCGATCACCCCGCAAAGATCGGCCTGCTGCAGGCGCTCGGCGTCTTCATTGACACCATCGTGATCTGTAGCTGCACGGCCTTTATCATTCTGCTCGTGCCGGGCATCGGCGAGCAGGGCCTTGAGGGCATGGCACTCCTGCAAGGAGCAATGGAGCACCACCTCGGCCGCTTTGGCGTGGTCTTTATGGCCATCACCCTCGCGCTGTTCAGCTTCTCTACCTTCCTTGGTGTGCTCTACTACGCGCGCTCGAACGTGGCGTATCTCTTCGGCAGCAATCATTTGAGCCAGCTGATCTACAAGCTCGTGGCACTGGCCATGCTCTTTATCGGCGGGCTTGCCTCCTACACCTTCGTGTGGGATCTCGGCGACATCGGCATCGCACTCATGACCGTCTTTAACCTACTGGTCATCGTGCCAATGGCAAAGGAAGCACTGGAGTGCCTCAAGGATTACGAGATGCGGCGCAAAGCAGAGCGCGCCGAGGCGCGTGCCTCTAAAATGCAAAGCAAGGGACGGAATAATTAAAACAAAAGAAGCAGACCTGCGATCGTGCATGACTACCGCAGGTCTGCTTTTTTCTTTCATGGAATATCACAACCTCGAAAATTTGTCAGACGCGCTCTGCGGCGCAGATGCGAACCCGATTTGCGCGCTCCGTCAATTTTGCAAATTCCGCGCTCTTTTTTGCGCGCAAAGGCGGGTTCGCTCGCCTGCTGCAAAAAGCGCGCCCACCCGCAAGGGGAATATGGGAATTTCGCCTTCGGCGAATATCTTGCGCCTTGCCGCTTACAAGCGAGCTTGACGCGCTCTGCGGCGCAGATGCGAACCCGATTTGCGCGCTCCGTCAATTTTGCAAATTCCGCGCTCTTTTTTGCGCGCAAAGGCGGGTTCGCTCGCCT
>JAFQEC010000011.1 GCA_017415805.1 Clostridia bacterium | reverse complement strand
TTTTCATAGATAAATCCTCCAATGTGTTCTTGAGTTTGACTGGCAGGTCTTTCTCATTCTATCACATTGGAGGATTTCTGTTCATCGGCAATAGCCTCTTTTGAACCACGCGACTATCGCGTGGTTTTCTGTTGCAATAAAAAAGGCCCACGGTGTGGGCCTTTTTTAATTAAAGATATTTTGCAACCGTCTCGCTTGCTTCCTCAGCAGGAATGGATGCGGTCATAAACACGTTTACATCATGCTTTTCAAGCAGCGCCGCCACTTCGTTCAGCAGAACCTCAAACGCCGCGATATCACCGTTACAGATCTTGAGTGTATTGTCAACAAACAGGTCGGTCACGTCATAATTGCTGGCAAGGATGCCTGCGATGAAGCCGTAGAGCGCGTCTGCGTCATTGATCAGATACTCCTCGGTATTGATCAAACGGATATGGGTCTTCACATCGTAGCGAAGCTTCATCCCCTTTTCGATGCAAACAACGTTTCCTTGCGATGCGGCGGCCGCGGTATTGACCTTTTCAATGAGGGTCTTGGTCTTACCCGTACCCTTCACACCAATCATCAATTTCAGCATAGACAGTACCTCCAAAATATGATCTGTAGCAGACATTTTCCGTCTGTGTTTATATTATACACGATTATCTTTTCTTTTTCAAGTGTTTTTGGTAAAAAAGACGGAAAAATTTGCGCGCCGCGAAACAATCGCGGCGCGCTTGCTTTTTGTGCTTATTTGCCAAGGCGCGCCTCAAGTGCGGCCTTTTGCTCCTCATACCCGGGCTTGCCGAGCAGTGCAAACATATTCTTCTTGTAGGCCTCCACCCCGGGCTGATCGAAGGGATTAACGCCCAGCATATAGCCCGAGATCGCGCACGCCTTCTCGAAGAAGTAGATCAGGTAGCCCAGCGAGTGCGCCGAGCGATCCGCAACCTCAAGCAAAATGTTCGGAACGCCGCCGTCGATGTGCGCAAAGAGCGTACCCTGCTGCGCCATCTCGTTGACGTAGTTGAGATCCTTGCCCGATAGGAAGTTGAGCCCGTCGATGTTCTCGGGATCGTGCGGAATGAGCTGCTGCACACCCGTGTTGCGCACCGAGACCACGGTCTCAAACAGATCTCGCTTGCCATCCTGCACGTACTGCCCCAGCGAATGCAGATCGGTCGAAAAGATCACAGAGGACGGATAAATGCCCTTCCGGTCCTTGCCCTCACTCTCGCCGTAAAGCTGCTTCCACCACTCGGCAAGCATCTGCAGAAAGGGCTCATAGCCCACCAGGATCTCGATGGATTTGCCCTTGCGCGAGAGGATATTGCGCATAGCGGCGTATTTGTAGCAATCGTTCTTGGTAAGATCGGGATCGGTATATGCCGCGCGTGCATCGGCCGCACCCTGCATCAGCGCGTCGATATCCACGCCCGAGACGGCAATGGGAAGCAGACCCACGGCCGTGAGCACCGAGAAGCGGCCGCCCACGTCGTCGGGCACGACAAAGGTCTCGTAGCCCACCTTATCGGCAAAGCCCTTTAAGGTGCCCTTTTGGCGATCGGTGGTCACAAAGATGCGCTCGCGCGCCTCCTCTGCACCGTACTTCTTTTCCAGCAGGTCGCGGAAGATACGGAAGGCCACGGCAGGCTCGGTTGTGGTGCCCGACTTGGAAATCACGTTGATGCAAATATCGCGCCCCTCACAGATCTGCAAGAGCTCGCGCATGTTGGTCGCACTGATGTTGCAGCCCGCAAAATAGATGTCGGGGGTATCCTTCTTCAAATTGTTATAAAGGGGGGATTTGAGAAACTCCACCACGGCGCGTGCGCCGAGGTACGAGCCTCCGATGCCGATGACCACAAAGACATCGCACTTCTTCTGAATACGCGCCGCGGCAGCCTTGATGCGCGCATATTCCGCCTTATCGTAGTCCACGGGCAGATCAAGCCAACCAAGGAACGCATTTCCCTGACTGCGTTTTTCATGCAGCATCGTGTGTGCCACCGAGACCATGGGCTGCATATAGGCGTACTCATGCTCCGAGATAAAGGGAGCAACATAGGAATCAACCAAACGAACCGACATACTCAAGCACCCTCCGTATCCTGTAGGATATTATACTATTAGTTTACAGGATAGTTTTCAAAAAAGCAAGACAATTTTGCCGATTTTTTTATTTTCTTGTTTTACATCAAAAGAAACTGTGCCAGCATCCGTGCGAACAGTGTGCCAAAGCCGATCTTGGCAACGCCCTCCAGAACCGTGATCGGCACGCGTCCGAGCTCCTCACCGTCCAGGCGATAAATGACCTCACCGACACGATCCCCTGTGCTCACGGGGGCGGCAAGCTCCTCGGGCAGCACGACCTCAACCTCAACGCGCGCCGCCGCGCCCTTGGGAACCGTTGCACAAAACGCCTCGTGCCGAACCGTGACCGCATCCGCGACACCGCCCGTCAGGCGAACGCTTTTCTCCTGCGCATCCGTGCAATACGTACTGAAATTGGCAAAGCCATAGTCCAGGAGCTGTGTGGCGGCCGCGTTGCGGATATCGCGGCTCTCAGCCGCCATGATCACGCAGATGAGCGAGAGCCCATCGCGCTCGGCCGTGGCGCTGATACAAAACTTGGCGCGCGCGGTCGAGCCTGTTTTGAGCCCCGTGCATCCGGGATAAAAGCGCACCAGACGGTTGGTGTTGGTCAGTCCAAAGGCGCCGTCACGGATGGTGTCCATCCAGATGCCGCTGTACTCCAAGATCTTTGGATGCGCGATCAGCGCGCGCGACATGATAGCAATATCGCGCGCCGAGGTCACGTGATCGGTCACGGTGTCGTCCAGACCGTTGGTGTTCTCAAAATGGGTGTTCACCATGCCAAGCTCGGCGGCGCGCGCGTTCATGCGGGACACGAAATTTGCCTCGCTCCCCGCCACGTGCTCGGCCAAGGCCACGGCACAGTCGTTTGCGGAAGCGATCACCACGCATTTGATCATCTCCTCCACGCACATGGTCTCCCCTTCCTTCAAGTAGACCTGCGAGCCCCCCATCGAGGCCGCGTGCGCGCTGACGGTGACCTGCTCGTCAAGGCGTATCCTGCCTTGGTCGATCGCCTCCATTACCAAGAGCAGCGTCATGACCTTGGTGACCGATGCGGGGGGGAGCGCCTCGTCGGCATTTTGCGCGTACAGCACCGCGCCCGTGGTGGCATCCATCAGGATCGCCGAGCGACAGTTGAGCGCCAGATCCACGCCCTGCTCCGCGACGGGTGCGCTCTGTGCCCCCGCAAGCAATGCGCCACTGCAAGCTAGCAACAGCGCAAGCAGGAGCGCCACGCTATTTTTCAGCATTTTCTTTACGTTCATTTCATCACCTCCGCTAAACTGTATGAAAAAAGCGCGGCAAAAATGAAATTGCATGCAAAAGGCCGCAAAACGAGATCGTTCTGCGGCCTTCGGGACACCCGTCAGCTCCGCACGGAAAAGACGTATTCGGTGGTGAAATCGTAGCGCTCGTCGGGGCGAAGCACGGTGTTTGTGAAATGCGCGTGATTGGGGCTGTCGGGCATGTGCTGGGTCTCCAGACAGATGGCGTGCTGCGGCGATTGCGGATGTCCGCCCTTTAAGGGATGCGCGGCATTCTTCATAAAATTCGCCGTATAGCACTGCACGCAGGGCTGATCGGTGATCACACGCATTTCGCGACCGCTTTTGGGGTCAAACAGCGTGGCGCGCCAGATCGGCTCCTTGGGCGTGCCGCCCGTAAAGCAAAAGCAATGATCGTAGCCGCCCGCGCGCACAAGATCCGCATCCTCAGCGGCAAAATCGCGGCCGACGGTCTTGGGGGTGCGGAAATCAAAGGGTGTGCCCTCCACGCAGCGGAGCTCGCCCGTGGGAATGAGCCCTTCATCGGTGGGCAGATAGGCGTCGGCGTCGAGCTGGAGCACGTGATCAAGCACGCTTCCCGAGGCAAAGCCGCCGAGATTGAAATAGGCGTGATTGGTGAGATTGAGCACCGTGGGCTTGTCGGTCGTGGCAACGTAACGGATCGAGAGTGCGTTGTTTTGCTTGAGCGTATAGGTCACCGTAAGATCCAGTGTGCCCGGATACCCCTCCTCCCCGTCGGGGGAAACGTAATGCAGCACCAGCGCAGGCTCGCCTCCCTCCTGCACGTGCACGTCGAAGATCTTGTGACTAAATCCCTCCTTGCCGCCGTGCAGGTGGTTTTCACCGTTATTGATAAACAGCGAATATTCCTTGCCCTCCAGCGTGAATTTGCCGCGCGCAATGCGGTTTCCCCACCGACCGATCAGCGCGCCCTGATAGCCGTCACCGTAATAATAATCGGTCACGTTATCATAGCCACACACCACGTCGTCAAAGCGGCCGTTTCGGTCGGGCACAAGGATCTGCTGGATGGCACCGCCGAGATCCAGAACCGAGACCGACATGCCGTTGTGGTTTTGCATGGTGTAGCGATGGACGGGGCGTCCGTCGGGCAGGATGCCGAACCGCTGCTTTACAACACTCATAGAAAGCTCCTTCTCTTATGTGTAATACCGATATTATACACAGCCTTTCCGTATTCGTACAAGGGAGCAGAACTTCTTTTAACAATTTGTTAACACACAATTCCATTCGCAGATATTGACAAACGGGAAGAAAGATCATATACTTAAATTGTCTCATATGAGACAAACGGAGGAATTATGAAATCATCCCTACCAACGGCAAGCAAGCTTAGGGCACTTCCCCTGTTTGCCACCGCCAAGAAAGATCATCTGGGCGTACTGCTTGCAAGCGGCACGGTCCGCGAATTCGCCGCGGGTGAAACGATTGCAGAGTCCGAGGGGCGACAGCTGGGCATACTACTATCGGGGCGCGCCGAGATCCGCTCGGTCGACCCCGTGCGCACGGTGGTGCTACGCACACTGCTCGAAAACGACATCTTCGGCGCGGCGGCACTCTTTTGCCCCGACGACGCCGCGCT
This sequence comes from Clostridia bacterium, assembly GCA_017415805.1. Taxonomy (GTDB): domain Bacteria; phylum Bacillota; class Clostridia; order Oscillospirales; family CAG-272; genus Firm-07. The sequence goes on along the minus strand of JAFQEC010000011.1, from coordinate 57,306 downwards.
CTCGCGCATTGAGGCCGTGAGTGATTGCACGTGCCTTTTTTTCGATGCGGCTTCGGTGCGCGCGCTGTTGCAGACCGACAGCGGCTTTCTGGATCGCTATCTTTCATTTCTCGCAGGTCGCGTGCGGTTTCTCAACCGAAAGATCCTGTGCTTCACCGCAGGCAGTGCTGAGCGCAGACTCGCGCTTTGGCTGCTTTCCGAGGAGCGCGACACTGTTACGCTCCCTGCCACGCTCACCGTCCTTGCCGACATGCTTGACATCGGGCGCGCATCCCTTTATCGCGCGCTGGACAAGCTGAGCGACGAGGGATTTATCGCGCGCCGCGGGCGCGAGATCCGCTTGCTTGACCCCAATGCCCTTCGCGAGGCGTATCGCTGAACAAAATACTATAAACAATACCATAAAAAAGAAAGGATTTATCATGAAAAAACTGCTTTTATTTTTGCTTGCGCTCACGCTCATCACCGTGCCGATCCTTTCGGGCTGCAATCGCGTTGATAAAGATCTTGAGATCCGCGTGTGGACGCTCAACGGAACAACAGGCTTTGGCATGGCACAGCTGATCGACGCCGATAAAAACGGAAATGCCGCACTCAACTATACCTTCACAGTGGAAACCGCCGCCACAAACGTGCGCGACGCGCTCATCAACGGCAGCGCCGATATCGGTGCTCTGCCCACCAACGTCGCGTCTGCACTTTTCAACAGCACGGGCGGCGAGATCGTCCTATTGGCACTCAACACGCGCGGCGTGCTCTATCTTGTTACCAATAACAGCGTCAGCGCGCCCACCTCGCTGGCCGACCTCGCAGGCAAGACAGTTTACTGCCCCGCACAAAACCCCACCTTCATCACCAAGGCTCTGCTCCAGAAGGCAGAGGTCGCCAACGTGACCGTGGACAGCACCACCTATGCCGAGCCCGCCGCGCTGCAAAAGGCGGTTGCCGCAGGCACGGTCGCATACGCCATTCTGCCCGAGCCGATGGTGACCATCGCAAAAGCCTCTGCCGCAGAGGGTGTTACGCTGACGGCGGCCCTTGATCTCACCAACGAGTGGAACAAGCACTTTACCGAGGGGTCGCTGGTGCAGGGCTGCGTGGTAGCACGAAAGGTCTTCGTTGACGAGCACCCCAACGAGGTTGCCAAATTCCTTGAGGAATACAAGGCCTCGGTCGAATTCACCGTCGGGCAACCCGAGCAGGCCGCGCAGATGATCGCGGATGCAAAGATCTTTGAAAAGGCCGCCGTTGCGGAAAAGGCCATCCCGAAGTGTAATCTTTGCTTCATCACGGGCAGCGAAATGAAGACCGCGATGAGCGCCTTCCTTGCGGCAATGCCCCTGCAATCCATCGGCGGTGCGCTGCCCACGGACGCCTTCTACTACGGCGCATGACAAACAAGAAATTTTACCTGCCGCATTGGTTCTTTCCACTGCTCTCGATCCTGTTTTGGGTCGGACTTTGGTGGCTGATCGCGTGGCGCTTTGCAAAGCCGTTGATCCTGCCAACACCCGTAGCGGTGCTGCACCGACTCGGTGAGCTGCTGGCGACCGCGCCCTTCTGGATCGCGGTCGCGACCTCGCTTGTTCGTATTCTGCTCGGCATCCTTCTGGCACTTGCCTTTGGCGCGCTGCTTGCGTGGCTGACGGTAAAAAGCCGTGCTTGCCACCATCTGTTCTCACCTTTGCTGGCACTCTTTAAGGCAACCCCCGTGGCATCGGTCATCTTTTTGATGCTGCTCTGGGTGGGGCGCGACCGCGTGCCGCTGCTCATCGCCTTTATGATGGCGCTGCCCATCGTTTGGAGCAATCTGCGCGAGGGTCTGCTGCAAACCGACCGAGGGCTTTTGGAAATGGCGCAGATCTTCGCCTTTTCCACGGCCAAAAGGATACGCTTTATACACATTCCCTCACTCACCCCGTATTTTCTTTCCGCCTGCCGCTCGGCCATCAGTCTTGCGTGGAAGGCAGGCGTGGCGGCCGAGGTTCTTTGCGTACCCCAGCGCTCGCTCGGCCGCGCGATCTGGGAGGGCAAGCAATACTTACTCACCGACGATCTCTTTGCCTACACGCTCACGGTCATTCTTTTGAGCGTAGCCATTGAGGCGGGCACGCTTGCGCTGCTGCGCCGCGGACAGAGGCATGAGCGAAAGGAGGAAAAGAGCGATGCTGCAACTGCTTAATGTAACGCGCCGCTTCGGCAAAAAAACCGTATTGAAGGATCTCACGTATACATTCCCCGCACGCGGCATCGTGGCACTGATGGGCCCCTCGGGCTGCGGCAAGACCACGCTCCTGCGGTTGCTTGCAGGACTGGATCGGCCCGACGGCGGCGAGGTACAAAGCAGTTATGCCAAAACTGCCGTGTCTTTTCAGGAACCAAGGCTGATTCCGTGGCTGAATTGCGAAGATAATATAAAAATTGTTCTCCCGAAGGGCAACACAAGTTCTGAAACCATTGCGCCGATCTTGGGCGCGCTGGAGCTCTCCGAGGCAAAAAAATCCCTTCCAAGTGCGCTTTCGGGCGGCATGAAGCAACGTCTTTCCTTGGCGCGCGCGCTTGCCTTTGGCGGCGATCTGCTCTTGCTCGACGAGCCCTTCTCCGCGCTGGACGAAGCGCTCAAGGCGCGCATCGCGCCGTCCCTCCGCGCGGCGAATCCCGATGGACTGACCGTGCTGATCACGCACGACCCCGACGATGCCGAGCTGCTCGGCGCAACGGTTCTGCACCTTACAGGTGACCCCGTGCACGCGCTGACTCCCAATTAAAAGAACCGTCCGTTTCGCGTTCGAAACGGACGGTTCTTTTTAGGATTCCACCGCCGCGGCTGTAATACGCAACGTGATCTGCGTGCGGTTTCCTGCGGCATCCTCGACAACGTAGATATATTCCTCGCCCTCGGTGGGCACTGCCGCCGCGTCGACCGCTGCGCCTGCCTTTGTGAGGGATGCAAGCTCGGGTGCGATCTCCCCATCGTAATTATCGGTCACACAAACACGCGCCAGAAGGTCGGCAACGGTCTCCACCTCGTTGTCTTCGATCAAAAACACGGCGGGATCCTGCGCATCCTGCGTAGCACCAAGGACGGTGACGGTCGGTGCCGCAGTATCCACGAAGGTCACGGCAAGATGCACCTCACTGCCCCGCTTTTCCAGCTCGTAGCGGTAATAGCCGCCATTGCCGTCGCGCTCAAACGAGAAATCCGCGAAATCGGCAAGCGGCACATCCAGGATCTCCGAGAGACGGATCCAGCCACTCTCGGTCTTACGCCCGAAGAAGCATTTTAGTGTGTATTCCCCTTCCTGTGCATCAGGGATCGCAACGCCTGCCGCGCCCGTGAAGGTCATCGCTTCCAATGCATAGGGCTTGGTCGCAAAGCCATTCACAAAAACCGTCCCCTGCGGCGAGGCAAAGCCCACACAAACGCCGTAGTTTTTGCCCTCGGAGAGGATCACGGTCTTGCCGATGCTTGCCGTCATAGCCGAAAAATCAAAGCCGTTTTCCGAAAGCGTTGCAGTGCCGACAAGTCCCGTAGCAAACGAAACCAGCGACATATCCTGCGGGCGCGCGGGCAATTCCTCAAACGCGATCGTCTCATATGCGGCAACGCGCCCGACGATCGTGCTTGCATAGTCTTTCATCTCCCCTGCAAGCGCAAAACACATTCTGACATAGCCCTCGCCGCCAAGCTCCTGATCAAACAGATGGTAGAACAGCCGATCGGTGTATTGCTCCTGCGCGGTGATCAGCGCCGCCATATTGGCGAGCACGTCGGGCGAAACGCCGTCCACAAAGGTTAGCCCAAGCTCCTCCATGAATTGCGAGAGAAGCGAGAGGCGCAACGTGTAATTCCCGTCTCCGAGCTGGAAGGTGACCATTCCGTTGGTCGCACACGCATTCTCTGTGTCAAAGGCAGCCTGAACACCAACGAAGCGGATCAAGGCATCCCAATCCAGCGACTCACGCGGTACGAGCACACCGTCCACCCACCATGCGCTGTCATCTCCGACCGATTTGGGAAGGAGCAAGCCGTAATCAGGTCCCCACGCGCAGTAGGAAGGCAACGAGGTGCCGTCGGACAGCACAAAGGTATCGTCCTCATCCTGATATTCATACGAGCCCGGCGCGCGGTCGAGCTGCACCGTCAGGCTCTCCCATCCCGTAAAGGCCGAGAGCCAGATCTGCACCAGCGTGTTCAGTCGGTCGATCGTGATCCCGGGAGTATACAAATAGGTATCTGCAAAATCAACGCCGTCCGTGGGCTGTGCCGAAACACCACCCCCTGTCTCGTTCCCGTCTCGCACGGGGATCAGACGCTCGGTAAACGAGTACAGTCCGCCGTCGGTCTCAATGAGAAACTCAATGTACAAAAGACCGTTGGCGTAATCGTATTCCCCTTCCTTGGTGATCATTTCGTTACCCAGATCAAAGAAGGTGGAAAAGCCCATCCATTTCCCACCGATCTTGCGCGCGCACTGCACGTGATATTGCTCGGTGCTGAAATCAAAGGAAGGATCGTTATAGCGAGACGCGATATAGTAGGTCTTGTTCGCACAATAGACCACGTGCTCGGTATTCGTGATGACGCTACCATTGTACGTATTTACGGCGTGCGTCCACATATCCACCGTCTCGTCGCCGTCCGCATCGTAATAGATGCAGATCTCCTGATAGGTCGTCATCGAGCCCTCGCGGTTCACGACCAGCACGCTGACCTGATCCAGCACTTGATCGTAGTGCAGCACATACGTACGGTTGCCGCTGATCACAGCGCGATCCATTACGGTGATGTGCTCGATCGCAAAGTCGGCAAGAGACCTTGCCTCTCTGCTCATTTGCTCCAGCCGCTCCTCATTTGAGGAAAAATAGGTATTGGAAAGTGTATCCCCCTCCCAAACATCCTCGGGCAGCAGCGTATACGTATGTTCATTGGAGCCCGACGCACTGAGGAGATCGGGTGTGCTCTGCCGCGTAAGGGTAGCCCCCTTGTTCAAATTAAAGTTAAAGGAGAGATCGGCGTTCTCCAAGCGATCGTAGGAGAGCGCAAGAACATCCGCATTGGCCAGCGCGGACTCGATCGGGGGTGGTGGGACATCACCGCCGCCATCGGAGGGGGATCCGTCCTCCACTCCCTTCTCGCTGCACGCAGCAAGCGCGGTGCAAAGCATCAAAAAAGCAAGCATCAAGGCAAGTATACGTTTCATAACATACCTCTCAAAGCAATAAAAATACTGTTTTTATTGTAGCACCGATTGCCACCTGTGTCAATAAAAAGCAGGCACTTATCCCATAATAAGTGCCTGCTTTTTTATATTTCCCTGCGCATACGCGCCAGCGCGCCCTTTTCGAGCCGCGAGACCTGTGCCTGCGAGATGCCGATGCTCTCGGCGATCTCCATTTGCGTTTTGTTGCGGTAAAAGCGCATCTCGATGATCTTGCGCTCGCGCTCGCTCAATTTGTTCATGGCATCTCGCAGCGCGATATTCTCCAACCACATCTCATCGCTTGCCGAATTGTCGCTGAGCTGATCCATCACGTAGATCGAATCGCCGTTCTCGCTATACACGGGCTCGTAGAGCGAGATGGGCTCCACGATCGCTTCCATGGCACGAAGCACGCTCTCGCGCTCCTCGCCGAGCTTGGCGGCGATCTCATCCACGGTGGGGTCGCGCTCCTTTTCGCGCGTCAGCTCCTCGCGGGCCTGCAGCGCACGGTACGCAAGATCGCGCACCGAACGGCTGATACGGATCGAATTGTTGTCACGCAGATAGCGGCGGATCTCGCCGATGATCATCGGCACGGCATAGGTGGAAAACTTCACGTCCAACTCGATATTGAAATTATCGACCGCCTTAATGAGGCCGATGCACCCGACCTGAAACAGGTCGTCTACATTCTCCTTGCGGCCCGAAAAGCGCTGTATGATCGAAAGCACAAGACGCAGATTTCCGTAGATCAGCTCGTCACGCGCGGCACTGTCTCCCGCCTTGGTGCGGATGAGCAGAGCACGCTTTTCCTCGTCGGTCAGGGTTTTGAGCTTCGACGTATTGACGCCGCAGATTTCTACTTTGTTATAATACATTTCAATCTCCTTTGTGGGAGTACTGAAAGTATTGCCGCGGCCCCAATTCGTTATACAGACGCAGGCACTGTAAAAATCTCTCAAAAAAGCAAGGGGCTGATTCATTCGCGCAGAACAAAAACACACAACGAAAAGCAAAATAAAACGAAGCCGCTTTGCCATCAAAAAGAGAATGGTAAAGCGGCTTTTTTGTAGAAATTCGTGTCGAATATCATTTTTATGTGTGTTTTTTAGGCGCGCTCTCGGCACTTGCAGTATCATATACAGCTCCCGTGCCGAGATCACGCCTTCTGCATCAAACGAATCAGCCCCTGTTTTACTGTTTCGCTGCACGAGCAGCAGTGAGTGTATTTTGTAATAGCATCGTAATGGTCATCGGCCCAACGCCGCCGGGGACGGGCGTGATCGCCGAGGCGATCGGCTCGACCGAGGCAAAGTCTACGTCGCCGCAAAGCTTGCCGTCGGCAGGACGGCGGTTCATGCCCACGTCAATGACCACGGCGCCCTCTTTGACGTAGGACGCATCAAAGAACTCGGGCTTGCCGATGGCGGCGACCAGAATATCGGCGCGGCGGCAGACCTCTTTTAAGTTCTTGGTGCGGCTGTGGCAGACCGTAACGGTGCCGTTCGCCTCCAAGAGCAAAAGTGCCTGCGGCTTGCCCACGATATTGGAGCGACCGACCACCACGCACTCCTTGCCCTCCACCGAAATATCGGAGCGCGCGAGAAGCTGCATCACACCTGCGGGCGTGCAGGGCAAAAAGTCGTAATTGCCGATCAGGATCTTACCCACATTGGTGGGGTGGAAGGCGTCCACGTCCTTGGCGGGATCAATGGCAAGCAACACCTTCTCCTCGTCCAGATGCCGCGGCAAGGGCAGCTGCACAAGGATCCCGTGGATCTTGGGATCGTGATTGAGCTTGTCGATCAGCGCGAGCAGCTCCTGCTCGGTGGTCTCGGCGGGCAGCTCGTACCCTTCCGAATAAAAGCCGACCTCGGCACAGCCGCGGTGCTTGTTGCGTACGTAGACCTGCGAGGCGGGGTCCTCGCCCACGATCACGACCGCAAGCCCTGGTGCATAGCCCTTCTCTTGCTTGAACGCTTCGGTTTCTGCCGCGATCTCGCGGCGGATCTCGGCCGCGATCGCCTTTCCGTCAATCAGCTTTGCCATTTTCTGTTTCCTCCTGCTGTTTCTCGGGCATCGGCTCGGTCACAATGCCGGGCTCTTGCTTGATGCCTCGTAATTTTTCGTAAACGGGAATATACTCCTCCTCGCTGTCGTTCTCGCGACGGCGGCTCTTGACCCATTGCCAGATCAAAAGCGACGTGCAGATCACAAAGCACAAAAATCCGACCACCTGCGAGATGCGGAACGGCCCGATATACAGGCTATCGGTGCGCAAGCCCTCAATGAACATGCGTCCAAAGCCGTACCACGCAAGATACATGAGTGTGATCTGACCGTCGAACCTCTTTTTCTTGTAAAACAGATTGATCAGAACAAAGCCCACGAGGTTCCAGAGCGATTCATAAAGGAAGGTGGGGTGATAAAAATACATGCGGTAGCGGCTGTCCTCGTTGGGAAGAAGCCCCATGCGCAAAAAGAAGCCCTCCGAGGTTTGGACACCGTGCGCTTCAGCGTTAATAAAGTTCCCCCAGCGGCCGATGATCTGCCCCAGCATAACGCCCGGGGAGACCATATCGAACACCTTGAGCACCTGTTGCTTTTTGAACTTCTTGAAATAGCTGACGAGCAACAGGCCCAGCGCGCCGCCGATGATCGAGCCGTACATGGCAATACCGCCCTCCCAGATCGCGATCACGTCCAAAAGGCTGTGATAATTGGAAAGTCCCGTCACGGGATCCTTGAGGGTGGTGAGCACGTAGTAGGTGCGTGCACCCACGATGGCAAGCAGCACCGTCCAGAGCGCGTAATCCACGATATCCTCTTGCTTGATGCCCTCAAACTTGGATCGGTAAATGGCGTAGGCCAGCCCCGCGATAATACCAAGCGTGAGAATGATGCCGTACCAGCGCACCTCCACACCGCCGAACAGCGGCAATGTAAATGCGACCTTATCCACGGTAAAGGGCGCGATGCCGATACCGGGGAATGAAATTTTAACTTCACTCATTTGGTTTCTCCTTCCTGTACGCGCTCGGCGGGCTCGACCACCGAGAGCGTGTAGTAAGACGGGTCGAAGCACCGATGCAACAGCTCCTCGACGTAAGAAAGCTCCATGTCGCGCACGATATCCGCCCAATCAAAGATCTGCGCATCGTCAAAAACGAAGGCCAGCAGTGTGTTGGCGATCTCCTCGGTGGAGTCAAAGCTCTTGATATACTCGGCAAATTCCACGCGGCGACAGCGCTCGAAATCCGCGCGCGAGAGCCCGCTTTTCTGTAAGGCGGCGATCTCACGCTGCACCGCACGCAGGACCGCGCGCGGGTCGTCGGACTCACCCGAGATCTGTAAAAAGCCGAAGTCGCGCGTCAGCGCATAATCGGCCGAGAACTCGTGCGAGATCAGCCCCGCATCAAACAATCGGTTGTACAGCACGCCCGATTCGGAAAACAGCATCTCGGAAAGGATCGCCATGCCCGCATCCTTTTTGGCGCGCTCGCGAGGATCGGACGGGATGTCGGTATCCTTCACGCCGATGGAAAAGATGGGCTTTGCCACCTGTCCTGTGGCCTTAACAAAGCGGCGGTGTGCCGCGCTTTTCTCGCAGTACGTGCGACGGGGCGGCAACGGCGCGGGCGTGACCCTTGGCAAGCACTCGTCGGCCAGCGCGATCACGCTCTCGACGCTCACGTCGCCACATACCACCAGCGCCATGTTGGAAAGCTGATAAAAGGTGCGATACGCCTCGTAGAGTGTCTTGTCGGTGATGGTTGCGATCGATTCGACCGAGCCGCAGACGTCGACACGCACGGGGTGCGAGCGATAGAGCCCCGCAAGCATGTTGTAATAGCAACGGTCATAGGGGTTATCCAGACACATGCGGATCTCCTCACCGATGATGCCCTGCTCCCGTGCCACCGATTCGGGGGTGAAATGCGGGTGCGTTACAAAGGTGAGCAGCTCGCGCAGCGAATCGGCAAAGCGATCGGTGCAGGAAAAGAGATAGACCGTGCGGGTGTGCGAGGTATAGGCATTGGCATCGGCACCGTAGGCGGAAAAATGCTCAAAGGAGTCGCTTCCGTCCTCGTTGGTAAAGAGCTTATGCTCCAAAAAATGCGCGATCCCGTCGGGTAAGCGCTTGCGTCCGCGCGCATCGAGTGCGTTGTCCACCGAGCCGAAGTTGGTGGCAAAGAGCGCGTAGGTTCCCGTCATTTTTTTGGGAAAGACGTAGATGGGAAGGCCCGATGCGTGCACGTACTTGGTATAGGATTCGCCGAGGAGCTCGCTGCGAAAGAGTTTTGCTTCTTGCTTCATTCCTCCGTGTCCTCCTGTGTGAGCATTCCCTTGAGGAAATAGATCGCCTCGGGGGCTATGCGCGCCGCGGCCTCGGCCAGCTGCGCGCGCGTAACGGCCGCGATGCGTGCGCACCAGTCATCCAGTGACTCGGTGTTCCCCACCTGTGCGCGGCCTGTGTAATAGTTGGCAAGCACGGCAGGGTTATCGGCGGTCTGGCGGTAGGAATATTCCAGCGAGCGCCGTGCGGCAAACAGCTCGGTGTCGGAGATCTCGCCGCGCGTGAGTGCCTCAAACTCGCGCAGGATCGCCGCCTCGGCACGCGCGCGGTTCTCTACCTTGATGCCCGTGGAGGCAAAGATCACGCCCTTGTAAAGATCGAGCGAAGTACCGCACTGGTAGCACAGGCTCTCGCGCTCGCGCACGTTCAAGAACAGCTTGGATGCGGGCGACGCACCGAAGATCTCGTTGAGCATCAGCATCGCGGGAGCAAGGGGGTGCGAAACTGTGACATCGGTGCGAAAGCCGATGACAAGCTTACCCTGACACAGCGGCATTTCGCTCTCGGCGCGTATGGGCGCGCTACTGCCGATGCGCGCAACGGTTGAAACGCAAGAAGGCGCACAGTCCAAAACAGAAAAGGCCTGCTCCAAAAGCTCGGCCACGCGCGATGGCGCGGTATTGCCCACGTAAAAATAGGTGGGGGTGATCTGCGTGAGCAGCCACTTGTGGTGCTCGGTCAACGCCTTTGCCGTGATCGCATCGGCACTCTGCTCGGTTCCCGAAAGCGAGAGCGCATAGGGCTCGTTCTTACAGGTCAGCTCACGGCAGCGCGCCAGCGCAAAGCCGCGCGGATTGTTGATGGCGGCACGAATGGCGTCCTTCAAATGCCCTTTTTCGCTCTCGACGTAATCCGCGCGCAGGGTATCACTCTCAAGTACGGGGGAAAACAAAAGCTCTGCCATTGTTCCGATCACCGCGGGAAGCAGCCCGTCACCGCCCCCCACAAAGCGCGCACCGAGAAAATCGGCGGCAAGACCCATCATCTGCGCGTCTCCTGCGCGCTGATTGCGCACTGAGATGGCGGTGGAATACAGGTCATCCAAATGACGGTTGAGCGTGAGCTGATCGGGGTAATGCACCGTGCCGCGCCGCATCACCGCGGGCAAGAGCGTGTTCATCTGGGCGGTGTGCTCACCCAGCGGCACGGAAAACGAAAGCGAAAGATACTCACTCTTAAAACGGTCGGTGGGGATGGCAAGCAACACGCCGTGCCGACCGATCGGAATACGAACAGGTGTCATACGCCACTCCTCCTTTTCCATGCTAAAATCAGAATAGTATTATTGTACACCAAACAGGAAGGTTTTGCAAGTGTCTACGTGTGAAAATCTTGCCCGCGAATCAAAAACGGCCGCCCAAATCGATTGGGACGGCCGTTTTTAACAAGTTTTGCTCTTTTTGTAATTAAGAAACGATCGCTTCAATTTGACCCGCGGCGTCCTCCAGCGGATTCTCCGAAACCGTTTCGATCCTGCCCGCGTCCACCAATGCGGCAAGCGCAGGGTCGATGGGAAGTTGCGCGAGCACGCGGTAGCCGAGCTCGGCGGCCACCTGCCCGATGCGGCTCTCGCCGAAGATACAGATCTCCTTGCCGCAGTCGGGGCAACGGACATAGCTCATGTTCTCCACGAGTCCCAGCACGGGGATATTCATCATATCGGCCATGTGTGCCGCCTTCTTGACGATCATCGAGACCAGCTCCTGGGGGCTGGTGACGATCACGATGCCGTCCAGCTTGATCGACTGAAAGACCGTAAGCGGAACGTCGCCCGTTCCGGGAGGGCAGTCGATCAGGAGATAGTCAATATCATCCCAGATCACGTCGGTATAGAACTGGCGCACCGTGCCTGCGATCACAGGTCCGCGCCAGACAACGGGGCTATCCTCCTCGGGCAAAAGCAGGTTCAAGGACATGACCTCAATCCCCTGCTCGGTCTTGGCGGGGATGAGGCCATTCTCGTCGCCCTCCACGCCGGGCTTCACGCCGAACGCCTTCGGGATCGAGGGGCCCGTAATGTCGGCATCCAGAATACCGACGCGATAACCCTTGCGCTGCAATGCGACCGCAAGCAGCGAGGTCACGATGGATTTACCGACACCTCCCTTGCCGCTGACAACGCCGATCACGTGCCCGATCGCGCTTTTTGCGTGGGGCTGATCGTGCTGCGGTGCCTGGCGCGAGGCGCAGTTGCTGGAGCAGCTGGAGCAATCATGGGTGCAATTTTCTTCTGCCATGGAAACGACCTTTCCGTCACAAGGTGACAATTTCATATTCAAACACATCTATTATACACCTTTCCCCGCCAAAATCAAGTTGCTTTTTGAAAAATTCGCCAAAAGGCAGATTTTTTTGCGCAAAACGGCAAAGAAAACTTGCCAAGTATGTAAATTTATGCTATACTCATATTTATAAAATGGATTTACGGGAAAGGAAGGGCTGTTTCGTGCGAAGATTGCTCTGTTTTCTCAAAAAATATCGCAAGGAATCGGTGCTGGGGCCTCTTTTTAAGATGCTCGAGGCCCTTTTTGAGCTTTTTATCCCCCTGGTCGTGGCCGATATCGTGGACGTGGGCATTGCAAACAAGGACACCTCTTATATCGTTCAACGCTGTCTTTTGATGGTGGCACTCGGCGTGATCGGGCTTCTTTGCTCGATCACCGCGCAATACTTCTCTGCAAAGGCGGCCGTCGGCATGGCAACAGGTATGCGCCACGCACTCTTTGCCAAGATCGGACGGCTCTCGTATGCCGAGACCGACCGCTTCGGCACCTCCACCCTGCTCTCGCGTACCACGGCCGACGTCAATCAGATCCAGACCGCGGTCAATATGGTGCTGCGATTGTTTTTGCGCTCCCCCTTCATCGTATTCGGTGCGATGATCATGGCCTTTACGGTCTCGCCCTCGGCGGCGCTGACCTTCGTGGTCACCATCCCCGCGCTCTCGGTGGTGGTGTTCGGCGTGATGCTCATCAGCATTCCCCTGTTTCGCCGCGTGCAGGAAAAGCTGGACCGCGTGCTGGGACTCACGCGCGAAAACCTGACGGGAACGCGCGTGGTGCGCGCCTTCGTGCGTGAGGAGGAATCGGCCGCAGAGTTTGTTGCAACCAATTCCGAGCTCACCCGCTTGCAACGATTCACGGGGCGCTTTTCGGCTCTGCTCAATCCCGTGACCTATGTGATCATCAATCTCTCCATTCTCGTGATCGTCTGGCGCGGCGGTGTGCAGGTCAATCTCGGCCACCTGCAAACGGGTGAGGTCATCGCGCTTTATAACTACATGTCACAGATCCTGATCGAGCTGATCAAGCTGGCCAATTTCATCATTCTGATCATGAAGGCCTGCGCCTGCGCCACGCGCGTAAATGCGGTGCTGGATGCGCCCGACGGCATGCCGCAGGGCGACGTGACCGAAGCGCCCGCGCCCACAGCACGCGGCCGCGTGGAGTTCCGCAACGTGACCTTTGCCTATCACGAGGGTGCTGCCCCCGCCATTGAGCAGATCTCCTTTGTGGCCGAGCCGGGCGAGACCGTCGGCGTGATTGGCGGCACGGGCTCGGGCAAATCCTCTCTGGTCTCGCTCATCCCCCGCTTTTACGACGTCACCGAGGGCACCGTGCTCGTACACGGGCGCGACGTGCGCGACTATGCCAACCCCGAAGATCTGCGCGCCACCGTCGGCGTGGTGCCGCAAAAGGCCGAGCTGTTTGCGGGCACGGTCCGTGACAATCTGCGCTGGGGTAAGGAGGACGCCGATGACGAGGCACTCTTTGCCGCGCTTGAAACCGCCGTTGCGGCTGATTTTGTGCGTGAAAAGGAGGGCGGTCTTGACTTTGAGATCGAGCAGGGCGGCCGCAACCTCTCGGGCGGTCAAAAGCAACGTCTGACGATTGCACGCGCACTTGTGCGCCGCCCCGACATTCTGATCCTCGACGACAGTGCCTCTGCGCTGGACTATGCCACCGATAAGCGACTGCGCGAGGGGCTCTCGGCGCTGGATTATCACCCCACGGTTTTTATCGTTTCCCAGCGCACCGCATCGCTCTTGCGCGCCGATCGCATCCTTGTTTTAGAGAACGGTGAGGCCGTTGGCCTTGGCACGCACGAGGAGCTGCTGGACACCTGTCCCGTTTACCGCGAGATCCACATGTCACAATTCGGGAACGAGGAGGTGGCGAAATGAGCACCCAAAACCGTGCCCCGCGCGGCACGATGCGCCGCGTCCTTTCCTATCTGCGCGGCTACCGCGTCTACCTCGCGCTCTCGCTTCTGCTGGCACTCGCCTCGGTGGTGCTAACGCTCTTGCTGCCTGTGCTGATCGGCGAGGCGATCGACTGCATCATTGGCCGTGATAACGTGGATTTTGAGAAAATATGGGAGATCTTTGTCAAGGCGGCGATCATCATTGGCGCGACCGCCGTGTTCCAATGGCTGATGAACGTCTGCAACAACCGCATGACCTTCGGTGTAGTGCGGAATATCCGCAACGACGCCTTCCGCCATCTGCAAAAGCTTCCGCTTTCCTACCTTGATACCCAAAAAACAGGCGATATCGTCAGCCGCGTGATCGCGGACGTCGACCAGTTCTCGGACGGACTGCTGCTCGGCTTCACCCAGCTTTTCACGGGTGTGATGACGGTTCTTGGCACGCTGGCCTTTATGCTGGCCATCCATCCCTCCATCACGCTGGTGGTGGTGCTGGTCACACCGATCTCGCTCCTTGTGGCCGCCTTTATCGCGCGCCGCACCTACCATATGTTCCGCTTGCAAAGCGAGATCCGCGGCAAGCAGACGGCCCTGATGGAGGAGGCGATCGGCTCGCACAAGACGGTGGTGGCCTTCTCGCAGGAGGACGAGCTGCTCACGCGCTTTGACACACTCAACGAGCAGTTGCAGCACGCATCGCTCCGCGCCACCTTCTTCTCCTCGATCACCAACCCCTCTACACGCTTTGTCAACAGCCTCGTTTACACGGGCGTGGCACTTTGCGGCGCACTTTCCGTGATGGCGGGGGGCGGTGCTTCGCTGACCGTAGGTGAGCTCTCCTGCTTCCTTGCTTATGCAAACCAATACACCAAGCCCTTCAACGAGATCTCGGGTGTCGTCACCGAGCTGCAAAACGCGCTTGCCTGCGCGGCGCGTATCTTTGCGATCCTTGACACTCCCGCCGAAGCACCCGATGCCCCCGATGCGGCGCTACTAAACGCGCCCGAGGGACGTGTGGACTTCGATCACGTATCGTTCTCCTATTCCCCCGACAAGCCCTTGATCAAGGATCTCGACCTTCACGTACAGCAAGGGCAGCGCGTTGCGTTGGTCGGCCCTACGGGCTGCGGAAAGACCACCGTGATCAACCTGCTGATGCGCTTTTACGACGTACAGGGCGGTGCCATCCGTATCGACGGCACCGACATCCGCGACATGACGCGCGAGAGCCTGCGCGCCGCGATCGGCATGGTTCTGCAGGAGACCTGGCTCAAGGCCGATACCGTGCGCGCCAACATCGCCTTCGCCAAGCCCGATGCCACCGACGAGGAGATCGTGGCGGCGGCCAAGGCGGCACACGCACACAGCTTTATCCGTCAGCTCCCGCAGGGCTACGACACACGCATTGACGAGAACGGCGGCGCGCTCTCACAGGGGCAAAAGCAGCTGCTTTGCATCGCACGGCTGATGCTCGCCCCGCCCCCGATGCTCATCCTGGACGAGGCCACCTCGTCGATCGACACACGCACCGAGCAGCGCATTCAAAAGGCCTTTCATCAGCTCATGCAGGGGCGCACCACCTTCGTGGTGGCACACCGCCTGTCCACCATCCGCGAGGCCGACGTGATCCTTGTGATGCGCGACGGAAACGTGGTGGAGCAGGGCGACCATGCAAGCCTGCTTGCCAAAAACGGCTTCTATGCCGAGCTTTACAACAGTCAGTTTGCGCAATAAGCCCGCAAAAGACAGGAAGGCGGCACATCATCTGCCGCTTTCCTGTGAATTTTTCACTTCCCCTCTTGATTTTTTATTTTTCTATGATATAATATAATGCGTAAACGCGCGGATGAAGGCTGCGCGCACCCACAAGCACACCACAGAGAGGTCGCCACCGGCTGAGAGCGACTGTGTGCGGATGCGTTGCGTTTCCCTTCGGAGCGGATGCGGTGAAGCCTTGGTGGTAGCCGCATACGGAGCGACACCGTTATCGGTCGGTAAAGTGTTGGCCAACGGCCTTCAATTCGGGTGGTACCGCGTGGCAATGTCGCCTCGTCCTGATCTTTCGGGACGGGCTTATTTTTTTACAAAGGACGATCAACAGAAAGGATACACATATATGAAAGACATGCTTGAAAAAATCAAGGCACAGGCGCTCTCGGAGCTGGCATCGGAGAATGCCGACACCGAGGCGATCCGTATTCGGTATCTTGGCAAAAAAGGCGAGCTCACGGCCGTTTTGCGCGGCATGGGCGCACTCTCGGCCGAGGAGCGTCCCGTTGTGGGACAGCTTGCCAACGAGGTGCGCGCGGCAATCGAGGCCGCACTCTCGGCCAAGGTCGCCGAGCAAAAGGAGAAGGAGCTGAACGACCGTCTTGCACGCGAAAAGCTGGACGTGACCATGCCCGGTGCTCCTGCCCGTATGGGGCATCAGCACCCCCTCACCCGCGCCCAGCGCGAGATGGAGGAGATCTTCATCGGCATGGGCTTCGAGATCGCAGAGGGACCCGAGGTGGAGTACGACTACTACAACTTCCAGGCGCTCAACATTCCCGAAAACCATCCTGCACGCGACACACAGGATACCTTCTATATCACCGACAACATTCTGCTTCGCTCTCAGACCTCGCCCGTGCAGGTGCGCGTAATGGAGCAGAAAAAGCCCCCCATCCGCGTCATCTCCCCCGGTCGTGTGTACCGCTCCGACGCGCTGGACGCCACGCACTCGCCCCTGTTCCATCAGATGGAGGGACTGGTGGTGGACAAGGGCATCACGATGAGTGACCTCAAGGGAACGCTCGAGACCTTTGCACGCAAGATGTTCGGCGAGCGCACGCAGATCCGCTTCCGCCCCCACCACTTCCCCTTCACCGAGCCCTCGGCCGAGGTGGACGTTTCGTGCTTTGTGTGCGGCGGTAAGGGCTGTCGCGTGTGCAAGGGTGAGGGCTGGATCGAGATCCTGGGTGCGGGCATGGTGCACCCCTTCGTGCTCTCCAACTGCGGCATTGATCCCACGGTTTACAGCGGCTTTGCGTTCGGTATGGGTCTGGAGCGCGTGACCATGACGCGCTACGGCATTGACGACATCCGTCTGTTCTACGAGAACGACGAGCGCTTCCTCAAGCAGTTCTGATCGGAGGTATTGCAACATGAATCTTTCTATGAAATGGCTGGCGGACTTCGTGAACGTCAGCGACGTAAATATTCAGGAGTACTGTGACAAGCTCACCCTCACAGGCTCAAAGGTCGAGGGCTACGAGGTGCTCGGCGGCGAGATCGAGAACGTGGTGGTGGCACGCATCAAAAAGATCGTTCCCCACCCCGACAGCGACCATTTGCTCATCTGCACCATGGACATCGGCACGGGTGAGGACACCCAGATCGTGACAGGCGCGCAGAACGTCTTTGAGGGTGCGATCGTGCCTGCGGCCATCCCTGTGGCCAAGCTCCCCGGCGGTGTGACCATCAAGGCGGGCAAGCTGCGCGGCGTGCCCTCGAACGGCATGCTGTGCTCGATGGGTGAGCTGGGCCTCACCGCACACGAGTGCCCCGGCAAGGAGGAGAACGGCATCCTCATTCTCGACGAGTGCTTTGCCGACAAGATCGGTACGGACATTCGCGAGGCGCTGATGCTGGACGACACGGCCGTGGAGTTTGAGATCACCTCGAACCGCCCCGACTGCCTTTCGGTCATCGGCCTTGCGCGCGAGACCGCGGTCTCCTTTGACCGCGCGCTGAATATCCCCACCCCTGCGGTGAAGGGTGCTTGCGACGGCGACGATATTTCCAACTATCTCTCGGTCGGCATCGAAGCACCCGACCTTTGCTACCGTTATGCGGCCAAGGTCGTGAAGAACGTGCGCATCCAGCCCTCGCCCATGTGGCTGCGTATGCGACTGCACGCTGCAGGCGTGCGCCCCATCAACAACATCGTGGACATCACCAACTACGTAATGCTGGAGTACGGTCAGCCGATGCACGCCTTTGACTACACCGCACTGGACGGCTCGGCCATCCGCGTGCGCCGTGCGGCGGACGGCGAGCAATTTAAGTCGCTGGACGATACCGACCACACGCTCGATTCCACGATGCTGGTGATCGCCGACGAAAAAAAGGCCTGCGCGCTCGCAGGTGTAATGGGCGGCGCGAACAGCGAGATCCGCGACGAGACCAAAACCGTGGTGTTTGAGTCGGCGTGCTTCAACGGCGCGTCGGTCCGCGTCACGGCCAAGAAAAACGGCATGCGCACCGAGTCCTCGGCGCGCTTTGAAAAGGGCCTTGACCCCGAGAACTGCTATGCGGGCCTGATGCGCGCCTGCGAGCTTGTGGAGCTGCTGGACGCGGGCGACGTGGTGGACGGTATGATCGACGTGTATCCCACCAAGCCCACCGCAACGGTGCTTCCCTTTGAGCCCGCGCGCTACAACGCCTTCCTTGGCACCGACATTTCCGAGGAGCGCATGGTCGAGATCCTAGAGGCGCTGGGCTGCTGCGTGGCAAACGGCGAGATCACGGTTCCCTCGTTCCGCGCCGACCTTGCCTGCATGAACGATATTGCCGAGGAAATCATGCGCATCTACGGCTACGATAAGATCGTTTCCACCAAGATCTGCGCCGAGACCACCGAGGGCGGCCGCACCCCCAAGCAGTCCTTTGGCGTGGAGGTCGAAAACGCCCTGTACGGCATGGGCATCGACGAGATCCAGACCTTCTCCTTCATTTCCCCCAAGTATTACGACAAGATCCGTATGCCCGAGGACAGCGCAAGGCGTCGCTCGGTGGTGATCTCCAACCCCCTCGGGGAGGACACCAGCGTCATGCGTACCACGGCACTCCCCTCGATGCTGGAGGTACTGGCGCGCAACGCCAATTTCAACAACGAGAACGTTCGCCTGTTTGAAATGGGCTCGATCTATCTGCCCGATGCAGATGCAACCAAGCTCCCTTACGAGGGCAAGATGCTCACGCTCGGCATGTACGGAGACGCCGATTTCTATACGGTCAAGGGCGTGATCGAGAATTTGCTGGGGCTCGCCGCCATTACGGGCGCGCGCTTTGAGGCCGTTTCGGACAATTCCGCCTATCACCCCGGCCGCTGTGCGCGCGTGTTGACCGCAGACGGCACGGCGCTTGGTGTGTTCGGTCAGATCCACCCCCTCACCGCCGCCAATTACGGCGTTTCCTTGCCTCTGTTTGCCGCCGAGCTCGACTTTGACGCGATCTTTGCGGCACGCAAGGCGGAAAAGGCCTATAAGCCGTTGCCCAAGTTCCCCGCCATCACCCGCGATTTCTCGTTTGCATGTGACGAGTCGCTGGAGGTCGGCCGCATCATGGCCGTGATGCAAAAGGCAGGCGGCAAGCTGTGCGAGGAGGTCAAGCTCTTTGACATCTACCGCGGACCGCAGGTGGGCGAAAACAAAAAATCGGTCTCGTTGCGCATGACGCTGCGCGCCGAGGACCACACCATGACAATGGAGGACGCGGAGAAGGTGACCCGTAAGGTGCTCGTTTTGTTGGAGCGCGAGCTTGGTCTCACGTTGCGCGCATAAGGCCATGGAAAAAGAAAAAATTGCCCGTATCAACGAGCTGGCGCACCTGAAAAAGGAGCGCGAGCTGACTCCTGCAGAGCAGGCCGAGCAGGCGGCACTGCGCCAAGAATATATCAACGAGATCCGCGCCTCGTTCGGTGCGATGCTGGACAACACCGTGATCGAGCGCCCCGACGGCTCGCGCGAATCGCTGAAGGACAAGAAAAAATCTTAAAAAGGAGGGCGGAAGGCCGTGTTACGTGAGCTCTATCAAACGAAAAGCACGCAAGAGACCGAAGCACTCGGTGCGGCACTTGCCGCCCGCATGCAGGAAAGCGACCTGCCGCGCTACATCGCCCTGTACGGCGATCTCGGTGTTGGCAAGACCGCCTTTGTGCGCGGCTTTGCTTCGGTGATCGCACCCGAGAGCACCGTGCGCTCCCCCACCTTTGCGCTGGTGCACGAGCACCGCGGTAAGGAGCTGGATCTGTTTCATTTCGATATGTACCGCATCACGGGCGAGGACGACCTGTACTCGATCGGCTACGACGATTATCTCACGCGCAACGGCATTTGCCTTGTCGAATGGAGTGAGAACATTCCCTTCGCCCTGCCCGATGCTTATCTACGCGTCACCATTGAAAAATGCGACGCCGATCACCCCGATCTGCGCGCGATTTGTATCGAGGAGGTTGCAGCATGCTGATCCTGTCCTTGGACAGCACGGCCGTTGTGGGGAGCGTAGCGCTCTGCCGCGATGACACGCCGCTGGCTGTCTTTACAGTCAAAAACGGAAATACACACAGCGAGACCCTGCTCCCGATGGTGGAGGCGGTGCTGAATACCACCAACACAAGCGTTGCGGATATTGACCTCTTTGCCTGCGCTGTTGGCCCGGGCTCGTTTACAGGCGTGCGCATTGGCGTGGCCACGGTCAAGGGGCTCGCCTTCGGGCGCGAGAAGCCCTGCGCAGCGGTCTCCACGCTGGAGGCACTAGCCGAGAATCTCGTTCCCTTTGAGGGGATCATCTGCCCTGTGATGAACGCGCGGCGCGGACAGGTCTACAACGCGCTCTTTCACGTTGAGAACGGCGTTTTGACACGCCTTGTGCCCGACCGCGCGCTCTCGATCGCGGAGCTGGAGCGCGAGCTTGCCGCACGCGGCGAGCCCTTTGCGCTTTGCGGCGACGGGGTGGACGTCACCACGGCTGGCTTCCAAACGCTTGTGCCGAGTGCGGTTTCGCCGCTTCTGGCAGATCAAAGCGCAGTCTCGGTTGCAAAATGCGCGCTTCGTGCTTACCAAAACGGCGAGGCCGTGAGCGACGCGGCGCTCTCCCCCGTTTATCTTCGCTTACCGCAGGCAGAGCGTGAGCGTCTGGAAAGAAACAACGAAACGAAGGAGTAATGCTATGAAAAAACTGGTTATCGGCTGTGATCATGCCGCCCCCGAGCTCAAGGCCATCGTGCGCGATCACCTGATCGCACGCGGCTTTGACGTGACGGACGTTGGTACACACACCACCGAGAGCTGTAACTACCCCGACTACGCGCACGCGCTTTGCAAAAAAATTCAAAGCGGCGAGTGTGAGCTCGGTATTCTGATCTGCGGCACGGGCATCGGTATGTCGATGGCGGCGAACAAGCACAAGGGCATTCGCGCCGCTTGCTGCTCGGACACCTTCAGCGCGCGCCTCACGCGCTTGCACAACGACGCAAACGTGCTGTGTTTCGGTGCGCGCGTGGTGGGTATGGGCCTGGCGCTCGATCTTGTCGATGCCTTCGTGGACGCCCCCTTTGAGGGCGGCAAGCACCAAAAGCGCGTGGACATGATCACCGCGATTGAGAACGGCGAGCGCGCCGACTGACGCGCCATGTCTCTGTGTAAAAACGCCGCGGATCTTATCCGAATTGCAGGCAGAAAACGCCCTTCTCCCAAAACCTCAGCCATCGTGGTTGCGGCAGGAAACTCCACCCGTATGGGGGGTAAATCCTCAAAGCAGCTGCTTTTGCTCGGCGGTCGCCCCGTGCTTGCGCACACCCTGCTCGCCTTTGAGGCGGCAACGCGGATCGACGAGATCGTCGTTGTGGCGCGGCGCGAGGATCTGCCTGCGGTACGGGAGATCAAGGAGCGTTATCATATCACCAAGCTCACCGCGCTGACGTGCGGCGGTGCAACGCGCGCGCTTTCGGTGCAAAAAGGGCTTGCCAAGATCAACCCCAAGGCACGCTATGTCGCCATTCACGACGGCGCGCGGTGTCTCGTCACCCCCGAGCAGATCGATAAGATCTGCCGCACCGCCTACCGCTACCGCGCGGCAACGGCCGCCACGCGCGTGACCGATACCGTAAAGCTTGCAAGCAAGCGCGGCTTCATCGAATCCACGCTCGACCGCGACCGCGTGATTCTGGTGCAAACGCCGCAGGTCTTTCACAGCGATCTCTACCGCACGGCGCTCGTATATGCAAAAGACGCCGAAAATGTCACCGACGACAATGCACTCATCGAGCAGCTTCCCTACCCCGTCAAGCTCGTGGAGATCGGTGAGGACAACTTGAAAATCACACGCCCCGTGGATCTTGCACGGGCGGAGTGGATCCTACAAAAACGGGAGATGGAGCAATGAGAATCGGACACGGATACGACGTACACCGCCTTGTGGAAGGACGTAAGCTGATCCTTGGCGGTGTGGAGATCCCCCACGAAAAGGGGTTGCTCGGCCACTCGGATGCCGACGTGCTCACGCACGCCGTTATGGACGCGTTGCTGGGTGCCGCCGCACTGGGCGACATCGGCAAGCTATTTCCCGACAGCGATCCCGCGTATGCAGGTGCGGACAGTCTGGTGCTTGCCGCCGAGGTCGCACGGTGCGTGCGCGCGGCGGGCTATGAGATCGGCAACGTGGACGCTACGGTGCTGGCACAGCGCCCCAAGCTCGCCCCCCATATCCTCACCATGCGAAAAAAACTCGCGGCGGCGCTGGGCATCACGCCCGATGCCTTCAGCGTAAAGGCCACCACCGAGGAGGGTCTTGGCTTCACGGGGCATGAGGAAGGCATTGCCGCACATGCGGTCTGCCTGCTTTCGGAGAAGCCGCGCTTGCGCCATCTCTGATGAAAAAGCCGCCTCGCGTGCACACGAAGCGGCAAAAAGCGAAAGCGGAAACGGCCATTTCAACGCACGTCGTGCTTTTTTGGCTTCCACCGTTTCCCTTGCGCGTATTTTCGGATGAACACCATCCCTTGTCAGGATATGTCGAATTTTCTTTGTTTGTGAGGTACTGTATGAAGCTTTCTCCTTCCTTGCTTGCCGCAGATTTCGCGCGGCTGGCCGAATCGGTTGCACGCGTTGAGGCAGGCGGCGTGGATATGCTGCATCTGGACGTGATGGACGGCAATTTCGTGCCGAATATTTCCTTCGGTGCGGGCGTGATCGGCGCGCTGCGCCCCCACTCCAAGCTGTTTTTTGACGTCCATCTGATGATCGACCGCCCCGAGCGCTACATCGCGGATTTTGTGAAGGCGGGTGCGGACGGCATCACCTTCCATATCGAAAGCACGGGAGATCCCGACGGCGTAATCGAGCAGATCCGTGCGGCGGGGTGCCGCGTGGCCGTCGCCCTTTCGCCCAAAACCCCCGTGGAGACGGTCCTGCCCTATCTGAATCGCTGTGATATGGTTCTGGTGATGACGGTAGAGCCCGGCTTCGGCGGACAGTCGCTCATGCCCGAAACCCTAGAAAAGGCGCGCGCGTTGCGTGCCGAGATCACGCGGCGCGGTCTTGCCACCGATCTTCAGGCAGACGGCGGCATCGGCGCAAAAAATCTGGCCGCCGTGCTGGATGCAGGAGTCAACGTGGTGGTAGCGGGCTCTGCCATCTTCGGCGCGCCCGACCCTACGGCGGCGATCGCCGCGATGCGCGCGGTGGAAAACGCATAAAGAAAACGGGCTGCTTGCCGATGGCAAGTAGCCCTTTTTCCTTCAAAAGGAATGTCCTTGATAAATGATCTCCAACTCTTGTGCAAAAAGGTGCGAGTCGTTGGAGAGCTGCAACACACGCGGAATCACCGCACCGTCACCCCTGAAATCAATGACTGTCATACCCGAATGTCCCATGCCAAAATGGGGCGCGAAATACGGAAGCGGGATGTCCAGGATCTCACTCAAAAAGAGTGCGCCAAAGCCCTCGTGTGCAAACAGCGCGATACGCTCGTCACTCGGACGCTCGGCCACAAAGCAATGCCGCGCATGATCGTGCCGATAGCCGAGGTCGGCCAAAAACGCATCGGTCTCGCGACGCACGCGCAAGATCCCTTGCTCGTGTCGCCTGCCTGCATAATACGGATGGCGGTACCACTCGTTCCCAAGCGCACGGACCTCCTCGGAGCACAGCATCTGCTTCTCCCGCGGCAAATAGAAGATCCAATTGCGTTTCCCGTCCTGCTCGATCAAAAACTCCCTTGCCGCAAGGCTCTCGTGACACCAGCTCAATGCGCGAATGGGCAGATGAAAATGCGCGGCCGTGGGCATCGCCGTGCGGATGGCACGGGTGGACGTTGAGGAAAAGATGCGGTCGGGGCAAACGCGCTCCATGCGCGAGACCAGCGCCCGTGCCTGCTCCTCGCCGCGTGCGGTCAGGCTGTCGGGCTTATAGATCGGCTCGCCGTGCCGAATATAAAAAAGAAGCATACGCAACCCTCCCGAATTGGATTTGTCTGATTATAAAGCGTGGTCAAGCCTCAATCCGAAAAATCAAAGACTGCTTTTCCCTGCTCCAAGCGCAGCGCACCGTCAAAGGGCTTGCCGCTTTTGCGCGAGACGAAATTGCGGATCTTTGCGGTCCTGCCGTTGGCAAGCAACAGGCGCATATTGTTGGCCGAGATCACACGGCCGCAGATCGAGAGATTGACGCGGAAATCACAGCCCTCGCGGTAGCCCGAGCAGCCGTAGCTGAACTTGCCGCGCACAACGGGCTTGCCGCAAAGCGGACAGGCACCGACCTCCTCGCCAAACAGTCCGATGTCGGTATCCTCCTCGGGCGGCTGCTCCTTCTTTTCAAATACGGCGCGCACCTCGTCGGCGGCCAGCGCGACGCTTTGTGCCACCGTCATTTCACCGCGGAACACCTTTTTGAGTGCCCTGCCGAGCTCGCTGGTGCGGAACTTGTCCATGCGGATCTGCAAGCGGTCGAGCGATTCCATGAGATATTCGCCACCGGGCAAAATGGTGTAAACGTCCTTTTGGAGCGCGATATACTGGCTCTTGCGCGCGTTGTCGATGATACCCGTGCGCGTGGCCTCAGTGCCAAGCTCCAGACCCTCAAAGATGGCCTTGTACTCGGCGGCATCGTCACTGCCCACCTCGTCCTCGGCGGCGGCCTTTTCCTCGCGGAAGGGGTTTTTGAGATAGTTGTTGAGCGTTTCGATGGTGTAGTGCTTCGGGGGTGTGGTCTCCTTTTCGACAGGCGTGAAATTGATATTCACGCGCTCGCCCTTGGCGAGCTTGGGGAGCACCTTGTCCTTTTGCGTGGCATCGTCGTATTTCATCCAGCCGCGCTCGGTGATCACCAGTCCCTTGAGGGTGAATTCCTCCAGCTCGCCCACGCGAACGGTGATCTCGGTGCGCTCGGCCGTACAGGGCTCGGCACAAAAGACCGCCACAAAGCGGCGGAACACCGTGGCATAGACCTGATTCTCGCGCTCGGTCAGATCGCCTTTTTTGGGGATCCTATAGGTGGGCGTGAGCGCCGAGTGCGACTCGATCTTGCTGTCGTCAAAGATCTTGGGCGAATCCTTGAAGGTGACGGGATAACCGATTTTTTTACACTCGCCGAGGATGCGGCGCATTTTATCCTTCTCGGCGGTGGCCAGATACTCGGAGTTGGTACGCGGATAGGTCAGATACCCCTTCTCGTACAGGCCTTGGATGATCTCCAGGCTGTCTCCCATCGACATCTTGTATTTCTTACCAAGCAGATTTTGCAGCTTGGAAAGCGAAAACAGCTTGCCCGGGTGGAGCGTGTCCTTCTTGCGCTTGACCGCACTGACCACCGCCCCTGCCGCATTATAGGCGGCACAAGCCGCCTCTGCCTTGGCGCGATCCTTGCCGTCAAGCTTTTGCTTGCTTGTAAGCTCCACGACCTCGCCGTTCGTTTCTTCCTTGCTCACTAGGGCCAAATATTTCCCGGGCACGAAATTGCGGATGGCCATGTCGCGCTCGTAGATCGCACGCACAATGGGGATGATCACACGGCCCACGCGCAAAAGCGAGCCGCATTTGAGCGTTGCGTAGCGCGTGAGATTCACGCCGTACAGCCAGTCGATGTAGGTGCGCGCAAGCCCCTCGTTGGCAAGATTCTGATACGCAGACGCATCGCCGAGATTGGCCAGCGCCTCACGCACGGTCTCGGGAGTCTGATCGGGCAGCCACAGACGCTTTTGCGGCTTTTCGCTCTTCAGTGCGTGCTGTACGCAAAGCCGCACGATGATCTCCCCCTCGCGGTCGGCGTCTCCCGCATTGACGATGGCCTCGACGTCGGGACGGTTGCAAAGCTCCGAGATCACGTGAAACTGCTTCTTCACGCCCGCATCCACGGTCTTTTTGTCTGCGTTGCGGCGCAACTCAAAGCGAAACTCCTGCGGAATGCAGGGGAGATTTTCCATGCTCCAGCGTGCCCCCTCGGCCGAGGTGCCGCTGTACGCCTCGATATCCACCAGCGAAAAGAGGTGGCCAAAGGCCCACGTCACCAAATACCCGCAGCCCTCATAATAGCCGTCACGCCGTGCCATTTGCCCGATGCCCGCCACAATGTTGCGTGCAAGGCTCGGCTTCTCGGCAATGATCAAAAGCATGGCTTCACCTCCCTTCAAACTTATCTTTTATTGTATCACAAAGCCCGTTCCGCGTCAACGAGAAGATTTGCTTTTTGCGTGAAAAAGGCGAAACATCTCTGTCGCAAACCTGTAAAAATTCGCACCGCCCTATTTTTTTCAAAAGGCTATTGACAAGCCGCCAAAAATCTGCTATAATAGCGTTCGTTGAGAACATGGGGCATTAGCGCAGTTGGGAGCGCACAACACTGGCAGTGTTGGGGTCAGGGGTTCGAATCCCCTATGCTCCACCAAGCAAAAAGACCGCCAAAAGGCGGTCTTTTTGCTTGGTGGAGCATAGGGGTGGGAGAAATCCTGCGGAAGATGCAGAATGGCCGCCTTGCGAGCAAGGCGAAGGCGAAAAATGCTTTGTTTGCGCGATTTTACAAGGGTTTGATGCAGTTTGAAGCATCTTCAAGCAGCCGCGCGGCTTTGGCGCGCGCCTGCGGGGTTCTGAATCCCCGTTTGCTCCAAAAATCAACAAAATTATTTTTTTGTACCTAATTTTGTACCTAATTTTACACTCCCAAAAAAGCCTCACTCCCAATCGGGAGTGCGGCTTCTTTTCGTATTTTCTTTACACCTGCTTGTTGGCAGATTTGAGCAGCACGTCGTGCGCGCCGCCCTCGATGATGCTCACCGAGGAGACCAGCGTGAGCTTAGCCTTCTGTTGCAGCTCGGGGATCGAAAGTGCGCCGCAGTTGCACATGGTGGAGCGCACCTTGGCAAGGCTTTGCTGCACGTTGTCGGACAGCTTACCTGCGTAGGGCACGTAGGAATCCACACCCTCCTCAAACGAGAGCTTGGCGTTACCGCCAAGGTCGTAGCGCTGCCAGTTGCGAGCGCGGTTGCTACCCTCACCCCAGTACTCCTTCATCAGCGTGCCGTTGACGTTGACCTTGGCCGTGGGGCTCTCGTCAAAGCGTGCGAAATAGCGACCCAGCATAATGAAATCCGCACCCATCGCAAGTGCCAGCGTCATGTGGTGATCGTGCACGATGCCGCCGTCCGAGCAGACGGGAACGTAGATGCCTGTTTCTGCAAAATATTCGTCGCGTGCCTTGCAAACGTCGATCAAGGCAGTGGCCTGTCCGCGGCCGATGCCCTTGGTCTCACGGGTGATGCAGATCGAGCCGCCGCCGATACCGACCTTGATGAAATCCGCGCCGCAATCGGCAAGGAAACGGAAGCCCTCACCGTCCACGACGTTACCTGCGCCGACCTTCACGCTCTCGCCGTACTTCTCACGAACGAAGGCGATGGTGCGCTTCTGCCACTCGGAATAGCCCTCCGAGGAGTCGATGCACAGCACGTCTGCGCCTGCCTCAACAAGTGCGGGCACGCGCTCTGCATAGTCACGGGTATTGATGCCCGCGCCCACGATGTAACGCTTTTGGTCATCCAGCAGCTCCATGGGATTCTTCTTGTGCTGGTCGTAGTCCTTGCGGAACACGAAATAGCACAGCTTGCCGTCCTTGGAGACGATGGGCAGCGAGTTGAGCTTGTTCTCCCAAATAATATCGTTTGCTTCCTTGAGCGTGGTGCCCTCGGGCGCGGTAATGAGCTTTTCCAGAGGAGTCATGAAGGTGGCGATCTTGTCGCTCATCTCCATGCGACTGATGCGGTAATCGCGACCCGTTACGATGCCTAGCAGCTTGCCGTTGGGCGTACCGTCCTCGGTGATGGCAACGGTGGAGTGTCCGCTTTGCGCCTTGAGCTCCAGCACGTCGGCAAGGGTCTGATCGGGGCGCAGATTGGAATCGCTGCGCACAAAGCCTGCCTTATAGCCCTTGACCTTGGCGACCATGGCCGCCTCGTCCTCAATGCTCTGCGAGCCGTAAATGAAGGAGACACCGCCCTCCTGTGCCAGCGCAACGGCAAGGCGGTCGCCCGAGACCGACTGCATGATGGCCGAGACCAGCGGAATATTCATCGAAAGCGCGGGCTCCTCGCCGCGGCGGTAACGCACGAGAGGCGTACGCAACGACACATTCGAGGGAATGCATTCACTCGAGGAATAGCCCGGAACCAGCAGATATTCGTTAAAGGTATGCGAGGGCTCGGAGTAATAAGTTGCCATAAATCGGTCTCCTTTTCGGATTTATCAAAATATTTGATTTATTATACTACAATTTTTTTGATTTTGCAAGAGGGTGATGAAAATTGTCAGATTTTTTTTGGAATCAGGCCGCCAACCAAAATGATCAGGATCAAAATAGGGAGCACAAAGCGGAAATAGTGGCGCAGGGCGCGGGGCATTTTCAAGCCCTTGCCCGTATTACATTCCTCCAAATAATTGTCAAAGCCCCAGCCCCAGCGGGTCACGCAGAACAACAGATAGATCAGCGCGCCAAGGGGCAAGAGCAGGTTGCTGACGATGAAATCCTCGGTATCCAGAATATCTCTGCCGCCGATCAGCTTGACGTCGCTCCAGACGTTGTAGCCGAGGATGCACGGCAGGCTGGCCACAAGGATAAAGACGGCGTTGACCACGACCGATTTGATCTTGGAAAGACGCAAATTCTCCTCGGTTGCGGCAATGAGATTTTGGAATACGGCAATGATGGTGGTAAAGCTGGCGAAGGACATAAAGAGGAAGAACAGCGTTCCCCAGAGTCGACCGCCCGCCATGTTGGCAAAGACACGGGGCAGCGTAATGAAGATCAGCGAAGGGCCTGCGTCCGGCTGAACACCGAAGGAGAAGCAGGCGGGGAAAATGATCAGCCCCGACATCAGCGCGACAAAGGTATCCAGACTGCAAATACGCACCGACTCGCCAAGCAGTGTGTGCTCACGGGACATGTAGCTGCCGAAGATCTCCATGGAAGCAATACCGAGACTTAAGGTAAAGAAGGCCTGATTCATGGCCGCAGTGATCACGTTCCAAAGCCCCTGATCCCACGCACGCTCAAAATCGGGCAGCAGATAGAACTTGATGCCCTCCCCTGCTCCGTCCAGCGTACAGCTGTTTACCGCAAGCACCACGATCAGCACAAGGAGTCCGAGCATCATCCATTTGGAAATGCGCTCCAGTCCCTTTTGCACCCCGAAGCTGCAAACAAGAAAGCCTGCGACCGTAATAATTGCCATCCAAAGGATCATCTCCCATGGGCTTGCCAGCATTTCGGAAAACACGCTGCCGACCGCATCCGAACTCACACCAACAAAGCGACCTGTGAGAAACTTGACAAAATAGCCGAACATCCAGCCCGCAACCGTGGTGTAATACATCATCAGCAGATAGCAGCCAAGGATGCAGAACCATCCGTGGATGTGCCATTTATGCCCCGGCTTTTCGAGTGCGCGATAGCTCCCCACCGCGCCCTGACGGCTCGCACGTCCCACGGCGAACTCCATGGTCAGCACGGGCACGCCCATGATGAACAGGAACAACAGATAAAACAGCACAAACGCACCGCCGCCGTTCGCCCCCGTCACATACGGGAACTTCCACACGTTGCCGATGCCGATGGCACACCCCGCGCTCACCAAAATAAAGCCGAGGTTGGATTTGAATTTTTCACGATTTGCCATAGTAACGTCCTTTTCTTTTTTCTTACCGATTATTGTATCACACTCCACGCATAAAGTCAACTGCTTGAGTGGAGTTTTACCGATTGTCACTACATACAAAAATGTGTCGGTTTTGTGAAGTTTTTTTGTTTTGTTGCATTGACACATCGAAAAGCGAATGATATAATAAGGATAGTCATCGGGCAATCGATCGACGAATACAAAAAGAAACGGAGAATGCTATGAACAAGTTTTCCAAGCTTCTTGGCTTCGACCCCCTCGCCAAGAAGACAAGCGTCAAAACCGAGATCATTGCGGGCATCGTTACGTTCCTTGCAATGGCCTACATTTTGACGGTCAACCCCAACCAGATCCTGTACGCGAGCACATCAGACCCCAGATGGTCCTCCCTGTTCATCGCCACAGCGTTTGGCGCGATCATCGGCACACTGCTGATGGCCTTCCTTGCCAAGATGCCGCTGGCACAAGCGTCGGGTATGGGTTTGAACTCGCTGCTCGGTACGATCATCGGCGGCGGCGTCGGCGCTTACAGCGTTTACGTGTTTGAGTTTACGGTCGGTCAGGCGTTTATGATGGTGCTGATTTCGGGTATCATCTTCCTTCTGCTCTCCCTGATCTCGATCAAAGGAAAGACCGTTCGTGAGCTGGTATTTGACGGTATGCCCGTTTCGATACGCAGCGCGATCTCGGTCGGCATCGGCTTGTTCATTGCCTATATCGGCTTCCAGAACGCACAGGTCATCGTTGCCAATCAGTACACGCAGGTCGCTCTTGCAGACTTCACCAATTGGGATACCTGCAAGACTGCTGTTGTTGCATTGATCGGCCTGTTCCTCATCGCAATTCTGGATAAGCTCAATGTCAAGGGCTCCGTGATCCTCGGCATCCTCGGTGCGACCGTTGTCGGCATTCCCTTCGGCGTGACCAATGTCAAGGTCATCACCGGCTCCGAGGGCGTTTCTTGGAAATTCTGGGAGAACCTTGCAAACTTCTTTACCGTTGGCGAGAACAGCGTATTCGGCTCCTTCACCGACGTATTCTCCACCGGCTTCCCCGCAGGCTCTCTCTTTACCGTGATCATGCTGATCATCACGATGTGCATGATCGATATGTTCGATACGATGGGCACGATCGTGGGCTGCTGCGGCGGTAACCGCATCCTCTCCGACGAAAACAACAAGCCCCACAACTACGGTAAGATTATGATGTCCGATGCAATCGCGACCTGCGCGGGCTCTATGCTCGGCACCTCCACCGTCACCACCTTCGTGGAGTCGGGTGCAGGCGTTTCCGCAGGCGGCAGAACGGGTCTTACGGCCTTCACCACCGCTTGTATGTTCCTGCTTGCCATTTTTGCAATGCCAATGTTCGCGATGATCCCCTCCGCTGCGACCGCAGCTGCGCTGATCTACGTGGGCGTTCTGATGATGAAGCACAACATCAAGAGTGTGGATTTCAGCACTGCGATCAACGCAACCTCTGCGTTCTTGACGATCTCGGTCATGGTGCTGTCCTACTCGATCACCAAGGGCATCGGTATCGGCCTGCTCTCCTACACCATTATGTCGGCTCTTGCGTACCTCGTGGAGCTGATCGTGGCATCGGTCAAGAAGACCGAGAAGCCCACTTGGAACGTTTCGATCGTTGCGATCGTGGTGTCTGCACTCTTCGCCGTTTACTTCTTCGTTCCCGCAACGCTGTTCTGATTCAAACACAAAAAAGCCCCCACACGGGGGGCTTTTTTGTGTTTGGTGGACCCGAGGAGAATCAGAACTCTACCAACGCGCACCGCGCGTTGCCTTGAAGATTCTCTGTGCATCTTCAGCCCGTTTGCTCTCTTGGAATCTTCCGCAGGATTTCTCGCGCCCCCCGAGCACGCCAAAAACAAAAAAGCCCCCACACGGGGGGCTTTTTTGTGTTTGGTGGACCCGAGGAGAATCGAACTCCTGTCCGAAAACCTATTCACAGGACCTTCTTCGTGGGTAGTCTATGCTTTGTGATTCCCTTTGGGCGGCGGTCACAGACACCCTCCACCCGCAGGTAGCCCTTTTTTGCATGATCGGTACAAGTGCGAACTCCCGATGCATGTTCACCACTGCTTGACGCCCCAACCGTGGCCGTGGTACTCCTCGGCGGGACGGGCGGCCTTAAGCCGCGGCACTGCCCTTAGGCAGCCAGTGCGACGTTTTCGTCAGCGTTTAATTTTAAGGTGAGCCTTTATCGTGATTGCTCAACACGCCACGCTTATCCTGCTTCAAAATCCCCGTCGAAACCTTTACGGGCCCTTATAAAAACGGCGCGTTTTTCACACCGTTATCTATTATATTGCGATTTTGAGCGCTTGTCAAGTCCAAATTCAAAATTCGCGGCTGCCGCCCTTATAGGCACGCTCAATGTCACGCTTGGCACTGGCGCGCGCCATATCCTCGCGCTTGTCGTAGAGCTTTTTGCCGCGGCAAAGGCCGATCTCCAGCTTCACGCGCGAGCCCACAAAATACCGCGACAGCGGGATGACCGAAAAGCCCTTTTCTGCCGATTTGCCCGAAAGGCGCAGGATCTCGCGCTTGTGCATCAGCAGCTTTTTGGGGCGCAGGGGGTCACGGTTAAACAGGTTCCCTTTTTCGTATGGGCTGATGTGCATGCCCAGTGCAAAGATCTCTCCGTTTTTGAAGGAGCAATAGGAATCCTTCAGATTGACCGCCCCTTGGCGCAGGCTTTTGACCTCGGTGCCAAACAGCTCCAGTCCTGCCTCGAATTTTTCATCCACGAAATAGTCGTGCCATGCCTTTTTGTTCTGTGCGATCACACGCCCCTGCGGCTTTCTGTCTGCCATCCTGACCCCTCCTTTTTTGAAAATTTTGCCAATTCGCTCTTATTTTATGCAGCATCAGAGCGCACAAGCCGAGCAGGCACGCGTTTTTCCCGCTTGCCGTGCTTGCTCCAGTGTACCGCTTTGAATGTTCTCGGTGCGCGTGAGGTATCCGCAATCGGAAACGCTGTGCCAAACACCGCCCTTTTGCGCCCAATAATAGACATCCTCATCCGCCTCAGGCTCTGTCTCCTGCCGATCAAGCGGTGCGGGGTCTGCGTTTTCCTTGTCATCATACACGGGCGCACTCTGCCCGTGCTCTTCCTTCGTGCTCTGAAGTGCCCATGCCGCAAGCCCTGCCAAGGCGACGCCTGCGGTTGCTAAGATCCATGCCTTTTTCACAGCTCCTCCAAAAATCGCTCAATGAGCTCCAAGCGTGACGTGCCAAATTCATAGGCACGCTTATAATCGTCGTTCTCACGGCAACACTCCTCCATGTCGCCGAATACCTCGTACAGTAGAAGCCCCGTTGTGAGATCCTCACGCGCCAGCAGCTGCTCGCACGCGGCTGCCGCAGCGGCATACTCACCGCGCCGCATAAGCAAGCGCACCGAAAGCCGTGCCGCAAAGGTTGAACCCGCATAGCGAGCAAGAAAGCGCTCCAGCACCGCATCCTCGCTACATTCCGCCGCTGAAATATAATCACACAGAATTTCACCCGATGCGCGCGCGCACTCCACCTCTTCGGTATCCAGCACGTCGGACACCAGTGTGAGAGAAAGCCCCGTCAGATACCGAAAGCAGACCGCCACGCGGGAACGCAGCCATTCCGTGTCATATACCGTTTCCTTTGCCGCGAGGAGCGCGCGATCAAACGCCGACGCCGCAAAGCGCAGCCGCCCCTCTAAAAGTGCGCGCTCTCCCCTGCCGTATTCGCACTCGGCGCGCAGTAGCCGCAGCTCATCGTCCAAAGCTTCACCCAAGGCTGCAACACGCGCAAGACAGCCGTCAAAATCCCGCTTGGTGAAGGCGTGCAGAATATTGGGCATTTCCATCATTTTGCGGTAAAAGAAGCCTTCCTGCTCCTCTGCCAGTAAAAAGCCCACGGGCACATTTAAGCGACGGGCAAGATACGACACGGTGGAGAGCGAGGGCGATGCCGTACCGTGCTCAATACAGCTGAGCATGTTGCGCGTGATCTGATCGCCCGCAAGATCACTCTGGGTCATCATTTTGGACAGCCGCAGCTGCTTGATGCGTTCCCCAACGTTCATGCCTTCCCCCTTCCCGTGTCTCACACGTAAATCACATTTACATCATTATAGCACATCCCACGCGAAAAATCAAGGGCTGCGCACAAAAAAGATCCGCTCGAAGGCGGATCTTTTTTGTGCGATCAAAGACCGCGCTTAATATACGAGGTATGCAGGATCTCGTGTGCCTTGTGGCTATTGGGCGCACCAAGGAACTCACGGTACAGTGCCATGACCTCGGCGTTGTCCTGCGACTTACGAAGATCGGTTGCGGCGTCGGCCTTATACAGAACTGCGGCACGCACGGCGCGCAGATCAATGCTGTTGCGCACAGACGCGGGCTGATAGGGCTGACCGCCACCGTTGACGCAACCGCCGGGGCAGCCCATGATCTCGATGAACTGGACGTCCAGCTCACCCGACTTCACGCGCTCCAGAAGCTCCTTGGCATTCTTCGTGCCCGAAGCAACGGCAACCTTCACTTCCAGATCACCGAGCTTGTAGGCCGCCAGCTTCACGCCCTCCACTCCACGCACCTCAGGGAACTCGACGCTCTCGAGCTTCTTGTCAAGGATGACCTCTGCGGCATAGCGAAGTGCTGCCTCCATAACGCCGCCGGTTGCACCGAAGATGATGCCCGCACCCGATCCGCGGGAGAAGGGTGTGTCGAACCTCTCGTCGGCAAGTGCCTTAAAATTGATACCTGCGCGATTGATCATACGGCCAAGCTCACGGGTGGTGATGGCAACGTCCACGTCAGGCACGCCTGCGGCGCTCTGATCGGGTCTTCCCACCTCAAATTTCTTTGCCGTGCAAGGAATGGCAGACACGAAGAAGATGTCCTCGGGATCGATACCCTCCTTTTCGGCGAAGTAGGTCTTCATCAGCGCACCGAACATCTGCTGGGGAGACTTACAGGTGGAGAGGTTCTCGGTCATTTCGGGGAAATAATGCTCGCAGTACTTGATCCAGCCGGGCGAGCAGGAGGTGATCATGGGAAGCACGCCGTTGTTGTTCAGACGGCCGAGCAGCTCGTTCGCCTCCTCCACGATGGTGAGGTCCGCGGTCACGTTCATATCGAACACACCGTCAAAGCCGAGGCGACGAACGGCGGCAACCATCTTGCCCTCCACATCCGTGCCGGGCTCGTAGCCGAAGCATTCGCCGATCTGTGCGCGCACAGAGGGCGCAATGCAGATATAGACCTTCTTGGTGGGATCGCCGAGAGCTTCAAACACCTTGTCGGTGTCGTCACGCTCGGTCAGCGCGCCCGTAGGACATGCCACGATGCACTGTCCGCAGTTGATGCAGGAGGTGCTTGCCTGCGTGCCGTCCATTGCCGTGCCGATGACGGTGTCAAAGCCACGGTTGTTCGCGCCGATCACGCCGATGCCCTGCATATTGCGGCAGGCAGCCACGCAGCGGCGGCAAAGAATACACTTGCTGCCATCGCGCACGATTGCGGGCGAGGAAAGATCCAGCCCCGACTCGGTGACAGCACCCTTGAAGCGGTTCTCGTTCACGCCGTACTCCTGGCAAAGTCTTTGCAGCTCGCAGGTGGTGGAGCGCACGCACGACAGGCACTCCTTATTATGATTGGAAAGCAAAAGCTCGAGATTCATCTTGCGCGACGCCGTAATCGCGGGGGAATTGGTGGTAACCACCATACCCTCGGTTACGGGATATACGCAAGAGGTGACCATGCGCTTCGGGCCAAGCGTCGCCCCGCGCAGCTCCTGTACCTCGACAAGGCAGATACGGCAAGCGCCGATCTCATTGATCTCCTTGAGATAGCACAGAGTGGGAATATCAATGCCGATCTGCTTTGCGGCATCCAGAACGGTCGAGCCCTTGGGCACGGCAACCGAAATGCCGTTGATTGTTACATTTACCATTTCCATGTTCCTTCCCCCCTTTTAGCCTTTCACGATCGCCTTGAAGCGGCAGGATGCCACGCAAGCACCGCACTTGACACACTTGGCAGGATCGATCTCCATCGCCGCCAGCTTCTTTCCGGGGGCAACGTAGTCCGTGCGCGAGATCGCGCCCACAGGGCACTGCTTGGCACACACGCCGCAGCCGATGCACTGATCCTTGACGATCGTATAATTGGTCAGCTTCTTGCAAACGCCCGCGGGACACTTCTTGTCCACGATGTGCGCCACGTACTCGTCACGGAAGTAACGCAGGGTGGAGAGCACGGGGTTGGGCGCGGTCTGTCCAAGGCCGCACAGCGAAGCCGACTTGATGTAGTTGGACAGCTCCTCCAAGCGATCCAGATCCTCCATCTCGCCGTTGCCGGCAATGATCTTGTCCAGAATCTCCAAGAGTCTGCGCGTACCGATACGGCAGGGCGTGCACTTGCCGCAGGATTCGTCCACCGTGAACTCCAGGAAGAAGCGCGCGATGTCCACCATGCAGTTGTCCTCGTCCATAACGATCAGACCGCCCGAGCCCATCATCGAACCGATGGCGATCAGGTTATCATAGTCAATGGGGGTGTCGATCAGATGCGCGGGGATACAGCCGCCCGAGGGGCCGCCCGTCTGCGCTGCCTTGAACTTCTTACCGTTGGGAATGCCGCCGCCGATCTCCTCGATGACCTCGCGCAGCGTGGTCCCCATGGGAACCTCGACAAGGCCCGTATTGGTGATCTTGCCACCCAGAGCAAACACCTTGGTGCCCTTGGACTTTTCGGTGCCCATCGAGGAAAACCACTGCGGGCCCTTGAGAATGATCTGCGGAATGTTGGCATAGGTCTCTACGTTATTGAGCACCGTGGGCTTGCCGAACAGGCCCTTTACTGCGGGGAAAGGAGGACGGGGACGCGGCTCGCCGCGGTTGCCCTCGATCGAGGTCATGAGCGCGGTCTCCTCACCGCACACGAACGCACCTGCACCGAAGCGCAGGGACATATTGAAGTTGAAGCCCGTGCCGAGAATGTTCTCGCCAAGAAGGCCTGCTTCTTTTGCTTGATCGATCGCGATCTGCAAGCGCTGGATCGCGATGGGATACTCGGCACGCACGTAGACGTAGCCCTCGTCCGCACCGATGGCAAAGCCTGCAATGGCCATTGCCTCGATGAGTGCGTGGGGGTCGCCCTCCAGAACCGAGCGATCCATGAACGCGCCGGGGTCGCCCTCGTCGGCGTTACAGGCAACGTATTTCTTGCCCGTAGAGCCCATTGCAAACTTCCATTTCAGACCCGTGGGGAAGCCCGCACCGCCACGGCCGCGAAGACCCGAATCCAGCATGCACTGCACGACATCCTCACGGGTCATGGAGGTCAGCACCTTTGCCAGTGCCTGATAGCCGTCACGCGCGATGTACTCGGTAATATTCTCGGGATCGATCACACCGCAGTTGTGCAGTGCGACGCGCTGCTGCTTCTTATAGAAGGTCATATCGTTCAGGGACGTGACCGTGTGATTACCCTTTTCACGGTACTCCAAGCGCTCCACGACCGTGCCGCCGATCAGGTGCGATTCCACGATCTCGGCAATATCCTCGACCTTTACCATGCTGTAGAAGGTGCCTTCGGGATACACGATCACGATGGGGCCCAGCGCACACAGGCCAAAGCAGCCCGTGGTCACGATCTTGATCTCGTCTGCAATTCCCTTTGCGGCAAGCTCGGCCTCCAGCGCGGTGCGCAGAACCGTTGAGCCCGAGGAGGTACAGCCCGTACCGCCGCAGATCAGAATGTGCTTGCGGATCTTGCCAACGGCGGCGTTCGTCCCGACGCGCATGGCAACGTCGTTGATATGTGCTTCCCGTGCGGCATTCAACGCCGCAACGCTGCTGATCTTTTCAATCATTTTGTTCGCTCCTCCTGTTTTCAAGCCTTGTACTTGGCAAGGATGCCGGGGATGTCCTTCTTCGTGAGTCTGCCGTAGACCTCACCGTTGACGGTCAGAACAGGGGCCAGGCCGCACGCACCGATGCAACGCGTTGCCTCCAGCGAGAATTTGCCGTCCGCAGAGGTACTGCCCGAGGTGATGCTCAGCTCTTGCTCGATGGCCTCGATCAGCTCACCCGCGCCCTTCACATAGCACGCAGTACCAAGACAAACCGCAATGGCGACCTCACCGTCGGGATTGAGCTTGAACTGTGCGTAAAACGAAATAATGCCGTAGATCTCCTCCAGCGAAACACCCGTCTCGCGTGCGATGATCTTTTGCACCTCGATCGGCAGATAGCCGTAGATCTCCTGTGCCTCCTGCAGGATCGGCATCATCTTGCCCATCTCGTCCTTGTGCTTTTCAATGACAGCAAGCAGCTTTTCTTCCTGCTCCTTGGTACCGCGAAACGCAACTGTGGTGGGTTTCTTTTTCATGGTTCCCTTTCCTCCTCATAACAGATAAGCCTCGTGCGGTCACCGCACAGGTTCAGAGTCGCGTGTATGCTTCTGCACACTTGCTTTCATTGTACTACAACCTGCGCAAAAAGTCCATAGGGTTTTGCAATGTTTTTGATGTAATTTTGACGAAATTTATGATTTTTGTGTCAAATTCTGCTTCTTTTTCCCTTTTTACGGTATTTTCACACATCGCCCTCCGACGCAGCACGGTGTGATATGCGCCTGAGCAAATTTTGCGCAAAGAAAAGCCCCGAAAGCTTGATGCTTTCGGGGCTTTTGGATAATCGCCGTAAGGCTGTAATTATCTCTTCGAGAACTGGGGAGCACGACGAGCAGCCTTGAGACCGTACTTCTTTCTCTCCTTCATACGAGGATCGCGGCGCAGGAAGCCTGCTGCCTTGAGAGCTGCACGGTAGTTGGGGTCTGCCTGAAGCAGTGCACGGGCAAGGCCGTGGCGGATCGCGCCTGCCTGACCCGAGATGCCGCCGCCCGTAACGGTAGCGATGATATCAAACTTGCCTGCGGTGCCCGTGACGCCGTAGGGCTGGTTAACGATGAGCTTGAGGGTCTCCAAACCGAAGTAATCGTCAATGTCGCGGCCGTTGATGGTGATCACGCCCGTGCCGGGAACGATGCGAACACGTGCGACGGATTTCTTTCTTCTGCCGGTGCCGTAGAAATAAGGCTTTGCACTCGTATACATTCTCTGTTACCTCCCTTTCCGAATTACAACTCGATGGGCTTCTGAGCCGCGTGATTGTGCGCTGCGCCTGCATAGACCTTCAGACGGGTCGCAGCCTTTGCGCCCAGCTTGTTGTGAGGGAGCATACCCTTCACTGCAAGCTCCATAGCCATCTCGGGACGGGTAGCCATCAGCGTCTTGTACTGGATCGACTTCAGACCGCCGATGTAGCCGGAATGATGATGGTAGTACTTGTCCTCGAGCTTGTTGCCCGTGAGAACAGCCTTCTCGGCATTGATGATGATCACGAACTCGCCACAATCCACGTGAGGCGTGAACTCGGGACGATGCTTGCCGCGCAGAATGTTGGCGGCGGCAACTGCGGTTTTACCGAGAGGCTTGTTGGCAGCGTCAATGACGTACCACTTGCGCTCAATGGTTTCGGCTTTTGCCATAAAAGTGGACATTGCTTTTTCCTCCAAAATATTACGGTAATTTTTTCGACTTGCACATTATAACATAGTGCCGAAGCCTTGTCAACCCCTTTTTTCAAAAAAATCCGAAATTTTTAATTTAGCATATCCAAACCTCGCGTTTTCTCACGTTTTCGCATATTTTCCTCTTTTGTTCTCACTCGCGTACACAAATTTTTAACGTGCTATTTTGCCGCCCTTGCGCATAGGTATAGAAGGAATAAGACACAAGGAGGTCCAAACATGACAAACCGATACCTGCCCGAGGGCATGCTGGATGCAACGCGCGAGAACCGCGAGGCACTTGCCTCCCCCGCCGCCATCGAGCGCGCGGGGGTGCTGGGGCGTATTCTGGAAGCACCCGTAACGCTGTGCGACGAGCGTATGCGCTTGCACGTGGATCTTGGCTGTATGCGTGGGATCATCGAGCGCGAGGAAGCCGTTTGGTGCCGACCCGGTGAGGCGATCAAGGATATTGCGGTCATCACGCGCGTGGGCAAGCCCGTCTCCTTCAAGGTGCTGGGCATCGAGGAGCGCGGCGGCGAGCCCGTGGCGCTCCTCTCGCGCCGCGCAGCACAGGAGGAGTGCGCTGCCGCGTTTCTCGCATATCTCAAGCCGGGAGATCTGGTCCCTGCGCGCGTGACGCATCTGGAGCCCTACGGCGCCTTCGTGGACATCGGCTGCGGCATCCCCTCCCTGCTTTCGATCGACTGCATCTCGGTCTCACGCATTGCGCATCCGCGCGATCGACTGGCCTGCGGTATGACGCTCTCGGTCGCGGTCAAAAGCATGGATTCCGCGCTGGGGCGCATCTTCGTGACGCTCAAGGAGCTGCTTGGAACCTGGGAGCAAAACGCCGCCCGTTTTGAGGCGGGGCAAACCGTTGTGGGGCGGGTGCGCAGCATTGAGACCTACGGTATTTTCGTGGAGCTGGCACCGAATCTGGCGGGGCTTGCCGAGCTGCGTGGCAGTGGCAATACGCCGATCCGCACCGCAGTGGGCGATCTTGCGGCGGTCTACATCAAAAGCATCCTGCCCGAGCGCATGAAGATCAAGCTGGTGATCATCGACTCCTACCCTGCGCCCGAGCCCCCCGAGCCGTTGCAATATTATATCGACATAAAGGACACCAAGCATCTCGATTACTGGGAATATTCCCCTGCGTGCTGTACGCGGCTGATCGAGACGGTGTTTTAGCAAGCAAGGAGCGCGCCCGAACGGGCGCGCTCCTTGCTTGCTTTATGCCTGCTTTATGCCTGCCACGCGCAGACGTATGCGTCGGCCCCGCTTGCACGAAGCACTTGGGCCGCATCCTCTGCGGCGGCGCGATCGGCAAACAGGCCCCAGACCGCAGGGCCGCTTCCGCTCATCATGGCGGCCAGTGCACCGTTTGCGCGCAGCAGCTCCTTCCAGCGCACAACGGCGGGGCGAAGAGGCTCTATAACCGTCTCAAACAGGTTTTGAAAATGCGGCGCAGCGGCCTTCGCATCGCCCGCGCGCATGGCACAAAGCAGAGCGTCAAGAGACGGTTCGTCGCGCCCCTCTCGGAAATCGCCGTAGCGCGCATCCAAAGCGCGGAAAGCCTGCGGCGTGGAAACACCCTCTGCCCCGATGGCGAGCACCAGTGTGGCGCCGAGGTTGTTTTCGGCGTGCTCCATTCGCTCACCGATGCCGCGGCACAGCCGCGTGCCGCCCACCACGCAAAAGGGCACGTCCGCGCCGATGCGCGCACCGATCTCGCAAAGCTGTTCCTGCGTGAAGCGGTTGTTATCCAGCGTGTTGAGCGCGCGCAGCGTCGCCGCCGCGTCCGCAGATCCGCCGCCCAGCCCCGCCT
This sequence comes from Clostridia bacterium, assembly GCA_017415805.1. Classification (GTDB taxonomy): domain Bacteria; phylum Bacillota; class Clostridia; order Oscillospirales; family CAG-272; genus Firm-07. The sequence goes on along the minus strand of JAFQEC010000011.1, from coordinate 16,204 downwards.
GCATGGGGATGTGCTTTTCCAGTCTCACCGAAACGCCGAAGCGCGTTCCTGCGGCCGCAAAATAGGCATTTGCCGCGCGCGTGACGAGGTTGCTGTCATCAGCGGGAAGCGCGTCGCCCGTATCGAGTGCAAAGCCCTCTCCCGCAGTGCGCGTCAGCGTCAGCGTATCGCAAAGTGATACCGATTGCATCACAGTAACAAGGTCATGATAGCCGTCGGGGCGCTTGCCCGTAACATCCAGATAAAGATTGATCTTGGCAAACGCCTGCTCCTCTATACGTTCCATGCTCTGCTCCTTTTTCGTACTGTCACCATTATAGCCGAAAACGCGTCGCTTTTCAACATTTTGACAAATTTTTATGAATTTTTCGCGGGTTTTTCACAGGAGACTTGACGAATCGCGATAGAATGTTTATAATATTTAGTACGAGACTTCGTTCCCGTCTGAATACCAAACGGAGGTCATCATGGCAGAACTGAACCAAACCCGCGATCCGCAGCAAGAGCAGCCGCCAAAGCGCCGTCGCAATCCCTCGTTTTTGATCGCGGTTGCGCTGATCGGCATTCTGATCGTGTTGACGCTGGCCAATCTGGACGCGATCCTGCGCCCGATCAAGGCGCTCAATTCGATCCTGGCTCCCGTCACGATCGGCGTTGTGCTTGCGTATATCGCCAATCCCTTTTTGCGCTTTTTCGAGCATAAGCTCGCGCGCTCCATGAAAAGCAAGCGTGCCTGCCGCGCGCTCGCCATGCTCATCACCTATGTGATCCTTTTGGCCATCATCGGCGGCATTGTCTGGCTGATCCTGCCCAACGTCATGGACAGCATCCGGGATCTGCAAACCAACGGTCTGATCTATATCAACAATCTGATCGACTCTGTCAACAATCTGATCCGTTCGCTGCCCTTCCAGATGCCCGGTGTTGAGCCGGGGGCAAATCTGCTCAGCCTTGACAAGCTCTTCACCTTTGTGGTGGACTTTTTGGCAGATTCGGGCACGCAGCTTGTCGGCAACATCGGTGCGATCGCGGGCGGCGTGCTGACGGTGCTCAAGAACATCATCGTGGGCATCTTCATCTCCATCTATATTCTGCTTTCCAAGGACTATCTCAATGCGGGCTGCCGCCGCATCTTCCGCGCGCTGCTGAAACCCAAAAGCGAAAAGCTGCTGCTGCGCTACATCCGTACCGCACACAATAAATTCGGCGGCTTTATCATCGGCAAAATGGCCGATTCGCTGATGGTCGGCGTGCTTTGCGGGATCCTGTTCACTGTCTTCCGCATTCCCTACCCCGTGCTGATCGCCGTGATCATCGGCGTGACCGATTTTATTCCCTTCTTCGGCCCGTTTATCGGTGCCATCCCCTCGGCGCTCATCATCTTCATCATTGATCCGATGAAGGCCATTCTCTTTGCACTGCTTATTCTGGTCGTTCAGCAGATCGACGGCAACCTGATCGCTCCCCTGATCCTCGGAAACCGCACGGGGCTTTCCTCGCTGTGGGTCATTATTGCCATTACGGTCATGGGCGGTCTCTTCGGCTTTGCGGGTATGCTGATCGGCGTTCCGCTGTTTGCCCTGATCATGACCATTTTGGACGACGCTATCAAGAGCCGCCTGAAAAAGAAGGGCGAGCCCACGGGGCTTTACGAGTATTACCCTGCGGATGCGTTCATCAAGCCCTCGGAGGAGGAACGCGATTCTGAGACTCTGACGCAAAAATTCGTGCGTTGGGTATGCGCGGTTGAGACCGAAGAGCCCGCCGAGGAAGAAAAAAAGCATTCCTTCAGCCGCGGATTGCGCCACGGGCTTCTTTGGATCGGACGCTTCTTTTACCGCCTGTTCTCGATCAAGCCTATTCCGGAGGATCAGCAGACCTCGCTCTCCCGTGAGATCGTACGCCATGGAATGAAGGCCAATCGCAGCTTCCTGCGCACACTGCTGCTGACCGTTGTCTCGCTGTTCATTTATCCGTTCTATCTGATTGAGGTGATCGCACAAAGCACGAACATTGCCTGCAAGGACGACAACAAGCGCACCTGGGGCTGGTTCCCTTACCTCTTTGCCTCGATCTTCACGCTGGGCATTTTCTCCGTCATCTGGCACTGTCAGGTCATTTGCCGCTTCCGCGATTACTGTGAGGCCCACGGTGAACAGTGCGTGATCTCACGCCGCTACTTCCTGTGTTGGACGCTCATCGGCTTCCCGATCCTGATCGGTCCGCTTTTGGCGCTTGCACGGTTCCTCAAGGGCTATACGCAGCTCGCGCGCATCTATAATGAGAGCCGCGGCCAACGCGTCCCCTCCGAGGGTGAGCATCCCGCACAAGCAAACTGACTTCTACGGCACATCGGCACGGGCACACCGCCCGTGTCGGGGTGCCATTTCCATATTCAAAAAAGGAGGATCACTTATGGCAGAGCAAGAAAAGCAACGGGGCGGCATTTCGGTCAATACCGAAAACATCTTCCCCATTATCAAGAAATGGCTGTATTCCGAAAAGGATATTTTTCTGCGTGAGCTCGTCTCGAATGCGACCGACGCCGTTACCAAGCTCAAGAGATTGCAATCGCTTGGCAAGGCGAGCGATTTTGACGATCCCTTTTGCATCCACGTGACGCTGTGCAAGCGCGCAAAGACGCTGACGGTGGAGGACAACGGCATCGGCATGACCGAGGAGGAGCTGAAAAAATACATCTGCTCGATCGCGCTCTCGGGCGCGGTGGACTTCATTCAAAAATACGAGGGTGAGAGCGAGGACGCAAAGAACGGCATCATCGGCCACTTCGGCCTTGGCTTCTACTCGGCCTTCATGGTCAGCGACACGGTGGAGATCCACACACGCTCCTACACAAATGCCCCCGCCGTGCATTGGACCTGCTCGGCAGAGGGCGAATACGAGATTGAGGCAAGCGCGCGAGAGGCGCGCGGCACTGCAGTCATCCTGCATATCAGCGAGGCCGAGGCCGAGTATCTGGAGAGCGCCAAGCTGCGTGAGATGCTGAACAAATACTGTGCCTTCATGCCCGTGGAGATCTATTTTGAGGACGGCGAGGAGCAAAAGGACGGCGAGGAGGAAACGCCGATCAACGACACAGCACCCCTTTGGCAAAAGAGCATCTCGGCGTGCACCGACGAGGACTACAAGCAATTTTATCACAAGGTCTTCTCGGATTTCCGCGAGCCGCTGTTCCAGATCCACATCAACGCCGATTATCCGCTGAATTTCAAGGGTATTCTCTACTTCCCGCGCATCGCGAACCGGTATGAGTCGCTGGAGGGAGAGGTCAAGCTCTATTACAATCAGGTCTTTGTCGCAGACAACATAAAGGAGGTCATTCCCGACTACCTGCTGACCCTGCGCGGCGTGCTGGACTGCCCCGAGCTGCCTCTCAACGTCTCGCGCAGCTATTTGCAGACCAACAGCTACGTGAACAAGGTGCGCGCACACATCGTCAAAAAGGTGGCGGATAAGCTCACGGCCCTGTGCCGTGACGAGCGCGAACGCTATGAGAAGATCTGGGACGACATCAAGCAATTCGTGGAGTTCGCGTGCATGCGTGACGACAAATTCTGGGAGCGCACCAAGGACGCCATTCTGCTGAAGCTCACAGACGGCACGCACGTGACCGTCAAGGATTATTTGGAGAACGCCAAGGAGCGCCACGAGAACACGGTCTATTACGCCACCGACCCGGCACTCCAAGCGCAGTATATTGCGATGTATGAGGCCCAGGGCATCCGCGTGGTGCACCTTGATACCCTGCTGGACACCCAGTTTGCGCCCTGTGTGGAAGCGCACATGAGTGGCGTGAAATTCGTGCGTGTCGATGCCGATCTTGCGGGCGCGCTCAAAAAGGAGGGCGAGACCGCCGACAACGAGGCACTGCGCGCGCTCTTTGTCAAGGCAAGCGGCGACGAGAAGCTGACCGTGCGCATGGAGACCTTCAAGGACGCCGATGTTCCCGCATTGCTCTCGGTTTCGGAGCAGTCGCGCCGTATGGAGGATATGATGCGGATGTACCGCATGGCGGGCGAGGACGGCGCGGAATTCGCCTTCCCCACCGAGAACACACTGATCCTCAACAACGCGTCGCCCCTGATCGGGCGCGTCAATGCCCTTCTTACCACGGACGGTGAGAAGGCCGAGGCGCTGGCCGCCTACCTCTACCGCCTGGCGGTGCTGGCACAGCGCAAGCTCAGCGCAACGGAGCTACAGGACTTCCTCAAGGACAGCTATCGAATCCTCGCGCAGCTGGCAGAGTAAGCACAAGGCACACCGAGCAAAGAGCCACGATATTCAAAAAGGAGACATCGATATGCATACATTCCGTTTTACACCGCGCGGCGTTTGCACGCGCGCCATTGAGATCACGCTGGAGGGTGACATCATCCGCGAGGTTCGCTTTCAGGGCGGCTGTGCGGGCAACACGCAGGGCGTGGCCGCACTGGTGCGCGGCATGACCGCTAAGGAAGCCATCGCACGTCTTTCGGGCATTCGCTGCGGCTTCAAGCAGACCTCCTGCCCCGATCAGCTGGCCATTGCGCTCACCGAGGCGCTGAAGGTCGCCAAAGAAGCTTAAAAGGATGCCTCAACAGCGTCACGCTGTTGAGGCATCCTTTTGTTTTGCACGAGTCTATCTTACCCAAAGGCTCTCCCTTCGGGAGAGCTCCCGACGGAGTCGGGTGAGAGGGCGGATCACAGCGCACCGTCGACCCTATTCTTTATGATCCTTTCTATCTCTTGGCAAACGCCGTCGAAATGATCGTCAATATCCTTGTTCGAAAACCGTAACACATGTAAGCTATACCGTTCAAGCGCTTTCGTTCTTGCTTCATCACGAGATTTGCCATCGGGCGTATAATGCTGTGAGCCGTCAAGCTCTATCACAAGGCGCGCTTTATGGCAGTAAAAATCTGCAATAAAGTTATCAATGATACGTTGCTTATATATCTTGACCGGATGGTGTTGCAAAAAATCATACCGCAAATGCTTTTCTTGTCGGGTCATGTTACGCCGCAAAATTTTTGCGTTTTTCAAAAGATCGTTGTTTTTCTTGATTGATGTTTTTTCATAATACCCTCTCCGTCGCCTTCGGCGCCACCTCTCCCATAGGGCGAGGCTTTCGTGCTTATATACCGAAAAACCGACATATAAGCACAATTCAGATCAGCATATAGAGCAAAAAATTCACACCGATGGCACCGAGCACCGAGGCCATCACAGGCAGGCGAAGCACGCCAAGCAACGCCGCCACTGCCGCACCGATCAGCACGATCCAGGTGTTTGCGGGATCGACGTTGAGTACGCCCGGAAAGATCAGTGCCGCCATGGCGGTATACGGGATCAAACGCAGGAACTTCTTGACGCGCGGCCCGAATTTCAGCTTGCCGACCAGCACCCCGGGCAACGCGCGCGGCAAATAGGTCACAGCGGTCATGCCCAGGATCAGCAGTACGATCTCGATCCTCATTGTGTGCCCTCCTCCTCGGTCTCTTCTCCGAGGTCCACAAAAAACACGCCGAGTGCGGCCGAGGCGAGTGTGGAGACGATGAGTGCCCAGTTGCTGTCCATCACGCGCGAGAGGAAGGTGTTGACTACGGCGGTAAAGACCACCAGGAGCGCAAGACGTCCGTTGCGTGTGAGCCCCGGCACGAGCAGCCCAATGAACATCGCGTACAGCGCGATCCCAAGGCTGGCGGTAAGGATGTCTGGCAGGAGATCCGAGACCACGGCACCGACGGCCGAGCCCGCCACCCAGGACGCATAGGTCACGGCCGTAAGACCGAGAAAATACCACGGGGTGCGCTTTTCGCGCTTTTCGGTGGTGAAGATGGCAAAGGCCTCATCGGTCACGCCAAAGCCCAAGAGCCACCGCATCCACGGGCGCGTAGGGGGCATTTTCTCCATGATGCAGGTGCCCATGATAACGTGGCGCAGATTGATGATAAAGGTGGCAAGGATCATGGCAAGGATGCCGGCACCCTGCACGTACAACCCCACCGCCATCATCTGACTGGCCCCCGCAAAGACCGACAGCGACATATAGACCGTTTCCAGCACCGAAAAGCCCGCACGGCGCGCCATAATGGCATAGGCGATGCCGACGGGCACAAAGCCGAAGATCACGGGAACACCCGCGCGAAGGCCTTGCAGATATTGTTTTTTTCGCGTCGGTGCTTTCATTTCTTCCGTTCCTTTTCACTTCGGTTGAATTGCAATACCGCCCTTTTTCCTACATTTGCCCAAGGCAAGCGCAAAGCGTGTCATACACGCGCGCAAAGGAATCGAGCTCCGCGCACTCGCGGGGGGTATGCAGGTCGTGGGCGTTACTGCCCACCGAGATCACGTCCAGCCCCGCAAGGCGCGAGGCGATGATGCCGCACTCCAGGCCTGCGTGGATCACGGTTCGGCCAATATCCCGCCCCGTGGTGGCATGCCAAGCATCCTGCCACGCGCGCGAGAGGGGCGAATCCGCCGCGCTCTCCCATCCGGGATAGCGTGCGTAGTGACGCGTGACACCGCCCACACGGGCGGCAAGCGCATCCAGATCGGCCACACATTCCTCCAAGCGCGCATCGCGCGGCGAGCGCGAGGAAAAGGCAAACGCAAGCGCGCCGTCCTCGGTGCGCACGCGCGCCAGGTTGCGCGAGGTATCGGGCAGCTTGCCCTCTTCTTTCCAGTAAAAGACGCCGTTACGTGCCGCAAGCACGGCAAGCGCCGCATCGGTGTCGCGTTGGCTCATCACACGCGTGATCGGCTCACGTACAACCGCAAGGGTGCGCGCGGCATCCTTGGGTGAGGGTGCGAGCGCCTCCAGTGCACTTGCCTGTGCGATCAGCACCTGCTCGGCGGCGGACAGATCGCGAGGAAGCAGAATCGCCTCGCAGGAGCGCGGAATGGCGTTGGTCTTATCGCCGCCCGAAAGCCACGAGAGGCGAAAGTCGGTCACGCCGCGCAGTGCCGCGAGGATCTTGCCCATGACGGCAAGCGCATTGGCGCGCCCCGAATGGATGTCCTCACCCGAGTGTCCACCGCAAAGCCCCGTCAGTGTCAGGTGAAGCCCCTTTGCATCTGCCCTCTCCCACGTGCAGGGCACGGTAAGATCACTGCGGATGCCACCGCAGCAGCCCGTGATGATCATCCGCTCATCGGCCGCATCAAAATTGATCATACGGCGCGCGCGGACCTGTGTGTAATCAAACGCCGCCGCACCGACAAGGCCGATCTCCTCGGCGGCGGTAAACAGACATTCCAGGGGCGGGTGGGAGAGATCGTCGCGCGCCAGCACCGCCAGCATCAGCGCAACGCCAAGGCCATTGTCCGCACCGAGCGTGGTGCCGTCTGCGTGCAGTATATTCCCCTCGCGCACAAGGGTCACGCCCTCGCGCAAAAAATCGTGCACTCTGCCGAACCGAACCTCGGCCACCATGTCGGTGTGTGCCTGCAACAGCAAGGGCGGCTCGCTTTCGCGCCCTGCAGATCCACTCTTGCGGATCAGGACGTTGTGCGAGGCATCGCGATAGCACCAAAGGCCGTGCTCGGCGGCAAAGCGCACGAGATAGTCCGCGATCTGCTCCTCATGCAGCGAGGCGCGCGGGATCGCGGAGATTTCAGCAAAAAAGCGAAGCGGTAGGGCGGGCACAGCACCCGTTAAGAGCTCGTTCATTCCGTCTCCCCCCCTACCGTTACTTATTCAATCGCTCCAGTGCCTGCGCCGCGCCCTCGGCGGCGGCGGTATCGGCATTGGCGGCAACACGGGTGCGAAGCCCCATGACGTCAGCCAGGAACTGATCCAGCCCCGGCAAAATGCCGCCACCTGTGAGCACAAGCCCACCCTTGGTGATGTCGGCACGCATATCCTCAACGGTCTGCTCAATGACCGTGAGCACCGCGTCCAGCACGGCAGTCAACGGCTCACGCAGAGCACCCAGCATCTCCTTGGACGACAGTGTGACCACGCGCGGCTCCTTGCGCACGATACAGCGCCCCTTGACGTCCAGCGTTTTCTCCTCGGTGTGCGCCGCCACCGTGCCGATGCGGATCTTGATCTGCTCGGCGGTGCGCTTGCCGATAAGCAGCTTGTGCTTTTCGCGCAGGTAACGGATGATGGCCGAATCAAACTGTGCGCCGCCCACGGGCACAGTGTTGTGCGTGACCATATCCCCGATAAAGATCATGGCGACCTCGGTACGCGAGGCGCCGATATGTACGATCATTTGCCCCATGGGTGAGGAAAAATCAAAGCCGACACCAAGCGCGGCACAAAGCGGTGCCTCCAGCAAATGAACGCGTGCCGCACCTGCGGCGAGAACGGCGTCCTCTACGGCGTTGGTCTGTGCCTCGGTCAGATCGCACGGAATGGAGACCATCACCTGTGGGCGGATCAGCGTCCGTCCCAGTGCACGGCGCAAAAAGATACGCAGCATGGCCGCGAGCACCTCGGCACTTTTGACGATGGGATCCCAGACCGGCCAGCAGAGCCGCACGCGATCGGGGGCATCATCCACTGCGGCAAAGGCTGCCTTTCCTGCGGCAATCACCTCGTTGGTATCCACATCCACCGCAGCAACCGAGGGCTCCTTGAGGAGAAGCCCCTCGTCCAGTGAGCAGATCGAGATCTGTGTCGTACCGATATCAATACCGATTCCCTTGCGAAGCATGGCGTTCTCCTTTCCGTCAAATTTAGACTTACAAAATATTATACTATAAACACTCCGAAAATGCAATGCCCTGCCGAAATTTTATTTGCGGCTGCGCCGTGGCGTGACGGCAACGCTTACGAGCACGACATCGGCGGCCTTGCCGCGGCGCAGCATCCGCGCGGCCTCGGCCATTCCCTCTCCTGTGGTGATCACGTCATCCACCAGGATCACGCGCATGCCGCGCACATCCTCGGCAAGTGCAAAGCAGCCGCGCACGTTTTCGCGGCGCTCGCGCGCCGTCAGCTCCTTTTGCGGACGCGTATCGCGCAGGCGCTTCAACAAGGAAACGACGGGCAATCCTGTTTCCCGACCGAGCACGCGGGCAAGCTCCTTTGCCTGATCGAAGCCGTATCGGCGCAGATTACGGCGCGAGCGCGGCAACCACGCGATCACGGCTTGCGTGACAGAAGCATCGCTTTCGTTCCGTTCGGCAAGAAAGGGTCGAAGGATCGCGGCAAGCTCAAGGGCCAAAAACGAGAAGGCGCGCGCATTGGGGCGCGTTTTCATGCGCAGGATGATACGGCGCGCGGCGCTGTGCGCGCCATCCTCACGGTAGGGTGCAAGCTTGAGCAGAGCCGAGACACCCGCGCGCCGCACACATGCGGGCGCACAATGGCACGAGGCGTATTCCAAAAAGCAATCGGGGCACTGGGTACGCATGTCGCGCTCAAGCTGCAACGCACAGGTCTCGCAAAGAGCGTGTGTGCGGTCGATGCGCTTGCCGCAGCAAAGACAGCGCGGCGGGAACAGCAATGCGCGAAGAGCCGAAAGCACGCTCATTGCTCCTTCCCCGCAAACAGTCTGCCCGCAAGACCCGTATAGCGCATGGACTGGCGGTTATTTTGCACCATCTGCACCGCGATCTCCTCACGCCCCACGAGGATCACCATACGTTGGGCGCGCGTGACGGCGGTATAGAACAGATTGCGTGTGAGCAGCATGGGGGGTGCTTGACAAAGCGGCAGGATCACCACGGGATACTCGCTGCCCTGGCTCTTGTGCACCGTGACGGCATAGGCCAGCTCCAGCTCGTCCAGCCCTGTAAAATCGTACACCACGTGGCGGTCGTCAAAGGCGACCGAGAGGCGTTGATTTGCGGGGTCGATCTCCTCAATGATACCAATGTCTCCGTTGAAAACGCCGCATCCGCTCTCCTCGCCGCGCTCCCAGATGAGATCGTAATTGTTGCGGATCTGCATCACGCGATCTCCCTCGCGCAGGATCAGATCCCGCACGCGGTGCTCGCGCTTGTCGTGTGCGCGCGGGTTAAGGGTATCCTGCAACAGCCGATTGAGGTTCTCGGTCCCCGCCTCGCCCTTGCGCGAGGGGGCGATCACCTGAATGTTTCCCACGATCTCGGCACCGTAGGTGCGCGGCAGGCGGTTGCGGCACAGATCCGCCACGGTGGCGGCGATGTCGCGGTCGGCGGCGCGCGCAAGGAAGAAAAAGTCGTTATCCTTCACATCCAATCGGGGCGCTTCGCCGCGATTGATGGCGTGTGCGTTGGTGACGATGAGACTGTTCTGCGCCTGACGGAAGATCTCAGTCAGGGCGACGGTGGCAAAGCGACCCGAGGCGATAATGTCCCGCAGGACGTTGCCCGCGCCCACCGACGGGAGCTGATCGGCATCGCCGATGAGCAAAAGACGTGCACCCGGCTTGATGGCCTTGACCAGTGCGCACATGAGGGGCTCATCCATCATGGAGCTCTCGTCCACGATGATCACGTCCTCGTCAAGCTGATTGCGTTCATTGCGCGCAAACTCGGCGTGCCCCTCGTCGGCATAGCTCATCTCCAGCAGGCGGTGTACGGTGCGCGCCTCGGCCGAGGTAGCCTCCGAGAGGCGCTTGGCCGCGCGCCCCGTGGGGGCGGCAAGTGCCACGCGCATTCCCATGCTGTCAAAAATGCGGATCAGGGCGCGCACCACGGTGGTCTTACCCGTTCCGGGGCCGCCCGTGAGGATCATCACGCCGTTTTCCAGCGCGCCCGCGATCGCCATCTTTTGCAAATACGCATAGGCGATGCCGCCACTGCGCTCCTCACGTGCAATAAAGCCGTTGATGTCGGCGTGCTCCATGCGCACACAGGTGCGATCCAACAGCAAAAGTCGCTCGGCGATCGTACGCTCGCGGACGTACGCCGCACGTGTATAGACAAGCACGCGATCTCCCGCGGCCGTTTTGGTGCGAACCACACGCAGCTTTTCCTCGCGAAGCAGTGCCGCGATCGCCTCCTCCACGCACGAGGGGTCGATCCCGAGGAGCTGTGCCGTGGCCTCGATCAGTCGCTCGCGCGGCAAGCAGGTATGACCGCTTTGCCCCGCGTTATAGGCAAGCACGTAAAGCACGCCACTCTTGGCGCGCTCCAGCCCCCCACGGTCATAGCCGAGTCGCTCGGCCATGGCATCCGCCTTTTCAAACCCGATGCCCTCGATCTCGCACAGCGCGTAAGGGTTTTGCTTCGCGCGCTCGACCGCCGCGCTTCCCCACGCCTTATAGATGCGCACCGTGAGCGCCGCGCCGAAATAGTCACGGAAGAACAGCATCGCGTTGCGCACGCCTGCCTGGCGGCAGAACTCGGCCGAGATCTCCTCAGCCATCTTGCGGCTGATGCCCTGGATCTGCGTGAGCCAGTCGGGGTGATGCTCCAGCACCTCAAAGGAGTCCTCGCCAAAGGTCTCGACCAATCTTTTGGCCTTTTTGGGTCCGATCCCCTTGACCGCACCCGACGCGAGATACCGCAAAATAGCGGCACTGTCCGAGGGCAGTCGCTTTTCGAACTGCTCGGCGCGGAATTGCCGCCCGTATTTGGGATTGTGTACCCACTTGCCGAACACCGTGAGCTCGTCACCCTCGGCCACATACGGCAGCGTGCCAACGACCGTGACAAGCTCGCCCTGCTCGGTACCGAAATCGAGAATGGCATAGCCATTCTCCTCATTGGAGAAGATGACCCCCTCCACACTGCCCGCGAGCCGTTCCAGCCCGTCGGCACCTTGTACGTCCTTTTCGTTTGACAAGGGTCACCCCTCCTCTCCCAGCAATTTTACAAAATGGATCACAGCACCGCCGTTGAGCAGTGCGGCGATCAGCTTCGCGTCCTTGCGCAAGGAGCGATCCACCAGTGCGATCACGCGCCCGCTGCCGCGCAGGAAAAAGCTCTCGCGCGCGTGCGTGAGCAGGAGCGCGACCTCCTCCTCGGCCATCGGGCGTCCGATCTCGATTGCCGCGGACGGTACAGCGGGCAAAAGAAAGCGTACAAGCCCCCAGCGCACCAGTGCGTAAAGCCCAAAGACCGCGAGCACCGCGACCGTGATCTCGATAACCAGCCGTGCCATTTGCATCCCTCCCCTCAAAGCGAGGATATGCAAGCGCGGCACGTACTGACAAAGGAAGGGCGCATGATGCGCCCTACCACATTATTTCAACAGATCCTTGGCAAGGAGTTCTGCCATGTCACGCTTCTCCCACGGAATGTCGAGATCCTCTCTGCCCATATGTCCGTAGGCCGCGAGCTGTGCATAGATCGGGCGGCGAAGCCCAAAGCGCTCGATGATGGCCGCGGGGCGCAGATCAAAGTGACGCTGTACCGCCTCGGAAATGGCGGCATCGGCCACCTTGCCCGTGCCAAAGGTATCGATCAGCACCGAAACGGGGCGCGCCACGCCGATGGCGTAGGCCACCTGCACCTCACAGCGCGAGGCAAGCCCTGCGGCCACCACATTCTTTGCGATATAGCGCGCGGCGTAGCAGGCCGAGCGATCCACCTTGGTGGGGTCCTTGCCCGAGAACGCACCGCCGCCGTGGCGTGCGTAGCCGCCGTAGGTATCCACAATGATCTTGCGGCCCGTCAGGCCCGTGTCGCCCGCAGGTCCGCCCACCACGAAGCGACCCGTGGGGTTGACGAAAATCTTGGTGGCAGCATCCAACAGCGCGGCAGGAATTACCGCACCGATGACCTCTGCGATCAGATCGGCACGGATGGTATCCACGCTGACATCGGCCGCGTGCTGGGTGGAGATCACCACGGTATCCACGCGAACGGGCGTGCCGTCCTCATATTCCACGGTTACCTGCGTTTTGCCGTCGGGACGCAGATACGGCAGCGTGCCGTTCTTACGCACCTCGGTAAGGCGCAGTGCGAGCTTGTGCGCCAGCGAGATCGGCAAGGGCATCAGCTCGGGCGTTTCGTCGCAGGCATAACCGAACATCATGCCCTGATCGCCCGCACCCGTGTCAAGTGCGTCGGTCATTTCGCCGCTTTTTGCCTCCAACGCCTTGTCCACGCCCATGGCAATATCGGGTGACTGCTCGTGGATCGAGTTGAGCACGGCGCAGCTGTCGCAGTCAAAGCCGTACTTGGCGCGGTCGTAGCCGATGGCGCGCACGGTCTCGCGCACCACGGTGGGAATATCAACGTAGGCGTTTGTGGTGATCTCACCCATCACCATCACCATACCCGTGGTGCAGCAGGTCTCGCACGCCACGCGCGACATGGGATCCTGGCGCAGCATCTCGTCCAGGATCGCGTCCGAGATCTTGTCGCAAATTTTGTCGGGATGGCCCTCGGTCACCGACTCGGACGTAAACAGCACTCTCTTCTTTTCCATTTCAACCTCCAAAAAAATCCCCCTCGGACCGAGGGGGAGAAGCGTTCTTTTTCTCATCTCTCGGGAATTAGCACCTTACCGCGCAGGGCAGGTTGCCGTGGTTTCACAGAGCCAGTCTCTCCGCCACTCTTGATGATCTTTAATTTACTTTAACAGTATAACACAAACCCCTCGCGATTGCAAGGGGTTTTGTCGATTTATGCAAAAAAGGCAAACGCCGCGACCACGCCGTACGAGGCGAGGGTCATAATGACGCCCGCGATCATTACGCCCAGCAGGCAGGAGAGCAGTGCCTTCCAGAACTTCATGCCGATGGTGGCGGCAACAAGCGAGCCTGTCCACGCACCCGTGACGGGTAACGGCACCGCCACGAACAGACACACACCCCAAAAGGAATACTTCTCGATCTTTCCGCGGTTCTTCTCTGCTTTATTGGTCAGCCAGCTGCCGATCTTTTGAAAGAATTTCACGCGGCAGCGCGTCATCCAGCCGATGAATTTGGTGATGAACAAGAGGATAAAGGGCACGGGGATCATATTGCCGAGCACCGCGAAAATATAGTTCTGCCACCACGGGAGCTCTAAAAACGCGCCCAGCGGAATGGCACCGCGCAGCTCGATAATGGGGATCATGGCACAGAGCACGACACCCAGCCGCGCACCGAATACACCGATGATCCAATCTTTGATTGCACCGATCATGCAAAGATCTCCTTACTTTGGTATTGCACTTATTATATATCCTTTGACGGAAAAAATCAACCCCTGTTGACACCGAAGGTGAATTTGCCCTCCAAAACAACGAGGATCACGATCAGTGATGCGGCGATCAGCAGTGCCGCGATGGCCGTAACGGCTACGCTACGCCACGGGACCGGTTTTTTGGCCGTTTTTGCGGTATTTGTGGCCTCGGCCGCATCACTCTCGCCCACCGTTGCCAAAACGGCGTTTTGCGCGCCTTTTTGCGGCGCAAGAAAGCCCGTACGGCGCAAAATGCGCGAGAGAGGCTTGTAAAGCAGGAGCACAATGGCGGCATTGAGCACCGCCTTGACGGCATTGAAGGGCAGCAGTAGCCGCGGGATCATGTTCACCACGGTATCCACCGTAGCACCCATAAAATACGGCGTAACGATCAAATTGGCAACCAGCATGACCGCGATCATGGCGAACACACCCGACAAAATGCCGATGATGGCACCGCCAAAGGTCTTGCGATAGCGATAGATAATGGCCGTGGGCAGCACGAAGGCCACCGAGCCGAGAATATTCATAATCAGGCCGTAAAGCCCCGTGGAGCTGACGGTGGCAAACTCCAAAAGCGGCACAAGGACCGCGAGCAATACTCCTGCAACGGGGCCAAAATACAAGCCACACAGGCACATGATCGCATCCTTGACATCCAACGTGAGGAACATCACGGGAAAGTGGATCATCAGCATCACCACATAGGCCATGGCGGCAAACAAGCCCACCATGACAATGCGGCGCAAGCGAGCTGAGGCGGTTGTTTTCATATGTAATTCCCTCCTTGAAACGGTATGAGGGAGAAGGCTCTGCGACAAAGAAAAAGCCCGACAAACACGTCTGTCGGGGTATACGCAACGATCTTCTCTCATCCGGACTTTGACCGTCGGCACAGGAATGTCACCTGTTCGGCTCCCGTAGGAGTTCGTGGGCTATACCACCGGTATGGAATTTCACCAATCCCCGAAATATGATATGATGTAAAATGCCCCGCCGCCAAAGCGACGGGGCATTCTATAAGATCTCTTAATCAGCTTCGATTAAGCAAGAATCTTTGCAACGGCGCCCGAACCAACGGTACGGCCACCCTCACGGATAGCGAAACGCAGACCCTCCTCGCAAGCGATGGGGGTGATGAGCTCAACGGTCATCTCAACGTTGTCGCCGGGACGGCACATCTCAACGCCCTCGGGGAGCTCGATGGTGCCGGTCACGTCGGTGGTACGGAAGTAGAACTGAGGACGGTAGCCAGCGAAGAAGGGCTTGGAACGGCCGCCTTCCTTCTCAGTCAGAACGTACACAGTGCCAACGAACTTGGTGTGGGGCTTCACAGAGCCGGGCTTAGCCAAAACCTGGCCGCGCTCGATCTCGTCCTTAGCGATACCACGGAGCAGTGCGCCGATGTTGTCGCCAGCCTCTGCCTGGGGCAGGAGCTTGTGGAACATCTCGACACCGGTAACGGTGGTGTTCTTGGACTCGTCGGACAGACCAACGATCTCAACCACGTCGCCGACCTTAACGGTACCGCGCTCGACACGACCGGTAGCAACCGTGCCACGGCCGGAAATCGAGAACACGTCCTCGACGGGCATCAGGAAGTCCAGATCAGCCTGACGTGCAGGGGTGGGAATGAACTCGTCAACAGCGGCCATCAGCTCGTGGATGCAAGCATACTCGGGAGCAGAGGGATCGGTGTTGGTGGACTCCAGAGCCTCACGGGCAGAGCCACGGATGATGGGGGTGTCGTCGCCCGGGAAGTCATACTGGGACAGAAGATCACGGATCTCCATCTCGACGAGGTCCAGAAGCTCGTCGTCGTCAACGAGGTCCTTCTTGTTCATGAAGACAACGATTGCGGGAACGCCAACCTGACGGGCGAGCAGAACGTGCTCGCGGGTCTGCTGCAGAGGACCGTCGGTAGCAGCAACTACCAGGATCGCGCCGTCCATCTGAGCAGCACCGGTGATCATGTTCTTAACGTAGTCGGCGTGGCCAGGGCAGTCCACGTGAGCGTAGTGACGGTTAGCAGTCTCATACTCAACGTGACGGGTGTTGATTGTGATACCACGAGCTCTTTCCTCGGGAGCGTTGTCGATCTGGTCATAAGCCATGAACTCAACATTGCCTGCGCCAAGAGAGAGGG
>JAFQEC010000010.1 GCA_017415805.1 Clostridia bacterium | reverse complement strand
CAGATTGCCGCCCTCGAGCACCTTCGTGTTCGTGTAGCCAAAGGCCTTGAGGCGGTTCTGCACGAGATAAGCGCGCTTACCCTTGTTGCACACCAGCAGCACCTTCTCGTCCTTGTCCACGCCATCGATCGGGCCGGTGACGCTCGGCAGATCGATATACGGCGCGCCCTCGATGGTCGGCTTGAGGGAAGCATCCAGAATGCGGTATCCCTCGGCTTCGCCCGCGGCATACTCGGCCGGGGTCATGGACTCGAGATTGCCCGCCATCTTGTTCTTGAGCACGTTGAGCACATGCGCGAACGGATGAATCGCCGTGGAGAAGGGCGGCGCATACGCAAAATCCAGACCCTCCAGATCCTCCAGCGTAGCCTTCATCATGATGCCCACGACCGCTACGTCGACCACCTTGTCGACCGCGCCCGTGCCCATCACCTGCACGCCCAGCAGGCGGCGGGTCTGCTTATCAGCGATCATCTTCACAGCCAGCGTGCCCGCGCCCGGCATGTAATGGGCCTTGGCATCCACCAGCGCGATCACGCTCTCGGGATCAAAACCCTCTTCCTTCGCCTGCGCCTCGGTAAGACCCGTACGGCCCACATCCAGGCCCGGCAAATGGCACACGGCCGTACCCAGCACGCCGCGATAGCCAATCTCCTTGCCCATCATATTCTGAGCAATGATGCGGCCCGCGATATTGGCGGTTGAACCCATCGGAGACCAGGCCGGCTTGCCGGTGATGGCATTGCGCACCATCGCGCAGTCGCCGGCGGCATAGATATTCGGATCGTTCGTCTGACCGAATTCATTGGTGAGGATCGTGCCCTTGAACATTTCGATACCGGTATCAGCAAGGAACGCAGTATTGGGACGGATGCCCGCGCTCATCACCACCAGATCTGCCTTGTATGCCTTCTTGCTGGTGAGCACCTTGGCGACCTTGCCGTCCTTACCCTCGATGCCGGTGACCGTCACGCCGGTGACCACCGGAATGCCAGCCTCCGACAGCTTTCCTTCGATATATTCGGCGCACTCCGGATCAAAGCCCGGCAGCACATGCTTGGCCATATCCAGCACAAACGCCTTGACGCCGTTGGCCTTGAGGTTTTCCGCAACTTCCAGTCCGATGTAGCCCGCGCCGACAACAACCGCACGCGCAATGCCGCCCTGAGCGATCAGATCACGCAGGGTAATGGCGTCTTCCGGCGTACGCATGAAAAACACATTTTCAAGATCCATGCCTGGAATCGGCGGATTAACCGGGCTTGCGCCGGTGGCGATCACCAGCTTGTCGTAGCCATAGGTCTTCTCTTCGCCGGTGGCAAGATCCACGGCAGTCACCAGCTTATTGGCACGATCAACCTTCGTCGCCTCGGTGCGCACAAGCACCTTTGCGCCGGTCAGGCCCTCGTACTTTGCCGGAGTGTTCACAATCAATTCTTCCTTCTCGCCGATGACGTGACCCACGTAATACGGCAGGCCGCAGCCGGCATAGGAGATATTCTCGCCCTTGTTGAGGATCACAACCTCATTGCTGCGGTCTTCGCGCATAAGCTTTGCCGCAATCTTGGTGCCGGCAGCAACGCCGCCCAGAACAACGATCTTCATTCTGTTTCTCCTTCTTATTCAGGAACCATGCTTTTCTTTATTGACCAACTGTGTTATTATATTATCATGCAATGTGTGTATTGTAAAATATGAATACCCAAAGCATCAATTTGGTTTTTGTAATGGAACGCCCGCTATGCTTTGCCTTTTTTGATGAAGGAGGAGATCACTGTGTCCACGCTGAAGCAGCTCAGCATCTTTATCTCCGTCGCGGAGAAACTGCGCATGAGCGAAGCCGCCAAGGCGCTCTATGTTTCCCAGCCGACCGTCAGCCAGACCATTTCAGATCTGGAGTACGAACTGGGCGTGGAGCTCTTTGAGCGCGGACACAAGCAGCTTTTTCTCACACCGCACGGCCAGCTTCTGCTCACCCATGCCCGCAAGGTCATGCAGCAGTACGAGATCATGAACGCTGCCGTCAAGGACGCCTCGCCTTCACGCGAGCTGAGGATCGGCTGCACGCTTTCCATCGCCAATACCATGCTCGCGCCCATCGGTAAGCGCCTGCATGAAAGCCATCCCGATATCCAGAGCACATTCATCGTCGAGAATACGCGCAGCCTTGAAAACCGTCTGCTGCACAACGAACTGGACATCGCGCTCATCGAAGGACAGGTGCGCAGCGATGAAATTGCCAAGCTTCCGCTGGTCAAGGATACCCTGATGGTTATCTGCCATCGCGACCATCCCTTCTGGAATCGCGATCATATCCGTCCCGAGGAGCTTAGCGGGCAGAATTTCATCCTGCGTGAACTGGGCAGCGGCACGCGCACCATCTTTGAAGACTATCTGCGTATGGCCAAAGTCTCCATCAATGTCATCGGCGAATCCGCCAGCTCTGCCGCCATCATCGACATGGTCCATCACGGCCTGGGTCTTGGCGTCATCTCCTATCGCTGCGTGGAGCGCTATACGGACGCGAACCTCATCCACGCATGCAGCATTGAAGATATGCCGATGGACCGCCTGTTCTACATCTGCTACAACAACAAAATGCCCGTTCGCTCCCAGATGCAGGATTTCATCGAGGCCTGCAAGCAGATCATCCACAAGGAATAAAGGGAACGCTGGGCTGCCGCCCAGACCTGCTTGAGGGATTTCATCCCCAAACCCCTTCTTCGCTTCGCGCATACAACCGATTCTATTGTGTCATCAGAAAAGAAAAAGCGGGAATCATCCCGCTTCAGATTGTCAAAGAAGCCACTTTGCAGTTTTGCAAAGTGGCTTCAATCATAGAAATAGCAAGTTTTAGCAAAGATTGCATCCATTTATGGATGGCGAATTTCTTTAGGTTGAGCGCAACAAATTTGAGCTTAACCCAAGCT
>JAFQEC010000009.1 GCA_017415805.1 Clostridia bacterium | reverse complement strand
CTGTACAGCACCCAACGTGCTGCTTGTGGTAAACGCATACACCGTCTTGCTCTCGATATTCCCTGCACCGTCATAGGTATACACAAGGGTCTGATTGAGGGCACGGTTGTCCTCGCGGATGAGCTGTCCCAGAGCATCATAAGCGTAGCGGTACTGCACCGTGTTGCTTGCGTCTCGTATCTCGGTGATGTTGCCGCACGCGCCGTAGGTATACCGATACGTCACGCTTGCAGCATCACTTGCACTTGTGCCGACACTCACCGTAACCGCGGAGATGCGCGTGCTATCGTAAATCTTCGAGGATGCATATTCATAGCTCTCGCTGCGGTAGAACGGCACGTAATGATCGCTTGAGGTTGCCATTTGCGTGCGTGTCAGCATGCGGCCAAAGTTGTCATAGCTCGGGGTCACGGTCAGCCCCAATGCGCCCGAGCCGTTGAAAAGCTCGTAGGTAGCCAATCTGTTTTGCGCGTTGTACGTGTACTGCGTCATGACTCTCTCATGCACGTACGAGCTGCTGTTGAAGTATTCCAAGCTTTCCGTGACCTTGGATACACGCGCGAGATCATCATAGATCACATAGTTCGCATAAAGGGTGTTGTAGCCCGTCAGACTGTACGTGTGCGAATGGTCCATTCTACCCACGCCGCCGTAGCCGTATACGGTGACCTTGTCGGCTTCATGATCGGTGACCGAGTGCAATCTGCCCCCCGCATCGTAGGTGTAGGAATACACCGTTTCAAACGCGCCTTCCTCACCTATATTATATTGGATTTGGGAGACTCTGTCAAGTGCATCATACACATACCGCACCTGCAACCCGTTCCCGTATGTCAGCGTGGCCAGCTTGCCGTTGTTCGCGTTGTACGTGTACGAGGCGAGGGTGTGCGTGCCTGCCGATACGGCGGCTTGATTTCCGAACACATCATAGGTGAGTGTGTATACGGTCGAATCGGTGGTGATGGTAGACAGACGATTGGTTGCATCGTATGTATAGGACACCGCATCGTCTTGGCTTGAGGTATAGACGAGGCCCGTGGTCAGCCAGGCCGGGTATACATTGGTCAGATTTCCGATGGCATCATAGACATAGCTCTCACCATTCGCGTCGGAACGGAACGCCGCAAGCAAACGGCCGTTGCTTGAATCATAGAAATAGTCGGCAGAGGTGCTTGATGCATGGTCTTGCGTATGCGTAACAACACCAAAGATATGCGAGCCGGGCGTGATCTCATACACCGTTTCGGTCTGCATACTCAATCCGCTTGTGCTCTGCTTATCGGTCACGTCGGTGCGTGCCAACAGGCCTTGCTGGTTGTAGGTATAGGCGGTTTCGGTCAACACAACATCGCTGCCGTCTACTACGTAGCCATACTCCTCTTTTGTCACACGCTCGGCGATGGCAGAATCATACGTGTACTCCACAAATGAACCGTCAGTATACTCCACGCGGGACAGGTTTTCGTTTTCGTTATACGTATAGCGCGTGGTATTTTGGCCGCTTTGATGAGTCTCCACCCGTCCGTTATCCCCATACACATATGCATCGGCAGAAGCACTATCCTTGACCAAGGTAATGTTATCAAAATATCCGTTGCCGGGATGCTTTTTATATCGAACAATAATCTTGATCAGTGCGACCATGCCCTTGTCCGGATCGGTCAGATAGGTGCCTGCCACCAACTGCCAATTTTGAACCGTCCGATCAAAGTACAGCCTCATATACTCTATGGTATAATCACCGTTTTTGCTGTAAAAATCCACCTGCAATGATAGGTCAAAAAAGTCATTTGATGCCATGCTCGCAGCTTCGCTTTTTGCCCAACCGGACAATGTCAAAAGCATGGGCTTTGGAACCTCTGAGCTGGATCGAAACGCAATCAATTCGGGATCGCTCGCCTCATAAATAACCTGACTAAAGGAAGGAAGAGCATAGTCCCCGGGAACCATCATAACGTTGTTAAAAAGCGAATTGCCACTATTCACTACCTCAAGTCCCGGTTCTATTTTCCATGCAGAAGATGCTGGCAACTCTCTTGTGTTTTCAAAATGCCCCATGGATACCATGTCATAGTCGGCATTTCCAATCGCTCTTGCCAGCATGACCGCATCAATCAGAACGAGGTCACTTACCGTGCCGGTCGTTTTAATTGTAACCGTAATTGCTTCGGTCGTGCTCCCGGCGGCAGGCATAGCATCAAACCCAATCGAGGCCAGGTATTTTCCTCCCGTTGCATAGTACTCGTTTAAGGGAATTTCCTGTATTTTGCGCGTGACATCGCCCGACTTTATTTCGGCGTAAAGATGGAACTCTCCGTTACCTGCATAGCTCGAATAAACCATAAACGACAAAGTGTAGGTTCCACCACGTAAATTTACCGTTTGGGAGATGGATGCATCATTGTTGTTCGAAGCCAACATAATACTGTATTTACCGTGATACGGATTGGCCGTGCTTAGCAAAGCATTGCCGCTTTGGGTCCAGTCGCTTGCACCGTCGTCCGTTTGCTGCTCAAAGCTACCGTTTGACAGATAGTTCGAGGCGAACTGTGCATTGGCCAAGCTGCCCTTTATACTATTCTTGGGCACGTAGTTGTCACTGTGATCCTCATAGCCTATGTGCGTCGAGCCATAAAACTGCGTCTGATCCAGATTGGTGGTATACGAGGTTACAACGCGACCGTACATATCACAACAATGAGTGGTCAAAAGATCGTCCGCGTTACCGTATGTGTCATCCGCGCCAGAGGTGCGAACCACCGTGTTCGAGCCGCCGTATGAGAGCGTGAGCTTTTGTCCTGCAACATTATCCGCCCCCGCATTCTCCCGCACCGTAATCACACGCGCACCGTCACCATATTCATAATACAAGCAATACTGAGACAGATTGTTTGTGATACTCTGCATATAACCGTTGTAGTCATAAGCATAATCTGCAATGGCATCCACGCTGATTTCAACACCACTCTCGCTTCCCTCCGAGGTAATGGTGGTGCTTATGTTCAGATTCGTGTTATAAAACGCTTCCCATACGGCAGGATCGCCCGATCCGTGCGCGCGTATCACCTGTCTCAAATATCCGCTGCTCGTGCTTGTGATCTCGCCGCTCACCGTGTCGGAGTAACGCAATATCACGGCCTCTTGTGAGGTCGCATTCAAGACAAGATACGGCATACCGCTGCTTGTGTAATAGATATTCAATTGCGTAATCGCAGAGGATTGATTGGGCGTTACAACAATTGTACACGGACGCAAATTTGCATCCACCTGAAACGACAGCACATTTCCGCTTGCATCCCGAATTGAGGTCAGCGCATAATTTTCACTTGACGCAGCATACGGCGCAAAAGTGTGAACATTGCCTGCGCTATCTGTAATCGTTACAAAATTACCCTCAACCTTCAGTGTTAGGAACAGACCTTCTACGTCCTTGTAAATGGAGCCACCTTCCGTTGTAGGATAAAAGGAGTGTGTGGTTCCATCACCGTCTGACCATATATACCGATCACCCAGCTTATACAGCGTTTCCATCATATTCCATTTGAAGCCGTAGGGCTCCATTGTTACCGGACGATAGGAATATACGTCTTCTGTGTTCGCTGTCGCGCCCGAAAGTACTGTATTGTAATATAGGGTGGGGGTGAACGCAAAAAGCGCATCCGTCGTGGTTAAGGTCGGAATGGCGAAGGTCAATTGTCCGCTCGCATAATTCACGGCTCCGCTACCTGCAAAGCCTGCATCCTGCATCAAGTAAGACCAATAATCTTCCATGCCTATCATGCTCTCATAATTCACCGTAAGCGACGGCATATGATTCGCAGTTGCCGTTCCTATACCGGCATAGACTATATAGCCAATCGTCGGAGAGTCCGGAAAAGTCAGACACAAGCCATAATTGTTGCCATTATACCATTTGCGTGCGATTTGGGTAATATCAAGGGAGTATCTTTTATTCGCCTGGTTGATTATCTTGGTGGATACGGGAATTTGTCCAATGGTTCCTTGCGGATTACTTTCGTTCGACATTTTATTCCAAGTGAGAGAATTATCCCAATCGGTTAAAACATCATACGCACCCACAATTACATAATCCTTGTCCGATAAAGGACGGAGCTCCTGCACATAAATCGAATACTCTGCAGATATAATATGTGCAAATTCCGTTGCTATAGGAAGTGCTTGTTTCTTCCAGTACGCCCTTGTTTGCCCCGCAACGGTCACTGTCTCAAAATTGCTCCAATTGAATCCGGCGCCATGCGACATAATTTGCACTTGATTGGTATAGTATGTGCTCGGCGTCACCGTCGGATCGATCTTGACAGGGAAAACGCGGTCGGGCGAATTGATCCACGCGCTGTCGGCCGTTACCTGAAGCTGATACGAGCCATTACCGTTATCGGAAAGTGTATAGGTCACATTCTGGGAATACGCGCCGCCTGCATCCACCATATAACCCGCAGGGATCACATAATAGAGCTCGTGCGTTTTGCTGTCCAGCAGCTGAACGCTTCCTTCGTCGCCCAGTATGGCAACAAGACCATTGAGCTTGAGTGTAAAGGAGAAGGAATAGGAATTTTTCGGTGCCTTTACAATAATGTTTTCCTTGATGTTATTCGATGTGACAATATACTCCAAATCTACGCCGTCCAGTATATCGGTATACAAAATCGTAGAGTTAAGCTTGTCCAGCGTCATCAGCTTTTGCAGCTGCGTCGCATCCTCGGGATGCTCGGTTTGTGTATTGAACACCTGTGCTTCAGTCTTTTTGGTTGCATCGTTGAGGCTCCACGTGATCTTGCGATTGTGCTCGTGCAGCGTCATCAAGGTTTCGTTGCCCGTGATTTTTTTGGCAAACTTGACGCGCGCATTTCTCGTGGTATACTCACTGCCTGTCTGCGTCAGCGTGTTGTCAATATCCTGCCAAACACCGTTTTCGTCCAAATAATGCACGGCATGATCGTACACCGCCGCCACGCGAGTTCCATCGACCTGCTGAAAATACTTCACATTTTCTTCGCGTAGCTCCACGAGTTCAAACGGCTCTCGCAGATATTCAATATCCGCTGTCTTTCTCCCCGTCCCCGCCTGCTCTGTCGGTTCTTTCGCCATCATTGCCGCCACTACACTCAATGGGAAGATGGCTATGACCATCAGTACGGACAGGAGAATCGCCAATGATTTTGTGCCGATTTTTTGGAATGTTTTCTTCATCATTCTTCCATCCTTTCTTTGTACAATGGTGGTCTATATAAAAACGTGTTGTAAAGCAATTGCCCTGCAACACGCAATTGTTTTGGTGCAATGTCCTTACCTTGCTTTCATTATAACAAAAGCGGAATATATTGTCAATAAATGCACGAAATCTCAACACGGTTTGAGATAATTTTGGTTATATTTCACAAAATCGATTGCTGCAACTCGTTGCTCAAAATTCAACTTTCTGGAGCCAAAATGCGTGCTCCTTTCGTTTTCTGCGAAAACGAAAGGACAGAATCGCCTCGGCGGCAACGCCGCCTTTTTTTGGAAAAATCGGCGTTCTTTCCTGCGCCGCCTTTGTTTTGCAAAATTTCTTGCTTTCTTTTCGGCGCAGTCCCCCGACACGTAAAAAGCGAGAAGCGCCCGAAGGCGCTCCTCGCTTTTTGGTGCCGGAAGCGGGGGTCGAACCCGCACGGTATCGCTACCACTGGATTTTGAGTCCAGCACGTCTGCCAATTCCATCATTCCGGCTTGCAACGGCACAATTATAACACATCGCAAAGAGAAAATCAAGGGGGTTTGCACATTTTTCTCACAAACCCTCTCGCGGCAGTACGCATATACTGCCATTGATTGCGAAAGGAGGATGCCGATTTGAATGAAATGACACCGATCCCGCGCCCTTTGGGCAAGGGCTTCCTTGTGGTACAGGTCACGACCGCGAACACCGCCATTCCCCTCTCGGGCGCGACGGTCATCATCTCGCGTGACGAGCCCGAGAGCGCCGACGTGCTCTATCAGCTGCGCTCGGGGGAGGATGGGCGCACCGAGCGCGTGGAGCTTTCCGCACCGCCCCGCATCGACTCACAGCGCCCCTCTGCCGAGCCGCCCTACACGACCTACAACATTGAGGTGCGCATGCCGCAGTACCAAACGGCCCTCTACCGCGCCGTTCCCATTTTTGACGGCATCACCTCGATGCAGCAGGCCAATCTCGTGCCCTTGCCCGAGAACGGATTTCCCGATGATTTTACGCTGCAGGGGCCGCGCATTTATGACGAGCGCGAGCCGGGCCGCGTGGAAGGAGGGTGAGCATGCCAAGCGGAACACCCACGATCCCCGAATACGTAACGGTACACCTCGGCAGACCCGAGCAGAACGCGCGCAATGTCACGCTTCCCTTTCTCGACTATGTGGCCAACGTGGCGTCCAGCGAAATTTATCCGACGTGGCCCGAGAACGCCATCCGCGCCAACATGTACGCGCAGATCTCCTTCGTGCTCAACCGCATCTATACCGAGTTCTATCGCTCGCGCGGGTACGATTTTGACATTACCTCCTCCACCTCGATCGACCAGAATTTTGTGGAGGGGCGCGAGATCTTTGAAAACATACGCGAGCTTGCGGGCGAGCTGTTCAACGACTATATCCGCCGCCAAGGAAGCGTAGAGCCCCTTTTTGCCGTTTACTGCGACGGGCGCGAGGTCTCGTGCGACGGGCTCTCGCAATGGGGCACGGTGGAGTTGGCGGAGCAGGGCTATACACCCTATGAGATCCTGACCTACTACTACGGCGACAACATTGATCTGGTACGCAACGCACCGATCGCCAACACCGACGAAAGTGCCCCCACCGTTCCCTTGACGCTGGGCGCGGCCAACGATGACGTGCGCACGGTGCAGCTACGTCTGAACCGCATCTCGGCCAACTATCCCGCCATCCCCAAGATCGTGCGCGTGGACGGCGTGTTCTCGACCGATACCGAGGCGGCGGTGCGCAAATTCCAGGAGATCTTTGGCCTGACGCAGGACGGGATCGTCGGCAAGTCCACGTGGTACTATATCCGCCGCATCTACAACGGCGTAAAGCGTCTCAACGAGATCGACTCGGAGGGCGTTACGGTTGAGGAGATCACGCAGCAATACCCCGGGGTGCTGCGCGAGGGCGACACGGGAAACCCCGTGCAGAATCTTCAGTATTATATCAATTATCTCTCTGCCTTCTACGAGACCATTCCCCCCCTCTCGATCGACGGTGTATTCGGCGAGGCCACGCGCGCGGCGGTCATCGACGTGCAAAACACCTTTGGCCTTACGGCGGATGGGATCGTGGGCGAGCAGACCTGGGACGCGCTGTACGACGCGTATCTCGGCATCGTTTCCACCATACCCGTGCAGTATACCGAGGGCAACGTGATCCCCTTTCCCGGGGTGATTTTGCGCCTTGGCTCGGACTCCGAGGATGTGCGCGTGCTCCAGCAGTATCTCAACTATATCGCCCAGAGCTACAGTGAGATCACACCCGTGGAGGTCACGGGCTATTTCGGCCCGCGCACCGAGGCGGCGGTGCTGGCCTTTCAGGAGCTGGCGGGCCTGCCCGTGAGCGGTCAGGTAGCGGCCATCACGTGGGATGCCATCACCGACCTGTACAGCGACCTCTATAACGGAAGCATTTTGCAAGAGGGGCAATACCCCGGCTTTGAAACGGGAGCGTGAGGCATGAACGGTATGCAAGCAAGTAACCCGAACCCCAATCAGCGCGCGGCGGTGAGCAACATGCAGCGCTATTTGCGCCAGCTGTCGTATTTCGACCCGCAAATACCCGCCCCGCCCATCGACGGCGTGTTCGACAGCGCCACCGAGCAAGCGCTGCGCGCCTTTCAGCGCGCCGAGGGTCTGCCCGAGACCGGCACGGCAGACCGCCCCACGTGGGATCTGCTCTACCGCCGCTATCTGCAATCCTTGGAGCAGCGAGGAGATCCGCGCGCCATTACACTCTTTCCCTCGCTGCCGCAGGGCTACACAGTCGGCGAGGGGGATGCACAGTTTCTCGTGCGCATGATCCAGTTTGCACTGCAAGAGCTCTCGGTGCTCTATGAGGGGCTGGACGACGTGCCGCAAAGCGGCGTATACGACGCTGAAACGGTGCGCGCTGTGCGCGAATTTCAACGGCGGCATCTGCTGCCCGAAACAGGGCGCGTGGATCTTGTCACGTGGAATGCATTAGCAGATGCCTTCAACAGCACCTTCGGCGGATACTTCTCACAATAAAGCTCAAAAAACGAGATATTTTGAGCAAAGCACCACCTAAATCGGCGTAATCGGATCTAATCGGTTGCGCCGATTTATTTTTGACCTTTTTTGACTTTGACTTTGTTTGACTTTTGTTCTATACTGAAAGCACAAAGGTCAAAGAAAGTCAAACGGAGGTGTTCCCTATGCTGACAGACCAAATTGCAGCCTTGATCGAGGAAATGCTGGAACAGAGCGGCGGCTCTCTGGAGCTGCGCCGCAACGAGCTGGCACTGCGCCTTGGCTGTGTGCCAAGCCAGATCAGCTATGTCATCACCTCGCGCTTCACGCCCGAGCGCGGGTACCTCATTGAATCGCGGCGCGGTGGCGGCGGGTGCATCCGCATCGTACGCAAGCAGATGCACCGCAACGAGTATCTGATGCACTTTTTTTACGCCGTGGGTGACGCGATCGAGGAAAACGAGGCGCAGGCCTATCTGCGCAATCTCTTGGGCGGCGGCATCGTGACCGCGCGCGAGGCAACCATTGCCGCCAACGCGATCTCGACGGCGGCATTGCAGGCGCTTGCACCCGAAGCACGAAATTCCGTGCGCGCCAGCATCCTTCGACACATTCTGCTCTCCCTGATGCAGTAAAATCAAGAGGAGGTGTTTTGAAAATGAAATGTGAAAAATGCAACCAAAACGAGGCAACCGTATTTTATAAAGAGAGTGTAAACGGCAAGGTGCGCTCGCTCCACCTGTGCGCGGCGTGTGCCGCCGAGCAGCAGAGCGCACACCCCTTCTTCTCTCCCTCTTATCCCGACAATCTGCTGGGTGAGCTGTTCGGGCTTGCGGCACACGGCAAGCCCCACCGCGACGAGGCGCGCCGCTGCCCCGACTGCGGTGCGACCTGGAGCGACCTGCTGCGCGACGGAAAGGCCTGCTGCCCCAAGTGCTACACGGCATTCGCCGATCTGCTCGAGCCCACCGTTCGCCAGCTTCACGGCAACGTGACGCACGCAGGGCGCGCCCCTGCGGCACGCCGCGCCGTGCGCGAGAAGGAGAGCCGCCTCACGGAGCTGAAGAGGCAATTGCAGGAGGCCGTTGCCGCCGAGAACTATGAGCAGGCGGCGAAATTACGCGACGAGATCCGCGGTATGGAATGAGGAGGTGGGCAATACTATGGCATGGTACGAAGTAAAGGGCAACGACGCGGATACCGTTGTTTCGACCCGTATTCGATTTGCCCGTAATCTCGCGGGCTTTCGCTTTGACAAGGGGCTCACCGCGGACGATGCACGCACCGTTATTGACCGCGTGGGCAAGGCACTGGGTGAGGCCGACTTCACCCGCACCGATTTTGACAAGGTGAGTGCCGTCGAGGCACAGTCGCTGGTGGAGCAGCATCTTGCAAGCCGTGAATTTGCCGCTAAAAAAGGGCCGCGAGCCCTGTTTCGCAACGACAACAAGAGCGTTTCGGTCATGGCGTGCGAGGAGGATCACATCCGCTTGCAGTGCATCCTGCCGGGGCTTGCCCTGCGCGATGCCTACCGCTTTGCCTGCGAGTGTGACGACGCGCTGGACGCGGCGCTGGACATTGCCTTTGACGAGAAGCTGGGGTATCTCACGCACTGCCCCACCAATCTCGGCACGGGCCTGCGCGCCTCGGTGATGCTGTTTTTGCCCGCGATCGCGGCCGAGGGAGGCATTCCCTCGCTTGCAAGACAGCTCGCGCAGATCGGGCTTACGATGCGCGGACTTTACGGCGAGGGCTCGGACTCGCGCGGGTGTCTGTACCAGATCTCCAATCAGGTGACGCTGGGGCTCTCGGAGGAGGAAATTTTGAAAAAGCTGGAGGACGCGGTGGCAACCGTGATCGAGCGTGAGCGCGCGCTGCGCCGCGCCGTGAGTGGTGAGGACGCCGAGCGACGCGCCGACCGCATCCACCGCGCGGAGGGGATCTTACGCTATGCAACGCTGATCTCGTCCGAGGAATTTTTTGATCATTTTACCGACATCAAGCTCGGCATTGCACTCGGGCTGGTCACCTCGATCTCAGACGAGGCGCTGAACGCGCTGCTCATTCGGTGTCTGCCCGCAACGCTGACGCTGGGTGCTGCAAAGCCCCCCGAAAGCGGCACCGCGCGTGACCGCCTGCGTGCCGAGCTGATCCATAACGCATGGGAGGTGTAAGATTTGAACAACCGTTTTACCGCAAAGGCACAGAATACGCTGAACAACGCCCTGCGCTTTGCACACGAGATGGGGCACACGTATATCGGCTCGGAGCACATTCTCTTGGCTCTTGCCGCCGAGACAGACAGCGTGGCGGCCAAGCTGCTTGCCGCAAAGGGTGTGAGCACGGATAAGCTGCGTGAGCAAATCGCCACGCTCTCGGGTCTTGGCACGGCAAGCAACGTCTCGGCCGCTGACATGACCCCGCGCACCAAGCGCATCATTGAGCTCTCGGCCATGGAGTCGGTGCGCGGCGGCCAGAGCTATATCGGCACCGAGCACCTGCTGCTCGCACTCATCTCCGAGCGCGATGCCGTGGGCACGCGGATTCTCGAAAATCTGGACGTTTCACTCGCGGAGCTAAAGCAGGAGATCACTTCCCTGCTGGGCGGCGCGGGCGGCGGTGAGGGCGCGCCGCGCAAGGGTGAGCCCCGCCGCGAGCAGAGCCGCAACGGCACGCTTGCCGACACCCCCACGCTTGCGAGCTACGGCAAGGACCTCACCGCCATGGCGCGCGAGGGCAAGCTTGACCCCATCATCGGGCGCGACAAGGAGACCGAGCGTGTCATTCAGATCCTCTCGCGTCGCCAGAAAAACAACCCCTGCCTCATTGGCGAGCCCGGTGTGGGCTAGACCGCCGTGGTGGAGGGCCTGGCGCAAAAGATCGCAGACGGCGCGGTGCCCGAGACCCTGCGTGACAAGACCGTCGTGACGCTGGATATTGCGGCGATGGTGGCAGGCGCGAAGTACCGCGGCGAGTTTGAGGAGCGCCTGAAAAGCGTGATGGAGGAGGTGGCAAAGCGCACCGACATCATCCTCTTTATCGACGAGATCCACACCATCGTGGGTGCGGGGGCGGCCGAGGGCGCGGTGGACGCCGCCAACATCTTAAAGCCCGCGCTGGCGCGCGGCGAGATGCAGGTCATCGGCGCCACGACCATTAGCGAATACCGCAAGAACATTGAAAAGGACGCCGCGCTGGAACGACGCTTCCAGTCGGTAACAGTGGGTGAGCCCTCCCCCGAGGAGGCGGTGCAGATCCTCTTTGGTCTGCGCGACCGCTACGAGGCGCACCACAAGCTCAAGATCTCGGACGAGGCCATTCGTGCGGCCGTGAACCTCTCGCGGCGCTATATTGCCGACCGCTACTTGCCCGACAAGGCCATTGACCTGGTGGACGAGGCGGCCTCGCGCTTGCGCATCTCGGCGCACACCTCGCCCCCCGATCTGCGAGAAACCGAGGCCAAGCTGGAAGCACTGACGCACGAAAAAGAAGAAGCCATCAAGGGACAGGATTTTGAGCGCGCGGCAAAGCTGCGTGACGAAGAAAAGACCCTGCGCGAGGGCTACGATGCGGCGAAAAAGGAATGGCAGGACAGCATTTCGGGCAAGTCGCTCACGGTGGGAGAGACCGAGATCGCGGACGTGGTGACGCAGTGGACGGGCATCCCCGTCAGCCGCCTCTTGGAGGAGGAGAGCGAGCGACTGTTGCATTTAGAGGAGCTGCTGCAAAAGCGCGTGATCGGCCAGAGCGAGGCCGTCAGCGCCGTGGCGCGCGCCATTCGGCGCGGCCGTATGGGCTTGAAAGATCCCAAGCGCCCCATCGGGTCGTTTATCTTCCTCGGCCCGACGGGCGTGGGCAAGACCGAGCTGACCAAGGCCCTGGCGGAGCTACTGTTCGGCGACAGCGCGGCGATGATCCGTCTGGATATGTCGGAGTATATGGAGAAGCACAGCGTCTCCAAGCTCATCGGCTCGCCCCCCGGGTACGTGGGCTTTGAGGAGGGCGGTCAGCTCACCGAGCAGATCCGCAGACGCCCGTATTCGGTGGTGCTGTTTGACGAGATCGAGAAGGCGCACCCCGATGTGTTCAACATCCTGTTGCAGGTGCTGGAGGACGGTGTGCTCACCGACTCGCAGGGGCGGCGCGTGGACTTCAAGAACACGATCCTGATCCTGACCTCGAATGTGGGCGCAAATGCGCTGACGGGCCCCTCGAAGGGGACGCTGGGCTTTGCCGAGGCGAGTGCCGCGAGCGACGATCAGAGCCGCGCACGCACGCGCGTGATGGATGCGTTGAAGGCGACCTTCCGCCCCGAATTCCTCAACCGTATTGACGACATTATCGTCTTCAACCGCCTCACCGAGGAGAATATCCGCGCGATCGCCGCGCTGATGCTCGCCGAGGTGGCGGCGCGCATTGAGGGGCTGGGTATTTCGATCGCCTTTGACGATGCGGTGGTCGCCAAGCTCGCCGCCGAGGGCTTTGATGCCGTGTACGGCGCGCGCCCCTTGCGCCGCGCGATCGTGCGCTTGATCGAGGACGCCTTCTCGGGTGAGCTGCTTGAGGGCAAGATCGCCAAGGGCGACACCGTGCGCGCGGTGATCAAGGACGACGCGATCGCGTTTGAAAAGGAAAATCAGTAAAACACAAAACGCCATCCCCCGCAGGGGATGGCGCTTTTTCGTTGCCGTGTATTCTTTCTCCTGCACAGAAGAAATCCCCCTGCCGCTTTGCGGCAGGGGGGCGCGCGTTTAACCGCGCTTCCAGTAGTAGTAGCGATACGTTCCGTTCAACAGGGTCGCGTTGTTGTTTGGATCACTCACGTCCACGCTTGTACCTGAGGTAGCGGCGGATGAGGTGGATACCCACCAGTCATCTGTATTTTCGAAAGTCACTTCCTTGAGCCCCGTGCAGCCGTCGAATGCGGAGTCGCCAATGCTCGTAACACCCGACGGGATGGTGATGCTTGTGAGGTCCGTGCAACCCTTGAATGCAGATTCATAAATATCATACATCTTCCCGTTGTAACCATCGGGCAGAACAAGGGCGGTGTCGCTTCCCAAGTAGCCCAGCAAATAGCGGGCTTCGCTATCCACGTAGAAAATATAGCCGTTTGCATCGGTAAAGACCTTGCGCTCCCCTTCGGTGGGCGTATATACGTTCAGGGCATAACGGCCAACGCATCCGTTGTCGATGGTGTTCTTTGTGATGGTGAGCGAGGAAAGGTTGTAAACCTCAAACAGCCTGACGCATTCGTTGAACGCAGCAAAGTCGATGCTCATGACGCTCGACGGGATGGTAATGCTCGTGAGCTTCATGCAGCCGTAGAACGCACTTGCGCGGATGCTCGTCAACCGGCTGTTTTCGGCAAAGGTCACAGATGTAAGCCCCGTACAACCGTAGAACGCATCTTGGCCAATGCTGATGACATTCGACGGAATGGTGATGCTCGTCAGGCTCGTGCAGTAGTAGAACGCAGAATCGCCGATGCCGACCGTATCGGAACGCAACGACACATTCGTAACGCTTCCATCAAAACCAACGACCCATTTATCTACGTAAGAAACACCGTTCAGAGTCTGAATAACTCCTGTACAACTCTCAAATGCAGAAGAGCCGATGATTGTGACGCTCGACGGAATGGTGATGCTCGTCAGCCCCGAGCAATTCTCGAACGCGCATCCGCCGATGCTCTCCAATTGACCGCCCGCCTCAAACGTTACGCTCGCGAGCCCCGTGCAGTTCTTGAACGCATAAGCGCTGATGCTGGTCACGCTGGACGGGATAGTGATGCTGGTAATACTCATGCAACCGGAGAAGGCAGAGTGGCCGATGCTCATGACACCTTCGGGAATAACCAAATTTGTCACCAGAGTTCCGTTCAGGTACAAATCATAAGTCAGCGAATTATTAGACACGTTGAACGAAGAATTGCACCATGCTACAAGATCGGTGATGTATATGCCCGTGAGCCCCGTGCAGCCCTCGAACACACGATAGCTGATGTTCGTGGGGATACCGGAAGAAAAAATGATGCTCGTGAGCTCCGTGCAGCCTTGGAACGCAAGAGACCCGATGCTTGTGACGCTCGACGGAATCGTAATGCTTGTAAGCACCTTGCAGCCCATAAATGCGCCTTGTCCTATGTTTGTGACGGGCTTTCCATTATACGTGCTTGCAATCTTTACGTCACCGCTTGCCGTGCCGATACCTGTAACGGCGGCGTAGGTATCATATTCTGTATACGCCAAGCCATCCCGATATTGGCATACGGAGCAAACGTTATTATTGAATTGATGCGCTGTAGGCGTTGAATTTTCCAATCCGCACGCACACGTGTATTCCTGCCAATGCTGTGTATCCGAATAGTTCCAGATTGCGCTGTGCGAAGCGGCGATCACGACCGAGGTCTTGTCGGTGATCTCGGCGGTAGCGTTCACATCCGAGAAATACTTTTCACACTCGGTGCACTCCCAGTATTCGATGCTACCTGCAGCGGTGCAGGTTTTGGCAGTTGCCGCGTGATGCGTGAGCTCATGCGAAGCCGCAACTACAACCGAGGACTTTTCGGTGATCTCGGCGGTAGCATTCGCATCCGAGAAATACTTTTCGCACTCGGTGCACTCCCAATACTCGATGTTTCCTGCGGTGGTACATGTTTTGGCAACCG
>JAFQEC010000008.1 GCA_017415805.1 Clostridia bacterium | reverse complement strand
CCCGAGCAGCTGGAGGAGGAGTTCAAGGGTTGCTTGGAGCTTGCCAAGTACTGTCTGGATACCGTCGGCATGCTGGAGGACTGCACCTTCCGCTTCTCCCAGTGGGATCCCGCCCGCGCAGGCATCAAGTACGAGGGCACGCCCGAGCAATGGGAGCACGCGCAGTCGGTGATGGGGCAGATCCTTGACCATCTGAACGTGCAATACGAGATCGGTATTGACGAGGCCGCCTTCTACGGCCCTAAGCTGGATATTCAGTATAAAAACGTATTCGGCAAGGAGGACACCATCGTCACCATTCAGATCGACATGCTGCTGGCTGAAAAGTTCGGCATGGAGTATGTGGACAGCGACGGACAGATGAAGCGCCCCTATATCATCCACCGCACGTCGCTCGGGTGCTACGAGCGCACGCTCGCTTACCTGATCGAAAAATATGCGGGCGCGCTGCCCACGTGGATGGCTCCCGTGCAGGTCAAGGTGCTGCCCATCGGTGACGAGCACATTGATTATGCGTATGACGTGAAGCGGCAGCTGGAGGCCAAGGGCATTCGCGTGGAGGTGGACGACCGCAACGAGACCATCGGCAAAAAGATCCGCAACGCCCAGCTGGAGAAGCTGCCCTATATGCTGGTGATCGGCGACAACGAGATGAATGAGGGCACGGTTGCCGTGCGCTCGCGCCGTGAGGGAGACAAGGGCGTGATGAGCGTGGATGCGTTCGCCGCCGCGATCTGCACTGAAATTGCAGAAAAGACCCGATAAAAACGCTCGCTTGGAGCAAATTAAAAGGCATTGCCGTGAGGCAATGCCTTTTTTGTGTTGAAATTTTGGCTGTGAGAGGGGGGTTAAGATGGATCCAAATTAACAAAGAAATCGTCAAAGGTGCAGTTGTAGATCTTTTTAAGCTCGATCAGTACGCTGATCCGCACATTTAATTCGCCTGCCTCGTATTTGGCATAGGCACTTCGGGCAATATCGCACCCGCGGCGCTGTAATTCGGCGCAGAGCTTTTCCTGTGAAATATTATGCTTGTCGCGCAGGTGGCGCAGGTTGTCTCCGATGCATCGGTCACGGCGTAGCTTTTGCTCCATTTTCATTCTCCCATAAAATAATTTGACCAATATTGGTTGCAATTCAATTTATTTTATGATAGAATGAACACGAATATTGTCCGCGATACTGGTCAATTTTAAGGAGGAGCACCTTATGATATGTTGCGTGACGGGGCATCGCCCCGAAGGATTCCCGTTTTTGCGGGGTGAAGGGAGCTTTTTATATGAGGAATACAAAAAGCAACTCTCACAGGAAATTGCCATGTTGATTGATGCAGGATATGATTATTTTGTCAGCGGTATGGCAGAAGGGGCTGACACGGATTTTGCAAGCGCGGTCGTTGACTTTCGCGATGATTTGAAAATGGATATTATTTTAGAGGGAGCTCTGCCTTATCCGATTCATCCTTGTAAAATGTCGCAGGAAAGGCGAGATGCCCTAGAAAAATGCGATCGCAAAAAAACGGTTTCTGCGCATTATTTTCGAGGATGTATGCAAAAGAGAAATTGCTATATGGTAGATAAATCCGAGCTGGTTTTGGCCATATGGAACGGAAAAGAGCAGGGGGGAACTTGGAACACCATTCGTTACGCACGAGCAAAGGGAAAGCCGATTCGCTATATTGTGCTGTAAAAACACAGAAGGCGTTGCCAACTGGCAACGCCCTTTGTGTACAGTCAGGTTTTTGACGCGGTGAAACCGAATTACTTGAGTTCGACGGTTGCGCCTGCATCCTCGAGAGCCTTCTTGATGTTCTCGGCCTCGTCCTTGGAAACGCCTTCCTTGATTGCCTTAGGAGCAGCCTCAACGAGGTCCTTTGCGTCCTTCAGGCCAAGGCCGGTGATCTCACGGACAGCCTTGATGACGTCAAGCTTCTTTGCACCGAAGGAAGCAAGGATAACGTCAAACTCGGTCTTCTCCTCAGCAGCAGCAGCGGGAGCAGCGCCACCCACAGCAACAGCGGCAACGGGAGCAGCGGAAACGCCGAACTCCTCCTCAACAGCCTTAACGAGCTCGTTGAGCTCCAGAAGGGTCAGACCCTTGATCTCTTCCACAATAGCGGTAATCTTTTCGCTAGCCATTTTCATTTACCTCCTGAAAATAGAATGTTTTGTGTATTTTTGCGTGAGAGCGTCACGCGGCGCCTGCGTTGTACGGGGCAGGACCGTTATGCCGCATTACTCTGCGGCGGGAGCAGCCTCCTGCTTGTCGATGATACCCTGAAGGGCATACGCAAGACCGTACAGGGGGGACTGGATGCTGCCAAGGAACTTGGCAATGAGGGTTTCCTTCGAGGGGATGTCGGCCAGAGCCTCAACGGTCTTTGCGTCGATGACGGCACCGTCAAGATAGCCGGCAAGAATCTGGAAGGACTCGATCTTGTCTGCGAACTTCTTGAGAACCTTTGCAGGAGCGACAGCATCCTCGGTGCTGATCGCGATTGCGGTCATACCGTTCAGATACTGCTTCATGTCGCTAAAGCCCACCATGTCGCAAGCGCGGCCGGTCATGGTATTCTTTACGACCGAGTAACGAACGCCTGCCTCACGCAGTGCCTTACGCATGGCGGTATCATCCTCCACGGTAATGCCCTGGTAGTTGACCAGAACGCCGGAAACCGAGTTCTTCAACTGCTCAGCGAGCTCTGCGACCTGCTTCTGCTTCTGTTCCAGAATAACTTTGCTAGGCATGTTTTTGTTTCACCTCCCGTAGTGAATTGATATAAAAAAATCTTTCTCCCGCCAAGACACACTCCGGCACGAAGAAAGACTCACTCTGTATAGAAAAGATGAATCGCTCCTCGGCAGGAGAGCTGCGCGAACGCCGCCTTTACGGGAACCTGCTGTCTTTGGATAACGGTGGTATTATACCACGGCAAAATGCGTTTGTCAAGCCTTTTTTGAAAAAAAGTAAAGAAAGTGCACGAGAGCCGTACACTTTCTTCATTTCTCTTGGTCTGCCGCCCTGTTTGCACGCAGCACGCGCTGTGCCGCTTGCACGTAACGCTCGCGCAGCCAATCGGGCTTTTGGATCGCAATATCACTCTGGGCGGTAAAGAGGATGCCGAGAAACAGCTCCACATTGTGAAACTCACAAATGTAGCTGCCGCGCGTCTCCTCGCCCACGATGAAGCGCTTGAGCTCCAGGCGTGTGAGCTTGTCGGGAATGGAGATCACGGCGGTGTAGGGGATCTGCATCTGCACGATCGCGCGCGCCACGTCGCGCACCTCGGCGCCCGTCACGGCATCCACGGGATCCTCGTCGCCTGCGCAGATGGTGTAGGTGGGAAGGGTATAGGCTTTCGTATAATAAAAGCCACGGTGTGCGGCACTGTATGCCAGCGGCGCGCCGAAATCGCGGCGCAGGCTGTCCACGTCACGCTGGGCCTGTCGGTGCGAGATGCCAAAGCGCTCGGCCAAGCGGTTGGCGTTGGGATAGCGCATATCGGTAATGCATCGATGCAGCCATTGAATACGGTCGCTCGCGTTCATGTCACGGCCTCGCTTTCCACGGTTGCGTTGCCCACAAAAATGCGCGTGCCGACGAAGAGCGCATAGCCCACCGTAAGCAGATCCTGCAGCAAATACAGCGTGTCGGTGTATACGCCCGCAAGATAGGCGACAACGCCCGAAACGCCGACTGTGGCTGTGATGAGCAGAGCGAGCAGAGAGAGCGCGGCGAGCGCGCGGGGCTTATTGCGACCGAGCGCGGCGCGTTGATCCGCGAGCAAGGATCCCATGATCGCCAGCATACACACATGAAGCCCGACCTTGTGCGGCGCGTTCATCGGGGTGCGCAGGTCAAAATAGGTGGCCGAGAGCAGCAGCACGGCGGCAAGGATCATGGCGTAGCCGCACAGCACGCGTGCGGTGCGGGCGCGCTCGCCGAGAAAATGGAGCAGGAAGTGTGCGCCGCCCGCCAGCAGTGCCATGGCCGCAAGTGCGCAAAGGAGCGCAGGTGCCGCGGTGCTGTCGGCGTTTGCGAACAGATAGATCGCATTGACCGCTGCAAGCAAGGACATCACGCCTGCCGCCACCAAGCGCCCCAGCGAAAGCGGTGCCTCGGCAGGCAGGAGCGCGCGATCGCGCACGAGGAAGGGGAGCGCGCAAAAGGCGATGGCACTGACCCCTAATATAATATAGTAGAGAATCGGCAGCACCGCACCCGAGCGGAAGTAGCCGGGGGCGCGGTCAAAGGCAAGGCAGAGCGCCAGCGTGCGCAGCAGCACGGTCAGCGTGACAAGTGTGGGCACGGCGATGCGGGCCGCGCGCAGGATGGAATCGGAACGGTTCATACACAGACCTCCTTCGCCGCGCAGTGCACGGCGTATCGTGTTACTACCTTTATTATAATGCAAAGCCTTGCTTAAAATGTACACAAATGTGCACAACGGAAAAATAGATTTTTTGCGTGCACAGCGGTCGTTCCAAGCGAAAATTGTTGGCTTCTATAAAAATAAACATCAAAACGGGCGATTTTTGCCCTTTTTTGTGTCCGAGTGGGCGAAATTGCGGCGTGCAAGCGGCTCTGCCCCTATATTTTGTGGCGAATCTGCAACGAAAACCGCCCGTTTTTGTATAAAATGTATATTTCAGGTCTAATATTTAAGCAAACTTTGTAGGAATGACGAAAAAAATTTTTGCTTTCCTACTTGCAATTCAAGGGCGATTATGTTAAAATAGACGGGTCTGATATGCGATGAAGCGAGAGGTTGCCGCGCAAGCGGGGAATTTTCGCGGAGTATGTCCGTTCAAACCGGGCGACAGAGTTTGCAACGACACAGGTTGTGCACGCTTTTCCTGCCTTTTTCCCGGAGATTACCCGTACAGATGCTGATGTGTGGGCAAATCCGGTTTTTGTAAGGAGAGAAAAGAAACGCGCGGCACAGTGTCCGAGCGATCTCGCCCCAATTCGAAACGCGGACCGGAGCTGCAATCTTCATTATTAATATGAGACCGCCCCACCGGGACGCAAATTTCAAAAAGGAGGCAAAAACAATGGCAGTCAAGGAAAAGATCAGAGTCAGACTGACGAGCTACGATCACACCCTCATCGATACCGCTGCGGAGAAGATCGTGGACGTTGCCAAGAGAAACGGCGCAACCGTTTCGGGCCCTGTGCCGCTCCCCACGAAGAAGGAGATCATCACCATTCTTCGCGCGGTGCACAAGTACAAGGACAGCCGTGAGCAGTTCGAGCTGCGCACGCACAAGAGACTCATCGACATCATCAAGCCCACCCAGAAGGCTGTGGACGCACTGATGAACGTCGAGCTCCCCGCCGGTGTTGAGATCGAGATCAAGCTCTGAGCTCAAACGGCAAACGCAAACTGTCGGAGAGATCCGACTCTTTGTCGGTCATGTTGACGTAGCCCCACGGGGAAATTCCAAGCGTCAACCAATAACCTACAGGAGGAAACAAAATGAAGAAGGGTATTATCGGTAAGAAGATCGGTATGACTCAGATTTTCGACGAGGTCGGAAATGTAATCCCGGTCACGGTTATCGAGGCGGGCCCGTGCGTCGTCGCACAGAAGAAGACCGCCGAAAACGACGGCTATGACGCCGTTCAGCTTGGCTTCATCGACGCCAAGGAGAAGAACACCAACAAGCCCATGGCGGGCCACTTTGCCAAGGCAGGCGTTGCTGCGAAGAAGCACCTCAAGGAGTTCCGCCTTGACGATTGCAGCGCGCTGAACGTCGGCGACGTGATCACCGCCGAGACCTTCGCCGCAGGCGACAAGGTCGACGTAACGGGCATCACCAAGGGTCGTGGCTACACGGGCGCGATCAAGAGATGGAACCTGCACAAGCTGCGCATGACGCACGGTGTGGGCCCTGTCCACCGTCAGTCCGGCTCGATGGGCGTGATCGACCCCGCCAGAATCTTCAAGAACAAGAAGATGGCCGGTCAGTACGGTAACGAGCAGGTCACGGTTCTGAACCTGAAGGTCGTGAAGATCGATGCAGAGAAGAACCTCATCGCCATCAAGGGCGCGATCCCCGGTGCCAAGGACGGCATCGTGTTCGTTCGCGACTCGGTGAAGAAATAAGCGGAAGGAGGAAATACCATGCCAAACGTAAAAGTTTTTGATATGGCCGGCAAGGAAGTCGGCGAAATCGCTCTGTGCGACGCAGTGTTCGGCGCAGAGGTGAACGGTGCTGTCCTCCACGCGGCAGTTCGTGCATATTTGATGAACCAGAGACAGGGCACGCAGTCCACGCTGACCCGCACCGAGGTTTCGGGCGGCGGCAAGAAGCCCTGGAGACAGAAGGGCACCGGCCGCGCCCGTCAGGGCTCGACCCGCGCTCCCCAGTGGACGCACGGCGGTGTTGCACTCGGCCCGAAGCCCCGTGACTACCGCACCGGTATGAACAAGAAGACCAAGAAGGTCGCCATCTGCAGCGCGCTTTCTGCGAAGGTTGCCGCAGGTGATCTGATTGTGGTGGACGCCATCAAGACCGAGGGCTACTCCACCAAGACGATGGTTTCGATGCTCAAGGCTCTGAACGTGACCGGCAAGGCACTGGTTGTGCTGAACGGCATGGACGCAGCCGTGATCAAGAGCTTCGCCAACATTCCCGGCGTTGTCACCACGCAGTCGAACACCGTCAACGTATACGACGTGCTCAATGCCGATAAGTTCATCATCGTCAAGGATGCCGTTGCAAGACTTGAGGAGGTGTACGCATAATGAAAATGGTAGAAGATATCATCATTAAGCCGATCATCACGGAAGCCAGCATGGATATGCTCGACGCCAAGAAGTACGTTTTCAAGGTACAGAGCGGTGCAACCAAGGCTGACGTCGCACACGCAGTTGAGGCGATGTTCAAGGTCAAGGTCGCTTCCGTCAATACCATCAACATGAAGAAGAAGCCCAAGAGAATGGGTGTGCACTTCGGCTACACTTCCGAGTGGAAGAAGGCCATCGTCACCCTGACGGCAGATTCCAAGACCATCGAGTTCTTCGATGGTATGAAGTAAGAGTAGGAGGTTTATGAATAATGCCTACGATTAAGTATAAGCCGACTACCCCGGCAAGAAGACAGATGACGGTTCCTTCCTTTGAGGAGATCACCAAGTTCTCCCCCGAGAAGAGCCTCACGGTCACCAAGAAGAAGAATTCGGGCCGTAACAGCTACGGCCGCATCACCGTCCGTCATCGCGGCGGCGGCAACAAGGTCAAGTACAGAATCATCGATTTCAAGCGTCAGAGCACGTCTCCTGCAACCGTGATCGGTGTCGAGTACGACCCCAACCGCAGCGCTTATATCGCACTGCTGCAGAACGCAGAGGGCGAGAAGAGCTATATCATCGCTCCCGTCGGTCTGAAGGACGGCGACGTGGTGTACTCGGGTGCGGATGCCGACATCAAGCCCGGCAACACGCTGCCCATCGCCAACATCCCTGTTGGTACCTTCATTCACAACGTAGAGCTTTACCCCGGCAAGGGCGCGCAGCTCGTCCGTTCGGCAGGTGTGTTCGCACAGCTGATCGCAAAGGAGAACGGCGTGGCGCAGGTCCGTCTGCCCTCGGGTGAGGTCCGCATCATTCGTCTGGACTGCAAGGCGACCGTCGGCCAGGTCGGCAACATTGAGCACGACACGGTCAAGGTTGGTAAGGCAGGTAAGACCCGTCACAAGGGTATCCGCCCGACCGTCCGCGGCTCGGTCATGAACCCCTGCGACCACCCCCACGGCGGTGGTGAGGGCAAGTCGCCCATCGGCCGCCCCACTCCCGTAACGCCTTGGGGCAAGCCTGCTATGGGCTATAAGACGCGTAACAAGAAGGCGAGAACCGACAAGTTCATCGTCAAGCGCAGAAACGCAAAGTAAGGAGGAGTAA
The DNA here is from genome assembly GCA_017415805.1 of Clostridia bacterium. GTDB lineage: Bacteria > Bacillota > Clostridia > Oscillospirales > CAG-272 > Firm-07. The sequence goes on along the minus strand of JAFQEC010000008.1, from coordinate 167,462 downwards.
TCGATCATGAGCAGAAGTTTGAAGAAAGCGCCCTACGTCGAAGAGAAACTCTACACGCGTATTTGCGCTATGAATGAAAAGAATGAGAAGAAGGTCCTCAAGACCTGGTCCCGCGCATCCACCATCTTCCCGGATTTCGTCGGCCACACCATTGCGGTGCACGACGGTAAGAAGCACGTGCCGGTGTACGTGACCGAGGATATGGTCGGACACAAGCTGGGCGAGTTCGCCCCCACCCGCACGTTCAAAGGCCACGCAGGCTCCAAGACGTCGAACAACGGTAAATAAGGGAGGTTACAGAAATGGAAGCAAGAGCATATCTCAAGTATGCGCGCATCTCCCCCCGTAAGGTAAAGATCGTTCTTGACCTGATTCGCGGCAAAGACGCGGGCGTAGCAATGGGCATTCTCAAGACCACTCCCAAGGCAGCATCTGAGCTTCTCATCAAGCTGCTGAACAGTGCGATTGCCAATGCCGAGAACAATTTCCACATGGATGCATCGAAGCTCTACGTCAGCGAGTGCTTCGTCTGCCCCGGCCCCACGATGAAGCGCATCATGCCCCGTGCGAAGGGTAGCGCAGACCGCATCCTGAAGAGATCCAGCCATGTCACCATGGTTGTGAAAGAAAGAGATTGAGAGGAGGAAACGAAAAATGGGTCAGAAAGTCAATCCGCACGGCCTTCGCGTCGGCGTTATTAAGAACTGGGACTCGAGATGGTTTGTTGACGACAAGAAGTTCGGCGACACGCTCGTTTCCGACTATCAGATTCGTAAGTATCTGAAGAAAGAGCTCCAGAAGGCAGGCGTGCCCAAGATCGAGATCGAGCGCGACAGCCACAGAGTTCGCGTATTCATCCACTGCGCAAAGCCCGGTATCGTGATCGGTAAGGGCGGTGCAGAGATCGAGAAGTACAAGGCACAGCTCGAGAAGATGGTTGGTATGCCCGTTGCCCTCAACGTGGTTGAGGTCAAGTCGCCCGACCTGAATGCCCAGCTGGTTGCTGAGAACATTGCTTCGCAGCTCGAGAACCGTGTGGCCTTCCGCCGCGCGATGAAGATGGCGATCCGCAACACGATGCGCCTTGGTGCCAAGGGTATCAAGATCTGCTGCAGCGGCCGTCTTGGCGGCGCCGAGATCGCAAAGAGCGAGAGCTACCACGAGGGCACGATCCCGCTGCAGACGCTGCGTGCGGACATCGAGTACGGCTTCTGGGAAGCAAACACCACCTACGGCAAGATCGGTATCAAGGTCTGGATCTACCGCGGCGAGGTCCTCAACGAGGTCAACCGCCCCGCAGCAGCTCCCCGTGACAACCGTGAGCGCCGTGACCGCCGCGATTTCCGCGGTGGCGACCGTCGCGGCCAGGGCCGCGGCAACGGCGAGCGCCGTGAGTTTCACGGTGAGCGCAAAGCTCCGAGACAAGGAGGCGCGAAATAATCATGTTGATGCCTAAGAGAGTAAAATTCCGTCGCGTACAGCGCGGTCGTTTGACGGGTAAGGCCCTGCGCGGCAACACCCTGTCCAACGGTAGCTACGGCCTGGTCGCCCTGGAGCCCGCTTGGATCACCAGCAATCAGATCGAGGCAGCCCGTATCGCAATGACGCGTTATATCAAGCGTGGCGGTCAGGTCTGGATCAAGATCTTCCCCGACAAGCCCATCACCGAGAAGCCTGCCGAGACCCGAATGGGCTCCGGTAAGGGCTCGCCCGAGTACTGGGTTGCCGTTGTCAAGCCCGGCAGAATCATGTTCGAGATGGACGGCGTTGCAGAGGATGTTGCAAAAGAGGCTATGCGTCTTGCGGGACACAAGCTTCCCATCAAGACCAAGTTTATCAAAAAAGAAGAAAACGGGGAGGGTTAAGCAATGAAGGCAGCAGAACTGAATAAGCTGAGTGTCGAAGAGCTTAACGCTAAGCTCAAGGAACTCAAGGGCGAGCTTTTTAACCTCCGCTTCCAGCACGCGATCAACCAGCTCGAGAACCCCCACAAGATGGTGGAGGTCAAGAAGGATATTGCTCGCGTAATGACCGTTCTCAACCAGAAGAACGCATAAGGAGGAGCAGTCATGACTGAAGAAAGAACGGTGAGAAAAACGAGAGTCGGTACCGTTGTAAGCTCGAAGATGGACAAGACCGTGGTCGTTGCCATCGAGGACAACGTGAAGCACCCCGTTTACGGCAAGATCATCAAGCGCACTCTGAAGGTCCACGCACACGACGAAGCAAACACGTGCGGCGAGGGCGACCGCGTTGCCATCATGGAGACGCGTCCGCTGTCCAAGACCAAGAGATGGCGCGTGACCGAGATCATCGAGAAGGCGAAGTAATCGCCCACACAGAATTCGAACAGTAGGTACGTCGTTGCGTACCGAAAACAGTAGGAGGAAAGAAAAGTGATTCAGCAACAGAGCTTAATGAAGGTTGCCGATAACACCGGTGCCAAGGAGCTGATGTGCATTCGCGTTCTGGGCGGCTCGGGCCGTCGCTATGCGAACATCGGCGATGTGGTGGTTGCCAGCGTCAAGAAGGCAGCCCCCGGTGGTATGGTAAAGAAGGGCGAGGTCGTCAAGGCTGTTATCGTGAGAAGTGTGCATGGCTTGAAGCGTGCAGACGGCTCCTATATCAAGTTTGACGAGAACGCTGCAGTCGTTATCCGTGAAGACAAGACCCCCCGCGGGACCCGTATCTTTGGCCCCGTGGCGCGCGAGCTGCGTGAGAAGGACTACTTGAAGATCCTCTCGCTCGCTCCCGAAGTACTGTAATGGAGGTAACTGGTAACATGAATAAGCTTCATATTAAGACCGGTGATACCGTTGTTGTACTTTCCGGTGACGACAAGGGTGTGAAGGGCGAGGTCATCGCCGTTTCTCCCGAGGAAAAGAAGGTGCTCGTAAAGGGCGTAAACATGATCCACAAGCACGTGAAGCCCCGCAAGCAGGGCGAGACCGGCGGCATCATTGACGCCGAGGGCGCTCTGTACGCATCCAAGGTTGCGCTGTACTGCGCAAAGTGCGACAAGGGCGTTCGTGTGAAGATGGAAATGGACGGCGACAAGAAGGTTCGCGTCTGCGCCAAGTGTGGCGCAAAGCTTTGATGGGAGGTAGAGTGACATGACCAGAATGAAGGAAATGTATAAGGCACAGGTTGCTCCCGCCCTCATGAAGCAGTTTAACTACTCCAGCGTGATGCAGATCCCGCGCTTCGACAAGATCGTGGTGAACATCGGTGCAGGCGACGCAAAGGACAACGCAAAGGTGATCGACAACATCATTCGCGATCTGACCATCATCACCGGTCAGAAGGCGGTTGCCACCGTTGCAAAGAAGTCGGTTGCAAACTTCAAGCTCCGTCAGGGCATGAAGATCGGTGCAAAGGTTACCCTTCGCGGCGACCGTATGTACGAGTTTATGGATCGTCTCTTTAACTTCTCTCTGCCTCGCGTGCGCGACTTCAAGGGTATCAATCCCAACGCATTTGACGGCCGCGGCAACTATTCGCTCGGCCTCAAGGAGCAGCTGATCTTCCCCGAGATCGAGTACGACAAGGTCGAGAAGATCCGCGGTATGGATATCTGCTTCGTCACCACCGCACAAACCGATGCAGAAGCAAGAGAGCTGCTCCGTCTGATGGGCGCTCCCTTCGCACAATAATCCGGGAGGTAGCACAAAATGGCAAAGAAATCTATGATTTTGAAGCAGCAAAAGGAGGCAAAGTTCTCCACGCGTGCTTACACGAGATGCAAGATCTGCGGCCGTCCTCACGCATACCTGCGTAAGTTCGGTATCTGCCGTATCTGCTTCCGTAACCTTGCCTACAAGGGCGAGATCCCGGGTGTGAAGAAGGCATCCTGGTAAAAAACCGTTCACGGGTGGGGGCAATGCCCCCGATGTGAAACCCCCAGCACTCGGCAGGAAATTAGACGAAGCTCCAAAAGCAGTGGGCAGTTCGATTTAACCGCCGATTGGCCGCCGGTACGCCGGCAGCAAGAAAAATGTACTTGCATACAGGAGGATAAATACTATGCAAATGTCTGACGTTATCGCCGATATGCTCACCCGTATCCGCAACGCAAGCAATGCGAAGCATGCTACGGTTGACATTCCGGCATCCAACATGAAGAAGTCCATTGCCGATATTCTTGTGGCAGAGGGCTATGTCAAGGGCTATCAGGTCATCGAAGACGGCAAGCAGGGCACCATCCGTGTGACCCTGAAGTATGCTGCGGGCAAGCAGAAGGTCATTCGCGGTCTGCGCCGCGTGTCCAAGCCCGGTCTGCGTATCTATGCCGGCTACGAGGATATGCCCAAGGTCATGAACGGCCTCGGCATCGCCATCGTTTCCACCTCGAAGGGCATCATGACCGACAAGAAGGCTCGTGAGCTCAAGATCGGCGGCGAAGTTCTCGCCTTCGTTTGGTAAGGAGGTACGGAAATATGTCAAGAATCGGAAGAATGCCCATCGCCGTTCCCGCGGGTGTTACCGTGAACGTCGCCGAGGGCAACGTTGTTACCGTTAAGGGCCCTCTCGGTACTCTGACCGAGACCTTTACCCCTGTTCTCACCATCAAGCAGGAGGGCAGCGAGATCGTCGTTACCCGCCCCAATGATGAGAAGGAGACCAAGAGCCTGCACGGCCTGACCCGTGCGCTGCTCAACAATATGGTCGTCGGCGTCATCACCGGCTATTCCAAGACCCTTGAGGTCGTGGGCGTTGGCTACAAGGTCGCCAAGCAGGGCAAGAACCTGATGCTTTACCTCGGCCACTCGCTGGTCAACGGCATGCCCCAGGCAAGCCTTGTGGTCACCGAGCCCGAAGGCATCACCTTTGAGGTTCCGAACCCCAACACCATCGTGGTCAAGGGCATCAATAAGCAGGCAGTCGGCCAGATCGCAGCTGTGATCCGCGGCAAGAGACCCCCCGAGCCTTACCATGGCAAGGGCGTCAAGTATGCCAACGAGCACATTCGCCGCAAGGCCGGTAAAGCCGGTAAATAATGAAAGGAGTGGATCGAAATGGTATCGAGAAAAGACAGTAATCAGGCCAGACTCAAGAGACACAAGAGAGTCCGTGCCAAGATCTCCGGCACCGCCGCATGTCCCCGTCTTGCTGTATATCGCTCCAATGCGAACATCAGCGCACAGATCATCGACGACGTGGCAGGCGTTACGCTGGCTTCCGCTTCCACCCTGGAAAAGTCCTTCGAGGGCATCGGCAGCAACAAGGCAGCCGCCCGCATCATCGGCAAGACCGTTGCCGAGCGCGCAGCTGCAAAGGGTATCACCGAGGTCGTGTTCGACCGCGGCGGCTATCTTTACCACGGACGTGTATCGGAACTGGCGGAAGGCGCTCGCGAGGGCGGCCTGAAGTTCTGAGTCCGGTTTGTACACTGTTCAACATTCGTTGAGCAAATTTTAGGAGGAATAACATGGCTTATAACAGAAATCCTGCCGAGCAGGAATTTAAGGAGCAGCTGATCGCGCTCAACCGTGTTTCCAAGACCGTTAAAGGTGGCCGTATCGCACGTTTCGCCGCTATTATGGCAGTGGGCGACGGCAAGGGCCGCATCGGTGTTGGTCTCGGTAAGGCAGCCGAGGTGCCCGAGGCAATCCGCAAGGGCATTGAGGATGCAAAGAAGAATATGATCACGGTTTCCCTGAAGGGAACCACCATCCCTCACGAGGTTATCGGTGAGTTCGGTGCAGGCAAGGTGCTTCTCAAGCCCGCCGCACCCGGTACCGGTATCATCGCAGGCGGCGGTGTTCGTTTCGTGCTGGAGCTTGCCGGCATCAAGAACATCCGTGCAAAGTGCCTGCGCTCGAACAACCCCGCAAACGTTGTCAAGGCAACCGTTGAGGGTCTGAAGGCTCTGCGTTCCGCTGAGGAAGTCGCGAAGGCTCGCGAGATCAGCGTGGACCAGGTCAAGGCATAAGGAGGGTTGGTCATGAAGAAGGTAACTCTCGTAAAGAGCACCATCGGTGCAAAGCCCGCGCAGAAGGCAACTGCCGCTTCGCTGGGTCTCAACAAAATCGGCGATTTCATCATTCATGAGGACAACGCCGTTCTGGCCGGCAAGGTGAAGGTCATTTCGCACCTTGTCAAGGTCGAAAACGCGTAAAGGAGGATAGAAGGATGAAACTCCATGAACTTTCTCCCGCAGAAGGCTCCGCTAAGGCCGCCTTCCGCAAGGGCCGTGGCCCCGGTTCGGGCAACGGCAAGACCGCAGGCAAGGGTCACAAGGGTCAGAACGCCCGCTCCGGCGGCGGCGTGCGCCCCGGCTTTGAGGGCGGTCAGCTTCCCCTTTACCGCAAGCTGCCCAAGCGCGGCTTCAACAATAAGTTCGCAAAGGTGTATGCCATTGTGAATGTCAGCGCCCTCAACGTGTTTGAGGATGGCGCAGTCGTCGATCTCGAGGCGCTTCTCGCCAAGAAGATCGTGCGAAAGGCCAACGACGGTCTCAAAATTCTGGGCAACGGCGAGCTGACCCGGAAATTAACCGTAAAAGCAGCTGTCTTTTCGGCTAGTGCAAAGGAAAAGATTGAAGCAGCAGGTGGAAAGATCGAGGTGGCATAAGGATGTTTAAGACGTTAAAGAACGCGTGGAAGACGCCCGAACTTCAAAAGAAGATGCTCTTCACATTATTTATCGTCCTCCTTTATCGCCTTGGCGCCTGTATCTATGTTCCTTATGTAAGCAGTGAGATTTCGTCGTCCTTCTCGGCAGCGTACGGCTCCTCGGTCCTCGGGCTTATGAGCATCCTGTCGGGTGGCGCGATGCAGTATGCAACGTTGTTTGCACTCTCGGTCAGCCCGTATATCACGGCCTCGATCGTAATGCAGCTCCTTACCATTGCCATTCCTCCTCTGGAGCGTATGGCAAAGGACGGAGCCAACGGTCAGAAGAAGATCAACGTCATTACCCGCTACGTCACGGTGGCTCTGGCACTTATCACCAGCTTTGGCTACAGCATGCTGCTGAAGAACAACGGCTGGCTGGTGAGCGGCATCGACCCCCGCTATGAGTGGTTTGTGATGCTCGTGATCAATGCAGCCTTCTGTGCAGGCGCGGCTCTCGTGATGTGGCTCGCTGAGCTGATCAACGAGAAGGGTATCGGCAACGGTATCTCGATCATCCTGTTCGCCAACATCATCGCCAGCATCCCCGGCCTTGTGCGCACGCTCGTGACCAACATCACCAGCGGTGCTGTGGCATGGTGGGTCGGTGCTCTGGTGGCAGTCGGCGTTGTCATCGTTGCAATTGCAATGGTGGGCTTCGTGGTCTTTATCACCAATTCCGAGCGTCGCATCCCGATCCAGTACGCCAAGCGCGTGGTGGGTCGCAAGATGTACGGCGGTCAGAACACCAATCTTCCGATCAAGCTGAACATGTCGGGCGTGATGCCGATCATCTTTGCCAGCTCGATCGTTTCGATCCCCGCAACGATTACTGCTTTCATGAGCAACCGTGAAAACTGGTTCTACAAGTTCGTCGAGAATTTCTTCTCGCCCACGACTTGGGAGTATCTGGTTGTGTTCCTCATTCTGATCGTGGCGTTCTCCTACTTCTACATTTTGATCTCGTTCAACCCTGTGGAAGTGGCGAACAACATCACCGCCAACGGCGGCATGATCCCGGGCCTTCGCTCGGGCCGTCCCACGGTGCAGTATATCCAGCGTATCCTCAAGCGCATTACCTTTATCGGCGCGATCTTCCTTTGCATCGTCGCGGGTCTGCCCATGCTCGTCACCGTGATCACCACGGCGATCGAGAGCGCACACCCCGGCTCGGTCAAGGTGGATCTGAGCATGCTGACCTTCGGTGGCTCGTCGCTGCTGATCGTGGTCGGTGTTGCGCTGGAGACCGTACGCGACCTTGAGGCACAGCTCAGCCTGCGTAACAACAAGGGCTTCCTTGGTTAATTCCGTCATTTACGGAGGAAGGTATGAATTTAATTCTGATGGGGGCTCCCGGCGCGGGCAAGGGCACGCAGTCCGAGAGGATCTCAGCAAAATGGGGGATTCCCGTAATTGCAACGGGAGATATCCTGCGTGCCGCCATCAAGGCAGAGACCGAGCTTGGTAAAAGGGCAAGGTCCTACATTGATGCGGGACAGCTCGTACCCGATGAGATCGTGATTGGAATCATCAAGGAAAGCATCACGTCGGATGCTTGCAAAAACGGGTTTATCCTGGACGGATTTCCCCGTTCCATCCCCCAGGCGATCGCGCTGGAGGAGATGGGCATTCGCGTGGATGCCGTCCTCTTCATCGACGTGGAGGACGAAAAGATCGTACAACGCATGAGTGGCCGACGCGTTTGCACTTGCGGCGCGTCCTACCATGTGGACTACAAGCCTTCCCAAAAGGAGGGTGTTTGCGATAAGTGCGGTGCCGCGCTCTTTGTCCGTAAGGATGACGCGCCCGAAACCGTGCTCAAAAGACTTATGACGTATCACGAGCAGACCGAGCCGGTAAAGGCCTATTACGCCCAGCGCGGCTTGCTTGTAACGGTACAGGGACAGGAAGGGGTAGACGATACCACTCGCCTGACCCTCGAGGCGCTCAGCCGCTTCTTAAAACGATGATCCAGATCAAAAATTCCGTACAGATCGCTGCTATGCGCGAGGCGGGACGTATCACGGGCGAGGCGCTGCTGGTTGCCCGTGAGCACGTCCGCCCCGGCGTGAGCACCAAGGAGCTCGACGATGTGATCCGTCACCACATCGAGCGCCGCGGTGCCAAGCCGTCGTTCCTGGGCCTTTACGGCTTTCCCGGCTCGGCGTGCATCAGCATCAATGATGAGGTCATCCACGGCATCCCGTCCAAGGACAGGATCCTGTGTGAGGGTGACATTGTAAAGATCGACGTCGGTGCCTTTTACAAGGGCTACCACGGCGACAGTGCCCGAACCATCCCGGTGGGGCGCGTCAGCTGTGAGGCGGCGGACCTGATCGCGGCGACCAAGCAGAGCTTCTATGAGGCACTCAAGGCGTTCAAGATCGGCAACCGCATCGGCGATATCGGTCACGCGGTCGACTCCTTCGTGCAAAGCCGCGGCTACAGCGTGGTTCGGCGTTATGTCGGTCACGGTGTGGGGCGCGACGTGCACGAGTCCCCCGATGTTCCGAATTTCGGCACGCCGGGGCGCGGCCCCCGTCTTTGCGCGGGGCTGGTCATTGCCATTGAGCCCATGGTGAACGCCGGGGGCTTTGCGGTAAGGGAAGAGGCCGACGGATGGACGGTAAAAACCGCGGATCACAGCCTCTCTGCGCACTACGAAAACACCGTGGCGCTCACAGAGGACGGTATCATCAATCTGACCGAAGTGGAAAGCGGAGAATGACAATCGCAAATACCAAAATAAATCAAGGGAGGGATTCTTCTGCCAAAGGATGACGTGATCGAATTTGAGGGTGTTGTGCTTGAGGCACTGCCCAACGCCACCTTCAAGGTAAAGTTGCCCAACGGCCACATTGTAATGGCTCATATTTCGGGCAAGCTGCGCATGAACTATATCCGTATTCTGCCCGGTGACCGTGTGACCATCGAGGTTTCGGTCTATGACCTGACCAAGGGGCGCATCACCTGGCGCGCTAAATAAGGAACCGAGAGGCTCCTACAATTTCGAAGAAAGGAATGGTAGAACAAATGAAAGTAAAGCCATCCGTGAAAAAGATCTGCGAGAAGTGCAAGGTCATCAAGAGAAAAGGCCGCATCATGGTCATCTGTGAGAACCCCAAGCACAAGCAGAGACAGGGTTAATCCCACACACACAGAAAGAGGTGAAATGACAAATGGCTCGTATTGCAGGTGTTGATATTCCCAATCAAAAGAGAGTGGAAATTGCACTGACCTATATCTACGGCATTGGCCGCAAGAGCGCAAACGACATCCTCGAAAAGACCGGTATCAATCCCGATACCCGTGCAAAGGATCTGACTGAGGAAGAGGTTGCAAAGCTGCGTGACGAGATCGAGACCAACTACCACGTGGAGGGTGATCTTCGCCGTGACGTGGCGCTGAACATCAAGCGTCTGGTCGAGATCAACTGCTATCGCGGCATCCGTCACAGAAAGGGCCTGCCCGTGAGAGGTCAGAGAACCAAAACCAACGCGAGAACGCGCAAGGGTCCCGCAAAGACCATTGCGAACAAGAAGAAGTAAAGGAGAGGCTGCGTAATGGCAAACGTAAAGAAAGTCGTTAAGAAACGCCGCGAGCGCAAAAATATTGAGAAGGGTGCCGTTCATATCAGCGCCACTTTCAATAACACCATCATTACCGTGACCGACGTTGCAGGTAATGCGATTTCGTGGGCTTCCGCAGGTGAGCTGGGCTTCAAGGGCTCCCGCAAGTCGACTCCCTTCGCCGCACAGTCCGCTGCAGAGCAGGCTGCAAAGGCTGCGATGGAGCATGGCCTGAAGACCGTTGAGGTCTACGTAAAGGGTCCCGGCTCCGGACGTGAATCCGCCATCCGTGCGCTGGAGGCTGTTGGCCTTCAGGTCACCATGATCAAGGACGTAACGCCCATCCCCCATAACGGCTGCCGCCCGCCCAAGCGTCGCCGCGTTTGATATTTACAAGGAGGTAACGAAAAATGGCTAGATATACAGGCCCTGTGTGCCGTCTTTGCCGCCGTGAGGGCACCAAGCTGTTCCTCAAGGGTGAGCGTTGCATGACCGGTAAGTGCGCGATCGATCGCAGAAGCACGGTTCCCGGCCAGCACGGTGCAGCGAACAAGAAGGTTCGTGAGTATGGTATGCAGCTTCGCGAGAAGCAGAAGACCAAGAGATACTACGGCGTCCTCGAGACCCAGTTCCGCAACTGCTATGCAGAGGCAGAGCGTCAGAGCGGCATGACCGGTGAGAATCTGCTGGTCCTGCTGGAGCGCAGACTTGACAACGTGGTCTACCGTATGGGTATGGCCGAGAGCCGCAAGGAGGCACGTCAGCTCGTGCTGCACGCGCACTTCACCCTCAACGGCAAGAAGGTCAACATTCCTTCCATCACCGTAAAGGTTGGCGACGTCATCGCAATCAAGGAAGGCGCACGCGACAACGCCAAGATCAAGAGCCTTATGGAAGGTCTTGCAAGCAGACTTTCTCCCAAGTGGCTTGAGGTCAACCGCGAGAACGCAACTGCAAAGGTCGTTGCACTTCCCGCACGCGAGGATATCGATTTCGACTTCAACGAGCAGCTCATCGTCGAGTTGTACTCGAAGTAATCCTGCCGCAAGGCGGGCAGAATTGCGCCGCCTGAGGGCATCTCAATGCAAATCGCCGCATGTGCGGCACACATTTAAGAAGGAGGGGTTACTAGAATGCTTGAAATTGAAAAGCCGAATATTACCATCGCTCATCTGAGCGAGGATGGCACCAGCGGTACGTTTGTCGTGGATCCCCTGGAGCGTGGCTATGGTATCACTCTGGGCAACTCGTTGCGCAGAATCATGCTCAGCTCCCTGCAGGGTGTTGCAGTCACAAGCATCAAGATCGACGGTGTCCTTCATGAATTTTCGACCGTTCCCGGCGTCACCGAGGATGTGACGGAGATCGTCCTCAACGTCAAGGGTATCACGGCAAAGCTCTTCAGCAACACGGTCAAGACCGCGATCATCGATGTGACGGGTCCTTGCGAGGTAACCGCAGGTGACATCAAGCAGGATGCCGATCTTGAGATCCTCAATCCCGCGCATCATATCGCAACGGTTGCTGAGAACGAGCATTTCTATATGGAGTTGACCTTTGATCACGGTCGTGGCTACGTATCGCAGGAGCGCAACAAGCAGAATGCCGCACTGGCACTGGGCGCAAATGTCAGCGCACCCATCGGCACGATCTACACCGACTCTATCTATACGCCTGTCTACAAGGTGAATTATACCGTGGAGAATACGCGCGTCGGTAACATTACCGATCTTGACAAGCTGACCATCGACGTTCTCACGAACGGCACGATCACAGCCAAGGACGCGATTTCTCTTGGAGCCAAGATCCTCAACGAGCATCTCAACTTGTTTGTCAATCTCACCGATGAGGCAAAGAAGGCAGAGATCATGGTCGAACGCGAGGAGACCATCAAGGAAAAGGTCCTTGAGATGACCATTGAAGAGCTTGACATGTCGGTTCGCAGCTTCAACTGCTTGAAGCGCGCCGGCATTGACACGGTGGAAGATCTGACCAATCGCACCGAGGAGGACATGATCAAGGTCCGCAACCTCGGCAAGAAGTCGCTTGAGGAAGTTATTCAGAAACTGCGCTCGCTCGGTCTCGACCTGAAGAAGGAAGAGGAGTAAGCGCTACTACAGCTAAAGTATAGGAGGGAATACCATGCCCGGAAGAAAACTCGGCAGACCCACCGAGCACCGCAATGCGATGCTGCGTGGGCTCGTGACCTACCTGCTGGAGAACGGTACCGTGGAGACCACGCTTGCAAGAGCAAAGGAGGTCCGTTCCATGGCAGAGAAGATGATCACGCTTGGCAAGAAGAATACACTCGCCAGCCGCCGTGCTGCTCTGGCATATATTACGAAGGAGGATGTTGTCACGAAGGTGTTCAACGAGATCGCTCCCAAGTATGAGACCCGTAACGGTGGTTACACCCGCATCTACAAGATGGGTCCCCGTCGCGGTGATGCCGCAGAGATGGCTCTGATTCAGTTGGTTGAGGAGTAATTGCAACAAAAACAGTCCCCGCACGGCGTGCGGGGACTGTTTTTGTTTATCAGAGCGAGCTTTGGGCCTGCGTGCAAAGTGTAATACAATATCCCGCAGGTGCATCGGGGGTAGAAAAGCGCACATGCTCGGCTTGCTCAAAGCCCTCTTGCATCGTGTCGGTTGTGCGCAGATGGTGTGATAGCCCGTCGCCGCGGCATTTTGCAAGGGCCTCTTTTCTTGTGAATACCGTGGCGAATGCGTGGAGAACATCATCCTTATGCGTCTCAAGGAACGCACGCTCGCAGGGGGCAAAAAAACGCTCTGCAAGGCGCATGATGTGCGATGACGCGAGTGAACCGATGTGCTCTACGTCAACGCCGATGCGGGGCGCGTTTTCGCCTTCAGGCACGGTGCACAGTGCCACGACAGACAGCCCTTGTGTGTGCGAGATGCTGAAATCCACGTGCGGAAGCCCGACCGGAAAGGGGCGCCCCGACGGCGTGCGCTCGACGGCCGTTGCACAGATTCCGTGCGCATGCAGGAGCGCCGCGAGCCGCGCATGCGCGGCTCGGCTTTGCGCATCGCGCGCACAGGGGATCGGCTGCGGAACAAATGCCAGATCGATCATCGCATCACAGCGCCTTTAATTTTTTTAAGCACGCGCGGCAGATGCGCTTGTCGCCAAAGGGAATCACGTCATCCGCGCTTTCACAGAAGGTGCAGGACGGCTCGTATTTTTTGAGGATGATGCGATCGCCATCCGTAAAGATCTCCAGCGCATCGCCCAAAGCAATATCCAGCGTGCGGCGGATCTCAGCAGGCAGGACAAAACGTCCAAGATCATCGACTCGACGGGTAATTCCGGTTGCTCTCATAATACTCCCCCCATTTGATTTTACGGATTTTTGCAGGAAGCGACAGGAGTCGCCCTCATTCTTATTATACGAGGTCGAAATATGGTTGTCAATAGCCAAAAATGGGAATTTATGGAAACTTCACATTTTTAGAGGACGGCCGCCTGCATTTATCGGGAATTTTCTGCTTTTTTGTCGATAAGGGGGCATACGGTATGCGTTTTGCGGCTTTTTTGGATGATTGAGAAATGCGGAAAACGGCAAGAATGGTAGAAAACGGAGGTGAAACTATGCTCAAGGGTTGTCAGAGAGAAATGATCGTATTGCAAACGCAGGACAGCGCGCTGTTTGAGCACGCGTATTTTATTCTGCGCCGCGAAAAGCCCACACTGCCACGCGGTGATATGCTGGCAGAGGCCAATCGCATCATCGGGGCGGGAAGCGGATATTTTGCACGGCGGCGTCACCGCGGACGGGGCGTGTTGCTTTTTTTGCTCGGCTTTTTGCTGGGGGCGGGCATTTTTTTGCTGCTGCGCGCCCTCATTGGCTTTTGAATACTTGACAAGAATCTCGCTTGGGTGTATAATAGTATGAATGAATCGATCCAAATTGTAAGATCGCCCGTCGGCGCGTGCGCGCGGGGGGACGTGATACCGTGCCAAAAACGGCCGAGCACAGGGGTGACTTGATGACGGATCTTCAAAAAATCAAGGAGGAATTATGCCGAAGATAAAAAAAGAGATCGGGCAAGAGGAAAAAAAGGACGCGAGACGCGTTGTCAAAAAAGAAGTGAAAAAGCAAGCGGTAAGGAACGCCGCGCCCGAGCCGAGAAAGGGCAAGAGCAAGGGTAAGATCCGCATTATACCGCTGGGTGGCTTGCAGGAGATCGGCAAGAACCTGACGGTGATCGAATACGAAAACGATATGATTGCAGTGGATTGCGGACTCGCATTCCCTGATGAAGATATGCTGGGTGTGGATCTTGTGATCCCGGACGTGACCTATCTTGAACAGAATCAGCACCGCCTGCGCGGAATTTTCCTGACGCACGGGCATGAGGATCACATCGGTGCCATTCCGTATGTGCTGCGCACCGTCAATACCCCGATCTACGGCACAAAGCTCACGGTCGGTATCATCAAGAACAAGCTGCAGGAGCACGCGCTTCCCTGGCAGGCCGATCTGCGTACCGTTTCGGCGGGAAGCACGGTTCGTGCAGGCGCGCTGAATGTGGAATTCATCCGTGTCAACCACTCGATCGCGGATGCCTGCTGTCTTGCGATCCATACGCCGCTCGGCACCGTACTGCACACGGGCGACTTCAAGCTGGACATCACCCCCATTCAGGGCGAGATGATGAACGTGGCGCGCCTTGGTGAGCTTGGAAACAAGGGCGTTTTGATGCTGCTGTGCGAGTCCACCAATGCCGAGCGACCGGGCTTTACCCCCTCGGAAAAGAAGGTGGGGCAGTCGCTGAACTATATTTTCCGCTCCAATCCCGATAAGCGCATCGTGATCTCCACGTTCTCCTCGAACGTGCATCGCGTGCAGCAGATCATTGATATCAGTGCCGAGCACGGGCGCAAGGTCGCTGTTACGGGGCGCAGCATGCTCAATATCGTGGGCGCGGCCGTAGAGCTGGGGTATATGAACGTCCCCAAGGGCGTGCTCATCGACATCAATGAGATCAAGCGTTATGCGCCCGAGCAGCTCACGCTCGTGACCACGGGCAGCCAGGGCGAGCCCATGTCGGCGCTTTACCGCATGGCGTATTCCGACCACAATCAGGTGACGCTCGGTGAGCGCGATCTGGTGGTGCTTTCCTCCAGTGCGATCCCCGGTAACGAAAAGCTGGTGGGGCGTGTGATCAACGAGCTCTCGCGCAACGGCGTGGAGGTGCTGCACGATGCCGCGATGGCGGTGCACGTGTCGGGCCACGCCTGCCAGGAGGAGCTCAAGCTCATGCAGGCACTCACCAAGCCCCGTTATTTCATGCCGATCCACGGCGAATCGCGGCACCTTGCCGCAAACCGAGAGCTGGCACTGGAAATGGGTATTCCGAGCCGCAATATCTTCGTGTCGGAGATCGGCAAGGTATTGGAGATCGACGAGAAGGGCGCACGCTTTGCGGGCACCGTTCCCGCAGGTCAGGTTCTGGTGGACGGCTACGGCGTGGGCGACGTGGGCAACATCGTGCTGCGCGACCGCAAGCATCTGGCCGAGGACGGACTCATCGTGGTGGTAGCCACGGTGGACAACGACCACGGACTGCTTGTTTCGGGGCCTGACGTGGTCTCACGCGGCTTTGTGTACGTGCGTGAGAACGAGTCGCTCATGGACGAGGCCAAGCGCGTGGTCCAGCGCTCTTTGCAATCTTGCCTTGAGTCGCGCGACCGCGGCGACCGCATGCGTATCAAGACGCGCGTGCGTGACGATCTTTCGCGCTTCGTATTCTCCAAAACCGGGCGCAAGCCGATGATCCTGCCCATCATTATGGATGTGTGAGCACGTTGTTCACGTGACGGTCAAAAAACCGACACGGTGATGTGCTATTCTCAATGTGTCCCAATAAACGTGCACCTCGGTGCGCGATATGAAATACTATGACAAAGGTGGAACCGAAAATGGGAAAAGGAAACAGAACAAGACAGGAAAGAGCGAATCAGGTACTGAGCGCTCCCACTATCCGCAAGACGCAGAAGAAAAAGCGTGAGCTGCCGACCTGGGTAGGCACGCTGATCGTCGTTGGCGTGCTGGCCGTGCTGCTGATCTTCATCGGCGCGCTGTCGCTGAACCGCCGCGGCACCTTCTCGCGCATGCAGACGGTTGCCGAGAGCGAGAACTACAAGATCTCGGGCACGATGATGACGTATGCGGTATATGCACAGCGCCAAAACCTGATCTCGATGTATCAGCAATACAGCTCAAGCTCGACCGCGCCGAAGATCGGCGGCGGCAAGAACGGCGATCCGCTGAATACCGCCACCATGGATCTGCGCTCGCAGGTCTATGAGCGCGACGACGAGGGCAATGTGACCAAGACCTGGTTTGATCATTTCGCCGCGAGCGCCGAGGAATACGTGAAGCAGCTTCTTGCCTGCTGCGAGATGGCCGACTATTACGGTATGGCCCTCACCGAGGAGGATTATGCCACGATCGATCAGACGGTTGAATCGCTCGATACCTACGCCGCACAGTACGGCTATTCCACCAACGCATACGTTGCCGCTATGTACGGCGAGGGCGTCAATGCACGCGACATGCGCAAGATGATGGAGCTCGAGCGGCTGGCGTCGAAGTATACGGCCGTACGCAATCAGGAGGTGCTCAACGCCATTACCGATCTGCGTATTCAGGAGCAGTATGCCGCAAACCCCTCGGCATACGACAAGTACATGGACTATATCGGCTACACCTTTGAGGCAAAGTTTACGCCCGCAACCCCCGCCGAGGGCGAGGAGACGGCCGATCAGACCGAGGCACTGGCCGCATACGCCGCATTGCAGGCGAAGTACGCTGCGCGTGTAGAGGCACTGGCCAAGGCCCCCGACGCAAAGGCGTTCAATGCACTGCTTTACGGCTACCTCTATGAGGATGCATACGAGGAGGCGCTGACCAAGGAGAAGAATACGGCGCTGGAGACGAAAAAGAAGAACGCCGACGAAAACACAGATCCCGACACCATCACGCTGACCCCCGAGGAAATTGAGGCGTGTGAGAATAAGGCGGCCAAGAAGGCCGATGGCACGGCAATGTCCAAGCTGACGGCCGCCGCAGTGACCGATTTCAGCGGCAAGGACAGCACCGACAAGTTTGAAAAGTGGCTCTTTGAGACCAAGAAAGAGAAGGACGATGAGGGCAAAGAGATTTCCGTGCACCTTCGCAGACCCGGTGATGCCACCAAGTTCGTGGACGCGACGAACGCAAAGGCCGATGCGGACGGCAAATATAAGTCCGTGAAGTCCACCTATTCCGCATATGTTGTTACCGGCGCGATCCACCGCGAAAGCAGTGTGGTGCGCGATGCGGGACACATCCTCTTCGCCAGCAAAACCTACGACGGCCTGACGAATACCGACAGCCTTACGGGTAAGGTCAAGGAGCTTGCTGACCGCGTGCTGGCAAAGCAGGGCGTGGATATGCTGACCGCATACGCCATGGCCATCGAGCTGCTGGATATGCTCTACGATGAGGGCAAGATCACCGCTGTGACCAAGGACGGCAAGACCTACTATACGGTCGATGAGGCTGTGTTCGAGGAGTACGGACTTCTGTACACCGAGGACGGCAACGTCTTCTACGACGAGGTTGCCGAGGGCCAGATGGTGGACGAGTTTGAGAGCTGGCTGTTCGACGCGGCGCGTGTGGTGGGCGAGATCTCGTATCCCGAGCCTGTCACCAGCAAGGATTACGGCTGCCATATCATGATGTATCGCGGCGAGGGCCTCGCTTGGAGAAGCACGATCCGCTCCTCCCTTGGCTCAAGCGATTATCAGGCGTGGCTGACCGACTTTGTAAAGGGCGCATCCGTTGAGATCCATGCCAATAAGTGGAAGTGTGTGAAGGGCTGATCGCCCCCACGCGCGACCGCGCATAAATACGAATGGCTCGGGCGTGCTGCTCCGAGCCATTTGCATCGAGGAAGTGGGAGTGCAGATGAATCAAAGAACGGCCGCCGTCGTGCGGATTCTTTCCATAGCGTTGGCGCTCTGCCTTTTGCTCGGGCTTGTCGCCTGCAAGAAAAAGAGCACCGCGCCCCTGAGCCCGGGGCTCTCCATGATCGAGGGTGTGGCCGTGCACGACGACGGTGTTGCCATGCAGACCGACCATTTCACCGTGACCCCCGGTATGATGGCGTATTTCTTCTACGATTACGGCGGCGTGCTGCTGTCCACCATGGAGAAGAACAAGCCCTACGACAGTACCAAATCCCTGCACGATCAGATGTATACCGATACGCAGTCATGGTATGACGTGATCATGAACGAGACCTTGCGCAGCGTCTCGGAGATGCTCATATACTGTGAAGCGGCGCACGCCGCAGGCGTGACGCTGACCGACGCACAAAGGGCCACGGTCGAGAGTGAGATCGCGCGTCTGCGCTTTGATGCCGCGGCAGGCTATTCGATGGAGCTGGAGCCCTATTTGCAGCGGCTGTACGGCCCCTTGATGACCGAGGGGGATCTGCGTGCGGTGCTGGAGCTGCGTGCCCTTGCCTCGGCACACGCCGCGACCGTGAACAGCACGCTGGAGAACGGCATCACCGCGAGCGCCATTCGCGACTACGCCAGCGCAAACGGCTTTACCGATGCCACCAAATCGCGTAATCTGACCTATCTGATGCTGACCTCGGGCACGGCGGCGGCCACCAAGGCCAAGGCCGAGGAGCTGATGCAGACGCTGCTGTCAAGCCCGACCGATGCCACCATGCAGAGCTTTTCGGGCGAGGGCACCGTCGCGCGTGAGCAAAATCTCACCCCCGACAACAGCGGTGTTGCGGCGATCTCCCGGTGGCTGTTTGCCGCAGGGCGCGAGGTGGGCGACGCGGGGCGCGTGGACACGGGCGGCGTGATCTATCTGTTGCTTTACACGGGCAACGGTATGACTTACGGCGAGGTTTCGGCGCGTATGGCACTGTATGACGCTGCGTTTGCCGATTGGTACAACGGGTGGGTAGAGACACTGACATTTGGGTATAATTACGATATACTCGACGGGTACGACATTGACCCGTAACACAGAACAGGAGAAATTTTGACCTATGGTATTGGAATCCAAGCAAACGACGATTGCCTACCGCTGTCCCCATTGCGGTACGGGTGTGATGAGCGCGGTGAGCCTGTTTGCGCTCAAGGGCTCGATGATCCGACTCAAATGCGAGTGTGGGCAGAGCACGCTGGAGGTGCAGCCCGTGGCAGACGGAAAGGTGCGTATCACCGCGCCCTGCATCATCTGTCCCAAGCCCCACCGCTTTTCGGTGAGCGAAAAGATCTTTTTCGGCAAGGAGCTGTTCGTGCTGCCCTGTCCGTATTCCGATATCAATATTTGCGCCATGGGTGAGATCAATCACGTCAAGGCCGAGCTCTCGCGCACCGAGCTGCAGCTGCTGGATCTGATGGAGAAGAACGGCATCACCGATTTTCACGCGCTGCACCGCGAGGCCGAGCAGACCGTGACCGATCCGCAGGTGCTGGAGATCGTGCTGTACGTGATACGGGATCTGGACGACGAGGGCAAAATTTATTGCCGCTGTGCCGCGGGGGACGAGGGCAGAGAATACGATGCCGAGATCCTGCCCGAGGGCGTGAAGGTCTCTTGCCGCAAGTGCGGTGCTACGCGCGTGATCCCCACCGATTCGCTGTTGGACGCGCACGAGTTTTTGCACACCGATTCGTTGCATTTGGAGTGAGTGGATATGAGCAGAGCAGAGCGTGCGGGAGAGCTCTTCCGCGAAGGATACAACTGTGCGCAGGCCGTGGTGCTTGCGTTTGCCGATCTGATCGGTCTTGATGAAAAGCAGGCGTTGCGCCTTTCCGCGCCCTTTGGGGGCGGCATCGCGCGTCAGCGCGAGGTCTGCGGCGCAGTCTCGGGGATGTGCATGGTGGCAGGTGCGCTCTTTGGCTACGACGATCCAAAGGATCAGCAGGCCAAGCGCGCGCATTATGCGCTCGTGCAACAGCTTTGCACGCGCTTTCGTGCAAGCAACGGCACCATCATCTGCGGCGAGCGACTGGCGATCAAGGATCCCGACTTCAAGACCCCCGATCCCACACCCCGTACCGCGGCATATTACCGCACACGCCCGTGTGAGGCGATGGTGGTGAGCGCCGCCGAGATCCTTGAGGACTACATACAGAGCCGATAAAAAGGGGGCCGACGCGCAAGCGCGTCGGCCTTGCTTTGTGCGCACGCAAAATTTTGTATTTTACTTGCCGAACGATTGACAAAATGCGTCGCGTGTTTTATAATAAATACCATATTGAAAAAATCGCACTTTGCGTAACCGTTGCAAGGGAATTGCGGCGGCACGCAAGAGAGGTACACCATGTTTGAGATTTTGAAAAAACAAGAATTGAATCCCACCGTCACGCGTATGGATATCTACGCGCCTGCCGTCGCCAAAAAGGCCGAGCCCGGGCAGTTTATCATCCTGCGCACCCATGCGGACGGAGAGCGTATTCCGCTGACCATCGCGGATTTTGACCGCGAAACGGGTCGCGTAACCGTTATTTTTCAGGTCGTGGGCGCCACCACCGAGCGACTCAATCATATGAATGTGGGAGACTGCCTGCAGGATTTCGTCGGGCCGTTGGGCCGTGCCACACACACCGACGGGCTGCGTAAGGTTGCCGTGGTGGGTGGAGGCGTGGGCTGTGCCATCGCTTATCCCGTGGCAAAAAAGCTGCACAGCCTTGGCTGTGAGGTGCACGCCATCGTGGGCTTTCGCTCCAAGGAGCTTGTGATCCTGGAAAAGGAGTTCGAGGAGAACAGCACCCGTACGGTCAAAATGAGCGACGACGGCTCGTGGGGCACGCAGGGCCTTGTGACCGATGCGCTCCGCACCCTGATCGAATCGGGCGAGCAATACGACGAGGTCATCACCATCGGCCCTCTTGTCATGATGAAATTCGTCTGCGCGCTGGCGACCAAGTACGGCGTCAAATGCGTGGCCTCGATGAATCCCATTATGATCGACGGCACGGGGATGTGCGGCGGCTGCCGCCTGTCGGTGGGGGGAAAGACGGTGTTCGCCTGCGTGGACGGCCCCGAGTTTGACGGCGCGCTGATCGACTTTGACGAGGCCATCGAGCGCAGCTCCATGTACCGTGACTTTGAGCGTCACCGCTATGAGGAGAGCTGCAATCTGTTTGCAAAAGAGGTAGAGTAAAGTGGCAAATATGAATCCCAAAAAGAATCCGATGCCCGTTCAGGACAGTGCGGTGCGCAGCCGAAATTTTGACGAGGTGGCCCTGGGCTATACCGCCGAGCAGGCGATGGATGAGGCAAAACGGTGTCTGAATTGCAAGAATCGCCCCTGCGTTGCGGGGTGTCCTGTAAAAATTTACATCCCCGATTTTATCGCACGCGTTGCCGAGGGTGATTTTGCGGGCGCGTATCGCATCATTGCCGAGGCCTCGAGCCTGCCCGCCGTGTGCGGCCGCGTGTGCCCGCAGGAGAACCAGTGCGAGGGCAAGTGCGTGCGCGGCATCAAGGGCGAGCCCGTTGCCATTGGGCGACTGGAGCGCTTTGTGGCCGACTGGCACAACGCCAATGCAAGCGGCAGCGTGGAGCGTCCTGCCGCGAACGGCCACAAGGTAGCCGTGATCGGCTCGGGCCCTGCGGGCCTTGCCTGTGCGGGGGATCTTGCCAAAAAGGGCTACGCCGTCACGGTGTTTGAGGCACTGCACCTCGCGGGTGGCGTGCTGGTCTATGGCATCCCCGAGTTCCGTCTGCCCAAGGCCATCGTGCAAAAGGAGATCGAGGGGCTCAAGGCCCTGGGTGTTGAGGTCGTGACCAACACCGTGGTTGGCAAGACCGTCTCGATCGACGAGCTCATGCAGGAGCAGGGCTTCGAGGCGGTGTTCATCGGCACGGGCGCGGGGCTTCCCAAGTTTATGGGCATCCCCGGTGAGAACCTCAAGGGCGTGTATTCGGCCAACGAGTTTTTGACCCGTATCAACCTGATGAAGGCCTACCGTGCCGACAGCACAACGCCCGTTCAGCACGCAAAGCGCGTGGCTGTGGTGGGCGGCGGCAATGTCGCCATGGACGCGGCACGCTGTGCCAAGCGTCTGGGTGCGGAGGTGTACATTGTGTACCGTCGCGGCATGGAGGAGCTTCCCGCACGCCGCGAGGAGATCGAGCACGCGATGGAGGAGGGCATTGTGTTCAAAACGCTGTGCAACCCCACCGAGATCCTCGGCTACCGCAACGAGGGCGACCGCCGCGATCCGAAAAACGGCTTTGTGACGGGCATGAAATGCGTGGAGATGGAGCTGGGCGAGCCCGATGCCTCGGGACGCCGTCGCCCCGTGGTCAAGGAGGGCAGTGAATTTGTGCTGGAGGTCGACAGCGTGATCATGGCGCTGGGAACCTCGCCCAATCCCCTGATCAAATCCACGACAAAGGGGCTCGCCACCGAGAAGTGGGGCGGCATCGTTGCAAACGAGCAGGGGCTGACCTCGCGCGAGGGGATCTGGGCAGGCGGTGACGCCGTGACGGGTGCTGCCACCGTGATCCTTGCAATGGGTGCGGGCAAGAACGCCGCCGCGGCGATCGACACGTATTTGCAGGGCAAATAATTTTATAAGCCGCAAGGGGTGCTTCGCTTGAAGCGCCCCTTCTTTTTTGCAAAAAAGAGCAAGAAAATGCGCGAAAACCGTATTTTTATGCGGCAAAATACTTGACTTGCGCGCGCGTGTGTGTTATGATATGCTTGTATATTATTTTATAAACGGGAGATGATTCCATGAATATTGCAATCACGAAAACAACGACCCCCAAGGTCATGCCCCCCGAGGAGAAGCTCGGATTTGGCAAGGTGTTTTCCGACCATATGCTCCGCGTCGACTGGGATGTGGAGAACGGCTGGCACGATGCACGCATCGAGCCCTTCGGGCCCATCTCCATTCACCCCGCCTCGACAGTCCTGCACTACGGTGCCGAGATCTTTGAGGGCCTGAAGGCTTATCGCCGCGCGGACGGCGGCATCCAGCTCTTCCGCCCGATGGAGAATATCCGTCGCATGAACAACTCGGCCGCGCGCATGTGTCTGCCCACGATGGACGAGGCCGATATGCTCGAGCTGCTCGAGACCTTCGTGCGCCTGGAGGAGCGCTTCGTGCCCCATTCCTTCGGCACGTCGCTGTATCTGCGCCCGTTTTTGTTCGGTAACGACGAGAGCCTTGGCGTGCACACCGTCAAGCACGCCACCTTCATGCTCATCGCATCCCCCAGCGGCAGCTATTATGCCGAGGGCATCAACCCCGTTCGCATCATGATCGAGGCGGACGACGTGCGCGCGGTGCGCGGCGGCACGGGTGAGGCCAAGTGCGGCGGCAACTACGCGGCATCCACACGCGCAGGTGAGCGCGCCGTGCAAAAGGGCTACACGCAGGTGCTGTGGCTGGACGGCGTGGAGCGCAAGTACATCGAGGAGGTCGGTGCGATGAACGTCATGTTCCGCATTGACGATATCATCGTCACCCCCGCCCTTACGGGCTCGATCCTGCCCGGCATCACGCGCAAGTCCTGCGTGGAGGTGCTGCGCGACCTCGGCTATAAGGTCGAGGAGAGATTGCTCTCGCTCGAGGAGCTGGTCAGCGCCATGAAGGACGGCAGACTCAAGGAGGCGTTTGGCTGCGGCACCGCTGCCGTGGTCTCGCCCATCGGGCGTCTTTCCTACCGCGATGAGGAATATATTGTCAACAACGAGCAGATCGGTGAGGTCACCCAAAAGCTCTACGATATTCTCACGGGCATTCAATGGGGTAAGCGCCCCGATACCTACGGTTGGGTGCATCCGCTGTAAGAATTTTTGCTCCGCCCGTTTTGCACGGGCGGAGCATCCATAAAAATTTGCGCCAAACATATTGACAAAAGAGAAAAAAACGGTTATAATGACTTATCAGCTGTGAAGGGAACTATAGCTGCAAATGCACTACAGAGAGCCGTCGGTCGGTGCGAGACGGTGTGTCGGATGCGGTGAAACTCGTCCCTGAGCTTCCAACCAAAAGGCCGCGCGCCGAGTAGAATTGGACGGGTTCTCCCGTTACAGAGGCTTCTGTTGCAGACAGAATTGAGTGGGCGAGCGATCGCCAAGAAAGAGTGGTACCGCGGAGATTTTCTTCGTCTCTTTTATGCAAATGATGTTGCGTAAAAGGGGCGTTTTTTATTTGCCGACCCCGCACGCAAGAAAGGATGACAAATGAAAAACTGTAACAAGTACGAAAAGCAGTTCTTTGCGCCCAACGGGGTGAGCATGGACTGGGTCAAGCGCACCGCGATCGACCGACCGCCCATTTGGTGCAGTGTGGATCTGCGTGACGGCAATCAGGCACTCATCATTCCGATGAGCCTTGAGGAAAAGCTGGAATTTTTCAAGCTGCTGTGCCGCATCGGCTTTAAGGAGATCGAGGTGGGCTTCCCGGCCGCCTCGGAGACCGAATACGAGTTCTGCCGCACCATCATCGAGCAGGGTCTGATCCCCGACGACGTCACCATTCAGGTGCTGACCCAGTCGCGCGAGCATATCATCGCCAAGACCTTTGAGGCCATCCGCGGCGCAAAGCACGCCATCGTGCACCTGTACAACTCCACGTCGGTGGCCCAGCGCGAGCAGGTGTTCCACCGCAGCAAGCAGGAGATCATCGACATCGCTACCTTCGGCGCACGGCTGTGCCGCGATTACCGCGCCAAGGCCGAGGGGCACGTTTCGTTTGAGTATTCGCCCGAGAGCTTCACAGGCACCGAGCCCGAGTTTGCCGCCGAGATCTGCAATGAGGTCATTGACATTTTGCAGCCCACACCCGAGGATAAGCTCATCATCAATCTGCCTGTCACGGTCTCGCATTCGATGCCGCACGTCTACGCCAATCAGGTCGAGTATATGTGCAAGAATTTGAAGAACCGCGAGAGCCTTGTGATCTCGTTGCATCCGCACAACGACCGCGGCTGTGCCGTGGCCGACAGCGAGATGGGCTTGCTTGCAGGCGGCGACCGCATCGAGGGGACGCTCTTTGGCAACGGCGAGCGCACGGGCAACGTGGATATCGTCACGCTCGCGCTGAACATGTACTCGCAGGGCATTGACCCGGGGCTCGATCTCTCGGATCTGCCCGCCATCACCGAGGTCTATGAGCGCGTCACGCGCATGCACGTGTACGAGCGTCAGCCCTACAGCGGTCAGCTGGTGTTTGCGGCCTTCAGCGGCTCGCATCAGGACGCCATCGCCAAGGGCATGAAGTGGCGCGAGGCGCACGATTGTCGCTGGACCGTGCCCTATCTGCCCATCGATCCCACCGACGTGGGCAGACAGTACGAGGCCGACGTGATCCGCATCAACTCGCAGTCGGGCAAGGGCGGCATCGGTTATATCATGGAAACGCAGTTCAACTATGTGTTGCCCCCGAAGATGCGCGAGGTCTTCGGCTACCACGTCAAGAGCATTTCGGACCACGGACACCGCGAGCTGCCGCCCGCCGAGGTCCTGGAGATCTTCCTGCGCGATTTCGTCAACCGCACCGACGAATTTGACGTTGTCCGCGCGGTGTATACCGACGAGCAGGACGGCATCCGCGCCAACGTGTCGCTGCGCTACGGCGACGGGGTGCGCGAGCACGTCTCCTTCGGTAACGGCCGTCTGGACGCCGTGAGCAACGCGGTAAAGAAGGCGCTTGGCATCGACTACGCGCTGGACACCTACACCCAGCATGCACTGGAAAGCAAGACCGACTCCAAGGCGGCATCCTACGTGAGCATCGTGCACGACGGCAAGACCTATTGGGGAACGGGCGTGGACAGCGATATCATCGTCTCGTCGGTCAAGGCTCTGGTTAGCGCCGTGAACATTATGTTGAAGGACTGAAAAGGACAGAAGTATATGAAATTAACAGGAGCAGATATTATTGCAAGGACTCTGGTGGAGCAGGGCGTGACCGACGTGTTCGGCTATCCCGGTGGCCAGGTCATCAATATCTATGACGCGCTCTACCGTGAGCCGCGCCTCAATCACATTCTCACCGCGCACGAGCAGGGTGCTGCGCACGCCGCAGACGGCTATTCACGTGCCACGGGCAAGGTCGGCGTTTGCATCGCCACCTCGGGTCCCGGTGCGACCAACCTCGTGACGGGCATCGCCACGGCGATGATGGACTCGATCCCCATGGTGGCGATCACGGGCAATGTGCCCTGCTCGCTCATCGGCAAGGACAGCTTTCAGGAGATCGATATTACGGGCATCACGCTGCCCATCACCAAGCACAATTATTTTGTCAACGACGTGACCAAGCTCGCCGACGTGATCCGCGAGGCCTTCCGCATCGCGCGCTCGGGCCGTCCCGGCCCTGTGCTTGTGGACGTGCCCAAGGACGTGCAGATCGCGAGTTGCGAGTGGGAGGAGCAGCCCATCCCCGAGAAGTTTCCGCTGCCCCTTGCCACCGACGCGCAGATCGCGAAGGCCGCAGAGCTTCTCAACGCGGCAAAGCGCCCGTATATTTATATCGGCGGCGGCGCGGCGGGGCTTGGGCTCGGCAGTGCGATCGTAGAGCTGGCCGAGCGCATCGATGCCTACATCGGCTGTACCTTCATGGGCCTCTCGGCCGTGAACGACGACTGTGATCGCTTCCTTGGCATGCAGGGCATGCACGGGCACTATGCGTCCTCGATGGCGCAAAAGGATGCCGACCTGATCCTCGCCGTCGGCGTGCGCTTCAGCGACCGTGCCACGGGCAAGGTCTCGGCCTATGCCAAGGGCACGAAGATCGTGCAGCTCGACCCCGATTTTTCGGAGATCAATAAAAATGTGCAGGTCGACGTTGGCATCGTGGCCGACGTAAAGGACTCCTTCACGCGCATCGCCGCGCTGGCGACCGCGCAAAAGCACCCCGAGTGGCAGGAGGCCGTCGGTCGCCTGCGCGAGAGGGAAGCGCAGTTCGAGCGTGAGCAGCGCGAGCAGGCAGGCGAGCGCCTGGTGCCCCGCCGCGTGTTCGATATCATCAACGCGCGCAAGCTGCCCGCAACGGTGATCGCCACCGATGTGGGTCAGCACCAGATGTGGACGGCACAGTACGTCAAGTTTGACCGTCCGCGTCGCTTTGTTTCCAGCGGCGGACTTGGCACGATGGGCTTTGGTCTCGGTGCCGCCATCGGCGCACAGGTCGCCACCAAGGATCCCGTGGTGCTGGTGACGGGCGACGGCAGCTTTGGCATGAACCTCAACGAGCTGGCTACGGCCGTGACCTACAAGATCCCGATGGTCATCGTGCTGATGAACAACGGCGTGCTTGGCATGGTGCGCCAGTGGCAGACGCTGTTCTTCGGCAGCCGCTATTCCAACACGGTGCTCGAGCGCAAGACCGATTTTGTCAAGCTTGCCGAGGCATTTGGCGCCGTGGGCATGCGTGCCACCACGCCTGCCGAGTTTGAGGACGCATTTTGCAAGGCTCTTGCGGTGCAGGGTCCTGTGGTGATCGATACCTATATCGGCAAGGACGAGTTCGTTCTCCCGATGCTGCCGCCCGGCGGCTCGATCGAGGATCTGATCACCAAGGTCAGAGAAAAGGGGGCAGGGGAAAATGAGCAATAAATTTGTCATTGCCGTGTATGTGGACAACCAATTCGGCGTGCTGACGCGCGTCACCAGCATGTTCACGCGGCGCGGCTTCAACATCGACGCACTGACGGTCGGCGAGACCGAATCCCCTGCGTATTCGCGCATCACCATCTCGCTCTCGGGTGACGGCTATGCGCGCGAGCAGCTCATCAATCAGATGAAAAAGCTGTTCAACGTCAAAAAGGTCGAGGTGCTGGAGGACGACTCCTGCATCAAGCGCGAGCTCATGCTCATCAAGATCTACAACAAGCCCGAAAACCGCGCCGACATCCACTTTGCCGTGGACGCGTATCGCGCCAAGGTCGTGGATTATACCACCGACGGCATGTGCATCGAGGTCACGGGCGACCCTTCCAAGATCGACGCGTTTGTCGAGCTGATGAAGCCCTTTGGCATCATCGAGATCTGCCGCACGGGTATCGTGGCACTGGAGCGCGGCACCACCTCGCTTCTTGCAAAATAAGAAAATAAAAATAAAAAATCATCCATAAAGGAGAATAAAATCATGGCAAACATTTACTATCAGCAGGATTGTGACCTCGGCAGACTCAACGGCAAGACCGTTGCCATCATCGGCTACGGCTCGCAGGGTCACGCGCACGCACTCAACCTCAAGGATTCGGGCGTCAATGTCATCGTCGGTCTGTACAAGGGCAGCAAGAGCTGGGCAAAGGCAGAGGCACAGGGCCTCACGGTCATGACCGCCGCCGAGGCTGCAAAGGCAGCGGATCTCATCATGATCCTGATCAACGACGAGAAGCAGGCGAAGCTGTACAAGGAAAGCATTGAGCCCAACCTCACCGAGGGCAAGACGCTGGCCTTCGCACACGGCTTCAACATCCACTTCGGCTGCATCAAGCCCCCCAAGAATGTCAACGTCATCATGGTCGCCCCCAAGGGCCCCGGCCACACCGTTCGCTCCGAGTACCAGGTCGGCAAGGGCGTGCCCTGCCTGATCGCCGTGCACCAGGATGCAACGGGTGACGCGCTTGAGATCGGCCTTGCCTACGCGCTCGGCATCGGCGGCGCACGCGCAGGCGTGCTGGAGACCACCTTCCGCACCGAGACCGAGACCGACCTCTTCGGCGAGCAGGCCGTGCTTTGCGGCGGCGTTTGCGCGCTGATGCAGGCAGGCTTTGAGACCCTGGTTGAGGCAGGCTACGATCCCCGTAACGCATACTTCGAGTGCATCCACGAGATGAAGCTCATCGTCGACCTGATCTACCAGAGCGGCTTTGAGGGCATGCGCTACTCGATCTCCAACACCGCCGAGTACGGTGACTACATCACGGGCCCCAAGATCATCACCGAGGATACCAAGAAGGCCATGAAGAAAGTCCTCTCCGACATTCAGGACGGCACCTTCGCAAAGGACTTCCTGCTTGACATGTCCGACGCAGGCTCGCAGGTGCACTTCAACGCCATGCGCAAGATCGCGGCCGAGCATCCCGCAGAGGTAGTAGGTAAAGACATTCGCAAGCTTTACAGCTGGGCGGACGAAGAAAAATTCATTAATAATTAATTTGTCCAAAAAGCTTCGTAATACGGCGTTGTTCCTCGAAAGCGGCTTGACGTAGGTTACTACGCCTGCGCCTTGCTTTCTCCGGTACGCCTTGTCTTACTCGCTTTTCTGAACAAATTATCGGTAGCCGGGAAGGGAGTATTTGCCTTTTCGGTTGTCGGAACAGATAGACGAAAGTTATTGTAAAGGCGCAGAAGGGAAGCCTTCTGCGCCCCATACAGTGCCTTTCAAGGAGGTAAAATATGATTAAGGATACCATTGTAAACGGCTGCGACAACGCACCGCACCGTTCACTCTATAACGCGCTGGGCCTCACGTCCGAGGAGCTGCAAAAGCCGCTGATCGGCGTGGTGTGCTCGTACAACGAGATCGTGCCCGGGCACATGAATCTCGACAAGATCGCCGATGCGGTCAAGCTCGGCGTGGCCATGGCGGGCGGCACGCCCATTCTGTTCCCCGCGATTGCGGTCTGCGACGGCATCGCCATGGGGCATGAGGGCATGAAATATTCGCTGGTCACGCGCGACCTGATCGCCGACTCCACCGAGGCGATGGTGCGCGCACACGGCTTTGACGGCCTTGTGATGATTCCCAACTGCGACAAGAATGTGCCGGGGCTTTTGATGGCGGCGGCACGTCTGAATATCCCGACGGTGTTCGTCAGCGGCGGCCCGATGCTGGCCGGTCGCGTGGGCGGCAAAAAGACCAGCCTGTCCTCCATGTTCGAGGCGGTCGGCGCGTACCACGCGGGCAAGATCGACGGCGAGAAGCTGGAAGAATTTGAGTGCAAGACCTGCCCCACCTGCGGCTCGTGCTCGGGCATGTACACCGCCAACTCCATGAACTGCCTCACCGAGGCAATGGGCATGGGTCTTGCGGGCAACGGCACCATCCCCGCGGCCTATTCGGCACGCATTCAGCTTGCCAAGCATGCGGGCATGCAGGTCATGGATCTGGTGCGTCGGAACATCCGTCCGCGCGACATCATGACCGCGGCCACCATCCGCAACGCGATCACCGCCGATATGGCACTGGGCTGCTCCACCAACAGCATGCTCCATCTCCCCGCCATCGCCAACGAGTGCGGCGTGGAGTTTGACCTTGAGGAGGTCAACGCCATCAGTGAGCGCACCCCCAACTTCTGTCACCTCGCCCCCGCAGGCCCCACCTATATGGAGGATCTCAACGAGGCGGGCGGCGTGTACGCTGTATTGAAGCAGCTGGCGGATATGGGCCTGATCGAAACCTCGGTCATGACCTGCACGGGCAAGACCATGGGTGAGAATATTGCAAGCGCGACCAACCGCGACCCCGAGGTGATCCGCACCCCCGAGAACCCCTACAGCCGCACGGGCGGTATTGCGGTGCTCAAGGGCAACCTTGCGCCCGACGGCTGCGTGGTCAAGCGCTCGGCGGTTGCGCCCGAGATGCTGGTGCACGAGGGCCCTGCCAAGGTCTTTGAGAGCGAGGAGGCCGCCATTGACGCGATCCACGGTGGCAAGATCGTCGCGGGCGACGTGGTGGTGATCCGCTACGAGGGCCCCGCAGGCGGCCCCGGCATGCGCGAGATGCTCAACCCCACCTCGGCCATTCAGGGCATGGGGCTTGGTGGCAGCGTGGCGCTGATCACCGACGGACGCTTCTCGGGTGCAACGCGCGGCGCATCCATCGGGCATGTCTCGCCCGAGGCGGTGAGCGGCGGCCCGATCGCCTACGTCAAGGACGGCGATATCATTTCGATCAATATTCCCGCGTATAAGATCGAACTCAAGGTCTCGGACGAGGAGATGGCGAAGCGCCGCGCCGAGATGCCCATCAAGAAAAAAGAGAACATCAGCGGTTACCTCAAGCGCTACGCCGCAATGGTCAGCTCGGCCGACAAGGGCGCGATCATCAATCGCTGAACACGCATCCGTGCGAACGGAATTTACATTGAAAGAAGGAATTTATCCATGGCAATGACAATGACGCAAAAGATCCTTGCCGCAAAGGCGGGGCTCTCCGAGGTCAAGGCAGGTCAGCTGATCTTAGTGGATCTGGACCGCGTACTTGGTAATGACATCACCTCGCCCGTGGCGATCCGCGAGTTTGAGAAGATCGGAGCCACCAAGGTGTACGATAAGGACAAGGTGACCATGGTGATGGATCACTTTGCCCCCAACAAGGATATCAAGGCCGCCGCACAGTGCAAAATGTGCCGCGACTTCTGCAACACGCACGAGGTCACGCATTTCTACGACGTGGGGCGCATGGGCATCGAGCATGCACTCCTGCCCGAAAAGGGACTGGTCGTGCCCGGTGACGCGGTCATCGGCGCGGACTCCCACACCTGCACCTACGGGGCGCTGGGCGCGTTCTCCACGGGCGTGGGCTCGACCGATATGGCGTGCGGCATGGCAACGGGCAAGGCCTGGTTCAAGGTGCCCTCTGCGATCAAATTTGTACTGAAGGGCAAGCTGAACAAATACGTTTCGGGCAAGGACGTGATCCTGCACATCATCGGCAAGATCGGTGTGGACGGCGCGCTCTACCGTTCGATGGAGTTCACGGGAGAGGGCGTTGCCGCGCTTTCGATCTATGACCGTCTCACCATCTCCAACATGGCCATTGAGGCAGGCGCAAAGAACGGCATTTTCCCTGTAGACGAGCAGACGCTGGCCTACGTTGCGGAGCACTCGGACCGCAAGCCCGTGGTCTTCGAGGCCGATGCCGACGCGGAGTACGACGAGGTCTATGAGATCGACCTTGGCCAGATCAAGTCCACCGTGGCCTTCCCTCACCTGCCCGAGAACACCCGCACCGTTGACGAGGCGGGCGAGGTCGTGATCGACCAGGTCGTGATCGGCTCGTGCACCAACGGTCACTACAAGGATCTGGCCGAGGCGGCCGAGATCCTGAAGGGCCGCAAGATCGCCGACCACGTGCGTGCCATCATCATTCCCGCCACGCAGGATATTTATTTGAAGGCCATCGAGACGGGGCTTGTCAAGATCTTCATCGAGGCAGGCTGTGTGGTCTCCACGCCCACCTGCGGCCCCTGCCTTGGCGGCCATATGGGCATCCTCGCCGCGGGCGAGCGCGCCGTGGCTACCACCAACCGTAACTTCGTCGGCCGTATGGGGCACGTGGAGTCCGAGGTCTATCTGGCCAGCCCCGCCGTGGCGGCCGCCAGTGCAATTGCGGGTAAGATCGCCGATCCCGCAAAGATTTGAGAGAGGGGGAGCGTACAATGAAATTTCAAGGAACAGTCATCAAGTACGGTGACAACGTGGACACCGACGTCATCATCCCCGCGCGTCATCTGAACACCATTGACGTAAAGGAGCTCGCCTCGCACTGCATGGAGGATATCGACAAGGATTTCCACAAGAAGATCAAAGAGGGCGACATCATGGTCGCGGGGCTCAACTTCGGCTGTGGCTCGTCGCGCGAGCACGCGCCCATCGCCATCAAGGCCAGCGGCATTTCGCTGGTGATCGCCAAGAGCTTCGCGCGCATCTTCTACCGCAATTCCATCAACATCGGGCTTGCGATCCTGGAGTGCCCCGAGGCCGCAGAGGCCATTGAAAACGGCCATGAGGTGCAGGCGGATCTGGACGCAGGTGTGATCACGGATCTCACCACGAGCAAAACCTTTACCACCAACCCCTTCCCGCCCTTTATTCAAAAAATGATCACCAACGGCGGGCTTGTCGCCTCGATCCAAAAGAGCGATTTCTGCTGAAAGGAAATAACCATGGAAAAGAAGATCGCATTACTGCGGGGCGACGGCATCGGCCCCGAGATCGTCGACAGCGCGGTGCGCGTGCTGGAGGCGGTCGCCGCAAAGTACGGACACAAATTCACCTTTACGCCATACCTGATCGGTGGATCTGCCATTGATGCCACGGGCAAGCCCCTGCCCGAGGAGACGGTTGCAGGCTGCCTTGTTGCGGACAGCGTGCTGCTGGGTGCGGTAGGCGGCCCCAAGTGGGATACGCTCCCCGGTGACTTGCGCCCCGAGAAGGCGTTGCTCGGCATCCGCGCCGCGATGGAGCTCTTCACCAATCTGCGCCCCGCAAAGCTTTACCCCGCACTGAAGGGCGAGTGCCCCCTGCGCGAGGATATCGTGGCCGCAGGCTTTGATATTATGATCGTGCGTGAGCTCACGGGCGGCATTTACTTTGGTGAGCGCGGGCAGCGTTGGGGCAAATACGGCGAGGAGGCTTATGACACCGAGTGCTACAGCCGCATGGAGATCGAGCGTATTGCGCGCGTGGCGTTTGAGACCGCGCGCAAGCGTGGCAAAAAGCTCACCAGCATCGACAAGGCAAACGTGCTGGAATCCTCGCGTCTGTGGCGCAGGATCGTGCACGAAATGGCCGAGCAGTACCCCGACGTGGCGTGCGCCGATATGCTGGTGGACAACGCCGCCATGCAGCTGGTGCGCAACCCTGCACAGTTTGACGTGATCGTGACCTCGAACATGTTTGGCGACATCCTGTCCGACGAGGCCTCGCAGATCACGGGCTCGATCGGCATGCTGCCCTCGGCGTCGCTTGGTGACACCGCGCGCGGACTCTACGAGCCGATCCATGGCTCAGCCCCCGATATTGCGGGGCAGAACAAGGCCAATCCGATCGCGACCATCCTCTCGGCGGCCATGATGCTGCTGTACTCTTTTGATATGGCGACCGAGGCAAAGGCGATCATCGATGCGGTGGATCGTGTGCTGGCCGCAGGCTATCGCACGGCAGATCTTGCACACGGCGGCGATGCCGTTACCACCACCGAGATGACCGATCTGATCCTCAAGGAGCTGAAATAAGGCCATGAACGGGTATCAAAACGACCTTGGCCGTGTGGCAGAGGGGTTGCTGGCATCCGCGGTCTTCCGCGGCGTGCTGGATAAGCCGCTTTTCGCGCATTTTTTGGGTTTCTGTTCTCCCGCGCGCACGCGCGAGGAGCGTCTTGCCGATTACGGCAAATTCGTGGCGGAGATCTATGACGCGGGAGGGGATCTCGCCGATGCGGTGCGCCGCATCGTGTTTGAGAATGAGAATGTTTATGTGGTGACGTGCGCGAACGGCAACGCTGTGCCGTCACCTATCCGCGATTCTGCCGCACGGGAGCTCGCGCTCCTCTCGGACTTTGCGGCACTGACGGCGGCGGATTTTGCCGCCGCGCTGGAAAACAGCACCGAACGGGATGCAAAAAGCACTGAGCTGCTGCTTCCGCACTACGTGGCCGAGCGTGTGGATCTGGCTGCCGAGTACGAGGCGCGCCTTTGTGAGATCGGCAAGCACGGCTACGGCATTTTCGCCTCGCACGGCATGTTCCGTCTGGACGCCGCGGGCGAGATCCTGCCCGTGGAGAGCGCCGATCCCATTACCATGGAGCAGTTTGTGGGCTACGAGAGTGAGCGCGCACAGGTGCTTGCCAATACCATGGCGCTGCTGGAGGGCCGCCCTGCCGCGAACGCACTGCTTTGCGGCGACGCGGGAACGGGCAAATCCTCTACCGTCAAGGCGGTGGCAAATTACCTCTTTGACGAGGGCCTGCGCCTGATCGAGGTTCGAAAGGATCAGCTCTTCCACCTGCCGCGTATCATGGGGCGCATCCGCCACAATCCGCTGAAATTTATTCTGTTTATTGACGATCTCTCGTTCGACCGCAACGACGATTGCTTCGGCATGCTCAAGGCGATCCTGGAGGGGTCTGCGAGTGCAAAAGCCCCCAACGCCGTGATCTATGCCACCTCGAACCGCCGCCATATGGTGCGCGAGACCTTCGGGGATCGTGAGGGCGGCGACGTGCATCGCAACGACAGCATGCAAGAGACCATGTCGCTCTCCGAGCGCTTTGGTCTTGTGGTGCGCTTCTACCGTCCCGAAAAGAAGCTGTATCTCGACATCGTGCACGAGCTGGCGGCACGCCACGGCATCACGCGCGACCGCGAGCTGCTGGACGTGGAGGCCGAGGCCTTTGCGCTGCGCCGCGGCTATCGCTCGGCCCGCTGTGCCGAGCAGTTCATCAAGAGCCTGCTTTGATTGTATACACCCTAACGGTGTGAGAAAGAGGAAGAAAATGTTGACACTGGATAATGTATATCGCGCCAGCTACGTTCTGCGCAACGTGGTGCGCCGAACCGACGTGATCTACGCCCCCAAGCTTTGCCCCGGCACCGAGCTGTATCTCAAAACCGAGAATCTGCAGATCACGGGCTCGTTCAAGGTGCGCGGCGCGTATTATAAGATGTCGTGCCTCTCCGAGGAGGAGAAGCGGCACGGCGTGGTGGCCTGCTCGGCAGGCAATCACGCGCAGGGTGTGGCGCTTGCCGCACAGAAAAGCGGCATCAAGGCCGTGATCTGCTTGCCCGACGGTGCACCCATCTCCAAGGTGGAGGCCACCAAGAGCTATGGCGCGGAGGTGTGTCTCGTGGAGGGCGTGTACGACGATGCCTACCGCAAGGCGCTTTCCTTGCGTGACGAAAAGGGCTACACCTTCATTCATCCCTTCGACGACGAGGACGTGATCGCGGGGCAGGGCACCATCGCCCTGGAGCTCTCGGAGCAGCTGCCCGATCTGGATGCCGTGATCGTGCCGATCGGCGGCGGTGGACTCATTTCGGGTGTGGCGTATACCATCAAGAGCCTGAACCCGAGCGTCAAGGTCTACGGTGTACAGGCCGCGGGTGCACCCTCGATGTATCGGTCGGTCAAGGATCATGCCATTACAGAGCTGTCGAGCGTGAAGACCATTGCCGACGGCATCGCCGTCAAGAAGCCGGGCGCGAACACCTACGAGCTTTGCAGCAAGTACGTGGATGAGATCGTCACCGTCACCGATGACGAGATCTCGGCCGCGATCCTTGCGCTCATGGAGCAGCACAAGCTGGTCACCGAGGGCGCGGGCGCTGTGGCGGTTGCCGCCGCGATGTTCGGCAAGGTCGATATCAAGGGTAAGAAAATCGTTTGTCTGCTCTCGGGCGGTAACATCGACGTGACCATTCTCTCGCGCGTGATCCATCGCGGTCTTCTGATGTCGGGCAGAACCTGCCAGATGACCATCGAGCTTGTGGACAAGCCCGGTCAGCTAATGAACGTGTCACGCATCGTCGCCGAGCACGGCGGCAACGTGATCGAGGTGCATCACGAGCACACCAACGGCGGCTCGGACGTCAACGGCTGCTATCTGCGTATCGTGCTCGAAACGCGCAATTTTGAACATATCCACGAGATCCGTAAGGCGCTCACCGACTACGGATTCCATCTTTTGGCATAAAGGAGAATACGTATGGCAAAGAAAATCGCAACCGAAAAAGCCCCCGCCGCCATCGGCCCCTATTCGCAGGCCATCGTTACGGGGGGACTGGTGTTCACCTCGGGTCAGATCCCGCTGGATCCTGCCACGGGCACCATGGTGGGCACGGATATCACCGCACAGACCGAGCAGGTGATGCAAAATCTCGGCGCGGTGCTCGCCGCCGCAGGCTCGTCCTATGAAAAGGCGGTTAAAACCACCTGCTTCCTCGCCGATATTGCCGACTTCGCCGCCTTCAATGCGGTGTACGGCAAGTACTTCACTGAAAAGCCCGCACGCAGCTGCGTGGCCGTCAAGGAGCTCCCGAAGGGGGCGCTGGTTGAGGTTGAGGTCATTGCAGAGATCTAAAAATGCAAAACAGGGCGCGCACCCGTTGGATGCGCGCCCTCTGTTTGATTAGTTGTATTCAGGCGCAAAGAAATGCGCCGTTTTTTTATCCCGCTTTGCGGTGTAATGCCGCATGCCAAGCGTGCGCTCGGCCACTTTGTCGGCAACAAAGCGTTCGGGCGTGCCGTCAAAGGCAAGCGTGCCGCGATCCAACAGCAGGATACGGTCTGCCACGGCAACGGCTTCGCTCAGGTCGTGCAGTACGGCAAGGATCGCCTTTCCCCTTTTTGCTTCCGCGGCGAGGATTTTGAACAACTGCGCGCGGTGCGCGGGGTCAAGATACGTGGTGGGCTCGTCCAAGAGGAGCACGGGGGTGTTTTGCACAAGGAGCATCGCAAGAAAGACCTTTTGTCGCTCGCCACCCGAGAGTGAGCAGACCGCGCGGCCTGAGAGTCTTGTGAGCGAGAGCCGATCGAGTGTTTCGTCTACCGTTTGCCACTCTTTTTGCGAGGGGCGCGTGACGTGGGGAGCAAGCCCGAGCGCTACCACCTCGCGCACCGCGAGGGCGGGGGCGGGCAGGTGCTGAGGGAGTAGAGAAATGCGTGTGGCGCGTTCCTTGGCAGGGAGTGCTTGCAGCGGCGTGCCGCCCAGCGTAATATCGCCCGTATAGTGCACCTCGCCGAGTACGGCGCGCAAAAGCGAGGTCTTGCCCGTGCCGTTTGCGCCGAGCAGTACGCTCACCTCGCCGCCGCGCAGGGCAAACGAGAGCTTGGAAAGCAGCTCTTTTTCGTACCGTATAGCCACGTTTTGAAATTCAAGCATCGTGTTTCCTCCTTATGAGCAGTGAGAGGAAGAAAGGCACACCGAGCAGCGCGGTAAAGATGCCCACGGGGATCTCGGTGGGGGCAAACAGCAGTCGCCCCGCAAGATCTGCCAGCAACAGCAATATCGCACCGCAAAGAGGGGAGAGAAGCAGCTCCGTTTCGGTGCTGTGCTTAACCAAACGACGGGTGACGTGGGGCACCAAAAGCCCCACAAAGCCAAGCAACCCCGCAAACGAGACTGCGGCCGCCGCCGATGCCGCCGCCAACATGAGGGCGGTGAGCCGCACGCGCCGTACCGATACGCCAAGCGAGGCGGCCAGCGTGTCACCGAGGCAAAACAGCTTGAGTCGGCGTGCCAGCAGCAGCGCAAGGAGGTAGCACATGAGAATGATGGGGATCGGTATGTAGAGCTCGCGCATCGTGACGCCGCGCAGTCCTCCTACCGAAAAGTCGGTGTATGAGGAGAGTACATCGGCATCGAGAACCGAGAAAAAGGAGATCCCCGCCGAAAAGAGTGCCGAGAGTGCCACGCCCGAGAGCACCACGGCCGTGCGATCCAACCCCAGACGGCTTGCAATGCCGAGTATCAGAAGTGCCGCGAGCAGTGCGCCGCAAAAGGCTGCTACGGGCAAGAGCGCAAAGGCGCGCGGCGCGAGTGTGAGCGCAAGGATCACGAAAAATCCCGCGCCCGCATTGATGCCGAGGATCGAGGGCGCGGCAAGGGCATTGTCGCTTACGCGCTGGAGCAGTGAGCCCGAGAGCGCAAGCCCCGCACCCGCAAAGACCCCTGCGAGCATGCGCGGCAAACGGATCGAATACAGGATCACGCTTTGCGTCTCAAAGCCCGCACGCCGAAAAAGCCCCCCAAGAAAGGAGGGCGTATCCAGATATGTGCTGCCCAGCCGCAGTGCGAGCAGGCAGGAGAGCAAAAGGAGCGCAAGCACCCCAAAGGGGAGTGCCGCACGCTTAAATCGTTGCTTCATATCTTATCCCTGTGTGGCGGCAAGGCGTGCATACGCCTCGCTCCATCTTGCGTTTGGCTTGTAGTGAAACAGATCCTTTTCCAAAAAGGTGTAGCGTCCCTCTCTTACGGCTGACAGGCTTTGCCACTCCGCGCCCGTGAGCATTTCGGTGACGTAGCTCTGCGATGCGGCCTCGTCTCCCATGGCGGTAAAGAAGATGTAGTCGGGATCGGCGGCAAGAATGGCTTCCATGCTCAGACCTTCTGCGAGGATCGGTGCTGTGTCGGCGATGTTCGTCGCCCCCATCCGGGCCAGCATCGCGCAGGCAAAATGGTCGGCCGTTCCCTTTGCCTTGACCGAGCGCGCAGACGTGCCCGCGCGGATAAACAGGATCTTCTTGCCCGAGAAGGGCTGCGCTGCAACGGTCGCTTCGATGGCAGCCTGTTGCGCCGTGCCGTGTGTGAGCAGGGCGTTTGCGTTGCCCGTAATAGAGGTAAAGATTCCCAGCACTGCGAGATAGTCGTCAAAGCTCTCCACGCGGAATTGCGCTGCGGGGATGCCCATTTGCGTGAGAAATGCGGCGGTCTCGGCCTGGGCGGCAATGTCCGCCGAGCAGAGCACCAGATCGGGGCGCGCCGCCAGCAGGGCTTCACGGTCGATCGTCTTTCCCGCACCCGTGTCCACCAGCGTGACGTCGCTTTTGCAAATACCGCGCTCCACGCTTTCGCCCACCGTGATCGCCACCTCGCCCCCCGCCGTGACCCAGATGTCCGCAAGCGAGGAAAACAGCACCGCCACGCGCGTGGGCGCGGCCGCGAGTGTGATCTGTGCCCCCGTGCTGTCGCAAAAGGTGATCTCGCCCGCAGTCGATTGCGGCGCGGCGCAGCTCCCGAGCAGACAGACTGCCAGCAAAAGCGCGAGAAAATTACAGAGCCTTCGCAAGGATCTCATCCTTTCGCAAAAGCAGCTCGTCGGAGAGGATCAGCCGCTCGGCTTCTTCCATTCCGATGCGCGCAAGCGTATCGGCAAAGCGCTCGCCCGCCACGCCCTTGTCGCGAAACAGCAGGATGGCCTTTTCCACGGCACAGAGCACCTCATCCGCGGCGGTGAACAGATGCGTGAGGGCTTGTCCGCGCGCCACCTGCTTGCCCCAGCGGCCGCCCAGTGTCATTTTGTAGCCATCCACGGCGTCCAGCGCACCAAAGGGACAGGCCGCCACACAGCGGCCGCATCGGTTACACTCCACGCTGTGCGTGTATTTCTTGTCCTTCAGCTCGGCCACGTGAATGGGGCAGGCGCGCACGCACGCGCCGCAGCCGCGGCAAAGCGCGGCGTTCGGCACAGGCACACGCTGACCGATGATGCCAACGTCGTTGAGATCGGGCTTGACGCAGTTGTTGGGGCATCCGCCCACCGCGATCTTGAATTTGTGCGGCAGCTTGACGTCGTGGTACCCCACATAATATAGATGATGGATCTTTTCCGAGAGGGCGTATGTATCGCAAAGGCCAAACACGCAGGTCGTGCCCTTGCACGAGACGATGGGGCGAACGCGCGGCCCCGTGCCGCCGATCGACAGCCCCGCCGCGTCGAGAAAGGCGATCATGTCATTCACCTGATCAAAGCGAACACCCTGCACCTCGGCGGTCTGGCGCGTGGTGAAGGCGATCTTGCCGTTTCCAAAGCGCGCGGCCGCGTCGGCAATGGCGTGCATTTCCTCGGCCGAGATGCGCCCGTTGCGTGTGAGCACACGGCAGTTGAAGGCGTCGGGCGTGGTTTTGTCGCGCAGGCATCCAAGCCCCTTGAGGCGTGCGACCTCGGGGGCAGGAACGGTACATTTCACAAACGCATTCCGATCGTAATTCATAACAAAAGCCTCCTGTGGAATTTCATTCTTTGTTTATTATAATTCCTTGTTGGGGCGTTTGTCAAGGCGTCGGGATGGCGACAGAGGGCGTTGCGGGTAGCTCACGTGTTATAATTATTCACAATATTCATGAAATTTCGAATAAAAATCACACGATCCTGCACAAATCGAAAAAAGATTTTGAAAACCTCTTGACAAATATATAAAGGGCGCGTATAATCATATGCGTGGAAAACAAAACCATTGAATATTTATTCGCGGAGGCAAACATGAATAAGGAAAACATCAAAAAGGTCGTTCTGGCGTATTCGGGCGGACTTGACACTTCGATCATCATTCCGTGGTTGAAGGAAAATTATAACAACTGCGAGGTCGTTGCGGTTTCGGGCAACGTGGGCCAGGCCGATGAGCTCGAGGGTCTGGAGGAGAAGGCGCTCAAAACGGGTGCTTCCAAGCTTTACGTGCTCGATCTCACCGACGACTATGTGGATAACTACATCATTCCCTGCGTGAAGGCAGGCGCACTGTACGAGGAATATCTGCTCGGCACCAGCCACGCGCGTCCCTGCATTGCAAAGGCACTGGTCGACATCGCCCTGAAGGAGGGCGCGGACGCCATCGCCCACGGCTGCACGGGCAAGGGCAACGATCAGGTGCGCTTTGAGCTGACTATCAAGCGCTTTGCACCCGATATGCCCATCATCGCCCCCTGGCGTGAGTGGGACATCAAGTCCCGCGAGGAGGAGATCGACTACGCAGAGGCGCACAACGTGCCGCTGAAGATCAACCGCGAGACCAACTATTCCAAGGATAAGAACCTCTGGCACCTCTCGCACGAGGGTCTGGATCTGGAGGACACGGGCAACGAGCCGCAGTACGAGAAGGCAGGCTTTCTTGAAATGGGCGTTTCGCCCATTCAGGCACCCGACACCCCCACCTACGTGGAGCTGGAGTTCGTGCAGGGCGCACCCGTTGCGCTCGACGGCAAGAAGATGAGCGCCAAGGAGATCATTCTGGCCCTCAACGAGATCGGCGGCAAGAACGGCATCGGCCTTCTTGACATCGTCGAGAACCGCCTGGTCGGCATGAAGTGCCGCGGCGTGTACGAGACGCCCGGCGGCGCGATCCTGTACAAGGCACACAGCGTGCTGGAGACGCTTTGCCTGGACAAGTACACCATGCACGAGAAGCAGAAGCTGGCCGTCACCTACGGCGAGCTGGTCTACAACGGTCAGTGGTTCACCCCCTTGCGCGAGGCACTTGCCGCGTTCGTGGACAAGACGCAGGAGCGCGTGACGGGTAAGGTGCGCCTCAAGCTCTATAAGGGCAACATGATCAACGCAGGCGTTTGGAGCCCCTACACGCTGTACAGCGAGGAGATCGCGACCTTCGGTGAGAGCAACTACAACCAGAAGGACGCAGAGGGCTTTATCAATCTGTTCGGCCTGCCGATCCAGGTGCAGGCAATGTCCGACATGGGCAAGCTGAAATAAAAAACGCAACAGCGGCGGGAGCGCGTCCCGCCCGATGCCTTGGACTGCCTCTTTTTCGGGGGCAGTCCTATGGTGTTCTTTAAGGAGAGTAGCATGGCAAAGATGTGGGCAGGCAGAACCGCGGGCGAGACCGACCGCGTGGCGGACGATTTCAATTCCTCGATCCGCTTTGACTGCAGAATGTACAAAGAGGATATCACGGGCAGCATGGCGCACGCCGCGATGCTCGCAAAGCAGGGCATCCTCACCCAAACAGAGGCGAATACGCTCATCGACGGGCTCTCGGGGATCCTTGCGGATCTCGAATCGGGCGCGCTCGCGATCGACCCCGCCGCCGAGGATATCCATATGTTCGTGGAGCAGGTGCTGACCGAGCGTCTTGGCGACGTGGGCAAAAAGCTGCACACCGCGCGCAGCCGCAACGATCAGGTCGCGCTGGATCTGCGCATGCATTTGCGCGCCGAGACCGACGGCATCATGGAGTCACTGCGTGAGCTGCTGGAGGTCCTCTCCGACCGCGCCGCCGAGCACGAGGGCACCATCATGCCCGGCTACACGCATCTGCAGCGTGCACAGCCCATCACCTTCGGGCACTGGCTCATGGCCTATGCCATGATGCTCTTGCGCGACCTGGATCGCTTTTCCGACGCGCGCGTGCGTATGAACGTGTCGCCCATCGGATGCTGTGCACTGGCAGGCACCACCTACAACACCGACCGCCGCTTTGAGGCAGAGCGACTCGGCTTCCCCGAGATCGCACGCAACAGTCTGGACGGTGTTTCGGACCGCGATTTTTGCCTGGAATTTATGAGCTCCTCCTCGATCTTGATGATGCACCTCTCGCGCATGGCCGAGGAGTTGATCCTGTATTCGAGCTGGGAGTTTGCATTTATCGAGCTCGCGGACGCCTATACCACGGGCTCGTCGATCATGCCGCAAAAGAAGAATTCCGATATGGCGGAGCTCATCCGCGGCAAGACGGGGCGCGTGTACGGCGATCTGATGGCACTGCTCACCACGCTCAAGGGTCTGCCGCTTGCATACAACAAGGATATGCAGGAGGACAAGGAGGCCGTGTTTGACGCGGTGGATACCGTAAAGATGTGTCTCGCGGTGCTCACCCCGATGCTCGCCACCATGACGGTCAAGCCCGAAAACATGAAAAAAGCGGCAAGCGGCGGCTTTATCAACGCCACGGACCTCGCCGATTATCTGGTGGGTAAGGGCTTGCCCTTCCGCACCGCATACAAGATCTCGGGCGAGTTGGTCGCGCACTGTATCCGTGAGGGTACGGTTTTGGAGAAGCTGCCCCTTGAGATCTATC
Organism: Clostridia bacterium; assembly: GCA_017415805.1. GTDB lineage: Bacteria > Bacillota > Clostridia > Oscillospirales > CAG-272 > Firm-07. The sequence goes on along the minus strand of JAFQEC010000008.1, from coordinate 124,003 downwards.
AAGCCCATTGCGATCGCATCGGGGAGGATCTCTATGCCGTGATCGACCTCGAGGCCTGCGTCAACCGCCGCATTTCCGAGGGGGGCACCTCGCGCGAGTCGGTACGCGCACAGATCGCATACGTGAAGGAGAAGCTGGCACAATGACAAAGGTTTTTATTGACGGCAGCGCGGGCACCACGGGGCTTCGCATCCGCGAGAGACTTGCCGCACGCGTCGATCTCACGCTGATCTCCCTGCCCGAGGAGCTGCGCAAGGACACCGCCGCGCGCCGTGAGGCGATCAACGCGGCAGACATTGTGTTCCTCTGCCTGCCCGATACCGCCGCCATTGAGGCGGTGGGGTTGGTGGAGAACAGTCACACCGCCGTCATCGACACGTCCACGGCGCACCGCACGGCAGAGAGCTGGACCTACGGCTTTGCGGAGCTTGGGCTTCGCGAGCAGATTGCCACTTCCCGCCGCATCGCCAACCCGGGCTGTCACGCCAGTGGGTTTCTCGCGCTGGTCGCCCCCCTTGTGAAGGCGGGGATCCTCGCGCGCGACGCGGCACTCACCTGCTTCTCGCTCACGGGCTATTCGGGGGGCGGCAAGAAGATGATCGCCGAATATGAGAGCGAGGCGCGTGACGCGCTGCTCGGTGCACCGCGCCAGTACGGCCTCTCGCAGAGCCACAAGCACCTGCCTGAGATGGTCAAGCTTACGGGCCTCACCACCGCGCCTGTTTTTTGCCCCATCGTGGGGGATTTTTACAGCGGCATGGAGGTTACCGTTCCGCTGTTTGCAAAGGATATCAAGGGAACGGTCGAGGATATCAAAAATATCTACCGCGCCGTCTACAACACACCCGTCGTGCATTTTGAGGAGACGGCCGACGAGGGGGGATTCCTCTCGGCGGGCAAGCTCTCGCTGCGCGACGATATGGAGATCTCGGTGGCGGGCAATGCCGAGCGCATTCTGCTCACCGCACGCTATGACAATCTTGGCAAGGGCGCATCGGGCGCGGCCATTCAGAACATGAACATTCTGCTCGGCACAGAAGAAACCGTCGGGCTTTCAATCGGAGGGAGAGCATGAAAACAGTATCGGGCGGCGTTTGCGCCGCAAAGGGCTTCAAGGCCAGCGGCGTGCATTGCGGCATCCGCAAGAACCGCACCAAGCGCGACATCGCACTGATCGTGAGCGAGACGCGCGCCACCGCGGCGGCCGTATATACCACGAATTTGGTCAAGGGTGCACCCTTGACGGTCACCAAGAATAACATTGCCGACGGCTTTGCGCAGGCGGTGATCTGCAACAGCGGAAACGCCAACACCTGCAACGCAAACGGTATCGAGATCGCGGAGCAGATGTGTGCACTGCTTGGCAAGGAGCTTGGTATCCCCGCCACCGACGTGGTGGTGGCGTCCACGGGTGTGATCGGTCAGCCCCTTGATATCGCGCCCATCGCCGCAGGTATCCCACAGCTGGTAAAGGAGCTCTCGCGCGACGGCGGCGAGGCCGCAGCCGAGGGCATTATGACCACGGATACCGTCAAAAAGGAGATCGCCGTGGAGTTCACCGTGGGCGGCAAGACCTGCCGTATCGGCGGTATTGCCAAGGGAAGCGGCATGATCCACCCGAATATGGCAACCATGCTGGTCTTCATCACCACCGACGTGGCTATTTCCGCGAGCATGCTGGGGAAGGCACTGAAAAGCGATATTCAGAGCACCTTTAATATGACCAGCGTGGACGGCGACACCTCGACCAACGATATGGTCACGATTCTGGCCAACGGACTGGCGGGGAACGCCGAGATCACCGCCGAGGGCGCGGATTTCACCGCATTTATGCAGGCCCTCAACACCGTCACGGTGCATCTGTGCCGCATGATCGCGGGCGACGGCGAGGGCGCGACCAAGCTGCTCGAGTGCCGCGTGACGGGTGCAGACGATGAAAAAACCGCCAAGACGGTGGCCAAAAGCGTGATCTGCTCCAGCCTGCTCAAGGCCGCGATGTTCGGCGCAGATGCCAACTGGGGGCGCGTGCTGTGCGCCATCGGCTACAGCGGTGCGGACGTGGACGTAAACCGTGTGGACGTTTCCTTTGCCTCTGCAAAGGGCGAGATCGCGGTCTGCCGCAACGGCGCGGGCGTGGAATTCTCCGAGGAGATCGCCAAGCAGATCCTGCTGGAAAAGGAGATCGAGATCAAGGTCTGCATCGGTGACGGTGCACATGCCGCAACGGCTTGGGGCTGTGATCTGACTTATGATTATGTCAAAATTAATGGTGACTATCGCACCTGACCGCCGATTGGCGGCGTGATGCGGCGTTGCTTTCTGGAAAGCGGCTCGACGATGGCAAACATCGCCTTCGCCTTGCTTTCTGCGTCGCGCCTTGCCTCGCTTGCTTCTGAACGATCAGCCGATCGATAGTAAAAGCGGCGCGATAACGAAACCCCGTGAGAACAAAAACGAGAGGAAAACTATGAACATCGACAATCATTTTTCCAATGCACAGCGCGCAGAGGTGCTCACGCAGGCTCTGCCGCACATTCAGCGCTACAACGGCAAGATCGTTGTGGTGAAATACGGCGGAAACGCCATGATCAACGAGCAGCTCAAGCAGCAGGTGATGGAGGACTTGGTCCTTCTCAACCTCGTTGGTGTCAAGGTCGTGCTGGTGCACGGCGGCGGCCCCGAGATTAATGACCTGATGCAGCGCCTTGGCAAAAAGCCCGAGTTTGTGGACGGTCTGCGCGTCACCGATAAGGAGACCGTGGACATCGTGCAGATGGTGCTGGCAGGCAAGGTCAACAAGTCGCTGGTCAACCTTCTGGAGATGAAGGGCGGCACCGCCATGGGCCTTTCGGGCATGGATGCGCACCTCATCGAGGCCAAAATGAAGGACGAGAGATTGGGCTACGTTGGCTCGATCACCAAGGTCAATATTGACCCCGTTGTCGACCTTTTGGAGAAGGGCTACATCCCCGTGATCTCCACCATTGGCTGTGACAGCAAGGGCAACGCCTATAACATCAACGGCGACACCGCGGCCGCCTTTATCGCGGGCGCGCTTGGCGCGGAGCGTCTGATCATGATGACCGACATCGCAGGGATCCTGCGCGACAAGGACGACCCCACCACCCTCATCCCCTCGATCACGATCGAGGAGGCCGAGGAGCTGTTCGAGCAGGGCGTGATCTCGGGCGGCATGATCCCCAAGGTCGATTGCTGCATTGAGGCGTTGCACCGCGGCGTGAAGAACGTCATCATCATGGACGGCCGCGTGCCCCACTCGATCCTCATGGAGCTGCTCACCGACGAGGGCGCAGGCACGATGGTGATGGGGGAACGGGCATGAGTACGTTACAGGAGCTGGATCGGGCCTATGTTGCAGGCACGTACGCGCGCTTTCCCGTAGAGCTCGTGCGCGGTACGGGCTCGCTGGTGTACGACACCGAGGGCAAGGAATATATTGATCTTGGCTCGGGCATCGGCGTGACCGCCTTCGGCTTTGCCGATGAGACGTGGAAAAAGGCCGTGACGGAGCAGCTTGGGCTGCTGCAGCACACCTCGAATCTGTATTATACCGAGCCCTGCGCTAAGCTCGCCGAGCTGTTATGTACCAGAACGGGGCTTAAAAAGGTCTTTTTTGCAAATTCGGGTGCCGAGGCGAACGAATGTGCCATCAAGGTGGCACGCAAGTACGCCGCCGAGAAAAAGGGCGCGGAATACAGCACCATCATTACGCTCAAGAACAGCTTCCACGGCCGCACGCTCACCACGCTGGCCGCAACGGGGCAGGAGCATTATCACGAGCTCTATCAGCCCCTGACGCCCGGGTTTGTGCACGTAGAGCCGGGGAATCTTGCCGCGCTGGAGCAGGCCGTTGCCACCCACAAGGTTGCGGGTATTTTAATTGAGTGTATCCAGGGCGAGGGCGGCGTGAACGTGATGGACAAGGCCTTCGTGCAGGGCGCGGCCGCGCTTGCCGCGCGTGAGGACATCGTCTTTATGGTGGACGAGGTGCAAACGGGCAACGGCCGCACGGGCGCGCTGTATGCCTATATGCACTACGGTATTACGCCCGACGTTGTGACCACCGCCAAGGGACTTGGCGGCGGCTTGCCGATCGGTGCCGCGATGCTGGGCGAGCGCGTACAGAACGTGCTGGGCTTTGGCGACCACGGCTCGACCTACGGCGGAAATCCCGTGGCGTGTGCGGGTGCGTACAGCATCCTCTCGCGCATCGACGGTGCACTGTTGGATGCCGTGAAGGAAAAAAGCGCGTATTTGTTCAAGACCTTTGCAAACGCAAAGGGCGTGAAGTCGGTCAGCGGTCTTGGCCTGATGATCGGCATTGAGACCGAAAAGCCCGCCGCCGAGGTGGTGAAGGCCTGCATCGCGCGCGGCGTGCTGTGCCTGACGGCTAAGCATAAGGTGCGCTTGCTTCCCGCACTCAATATTCCAATGGAGCAGCTCAAAAAAGCGGCAGAGGTGATCCTTGCCGTTTGTGCAGAATAAAGGAGAACGGTATGAATTTGAAGGGCAAACACTTTCTCAAGCTGTTGGATTACACCCCCGCTGAGATCGAGGGACTTCTGGACCTCGCGGCCGAGCTGAAGGCCAAGAAAAAGGCAGGAGAGCCCCACCGTCTTTGCGAGGGCAAGAATATCGCGCTGATCTTTGAAAAGACCAGCACGCGCACGCGCTGTGCCTTTGAGGTGGCGGCGGCGGATCTTGGCATGCACCCCGTCTATCTCGATCCTGCGGGCTCGCAGATCGGCAAAAAGGAGAGCATTCCCGACACCGCGCGGGTGCTCGGCCGCATGTTTGACGGCATCGAGTATCGCGGCTTTGGTCAGGAGATCGTGGAGGAGCTGGCGGCCTATGCGGGTGTTCCCGTGTGGAACGGACTCACCAACGAGTTCCATCCCACGCAGATCCTTGCCGATTTTCTCACCATTCGGGAGCATTTTGGCTCTCTGAAGGGAAGAAAGCTGGTGTATCTGGGCGACGCGCGCTACAATATGGGCAACTCGCTGATGGTGGGCTGTGCCAAGATGGGCCTGCACTTTGTTGCGGCAGCCCCTGCGAAATATTTCCCCGATCAGGCGCTGATCGACCGTTGCCGCATGATCGCCAAGGAGACGGGCGCGACGCTTACCTTTGAGGAGGATCCCATCAAGGCGACCGCGGGTGCGGACGTGATCTACACCGACGTCTGGGTCTCGATGGGTGAGCCCAAGGAGGTCTTTGCCGAGCGTATTCGGGATCTCACGCCCTACCGCGTTACCAAGGAATTGATGGAAAACGCAGGTGAGCAGTGCCGCTTCATGCACTGCCTGCCCGCCTTCCACGATCTTGGCACGGTCATCGGCCGCGAGATCTACGAGCAGTTCGGTATTTATTGCATGGAGGTCACCCACGAGGTGATCGAGGGGCCGCAGTCGATCGTGTTTGACGAGGCCGAGAACCGCATGCACACCATCAAGGCCGTGATGGCGGCCACGCTGTGCGAGATCTGAAAAAAGCGCCTTTGCGAATTTCGCAAAGGCGCTTTTTCTTTACCCGTTTGTGGGTGAATTATTCCTTGATGATGAAACGGTCGAGCGCGGCAAAGAGCTCGTCGGTATCGTCGGAATGTGCACTCAGCGTGATGGGGGAGAGCAGATCCAGGCTGAAAATACCCATGATGGATTTGCCGTCGACCACATAGCGGCCCGAGGCCAGATCAATGTCCGTATCGCTTTTTGCTACAATATTGACAAAATCGCGGACGTCTGCGATGGTGGAAAGACGGATTTTTACACTTTTCATTTGAAGGCTCCTTTCGGTGTTGTCAGGAAAGCGGTTCCTGTGTTGCTATCATTATAGCGTAAAGCGCGACATTTGTCAAGGAATTTTCACAACTACGCCCCCATAAAATGCGCGCACGCCCTTGACATGTCTAATTAAATAATGTATAATGATATAATGTATACAATCACAGAATATTTTTGTATATATGAAATCATCATTTTGAAAGAAGGAGGAAGTTATGGAAATTGGACTTGCAATTGGATTGATTGCAGCAGCTCTGGTGCTCGGCGTTGCCGCAGGCTGGTTTTTCAGCCGCGGATTTGGTCAAAAGCGCATCGGCTCGGCAAAGGCCGAGGCGGCACGTATCCTGGACGAAAGCACAAAAAAAGCGGAAGCGCTGAAAAAAGAGAGCCTGCTTGAAGCAAAAGAGGAGATCCTGCGCCGCCGCAACGAGGCGGATGCCGAGATCAAGGAGCGCCGTGCCGAGGTTACACACGCCGAGCGACGCCTCACCCAAAAGGAAGAAACGCTGGACCGTAAGGCCGAGGCACTCGACCGCAAGAACGAGACCCTGGATCAGAAGATCCGTGACAACGATGCACTGCGTGAGGAGATCACCGCCACGCTCGAGCAGCACAAGCGCGTGCTGGAGGGCATTGCGGGGCTGACCGCGGAGGAGGCAAAGGAGGAGCTGATCGAGCGCGTGGAGGGCGAGGTCAAGCATGAGCTGGCCCAGCGCCTTGACGAGCTGGAGACGCAGTTCCGCGAGGATGCCGACACCAAGGCGCGCAACATTCTCTCGCTGGCCATTCAGCGCTGTGCCACCGATCACGTGGCCGAATCCACCATCTCGGTGGTGCAGATCCCCAGTGAGGAGATGAAGGGCCGCATCATTGGCCGCGAGGGCCGCAACATTCAAAAGCTCGAGACCCTGACGGGTGTGGAGCTGATCATTGACGACACCCCCGAGGCGATCACCCTCTCGGGCTTCGATCCCGTTCGCCGCGAGGTCGCACGCCTCACACTGGAGCGTCTCATTTCCGACGGCCGTATCCACCCCGCCCGCATCGAGGAGACGGTGGAAAAGAGCCGCCGCGAGGTCGAGGCGGTCGTCAAGCAGGCGGGCGAGCGCGCCACCTATGAGGTGGGCATCCCCAACCTGCACCCCGAGCTGATCAAGCTGCTCGGCCGTCTGCGCTACCGTACCAGCTACGGCCAGAACGTGCTCAAGCACTCGATCGAGACCGCATTCCTTGCGGGCATCATGGCCGAGGAGCTGGGCGTGGACGCCGCAACTGCCAAGCGTGCGGGCCTCTTGCACGACATCGGCAAGGCCTTCCCTCACGACGTGGAGGGCACGCACGTGGAGCTGGGTGTCAACGTAGCACGCAAGTATAAGGAGAGCCGCGATGTGATCCACGCCATTGAGGCGCATCACAACGACGTCGAGCCCCAGACCGTCATCGCCATTCTGGTGCAGGCGGCAGATGCCATCTCGGCATCGCGCCCGGGCGCACGCCGCGAGGATCTCGAAAACTACATCAAGCGCCTCGAGAAGCTTGAGGAGATCGCCAAGGGCTTTGGCGGCGTGGAGAAGGCCTATGCCATCCAGGCAGGCCGCGAGCTGCGCGTGATGGTCAAGCCCGAGGACGTGACCGACGAGGGCATGAAGCTCATCGCCCGCGATATGGCCAAGAAGATCCAGGACGAGGTGAAGTACCCCGGACAGATTAAGGTGAATCTGATCCGCGAGTCGCGCGCCGTGGACTACGCCAAATAATAACCGTCGCACTTCGGCGTTGCTCCTCGCCTCAGCCCTCGACGATGGCAAACATCGCCTTCGGGCATCGGCTCCGGTGCGCCTTCAAAGTTTTCGGTTTTTGCGCAGCAAAGCGGCGGCGGTGCCGCCGAGAAAACTTCATTTTCTCGCCGTAGGCGAGATTCGGAATTGCTTGGTTCTTATTCGGCGAGATAATTGCTTGCTGATTGCGTGCGCCTGCAAAACGGTGGCGCAAATGCTACTACAACAAAAAAGTGAGCGTTGCCCACGCATGTGGGCAATGCTCTTGTTTTCGGGGGCGACAAAGCTCCCAAATGCGTTGAAAGGAGTGAGGGTATGGTTCGGATCTGTGCGGTCGAGCCACATACGCGCGCCGCGCGCGCGGGCATCTTGGCGGACGACGTGCTGGTGTCGGTCAACGGCAATGCCATTGCCGACGTGCTGGATTATCGCTTTTATCTTGCCGAGCATACCGTCACACTCGCGCTGCTGCGCGAGGAGAAGCCGTACAGCGTTACCATCCGAAAGGATGTGTACGACGACATCGGCCTTGTGTTTGAGACGCCGCTGATGGATAAGAAGCAGTGCTGTGCCAACAAGTGCATCTTCTGCTTCATTGATCAGCTGCCCAAGGGCCTGCGCCCCTCGCTGTATTTCAAGGACGACGATTCGCGCCTGTCCTTCCTGCACGGCAATTATATCACGCTGACGAATCTGCATGATGCGGATATTGACCGCATCATCAAAATGCACATCTCGCCCGTGAACGTGTCGGTGCACACCACCAATCCCGTCCTGCGCTGTGAAATGATGAAGAACAAGCGCGCGGGTGAGGTACTTTCCTACCTCGACCGTTTGGCCGCCGCGGACATCCGCCTGTGCGGCCAGATCGTGCTCTGCCGCGGCATCAACGACGGTGCGGAGCTGACCCGCACCATGGAGGATCTTGCGCGGTTGCACCCTGCCATGAGCAGCGTGTCGGTGGTGCCGGCGGGACTCACGCAATTCCGTGACGGTCTGTACCCGCTGGAGCCCTTCAGTCCCGAGGAGTGCCGCGCCGTGATCGAGAAGGTCACCGCGTTTGGCGATGCTTGCGTGGACAAGCACGGGGTGCGGATCTTTTGCTGTGCGGACGAGTTCTATCTCAAGGCAGGCCTTCCGATCCCCGAGGAGGACTATTACGGCGACTACGAGCAGATCGAGAACGGCGTAGGCATGCTACGCTCGCTTACCGAGGAGTTTTACGCCGAGCTCAAATATCTGGACGAAATTTCGCTCCCTGCCGATTTCAAACGTCGCGTGACACTGGTTACGGGCAAAGCCGCAGGCGATATGCTCGCGGAGCTGGCCGCCGCGCTGGAGCGCCGCGTTTCGGGGCTTTCGGTGCGCGTTGCCGTGATCGAAAACCGCTTTTTCGGTCCCGAGATCACGGTGGCAGGTCTGCTCACAGGCAAGGACGTTGCCGAGCAGCTTGCAAACAAGGAGCTCGGGGACGAGCTTCTCATCCCCGCCGCGATGCTGCGTGCCGAGGGTGATCTGTTTTTGTGCGGTATGACCCCCGCAGAGCTCTCCGAGCGCTTGCACATACCGGTTCGTGCCGTTCCCGCAGACGGAACGGCTCTTGTGTCTGCCCTGTTGGGGCAATCGACCCCCCTGTAAGGAGGTGTTACAATGTCAAAACCAATCGTGGCCATCGTGGGCCGCCCCAATGTGGGGAAAAGCACGTTATTCAATAAGCTCATCGGCGAGCGTCGCTCGATCGTGGAGGATATCCCCGGCGTGACGCGCGACCGCATCTACGGCGAGACCGAGTGGTGCGGCAAAAAGCTCACCCTCATCGACACGGGCGGTATTGAGCCCAAGACCGACGATCTGATCCTCTCGCAGATGAAGCTCCAGGCTGAGATCGCCGTGGAGAGTGCCGATGTCATCGTGTTTCTCTGCGACGTGCGCACAGGCCTCACGGCCGCCGACCGCGACGTTGCGGTGATGCTCAAAAAAAGCGGCAAGCCGATCATCCCCGCGATCAACAAGTGCGACCGCGTGGGGTCGCTGCCCTTTGAATACTATGAGTTTTACGAGCTCGGCTTCGAGCAAGAGCCCATCGCCGTTTCCTCGGTGCACGGCTCGGGCACGGGAGATCTGCTCGATGCGGTGATCGCCGCCATCCCCGACGCCGACTTTGCCGAGGAGGAGGACGATTCGATCAAGGTCGCCGTGATCGGCAAGCCCAATGCGGGCAAATCCTCCATCATCAACCGCTTCGTGGGCAGTGAGCGTCTGATCGTCTCCAGTATTGCGGGCACGACGCGCGATGCGGTGGATACGCTGGTGGAGAACGAGTACGGCAAGTTCACCTTCATCGACACGGCGGGCATTCGCCGCCAGTCCAAGATCAACGACAAGATCGAAAAATACAGTGTTCTGCGCGCCCATATGGCGGTGGAGCGTGCGGACGTGTGCCTGATTATGGTCGATGCCAACGAGGGCGTGACCGAGCAGGACGAGCGCATCGCGGGTATCGCACACGAGGCGGGCAAGGCGTCCATTATTCTGGTGAATAAGTGGGATACCGTCGAGAAGGACAACCGCACCGTGAACGAGTACACCAAGCGGGTCTATGAGGCGCTGGGGTATATGCAGTACGCGCCCTTGCTCTTCGTTTCGGCCAAGACGGGTCAGCGTGTGCCCAACATTTTTGAGCACATTCAGTATGTATACAACCAAACCCAAATGCGCATCTCCACGGGCATGCTCAACGACGTGCTGGGAGATGCGACCACGCGCGTGCAGCCCCCCTCGGACAAGGGCAAGCGGCTCAAGATCTACTATATGACGCAGATCCGCACCGCCCCCCCCACCTTCGTGATCTTTTGCAACAATGCGGAGCTGTTCCATTTTTCCTACCAGCGCTTTATCGAGAACTGCCTGCGTGAGACCTTTGGATTTCGCGGCACGCCGATCAAGCTGATCATTCGCCAGAAGGGCGAGGAGGTGCCCGATGCGTGATGCCGAGCGAATCATTGACAAAACCAAGATCTATGTAAAGGCGGGGGACGGCGGCAACGGAGCCGTGGCCTTCCACCGCGAGAAGTACGTGTCGCACGGCGGCCCGTCGGGCGGCGACGGTGGCAACGGCGGTGACGTGGTGTTCCGTGTGGACAAGGGAGCCACCACGCTGCTGTTTTTCCGCGATCACCGCAAGTTCGTGGCCAAGAACGGCGGCAACGGGCAGAGCGAAAAGTTCCACGGTGCGAACGGCGCCGATATCGAGATCCTCGTGCCGCAGGGCACGCTGATCCGCGATGCCGCAAGCGGCAAGATCATCAAGGATATGTCGGATGACGAGCCCTTTGTGTGCTGCCGCGGCGGACGCGGCGGCTGGGGCAACCGCCGATTTGCCACCGCCACGCGCCAGATGCCCATGTTTGCCAAAAACGGCACCAAGGGCGAGGAGCGCGAGCTTGTGCTGGAGCTGAAGATGCTGGCCGATGTGGGTCTTATCGGTATGCCCAGCGTGGGCAAATCCTCGATCCTCTCGCGCATCAGCTCGGCGCGCCCCAAGATCGCGGCGTATCACTTTACCACCCTCTCTCCCAATCTCGGCGTGGTGCGCACGGGTGGCGAGGCAGGCTTTGTGGCCGCCGACATCCCGGGCCTTATCGAGGGTGCGGCAGAGGGCGCGGGGCTCGGACACGCGTTTTTGCGCCACGTGGAGCGCTGTCGGCTGCTCTTGCACGTGGTGGATATCTCGGCCACCGAGGGGCGTGACCCCGCACAGGACATTCGTGCCATCAACCGCGAGCTCGCGCGCTATAGCGCGGTGCTGGCCGAGCGCCCGCAGATCATCGTCGCGAACAAGAGCGACATGCTGGATCCCACGTACGTGGATGTGACCGCGTTTGAGGCCTTCGTCAAGGAGAACGGCTGGGAGCTGCACTACGTCTCGGCGGCAACGGGCAAGGGGCTGGACGCACTTGTCAAGCGCGTGTCGGAGCGCTTGCGCGACCTGCCGCCCCTTACGGTCTTCGAGAGTGAGATCACTGAGGATCAGGAGATCGAGGATGCAGGCGAGATCACGGTGCGCCGTGAGAACAACACCTTCTTCGTTGAAGGTAAATGGGTTGAAAATCTGATGGGTCGCATCAATTTTGACGACTATGAATCGCTTGCCTACTTCCAAAAGGCACTCATCAAAAGCGGCATTATTGCGATGCTGACCGAAAAGGGCTGTACCGACGGGCACACCGTCAACCTCTACGGATTTGAATTTGAATTTGTAAAATAAGGAGAAGACTATGAACATTTGGCACGACATGGATCCGCACCAGATCACCCCTACCGATTTTACCGCCCTGATCGAGATCCCGAAGGGCAGCCGTTGTAAGTATGAGCTGGATAAGGGCACAGGCCTTTTGCGCTTGGACCGCGTGCTCTACACCTCGACGCACTATCCTGCCAATTACGGCTTCATTCCGCGCACCTATGCCGACGATAATGACCCGCTTGACGTGCTGGTGCTCTGCGCCGAGCCGATCCAGGCTATGACGCTGATCCGCGTCTATCCCATCGGCGTGATGCGTATGCTGGATGACGGGCATATCGACGACAAAATCATTGCGATCCCGTTTTCCGATCCCACGTACAACAACATTCGCTCGATCGACGAGCTGCCGCCGCACATCTTTGATGAAATCATGCACTTCTTCAAGGTCTATAAGCAGCTGGAGAATAAGCAGACCGACATCAAGGAGCTCTACGACCGCGAGACCGCCGAGAAGATCGTGCGCGAGGCGATCGACGGGTACATCGAAAAATTCTGCAAGGCCTGATAACGGAACTGTATTATTCGCGCAGAACAAAAACACACAAAAAAGAATAAAAGAAGCCGCTTTGCCATCGGAAATTGATGGTGAAGCGGCTTTTGCGGTAGAAATTCGTGCCGAATTTCATTTTTTTATGTGTGTTTTTTAGGCGCGCTCTCGGCACTTGCAGTATATCATACAGCTCTCGTGCCGAGATCACTTCTTCTGCATCGAATACTGCAGTTCCTCTCGTTCGCAAAAGCAGCGCAAATGCGAAAGCATCTGCGCTGCTTTTTAATTTTTCTTATACCGTTACGGTCGCTTCGTCTGCGGTCTTGACCGAAACCCTGCCTGCCGTGACGCGGTAGCTTGTGACGTTCAGCACCGTGTCGCCGTCCACCTGCAAGGGTGCGGGGCTATCGTAGGTCACGGTGATCTCCTTGCCCTTATGTACGGCCACCATATCGGGGTGATGGATGTGCTCGCCCTTGAAGATCGAGGGGAAAACGATGAGCGTTTTGAGCCGTCCCTTGCCGTGGAAGAGCACCAGCGTGACCTCGCCGTCCTCGGCGAGGCGGGCCTGTGCGGGGGCGGTCATCATGCCGCCGCCGTAAAAGCGCCCCTTCATGGTTGCGGCGATCCACGCCTTTTTGTACACGTGCGTCACGCCGTCCACCGTGACGGTGGCGGTGCGCGGCTTGTAGGCGTACAGCATGCCCTTGATGGCAATGCCCGTGTAATTGACGGGCTTGTCGCTCATGGCCTTCAATCGGTCGCCCTCGGCACAGCAGTAGCCGTCAATGCCAAAGCCGATGCCGTTGAGAAAACGGTAATTCTTTCCGTTGATCTCGACGCTGGGCAGATCCTTGAGGTATTTTTTTACCGCAAAGGGTGCAGCACCGGGCTCGAGCCCCAGGTCGTGCAGAAAGTCATTGCCCGTGCCCACCGCATAGTAGAGCACGTCGCACGCGAAGTCGGTGTCCTGCACCGCATTCGCAAAGCGGTTCAGCGTGCCGTCGCCGCCGCAAAGCACCACGGTGTCCTCGGCTGTGAGGGGGGCCACGAAGGCCGCATAATCCGCAACGGTGGTGGCATCCTTGATGACGACCTCGCCCTCAAATTGATGCGCGATGCTCTCGGCAGCCTTGGCCTTGTCGCCGTGCCCGGCGCGGGGATTATAAAGTATGTAGGTTTTCATCGCAACGCTCCTTTTTTATGGTACTTTTATTGTAACATAATTTTATGTGAAGCGAAAGGGCAAAATTCTTGCTTTTTCGTTATTTTTGTACAAAAAAAGAAAATTGACCAATGAAAAAGGCCGCGCACGCCGCGCGACCTTTCTTTATTCCTGTTCTTCTTTTTGTGCAAGACGGCGGCGGCACCAGCTCTTCACGCCGCAATGTGGGCAGCGCAGATGGCGGCGCGTAACGGTGTGCATGCCCATAATATAGGCCGTTTTTGTCGGCACGAAGTACTTGCCGCATTTCGGGCACTCAAAGCCGCCTGCGGTCATTTCCAGTACGGCCGCGACCGCGATGCCGCCAAAGATCACCACCAGGGCAATGACGGTGAGTGTGACGCGCTGCCAGGTCTCCAGATCAACATGGCCTGCCACCATGATCAGCGTGATGCCCGCGAGCAGGGTGATACAGAGCACCACCGCTTCCAGGATCAGTTTTGTTTTATTTTCTTTTGTTTCCTTCATTGATCTCATCGTGCGTTCCTTTTCGTGCTCTTGTCGGTGACGGGGGCTCGGTCGGCTCACGGCGTTGTGTGCGAAAAACGCAAAAGTGCCCAAACGGTAGCAAAAAGTTCTGTTCCCTTGCCGTTATTTCTTTTCAACAACGATAAAGAAGGGCGAGGCGGGGGAGTTTACGATGCGGATCAGCGTGCAGCAGATCAAATGGCGGTCGAGCGTGGCAAGATAGTCCAGCACCATTTTGCCCTCGGCATCGCCCTCGGCGTGCCCGGGATAGACCGCGATCAGAAGCACGCCGCCGTGGTCCAGCAGATCGAGCGCCGCCTCAATGGCGGGCATGGTGGTCTCGCGCATGGTGGTGACCGTTTTGTCGCTTCCCGGCAGATAGCCGAGATTAAACATCCCTGCGCGGATCGGGCCCTGCACGTATTTTTTGACGTTGTGGTGCGAATCGAGGATCAGCGTATAGTTTGGCACGCAGCCCGCCGCCTCCAGATTCCGCGCGGTAGAGGCAAGTGCCTGCTGTTGCACATCAAAGGCGTATACGTGCCCCGTTTCGCCCACGGTTTTGGAGAGAAATTCGGTGTCGTGTCCGTTGCCCATGGTAAAGTCCACGGCGGTATCTCCCGCACCGAGGTGATTTAACACAAACTGCTTTTGCAGCTGTAAAAGGTCAATCATATTTCCGTATTTGTTGCTCATGCTTGCTCCGAAACGTATTTGCAGCGATGCTTATTTTTTGTCGGGGGCGCGGTGCAGATCGGCGCGCAAAAAGCGGATGGCGCGCTCCACGCTGTCCTTGGAATTCTTCCAGGGCTCGCTCTCATAGCGATAGTCAAACTTTTTGCAGAACCAGCTCACGTCCTCGGAGAGGGTGTCAAGATAGCCCTTGACGATTCCCGAGAGCAGCTCGGAAAAGGCGGCCAGCTTCTTTTTTTGCAAGCGTGCCGCGCCCTTTTCCAAAAGCAATCGGTAGTGGGGCAGGCAAAGCAGGGGCTGCGCGCGGAGCTTGCCCAAAAAGGCCTCGTCGTTTTCAAAAAGGTACACCACGGTCTCTGCCATATGCGCAAAATGGAACTCCACGCGCGAGCAAACGTAGCAGGAGTCCTCCAGCGCGGCGATGCGCTTGAGGGGCTTTGCCTCGGGGTGGCCCGTCAGCGTTGAAAGAAGCCCCTTTGAGAGGTCGTCCTTCAGTTCGTTTAAGTGACTCTCGAGCGTGAGCGCCATGCCAAGGCGGTTCTTGCGCACGAACATCATGTCGTAGTGCGTGCGGCAAAAGCCCTGCTCGTTGGTCTTGATGCGCACGTCGGGCTCCATCATCGAGGCACCGAGGATGAGCTCCAGCTCGTTCTCCTCCAGCTTGCGGTAGAGCGCGCACATCGGGCAGCCGCAGGCGTGATCGGCGGCAGAGGTCTCAAACGCCTCGTTTACGGGAATGGTATAGATCTGTTCCATATCCGCTTCCTTTCTGCTTTTCTTCCTTTGTATTATAACATTCTGAAGGGGCAAAAGCAAGACAAAAAAGGATTTTTACAAAAAGGGGGCGGCTTCAGGGCTCGATATCGCGGTTCGCGGGGTTTTCAATGACGTGGCCGTCCTCGCCGAAGCGCGAGCCGTGGCAGGGGCAATCCCACGAATGCTCGGCTGCGTTCCATTTGAGCGCACAGCCCATATGCGGACAGCGCCTTGTGGAAAGCGAGAGCAGATTGCGCGTCGATTCCCAGGCGTTCGCGGCGAGCTGCTTGGTAAAGATGCTCCTGGACGGTGTGAAAAAGGGCGCATATTCGTTCCTTTTCTCGATGACCGCGTCCGCGAGAAGCATGGCCGCGAGCATCGAGCCCGTCATGCCCCATTTATGGAAGCCCGATGCCACCAGCAGCTCGGGCGTGTGGCGGCTGTATGCCCCGATATAGGGCATCCCGTCCAGGCTCATGCAGTCCTGTGCCGCCCACGCATAGCGTTCTGTGGCGTTTGGATAATGCGCGGCGGCAAAATCGCGCAGCTCCCGCCAGTTGCCGCCCTGCTTGCCCGTGCGATGACCGCCCCCACCCAGCAAAAGCATGTCACCGTAATTGCGAAAGGAAAGCCCGTGGGCACTCCCATCCACGTACATTCCGTCCAGACGCGCCGCGTTTTGCAGTGCGAGCACGTAGGAGCGATGCTGGTAGAGCTTGAGAAAATACGCTCCGTGACGGTTGAGAAGTGGGAAGTGCGTGGCGATCACAATGCGCTTTGCCGTGATCAGGCCGCCGCTGGTGAGCGCGCGGTTGCCCTTGACGGCGAGGAGCTGTGTGCGCTCAAAAATGTTGAGCTCGCCCACCAGCGCCGAGAGGAATTTCAGCGGATGGAACTGTGCCTGCCCCGCAAAGCGGATGCCGCCCGCCGTGGGGAAGGGGAGCGCGGGTCGCTCGCAGAACTCCGCCGTGGCATCAATGCGCTCCAGCGTGCGCATCTCACGCTCCAGTTGCCGACGGTCCTCGGTCAGATAAACGGTGTGATCGGCGATCTCGTAGTCGCAGTCGATCCCCTCGCAAAGCTCGGCAAAGCGGCGAAAGGCCGCACCGTTCGCGTGCAGATATACGCGCGCGGTCTCAGTGCCGTAGCGCTCGCGCAGCGCATCGTAGCAAAGCCCGTGCTGCACCGTGATCTTTGCGGTGGTGTGCCCCGTGGTGCCGCCGCAGATGCGGTCCTTTTCGATCAGCATATAGCGCACACCGCGCCGATGCAAAAAATACGCCGTGAGCAGCCCCGCTATGCCGCCCCCGACGATCAGAACCTCACAGCGCTCGTCTCCTTTATAGGAAGGAAAGGTCGGGAGCGTGACTCCCGCTTGCCAGATCGATTCCATACGATCCCCCCTTTTTTTCTTTTAGCGTGCTTTGAAATACTGCAAAATATGCGTGCCCTTCCCGCTTTTGCCGGGGCTGAAAAAATAAATAAAGTAAGAGCGCAATGCTCCGAAGGGGGCGGAAGGCGCCTTTGCCTTGCCGCATTTCTCAAAAGCGGAAATTTAGAAGTATTGCCTGAATCAAAAACAGAAGGCGGATAACTTAAAATTTCCGCTTTCGGAAAAATAATTTCAAAAAACGCTTGACAAAGGCTGCGGCGTGTCGTATAATGAATACAACACATAAGCCGAGGAGGAGCAGACATGGCAAAGGAGAGCAAAAGCAAAAAGCCTGCCGTTTCGCTGGCAGGCGCAGACGCCGCAGAGCGCAAGAAGGCACTGGAGACCGCGATCAAGCAGCTGGAGCGTGATTACGGTGCGGGCACGATCATGAAGCTGGGCGAGAACACGCACATGGAGGTGCAGGCCGTGCACACGGGCTCGCTCTCGCTGGATATGGCACTGGGCATCGGCGGTGTGCCGCGCGGGCGCATTATCGAGATCTTTGGCCCCGAATCCTCGGGTAAGACCACGGTCGCACTGCACATCGTGGCCGAGGTGCAAAAAACGGGCGGGCAGGCCGCCTTTATCGACGCCGAGCACGCGCTTGACCCCGTCTATGCCAAGGCGCTGGGTGTGGACATCAACAATCTGCTGGTCTCTCAGCCCGATTGCGGCGAGGATGCGCTGGATATCACCGAGGCACTCGTGCGCTCGGGTGCGGTGGATGTGGTCGTCATCGACTCGGTGGCGGCACTCGTGCCCCGTCAGGAGATCGAGGGCGATATGGGCCAGTCCCAGGTCGGCGTGCAGGCGCGCCTCATGTCACAGGCTATGCGCAAGCTCTCGGCAGTCATCTCCAAGAGCAATGCGGTGGTCATCTTCATCAACCAGCTGCGTGAGAAGGTCGGCGTGATGTACGGCAATCCCGAGACCACCACGGGCGGCCGCGCGCTCAAGTTCTACGCCTCGGTGCGCATCGACGTGCGTAAGACCGAGCAGCTCAAGAACGGCAACGATATCTACGGCAACCACGTCAAGTGCAAGATCGTGAAAAACAAGGTCGCGCCCCCCTTCCGCGTGGCAGAATTTGATATTTTGTACGGCAAGGGCATCTCGCGTGCGGGAGAGCTTGTGGACATCGGCCTTGCGCTGGATGTGATCCAGAAAAGCGGCTCGTGGTTCTCCTATAACGGCGAGCGTCTGGGGCAGGGCAAGGACAATATCCGCAAGCTGCTTGAGAGCAATACCGCACTTTTTGACGAGATCGATGCCAAGATCCGTGCGCAGGCCGACAAGCTTGAGCTGAGGGAGGAGGCCTTCGACGTGGACGACGAGGACGATGAGGAATTCGATCTGCGTGCGTTGAAGCTGGACGATGACAACTGATTGGAGCATACGGGATCTGCGCGCCGCAGACGGCGGCGCGCAGCTTTTGCTCACGCTGGAAAACGGCGCGGGTGAGCGAGAGGTGTTGATGCTTTTTGCATCCCGATTGCGGGCGATCCCGCAGATCGGTGGGGTGGACGCTGCGCAACTGGAGCACCTTCGGCGCGAGGCGGCGGTCACGGCGGCCATGCGCGTGGGGCTTCGCATGCTTTCGGTGTGCGGCACGTCGCGCCGCCATCTGATCGAAAAGCTGCGCGCACGTGGGCATGCGGCCGATGTAGCGGCCGAGGCTGTGGAGGATCTGGCGACGCGGGGCTATCTCAACGAGGCAGAGGGTGCCTTGCGCGAGGCCGAGCGCGGCCTTGCCAAGCTCTGGGGCGATCGCCGTATCCTTGCGGATCTGCGCGCCAAGGGCTACGGAGACGGCGCGTTGAGGCGCGTGCGTGAGCGTCTTGCGGACGAGGACGCGGTCGGGCGTTGCGTGCGCTTGCTGCGCCGCCTTCGTGCAGCGATCCCGACCGACGCGGCACAGCTGCACCGACTGCTCGCGCGCATGCAGCGCTACGGCTATGCACCTGCCGAGGCGAAGCGTGCGTTGCGCCGCATGTGGAATGAAAAATAAGCGAGTGAGCGCGTCTCCTCGCTTATTTTTTGCTTTTTCTTTACTTTTTTCAAAATTTGGGGTATACTTGATGATGGAAACAACACAAAAGGAGACACAATAATGGATATGACCGAAAAGCAGATTTCCTCGCAGCTCATTTTTGACGGCAAGGTGGTGCATCTTTATAAGGACGACGTCGCGCTGCCGGGCGGCGTGCGGTCGGTGAGAGAGTACATCCGTCACGTTGGCGCGGTCTGCGTTCTGCCCCTTACCGACGAGGGCGAGGTGGTGCTGGAACGCCAGTTCCGCTATGCTTATGGAAAGGTGCTGGTGGAAATTCCCGCAGGAAAGCTGGATGCGGCTGATGAGGACCCCCGCGAGGCCGCCGCGCGCGAGCTGCGTGAGGAAACGGGCGCGCTTGCACGCGAGCTGATCCCCTTGGGGGATTATTACGGCTCGCCCGCGCTCCTGAACGAACGCATCCATATGTTCCTTGCGCGCGGACTCACCTTCGGTGAGAGAGAGCTCGACGAGGACGAACTCCTCGAAGTGTTCCGCATGCCGCTTTCGGATGCTGTCAACGAGGTGCTCGCGGGGCGCATCCCCGACGGAAAAACGCAGGTCGCCATTTTGCGTGTGGCGGCCATGCTGGAAAAGGAGAAAAAAGCATGAGCACAAAGCTAAACTACAAGCGCACGATCTTCGTTGGCTTTGCTTTCTTTTTGATCATTGCATTTTGGCAAGCGTACGACAACATTATTCCCAAAATTCTGACCGACAAGTTCGGGCTTCCCCAGGCGGCCTCGGGCGCGATCATGGCGGTCGACAATATCCTTGCGCTCTTTTTGTTGCCGCTGTTCGGTGCGATCTCGGATCGCTCGCGCAGCCGCTACGGCCGCCGCACGCCCTTTATCTTTATCGGAACAGTGGTGGCGGTCGCGCTGCTTGTGCTGCTGTCGATCCCCGACAGTGCCCAGTTAAAGAACCTGGAGAAGATCGATGCCACCGAGGGTGCGGCGTATACCGAGGCGCTTGAAACGCTGTGGGACGCCAATCCCAATATTCGAGTGGAAGGGGAGAGCACCGACAACAAGAGCTTCGGTGAGATCGTGGCAAGCATCAATCCCTTCGGCGGCGACACCAAGAAGCCCTTGCAGAGTCTGATCTCGCACGAGAGGTTCCTCGCGATCACGGTGGAGAACGCCGCAGGCGAGACCAATCCCGACTATACCGCTTACGTGGTGCCCGCGCGGCAGGCCTATGCCGCATCGGTTACGGCGGCACACCCCGGGGCCTTGGTCGCCTTTATGGTAATCCTGTTCCTTGCACTGATCGCAATGGGCGTGTTTCGATCGCCCGCCGTCGCGCTCATGCCCGACGTCACCGTCAAGCCCCTGCGCTCCAAGGGTAACGCCGTCATCAACCTGATGGGGTCGATTGGCGGCGTGGTGGTGCTCCTTGTCGGCACGGTGCTGGGCACGGGCAAGATCACAAACGCCCTGATGCCCTATACGGGATTTTTCGTCATCGTTGCGATCCTGATGCTCGCGGCACTCGCGGCCTTTTTGCTCACCGTGCGCGAGCCCAAGTGGGCGGCGGAAATGGAGCAGGAGAGTGCCCGTCTTGGCATTGATAACGCCGCCGTTGAGGAAAACAAGGGCGACCGACGCCTCACGCGCGGCGAGCGCGCCTCGCTTTTGCTGATCCTGTTCTCGGTGGTGTTCTGGTATATGGGCTACAACGCCGTTGCCAGTAAATATTCGGTGTACGCAAGCTCGGTGCTCAATATCGACTATAACACCACGCTGCTCATCGCCAACGCCGCCGCGATCGTGGCCTATATCCCCGTCGGGTTTCTGACCTCGCGCTTCGGGCGCAAGAAAATGGTGCTTGCGGGCGTGCTGATCCTCGGCGCGTCTTTTGTGGCCGCTTCCTTTATGCGTGTGGGTAGTCCCGTTTGGCTGATGAATCTGCTCTTTACCATGGCGGGCATCGGCTGGGCGACCATCAATGTCAATTCCTATCCGATGGTGGTGGAGCTGGCGCGCGGCGGGGATGTGGGCAAATACACGGGCTACTATTACACCGCCAGCATGGCGGCGCAGGTCGTGACGCCCGTGCTCTCGGGTGTGTTTATGGACATCCGCTTCACCACGCTCTTCCCATACGCCGCCATCTTCGTGGCACTCTCGTTCCTCACCATGCTCTTTGTGCGCCACGGGGATAGCACGCCCACCGCGGGCGAGACGATTGCCGACGGCATTGGAGGCGGTGACTGATGCTGCCTTGGATCTTGTCGATTGCGCTTACGCTCACGTTGCTTTTCCTGCTTTGGATATTCCTGATCGCGCCCAAAAAGCCGCGCGCCGCACAGCTCGCCCCCTTCCGTGATCGCGCGTATGCACACCGCGGCCTTTGGGGAGAGGGCGCGCCCGAGAACTCGCGCGCGGCGTTTGAACGCGCGGCCGAGAGGGGCTTTGCCATTGAGCTGGACGTCCAGCTCTCGCGCGACGGCACCGTGATGGTTTTTCACGACTACACGCTCGACCGCATGTGCACAAAAGAGGGCAGGCTCTCGGACTTTACCGCCGCAGAGCTTGGCAAAATGCCCCTTGACGGGATGGAAACCGAGACGATTCCCACGCTCCGAGAGGTGCTGGAGACCGTTGCGGGGCGCGTGCCGTTGCTCATCGAGCTCAAGGGCGAGAGTGGCAACACTGCTCTTTGCCCCGCACTGCTTGACACCCTTGCCGACTATAAGGGAGAGTGGTGTGTGGAGTCCTTCAACCCCCTGCTGCTCCAATGGTTTCGAAAGAACGCGCCGCACGTGCTGCGCGGCCTGCTCTGGACCGATCTTGGCAAGGAAAAGCGCGACGGCTCGCCGTTGGTGAACTTTTTACTCACCCGTATGTGGCTCAATTGCTTGTGTCGCCCCCACTTTATCGCGTGGGATCACAAATATCCGCGCGGCATGGCGCGTGCGCTCGCGCACCGTATGGGTGCCGCTTCCTTTGTGTTCACGATCAAGGACGCCACCGCATATCGCGCCTTCCTCAATGCGGGCGTTGCCCCGATCTTTGATGAATTTACACCCGAGAGATAAGCCCAATCCCGTATTGATAAGCCTTCCCCTTGAGGGGAAGGTGGCAGGCGAATGCCTGACGGATGAGGTGTAGCCGCCGTAGCGGCGTGCATTTTGAAAATGTTGCTGATTGACGAAGCGACGGATGCTTTGCATCCTACACCTCACCACCCGCTTTGCGGGAGCCTCTCCTCAAGGAGAAGCCTTTCCTTTCACTTCATTCTCTTAAAAGCCCCCGAAACGGGTTCCGTTTCGGGGGCTTACTATTAAAGCTCATTTACAATGTCGTCCATGCTGTAAAGGCCTGCGCCCTTGGTTGCAAGGAACTGTGCGGCGCGCAGTGCGCCCGTGGCAAAGACCTCACGGGAGCTCGCGCTGTGCGCGAGCGTGAGCGTCTCGTCCTTGCCCGCAAACAGCACCTCGTGCTCGCCCACGATGGTGCCGCCGCGTACGGCGTGCAGGCCGATCTCGCCGCGTGCGCGCTTGCGGCGCTCGGCGTGGCGGTCGTAGATGTAGGGGTGCTCGGCGTTGTCGCTCTCGGCGATCGCGTCGGCGATCATCAGCGCCGTTCCGCTGGGGGCGTCCAGCTTTTGGTTGTGGTGCTTTTCGATGATCTCAATGTCAAAATCCGCGCCCAGCGTGGCCGCCGCGCGGCGGCAGAGCGAAATGAGCAGGTTGATCCCAAGCGACATGTTGCGCGAGAAGAAGATCGGCACGCGCTTTGCATATTCGTGCATGAGCGCGACCTGCTCGTCGCTGTGCCCCGTGGTGCAGATCACAAGAGGGGTTGCGGTGCGCTCGGCGTATGCAAGCAGCCCCTGAAGCGCGCTGTGGTGCGAGAAGTCCACGATCACGTCGGCCTTGCCCGCAAATTCCTCGGGCGAGGCGTAGATCGGGAAGGGGCTGTCAGCGGCGGGATTGATGTCCACGCCTGCAACGATCCGCTCGCCCGCGGCCTTCGCCGCGGCGGCAACCGCCGCACCCATACGGCCGCCACAGCCGCAAAGCAGAATGTTCAGCATTGTTCAACTTCCTTTCGGTGGGTTTACTGCAAAAGGCCGTATTCGCGCATCACTGCCTTGAGCTTGGCAAGATTTGCGTCTTCCATCGCGCAAAGGGGC
The DNA here is from genome assembly GCA_017415805.1 of Clostridia bacterium. GTDB lineage: Bacteria > Bacillota > Clostridia > Oscillospirales > CAG-272 > Firm-07. Next base: position 100,852 of record JAFQEC010000008.1, on the reverse strand, counting down.
AGACGCATCTCGCCGTCGCAAAGGCCGAGCAGTGCCGAGGCGGTCTTGACGGGCACGGGATTGACCTCGCAGAACAGCGTGTTCATGAGCTTGAGGTACTCCAGCTGCATCTTCGCGCCCGTGCGGAAATCGCCCGCAAGGCAGGCGGCGCACAGATCGTGCGTCTGGCGCGGGAGCAGCCCCGAGAACACCGAAATGACACCCTTACCGCCAAGCGACATGATGGGAACGATCTGGTCGTCGTTGCCCGAATACACGTCCAGCGCGTCACCGCACTCGGCGATGAGCTCCGCAATGGCGGAGAGGTTGCCCGACGCTTCCTTGACAGCCACGATGCGCTCGTGCTTGGCAAGCTCGCGGTAGACGGGGAGCGTGATGTTCACGCCCGTGCGCGAGGGCACGTTGTAGAGAATGATGGGCTTGTCGGTGGCATCCGCCGTGGCAAGGAAATTCTGAATAAGCCCCTTCGGGGTGGCCTTGTTGTAGTAGGGCGTCACCAGCAGCAGTGCATCGCATCCCACCTCGCAGGCGTGGCGCGAGAGCTCGATGCCGTAGGCCGTGTCGTTCGAGCCCGTGCCCGCAATGACGGGTACGCGCCCTGCTACGGTCTTGACCGAGTGGGTCAGCAGGTCGCAGTGCTCCTCGTGCGTGAGGGTTGCCGCCTCGCCCGTGGTGCCCGCGATCACAATGGCGTCAATGCCCCCCGCAATCTGCGCCTCGATCAGTCGGTCCAGGCTCTCATAGTCGATCGCCCCGTTTTTGAAGGGGGTGATGAGCGCGGTTGCCGCGCCTTGGAAAATCGAATTTTTCAGCTTGCTCATAAGTAGGTCCTTTCCCCGAGCGCTCTCGGTGTTAGAAAACGGAAGAAAAATAAAAAAACTGGTTGAAAACCAGCTGTAGTTGTACTATAATAGAAGCAAGGCTTTCCCCCCACTTCGCAACATACAGATAGCTCTCCATCATAAACTGACGACAGTCCCACAGCTCTGAACCGTGCGGACCAGCAAGACGCTTACCGCGGGCATCTCACTTCGGCACGCTGCGCTCCCACAAGGGCTACGGCGACCGCGGCGGTCTTGCCCGTGTGAGGTCACAATGTGCGCCTCTATCATTATATTATGTTTTTCCGACGCTTCCGTCTACCCACATACTAACATAAAATGCTGCGCTTGTCAACAGGTTTTGCGTGAATTTCGCAATTTGTGCCGACGCGCCGAAAGGAACCTATGAACGAACCCATTCGCAACCAAAGAATCCCCACTGACCTCAAGACCTCGGATTTTTACTACGACCTGCCCGAGGAGCGCATCGCCCAGCACCCGACCGAGCGGCGCGATGCCTCGCGATTGATGGTGCTCGACCGCGCCAAGGGGTCGCTTGTGCACAAGCATTTTTACGACATCGTGGATGAGCTGCGCGCGGGCGACGTGCTCGTGGTTAACGATTCCAAGGTGATTCCCGCGCGCCTGTACGGGCATGTCGAGGGTCGGCCCGAGGCGGGCGTGGAGCTTTTGCTCCTGCGCCAGCGTGAGCTGGATCTCTGGGAAACGCTGGTGAAGCCCGGAAAGCGCGCGCGCATGGGGATGCGCATCGTGTTCGGAGAGGGAAAGCTCGTGGCCACGGTGGAGGACATCGTGGAGGAAGGCAACCGCTTGGTGCGCCTATCGTATGACACGGCAAAATATGCAAACATCTACGATGTGCTGCACGAGATCGGCCGTATGCCGCTGCCCCCCTACATCACCGCACAGCTGCAGGATAACGAGCGCTATCAGACCGTCTACGCACGCGAGGAGGGCTCGGCCGCCGCGCCCACCGCGGGGCTGCACTTCACCCCCGAGCTGCTGGAGCGTGTGAAGGCCAAGGGCGTGGCGATCGCGCCCGTAATGCTGCACGTGGGGCTTGGCACCTTCCGCCCTGTGAAGGCCGACCGCGTGGACGAGCATGTGATGCACACCGAGTTCATTTCGGTTTCCAAGGAATCTGCCGACCTCATCAATGCATGCCGCGCCGCAGGCGGACGCGTGGTTGCGGTGGGCACGACCTCGTGCCGCACGTTGGAGAGCGCGGCGGACGAACAGGGTGTAATTCACCCCGTTACGGGGGATACGGGCATTTTCATCTACCCAGGCTACCGTTTTCGCGCTGTGGATGCCCTGATCACCAATTTCCACCTGCCCGAGAGCACGCTGCTCATGCTGGTCTCGGCCTTCTACAACCGCGACGCGATGATCGCCGCCTATGAGGAAGCTGTAAGAGAAAAATATCGCTTTTTCTCCTTCGGCGATGCGATGTTGATTGTATAAATTGCCGTATACTTCGTTGTCGGGTGACTCAAATCCCTCGACGTAGGGAACTACGCCGTCGGGATTTTCGCACCCTTACGCCTTGTCTACGACAATTTCTACTAACCAACATTCAAATTTTCTTATATCGCATACATTACGGCGATGCCATGTTCATCCAATAAGCGGCGCAATACGGCGTTGCTCCTCGAAAGCGGCTTAACGTAGGGAGCTACGTCTGCGCCTTGCTTTCTGCGGTGCGCCTTGTCTTGCTTGCTTCTTGAATGAACAGGGATAGAGTGGGGAGTAGGGGCGAACTGCGTTCGCCCGCGAGTCTTCGCAGAATGCCTGTGCGGAAGGCTTGGCTTTGCATATTTCACCCCGTGTCGGGGGATAATTCGGTTGCTGTTTTGTAAAAAAGGGGGATCTTGATGCAGTTGCTGTTTGTTGAGACCGTGAAGGAGCTGGCCACCACGGCGCTGGCGATCCTGATCGCGGCGCTGGCCATTTATCTGGGGCTGAAGCTGCTGGGTAAACTTGCAAAATTTGTGATCGCCGTTGTGGTGATCGTGTTGATCTTGTGGATCGTGCTCTCGGAGCACAGCATTCTGGCGGGTGTTCTGCCGTTTTGAAGTTGACACGGTACGGCGGCGATCTGCCGCCGTTGTTTATGATGCGTTGGATGGAAAGGGGTGTGAACGGTGCTGGAAAAGCCCAAAATTTTGGCCGTTGTGGGGCCGACTGCAAGCGGAAAGTCCGCATTGGCGGTGGCACTGGCCAAGGCGTTGGACGGTGAGGTCGTTTCCTGTGATTCCATGCAGATCTACCGCGGCATGGATATCGGCACGGCAAAGCCCACGCTCACCGAGTGCGGCGGCATACCCCACCATCTGCTGGACATCGTAGAGCCCGAGGCGGAGTTCTCGGTGATGGATTACGTCGCCGCCGCCGAGGCCGCCATCGCGGATATCCTCGCTCGCGGCAAGCTACCGATCCTATGTGGGGGAACGGGGCTGTATCTGGATGCCGTTTTGCGCGGGGGCGTATTGGAGTCCCCCGGGGCAGATCCCACGGTGCGTGCCGCGCTTTCGGCCCGTGCCGCGCGTGAGGGGAACGAGGTCTTACACCGCGAGCTGGCCGCTGTGGATCCCGAAGGTGCCGCCGCGATACATCCGAACAACCTGCGCCGCGTGATCCGCGCGCTGGAGATCTACATGGCCACGGGTATCCCAAAATCCGAGTGGGATCGCCGTTCCAATCTCGCACCTGCGCGCTACCGCGCCGCGGTGCTGGGGCTTACCTTTCAAAACCGTGAGCTACTCTACGCGCGTATTGAGCGCCGCGTGGACGAGATGCTGGAAATGGGTCTTGAGCAGGAGACGCGCCGTCTTTTGGAGCGCGGTGTTTTTGATGCTTCGCGTACTGCGAGTGCGGCGATCGGCTACAAGGAGCTGCTGCCGTATTTGCGCGGAGAATGTGACCGCGCTGCTGCCGTGGCCGAGCTTAAGACCGCAACGCGCCGCTATGCCAAGCGTCAGATCACCTGGTTTTCAGCCAAGCCGTACGTGATGCCCTTGGCGGTGGATGACGGCGAAAGCATGCGAAAATATGAAGAAATTGTAAAAAAAGCAATGGAACTATGCGCGGATGCGTGGAGTATGCTATAATAATTTATCATAAATTATTGCGCGCGCACCTGCGCGTGTGGTTTTACGGAAGGGAGAGGCGCTATGCGAATCATGATACGCACGCGTGATCGGCGTGCACGCATCACGCAGGTCGTTTGCATTGTGCTTCTTCTGTCGTTGCTCGTCGGCATTCTGGTCAGTGAGGCACTGCGCTCTGCTATCGTTGATACCGAAGCGGCGCGTGCCGTTTCCTTTACCGAGGTCGATCTGCTGGAGGGGTATGTGTTTCGCGATGAAACGGCGATCCCCAGCACCAACAACGGTGTGATCGACTATCGCGTGGCCAACGGTGCCAAGGTCGCCGCGGGGCAGCTGTTGGCCGCCGTTTATACCGACGAAACGGGCAGTGACCAGCGCGAGCGCGCGGCGGTACTCCTCGCCGAAAAGGCACGGCTGCTCACCGCTCTTGAGAACGGCGCGGCCTGGCAGCCCGATTACACCGCATCCTACGCCTCGCTCATGCATACCCTGGCCGATGGAAATCTGCGCGCTACGGCCGACAGCGCCGCTGCTCTTGCCGACGCGCTCTGCCATCGCGCAGTGGGGGCGGGTGCTGAGCAGGCCTATCGCGCGCGCATCGCCGCCATTGACGCCGAGATCGCCGAGATGGTGCGCAACGTCGATGCACCGCAGGAGCGTACGGCGGGTGCTGACGGCGCATTTTATTACGAGACCGACGGCTACGAGGCGCTGTGCGGCACTGCCGCCACCGAGGGCCTCACGCCCGAGGGATTGGTGGAGCTGCTGGAAAATCCCCGCCCCACCGACAAGCACATCGGCAAGGTCGTCAGCGCGGGCGCATGGTATCTCGTGCTTCCCGTGACCGCACAGGTTGCTGCCGTATACCGTGTGGGCGCGCGACACACCGTGACCGTGGCGGCCTGTAATACGAAAACCGATATGGAGCTGACCGCGATCACCCCGAGCGCAGACGGCACACGTGCTCTGCTGGTGTTCTGCTGCGCACAAAAGCCCGATACCCTGGATGCCGCACGGCGGCAATCGGTCACAGTTTCGCGCGCGAGCGTGGTAGGCCTTTCGGTCCCCGCCTCGGCCATCTGTGCCGAGAACGGCGAGCGCGGTGTGTATGTGGCCGACAGCGGCGTGGCGCGCTGGCGGCGCGTGGAGCTTCTCTCTGAGCAGGGCGGCGTCGCGATCGCAACGCTCGGCACGGGAGAGGGGATGCTGCGCGAGGGTGAGGAGATCATTCTGACCGCGCGGCGTCTGTACGACGGAAAGAGCTTGAGGTGAGCGATGCAATATCTAAAGCAAAATCTAAATGCCGTGCAAACGGCGCTTGCTGCCGCATGCGGCGGCGAGGGGCCTACGGTGTTGGCGGCGGTGAAATACGCCGATGATGCCGAGCTGGACGCCCTGCTCTCCCTTGGAGTGCGCGAGGTGGGCGAGAACCGCGTGCAGCAGCTGCTGGCGCGTGAGGCAATTTATGCGGCGCACGGCACGCGTGTGCATTTCATCGGCTCGTTGCAGACCAATAAGGTCAAATACATTGCCGATCGGGTCGTGATGATCCATTCGGTGGATTCCGCGCGCCTGGCCGCCGAGATCGAACGGCAGATGGCACGCCGCAACGCGACCATGGACGTACTGGTGGAGATCAACGGTGCCAATGAGGAAAGCAAAAGCGGCGTTGCCCCCGAGCAGGCCGAGGCACTTGCACGTGCGGTGCTTGCGTGCCCGCATCTTGTGCTCAGGGGCTTTATGACCATGGGGCCGCGTTTTGAGACCGAGCAGGAATACCGCGCGTACTTTGGCGGTGTGCGCGATTTTTGCCAAGCACTCTGGCGCACGCTGGACCTGCCCGACCGACCGCTTTTGTCGATGGGCATGTCCGAGAGCTTTTTGGCCGCCGCCCGTGAGGGTGCGGATTTTGTGCGCGTGGGGCGCAGGCTCTTTGCCAAGGATGAAACGAAATAAGAAAATTGAGATCATACGGAGGAAACACTATGAAAAACCCTTTTAACCGCAAGCCGGCCCGCAACGATTACGACAGCTACGACGATAGCTACGACAACGATTTCTATCGCGGCGACGAGGACGAGGAGGACGGGATTCTGGGCGATTACGACGACGAGACCGAAGCTGCCCCCGCACTGCCCGCCAAGAAGGCAAGCCGCACGGGTGGCGGCAATATGCTCAAGGTGGTCAAGCCCCACGGCTATCAGGACGGCCCCGCTATTGCCGATTATCTGAGTGAGGGCTATACGGTCGTGATGAATATCGAGGAGCTGGAGCGCACGCCCGCGCTTCGTCTGATCGACTTTTTGCTGGGTGCCTTGCAGGTGCTGGGCGGCGAGCTCAAGCGCGTCACCAAGACCACGCTGGTGCTCTCTCCCCGCAGCGGTGAGGTTCTTGGCGAGGAGGAGCACGAGCGCGACGAGGGCGAGCTCTGATCCGCATACATCCAAAAGTGAAAGGAGAGCAGAATGGATCTGTTCGTGTCAATTCTTGCGGGAACGGCGCAGGCGCTCTTGTTCGCGCTGGAGATCTGTATGCTTCTTCGTGCGATCCTCTCGTGGTTTCCCATTCGGGACGATAATCCCATTCTCGTGTTCGTTTCCATGGTGACCGAGCCCATTATCCTACCCATCCGCGCGCTTTTCGAACGGCTCGGGTGGTTTCAGAATCTGCCCATTGACGTCTCGTTTTTCGTGGCCTATCTGCTGCTGACGGTGCTCGGGACGGTGGTGGGCGTGGTGCTCTGATGCCCGTGGATGCGCGCCTTGCCGCGCGCGCCGAGGAGCTGCTTGCCCGTGCACGAGGCGGCGAGATCACCTATACCGCCTTCCTCACCCCTGCCGAGCAGATGGGGCTCTCGCGCGCATTCGCTTACGCGCGCGAGGAATGGTGCCTTTGCGGCGGCTATGCGGGCGCGGAGCGCGCACGCATGGTCTTTTTGCCCGATTACGTCACGGCATTCACGGGCGCAGAGCGCGACGCGCTTTTGGCGGATGCCCTTGCCGATGTCCTTGTGCCCGTTGAGGTGCTGGGCAGTGGCTATCGGGTGCTGGCGCACCGCGACTTTCTCGGCTCGGTCTTAAATCTCGGCGTTGAGCGCGATGCCATCGGCGATCTTTGCGTGCTCTCGCCCGAGCGAGCAATGCTCTTTACCGACCGCGTGATGGCCGATTTTCTCACCGAATCCCTTGTCCGTGTGGCGGGGGACACCGTGCGTGCGGTGTGCACGACTCTTCCCGAGGGCTTTGACGGCGGACGGCGCTTTGCACCCGTTCGCGATACCGTTGCCTCGCCGCGTGCCGATGCGGTGGTGGCGGCACTGGCCAATCTCTCGCGCGAGCGCGCGCAAGCGCTCTTTGTCCAAGGCAAGGTCGAGATCGACTACGAGAGCGCCGAAAAGCCCGACCGTCCCATCACGGACGGTGCTGTGATCGTCATTCGCGGTTGCGGCAAATTTGTGATCCGATCCCTTTCGGACAAGACCAAAAAAGGGCGTTATCTGCTTTTGGCAGACCGTTATATCTGACAATTATTTTCACAGTAAATACAGGAGTTTAAGACAATGGCAAAAGATTACAGTGCATCGCTGAACCTTCCCCAAACCACCTTCGCCATGCGCGCGGAGCTGCCGAAGCGCGAGCCCGATATGCTCAAATACTGGGAGCAGCTGGGGCTCTATGCCCGTATGCAGGAGAATGCGGCAGGCAAGCCCACCTTCATCCTGCACGACGGCCCCCCCTTCTCGAACGGCAACATTCATATGGGTACGGCGCTCAACAAGATCCTCAAGGACTTCATCAACAAGTCCAAGAGCATGATGGGCTATCGCGTGCCCTTTATCCCCGGCTGGGATAACCACGGCATGCCCATTGAGAGTGCGATCATCAAGAAGAACAAGATCGACCGCAAGCGCATGTCCATCCCCGAGTTCCGCAGTGCCTGCCACGCCTTTGCGCAGGATTTTGTGGATATTCAGATGGGCCAGTTCAAGCGTCTGGGTGTGACGGCCGACTGGGAGCATCCGTATCTCACCATGTCCCCCGAGTTTGAGGCGCGTGAGGTGCGCGTGTTCGGTGAGATGTACCGCAAGGGCTACATCTACAAGGGTCTCAAGCCCGTGTACTGGTGCCCCAAGGACGAGACGGCACTCGCCGAGGCCGAGATCGAGTATCGTACCGATCCCTGCACCTCGATCTACGTCAAGTTCCGCGTGAAGGACGACAAGGGCAAGCTCGCGGGCGTGTGCGACCTCGCCAATACCTATTTCGTGATCTGGACCACCACCACCTGGACGCTGCCGGGCAACCTTGCCATCGCGCTCAATCCCGCAGAGGATTACGCGGTCGCCAAGGCGGGCGATTCCTGCTACATCGTGGCAAACGCCCTTTTGGAAAAGACTATGCAGGCAGGCGGTATTGCCGATTACACGGTGCTTGCCACCATGAAGGGCAGCGAGTTTGAGTATATGACCGCCCAGCATCCCTTCCTGGACCGCGAGTCGCTTCTGGTGAACGCCGATTACGTCACGATGGACAGCGGTACAGGCTGTGTGCACACCGCCCCCGGCTTCGGTGCGGACGACTATCAGACCTGCCGCCGCTACAATATGGAGATCATCGTGCCCGTGGATGACCGCGGCTATCAGACGAAGGACGCGGGCAAGTTCGCGGGAATGCGCTATGACGAGTCCAACGCCGCCATTCTTGCCGATATGACCGAGAGTGGTGCGCTCTTTGCATCCGAGCAGATCGAGCATGAGTATCCGCACTGCTGGCGTTGCAAGGATCCCATCATCTTCCGTGCAACCCCCCAGTGGTTCTGCTCGGTGGATGCCTTCAAGGACGAGGCCGTTGAGGCCTGCTCCGCCGTGGAGTGGCTGCCCGAATGGGGCGGCGAGCGCATCAAGTCCATGGTGCGTGAGCGCGCCGACTGGTGCATCTCGCGCCAGCGTCATTGGGGTCTGCCGATTCCCGTGTTCTACTGCGCGGATTGCGGCAAGCCCGTGTGTGACGAGACCACCATCGACGCCGTTGCCAAGCTCTTTGGCGAGAAGGGCTCGAACGCGTGGTACGAGGTCGAGGCGGCCAACATTCTGCCCGCCGATTACGCTTGCCCCCATTGCGGCGGCAAGAGCTTTACCAAGGAGACCAATACGCTCGACGGCTGGTTTGACTCGGGCTCCAGCCATTTCAACGTGCTCGAGCAGCGCGAGGGACACCGTTTCCCCGCAGACGTGTATCTGGAGGGTGCCGACCAGTATCGCGGTTGGTTCCAGTCCTCGCTCCTCACCGCCGTTGGCGCAAAGGGAGAGGGCGCACCCTTCAAGACGGTTCTGACCCACGGCTGGGTCGTGGACGGCGAGGGCAAGGCGATGCACAAGTCGCTCGGAAACTCGATCGCCCCCGAGGAGATGATCGTCAAGTATGGCGCAGATCTCGTGCGCCTTTGGGTCGCATCCAGTGACTACCACGTGGACGTGCGCGCCTCGGATGCGATCTTCAAGCAGCTCTCGGATGCGTACCGCAAGATCCGCAACACCGCGCGCTTCCTGCTCGCCGACCTGTACGACTTCAACCCCGATACCGATGCGCTGCCCATGGATGAGCTGTACGACATCGACAAGTGGATCGTTGCAGGCATGAACGAGCTGGTCAAGACCGCGCGCCGTGCCTACAATACCTACGAGTTCCACGTGATCTATCACGGCCTTTGCAATTTCTGCACGGTCGAGCTCTCCAAGCTCTATATCGACATCACCAAGGACCGCGTGTATGCCGAGGCGGCCGATTCCAAGGCGCGTCGCTCGGCACAGACCGCGATGTATTATATCGTGCACGCCATGACCCGCCTGATGGCGCCCCTGCTGGCCTTCACCGCAGAGGAGATCTGGCAGGCCATGCCTCATAAGGCGAGCGACGTGAAGGAGAGCGTGTTCCTCAACGACATGCCCGACTTTGACGAGAGCCTTGTATTTGCCGACGTGACCACACGCTGGGACGAGCTCTTTGCCCTGCGCGAGCCCGTCATGAAGGCACTGGAGCTTGCCCGTGCCGAGAAGCGCATCGGCAAGTCGCTGGATGCCAAGGTGACGGTCTTTGCACCCGACACCAAGGCCTACGACCTGCTCGCCGCCTTCGAGAGCGAGCTGCCCACGGTCTTCATCGTTTCGCAGGTGGAGCTGGAGAAGGCCGCCGCACCCGCGGGCACCGTCATCGAGGAGGGCTCTCCCATCGGTGTGGTGGTTGCCGCCGCCGAGGGCGAGAAGTGCGACCGCTGCTGGAACTTCACGCAAAACGGCACAAAGGATAGCGAGGGCGGTTGCCTTTGCCCGCGCTGCAAGTCTGTCTTGGGCTAAAATTTGATACAGGTGCCGCAGGCGCGAGCGCGCTTGCGGCACTTGTGCCGAAAGGAAATTGTTATGAATTGGATGATCATTACAGCCGCTGTGATCCTTGGTGTGATCGCGGTGGATCAGATCAGTAAGATCGTGGTTTCGGAGGTTCTGTACAACAAGCAGGTCACGCTGATCGAGGACGTGCTGGATTTCACCTACGTGGAAAACCGTGGGATGGCCTTCGGACTTCTGGAGGATCACCGCTGGGTGTTTATCGTGCTCTCAATCGTGGGGCTCTCTGCCATCGGCTTTTACTTGTTCCGCTATGGCAAAAAGTGGCTCACGCGCATTTCGCTCGCACTCATTTTGGGCGGCGGCGTGGGCAATATGATCGACCGCGTGCGCCTCGGCTTTGTGATCGATTTCATTGATTTTTGCGCCCTGCCCACCGTTTGGGTATGGGTGTTCAATATCGCCGATGCGGCGGTCTGCGTGGGTGCCGCGCTCTTTATTCTGGATCTGATCCTCGACATTGTGCGCGAGATGCGCGCAAAAAAGGCGGACACGGCAAAGACCGACGCCCCCGAAGCCGACGACCATGGCACAGACGTTTGAGGCAACCGCCACGGCACAGCACGTCGGCATGCGGCTGGACCGTTTTCTTGCCGATGCATTTGCCATCTCGCGCGCCTCGGCCGAGCGATTGCTTGCCGAGGGGCAGGTCACGGTAAGTGGCCGAACGGTAGCGAAAAACTACCGCCTGTGCGGCGGTGAGCACGTCATGCTCACACAGCCCGACCCCACCCCCACCGAGGCTCTCCCCGAGGATATTCCGCTGGACATCGTCTTTGAGGATGCCGACATCGTGGTGGTGAATAAGCAAGCAGGCATGGTGGTGCATCCCGCCGCAGGGAACGAAAGCGGCACGCTTGTCAACGCGCTGCTGCATCATTGCGGCGGCACGCTCTCGGGCGTGGGGGGCGTGGTGCGCCCCGGCATCGTGCACCGTATCGACAAGGATACCAGCGGCCTTCTGGTGGTCGCCAAGAACGATGCCGCACACAACGCGCTCTCCGATCAGCTGCGCGTGCACGACATTTATCGCATTTACTATGCCATCGCGCTGGGAAATCTGCGTGAGGACGCAGGCACAGTCAATGCGCCCATCGCGCGCCATCCCGTTGACCGCAAGAAAATGGCCATCGCACGCCGTGCGGGCGAGGGCAGAGAGGCAGTCACGCATTTTGAGGTACTGGAGCGCTTTGGGCAGTTTACGTATCTGCGCTGTCAGCTCGAGACAGGGCGCACGCACCAGATCCGCGTGCACCTTGCGTCAAAGGGGCATCCCCTGCTGGGAGACCCCGTTTACGGCGGTGACGGTACGCGTTTTGAGGCGCGCCACCGCGCACTGCTTTGCGGACAGTGCCTGCACGCAGGGGAGCTCACGCTCACGCACCCCACCACGCATGAGCGCATGACCTTCCACGCACCCTTGCCCGCTGATTTTAATACCGTTTTGGACCTTTTGCGAAAGGAAGCACTATGAGCGATTTTTCTCACATTTTACTGGCAACCGATCTGGACGGCACCTTTTTTGGCAAGGACGGGCGAATGGTGGAGCGCAATCTTGCCGCCGTTGCGCGCCTTCGCGCGGCGGGCGGTCGCTTTACCGTCGCTACGGGGCGCACGCATTATATGCTGCGCGGCTCGGGCGAGGATCTCATGTCGCTGGTAAACGCCCCCATCGTGTTTTGCAACGGCGCATATTTGTATGACTGCTCGCAGCGGCGCGCCGAAGGTCAAAGCTTTTTCTCGGAGCGGGACATATACGAGCTTTTGGCGTTTACAAAGGATTTTCCGACGGTGGAGCTGCGTGTTGCGGCACCCGAGCAGGCCCGCGTGCGCGAGCTGACGGGTTATATTGCGGAGGATGCGCGCTTTTATGACGAGGGCAGGATATGGGTGGACCCGAACGACGAGTGGAGCAAGAACGATTGCTATAAGGTCGTGCTCAGCGCCGATGCCGCAGCGCTTTTGCCTGTGCGCGCGGCGTTGCGCGCACGCTTCGGTGACCGCTTTGAAAACGCGCCCTCGGACAGCACCTGCATGGAGCTCATGCCGCAGGGCGTGAGCAAGGCGGCGGGGCTTGGCAAGCTGCGGGAGTATTATGCACAGCGCGGCGAGACGCTCTTTTTGATCGCCTGCGGCGATTATGAAAACGATCTGGATATGCTGCGCGCGGCCGATCTTGCCATCTGCCCGCAAAATGCCTGTGACGCGGCAAAGCGTCTGGCACACGCCGTGCTTTGCCACCACGATGAAGGACTGATCGGCGATCTTGTCGAGCGCTTGGAGCGCGGCGAACTGCCCACCCTTGCCGCACGGCAACGGGGGTGTGACGCATGAGCTACGCGCTTGCGATCTTTGATCTGGACGGCACGGTGCTCGACACGCTGGACGATCTTGCCGATGCCACAAACGCGGCGCTGGCGCGCGCGGAGCTTCCCGTGCGTACACGCGACGAGGTGCGCGCCTTTGTGGGTAACGGCATCCGCGCGCTTGTGGAGCGCGCAGTGCCGCACGGCACGCCAAGCGCTGTAACCGATACCGTCTTTGCCTCTTTTCGGGAATACTACGCCGCGCACTGTGCCGACCGCACCGCCCCCTATGCGGGCGTGCCCGAGCTGGTGGCGACACTGCGTGCCGCAGGCTGTCGCACGGCTGTGCTCTCCAATAAGGCGGATTTTGCGGTGCAGGAGCTCTGCCACCGCTATTTTGAGGGGCTTTTTGACGTTGTTGCGGGCGAGCGCGAGAGCGCAGGCATCCCGAAAAAGCCCGCACCCGACGGGGTCTATGCGATCTGCAAGGAGCTGGATATTCCGCTTTCGTGCGCGGTGTATATCGGTGATTCCGAGGTGGACGTGGCGACCGCACAAAACGCGGGGCTGGACGCGATCCTCGTGGATTGGGGCTTCCGCACTGCCGCTCAGCTGCGCGCCGCAGGCGCACAGCGCATCGTCTGTGATGCTGCGGCACTGGCCGACGCGGTATTGGCATAAGAAAAAGGCACCGAACGGTGCCTTTTTCTTATGCTTTTTTCTGCGGCTTGTCAAAATCGGGCAGCACGCGCAGCACAAAATGCGTGTGCTCGGCATCCGCGCCCCGCAGCTCAATGTCGTAGTCCAGCGTGAGCGTGCCCTCGCGCTCCAGTCCGTTGCGGATCTTGCGCGTGAATACACAGACCTCAAAGGGCATGATCGGCGTTTCGTAGACCGAAAGGTGGTGCTTGCCTTCCTCAAACAAAAGCGCGGTGCGTACCGTGCCCGTGCGGAGCATCGAGATCACAAGAGGGTCGCTTTTTTGATAAGAGATCGAGGTTGTGGAGCCCTCCAGACCCGTCAGCTCGGTTTCCCGATAGGAGAGGCTCACGCGCGCACCGTCGTCGTGCCAACGCCCCTGCACGGTCAGTGAAATGCGCTCGGTCTCGGTCTCACGAGCGGAGGTAAGCTCATCGGTGGGAGCGAAAAGAGAGCCCCCCGCCGCGCGGCGTTCGGTCTCAATTTGAATCCGTACCTTTTTCAGCATATCCGTTTCAGCACCCCCCGTAGCATTTTGATTGCAGTGCAATTTTCTATATTATAGCAGTTTGGGGCAAAAAAAGCAAGAAGAATAAATTTTTGTGTTACGCGCCGATTTGCTTGACAAAAGAGCGGGGAGGGGCTATAATATAAGATGTTGGATTTTTGCATCGACACGGCTTATGCAACGCGCGAAATTGCCGTGTGCGGCAGGGCTTGCTTTGCGCGCGCGGCCGCGACCGATATAGAAGGATTTGTGAAACAACGAAAGGCTCTTGAATGAAGTATTTGTTTTTTGATATTGAATGTGCGAATTGCTATAACAACTGCGCCAAAATTTTTAGTCTCGGCTACGTGATCACCGATGAGAAATTTAACATCCTGCACGAAAAGGAGGATGTGCTCATCAATCCGCGTGACCGCTTTGACTGGTATGTGGCCAAAAAGATGATGGCCTACCCGCGCAGCATCTTTGAGAGCAAGCCGCCCTTTCCCGATTTTTATGCATTTTTCAAGGAGATGTTTGAGGATCCCGATACCATCGTGGTGGGCTATGCCGTGACCAACGACGTGCACTTCTTGCAGGATGACTGCCGCCGCTACGGTCTGGAGCCCTTTACCTATCGCTTCTATGACGTGCAGCAGATCTATGCGCGCCAGCCCGAGAACAACACCGCCAAGAACCTGGAGGATTCGTTGCTTTCGTGGTGCGGCGTCGAGCCCGAGAATCTGCACCGCAGCGACGAGGATGCCTACAATACCATGCGCATTCTCAAGGCGATCGCCGAGTACCATAACACCGATCTTGCAGGCATCCTTGCCATGTACCCCGAGTGTGGGGGCGAGGCCAAGGGCGCCGCGATGGAGTACGCATGGAAGAAGCCCGAGGGCGAGGCCAAGAAAAAGCGCCGTCGCCACCGCAAGGGGAAGGGCAAGGCCGCCGAGAGCGAGAGTGCCGAGCAGCCCGACAGCGCAAACATGATGGAGCGCGGCTCGCGCAACGCGGAGCTCTTTGTACGCTATTTATCTCAGGCTCGCCCAAAGAAGACCCGTAAGCCCCCGTTGCTCTCGGGGCATACCGTTACCGTGAGCCTGGATTTTCAGCGCTATCATTTCAACGAGATGCTCTATCTTGTGCAGATGATCGTGAACGCAGGCGGCCGCTATACGCTCACCACGAAGGATGCCGATACGCTCTACACCTACGGTAAGAGTGAGGAGGATACCCGTCTTGCCGCCGCACTTGCGATGCAGGAGGCGGGTGAGGAGATCGAGATCTACCCGATCAAGGTGCTTTTTGATCTTTTGGAGACGAGTGAGCTCAAGCTCTCGCGCAAGCCGAAAATGGATCTTTCCGCCATCGAGGCAACGCTCCCCGCGCCCGATAACGGTGAGGATGCCGCCAATGAGGGCAGCGCGCAACCTGATGAAGAAGCCGTTTCGGTCGGCTGAATAATGCCCCGCCTTTCTCGGGCGGGGCATTGCTGTATTATAGAGAAAACGCACCCCGTTTTGGCACTTTTTGCATTTTTGGAGGGACAGATGCGTTTTTCTTTTGTCTTTTTTTGAAAAGCCCTTGACAAAGTGATGTGCTTTCGCTATAATAATTAATGCGAGTTTGCAAAAGCAGGCTTGGCAGGGCCGAACGAACTGGAGAAGTACTCAAGTTGGTGACGAGGCGCCCCTGCTAAGGGCGTAGGTCGGATTAAACCCGGCGCGAGAGTTCGAGTCTCTCCTTCTCCGCCAGAAAATGGGCAGACAACCCTTGTGGTTGTCTGCCCATTTTCCGTCGTAGAGGATCGACTCGAACCGCGACGGTCTTCTCGGCGCGAGAGGGAGTGCACGCACGCGCTGCCGGTGGCAGATGAAGCGTGCGCGCACGAGTCGCAGCGGTCGCAGAGCGCAATCGCGCGTGCGCGGGCCGCGCGATGCGCATACCGCAAGAGTGCAAGCAAACGCGGAGCGTTTGCGCGATGCTGCGCAACAAACGCTCGCACAGTAAACGAGTAGGCGGCACGCGCCCGCCGTCTCTCCTTCTTTGCCAACAAAAACCCCAGTAAACAGAGGTGAAAAGCCTCTGTTTACTGGGGTTTTTGCGTTTCTTGAAAATCGGTGTTGTAGTCTTTTGTAGGTCTTTTATGGGTCTTTTAGTCGTCAAAAGTGTCGTCAAACTGTATCGCACGGTGACGGCGGGAAGAGGTAGCTTTTCGGTGCCCGCTTTGATTTTGTCGCGTGTCGATACTGCTCGTTTTTTGTTAATACAAATAAATATTTGTTTGAATATATTGTAAAGGTTGACGATATGAAAAAATAGTGTTATAATATAAGTATGATATATTTGTATATATTATAAAATCCAGGAGGAGTTATATGAACATTCCTTTTTCACCCCCCGATATGTCGGAGCTCGAGATCCAAGAGGTCGCGGATGCTTTGCGGTCGGGTTGGATCACTACGGGTCCCAAGGTCAAGGAGCTTGAGCGCAGAATTGCCGCTTATTGCGGCGTGAATCGTGCCGTATGCCTGAATTCGCAAACGGCTTGCGCGGAAATGGCGTTGCGCGTATTGGGTATCGGTGAGGGAGACGAGGTGATCGTTCCCGCCTATACGTATACGGCGTCGGCATCGGTCGTTTGCCACGTGGGTGCAAAATTGGTTTTGGTGGATTCGCAAAAGGACAGCCCCGCAATGGATTACGAACAGGTTGCGGCTGCGATCACAGAGAGGACAAAGGCGATCATCCCTGTGGATCTTGGCGGTGTGCCTTGCGATTATGAACGCTTGTTTGCAATCGTGCAAGCCAAGCAGCATTTGTTCCGACCTGCGAACAAGCTTCAGCGGGCCATCGGCAGAATTGCAATTATGGCAGATACCGCACATGCGTTTGGAGCGCGGTGGAACGGAAGACCGATCGGCAGCGTGGCAGACTTTTCCTCGTTCTCTTTCCACGCAGTAAAGAATCTGACGACTGCGGAGGGGGGCGCGCTGACCTGGCGCACGATCCCCGGCATCGATGACGAGGAGATCTACCATCAGCTGCAATTGCTGAGCCTGCACGGACAAAGCAAGGACGCCCTTGCAAAAACGCAGCTTGGCGCATGGGAATACGATATCGTCGGCACATGGTATAAATGCAACATGACCGATGTGATGGGCGGTATCGGACTGGCACAGCTGGAGAGATACCCCAATATGCTGAAGCGTCGCAGGGAGATCATTGAACGGTATGACGCGGCATTTCGGCCGCTTGGCGTGAAGACGTTGGATCACTACACCGACGGGTACGAATCCTCGGGGCATTTGTACATCACGCGGGTGCCGAACATTACGGTTGAGCAGCGCAACGAAATGATCATCAAGATGGCACAAGCCGGTATCGCCTGTAACGTGCATTACAAGCCGTTGCCGATGCATAGCGCATATAAGAATTTGGGCTTTGATATAAAGGACTACCCCAATGCCTACGGCTTGTTTGCCAACGAGGTCACGTTGCCCTTACATACGCGCCTCACGGATGAGCAGGTGGATTACGTCATTGAAAATTTCGTGAGAATGATTGAGAGTATACATCAATGAAGCTGTTAAAATGGGAATGCTTGCCGCAGGATATGCAAACCGAAGCGGTGCGTCACTATTATGCCATTTTGGAAAAGAAAAAATGTGCATTGCTTTTCAAGCGCGCATTTGATGTGTTTGCCTCTTTTCTTCTGTTGCTTGTGTTGTCGCCTGTCTTTTTGATCCTGGCGATCCTGGTCAAGGTTGACTCGCGCGGTCCTGTTTTTTACCGCCAGGAGCGTATTACGCAATATGGAAGAAAATTTCGCATTTTCAAGTTTCGGACAATGGTTGCGAATGCGGATCAGCTCGGAACGCAGGTTACGGTTCATAATGACAGCCGTATCACGCGCGTGGGGCGATTCTTGCGAAAAACGCGCCTGGACGAGATCAGCCAGCTCATTGACGTGCTGCGGGGGACGTTGACGTTTGTGGGCACGCGCCCCGAGGTCGAGAAATACGTGCGGCACTATACCGACGAAATGAAGGCAACGTTGCTGTTGCCTGCGGGGATCACCTCGGAGGCGAGTATTCGCTATAAGGACGAGAGCGCGCTGCTCGATGCGGCGGGGGATGCGGCGGATAAGATCTATGTGCAAAGCATTCTTCCGTCCAAGATGAAATACAACTTACATGCGCTGAAGACGTTTCGGTTTTGGAAGGATATTAAAATTATGTTCATGACGGTGTTTGCGATATTCGGCAAGGAGTACAGCGATACGCTGAATGCGGATGCGGTCCGTGAAAAAACAGAGGTCTTAAAATGAGTACGCAGGGCAAAGGCTTAATTGCCGTTTTGACGAATCACGACGACGATATTTATTGTTTCCGAAAGGAATTGATCGAAGCTCTTATTGCACAAGGATACGAGGTGCTGATCTCCTGCCCGTACGGAAAGAAGCTTGAGCTGCTGGGGGACATTCCTTACATATACGACGATCCTGTGATCGATCGCAGAGGAACCAACGTCGCGGCAGACCTTAA
This sequence comes from Clostridia bacterium, assembly GCA_017415805.1. Classification (GTDB taxonomy): domain Bacteria; phylum Bacillota; class Clostridia; order Oscillospirales; family CAG-272; genus Firm-07. Next base: position 82,452 of record JAFQEC010000008.1, on the reverse strand, counting down.
GCTGCTTTATCACTATAAAGGGCTGTTCAAAAAATATCGGCCAAGGGTCGTGCTGACGTATACGGCAAAGCCTAACGTATACGCAGGCATCGCGGCGCATCAGCTGAAGATCCCGTATATCAACAACGTGACGGGCGTGGGCAGCGTCTTGAATAAAAAGGGGCTTTTGCGCGCACTGATCATGAAATTGTTTCAAACGGCCTTCCGCAGGGCGGATTGTATCATGTTTCAAAACGCCACAAATATGCAGCTTGCCATAGACAGCGGAATGGTGAAGGGGGCGTATCGCTTGATCCCGGGGTCGGGCGTAGATCCCGATCGGTATCCCTTGCAGGAATATCCGGCGGGGGGAAACGGACAAGAGGGTGAGACCGTCGTTTTTAATTACATCGGCCGTATTTTGCGGGACAAGGGCGTGGATGACTACATCGCCGCGGCCAAGCGCATCAAAGAAAAACACCCGCGTGTGGAGTTCAGTATGCTGGGCTTTATCGAGCCGACCGAGTCGCATTATGAGGCCGAGCTTGCACAGCTTGGCAAGCAGGGCATTGTGACCTATCAAGGTAACCAAAAGGATGTAAAGCCGTTTATTGCCAGAGCGCACGCGACCATCCACCCGTCGATTTACGGAGAGGGTATGAGCAACGCCCTCTTGGAGAGCGCGGCCTCGGGCAGACCCTTGATCACGACCGATAATCCCGGCTGTCGGGAGACGGTGAATGATGGGGAAACGGGGTTTGTGTACCATGGCGGAAGCGTAGAGGAGCTGGTGGAGCGCATCGAAGCCTTTTTGTCGATGCCAAACGAAGAAAGAAAACGGATGGGCGAGCGCGGCCGAGAAAAGGTCTCCAAGGAATTTTCCCGTGCGATCGTTGTAAATGCCTATCTGGAGGAAATCGGTAAAATATTGAATAGATAGGGGAATATCATGAAAGTTTTGTGGGTTACGCAGGGGATCCTGCCCGTTATGCTTCGTGCGATCGGCAGGCCCGTCGGGATCGGTGGCGGTTGGCTGGACGAGCCCGCCGGATTATTGGCGGCTGATCCCGAGACCGAGCTGACGGTCGTCTCCCCCTGGACGGGAAAGGACGTGCTTCATAGATCCTTACCCGGTATGGAATATTATCTTGTTCCCGAAGCCTATATGGACCGCATGAAAAATCCGGGCAAGGAGCACAGGGCCTGCTGCAAGCAGCTTTTGGAAAAAATCGATCCCGATGTCATTCACCTGCACGGCAGTGAATTTGCGGGGACGTTAAGCTTTATCGAGCAATCCGATAAGCCAAAGCTTTTGTCGATCCAAGGGTTGATATCGAAAATCAATTCGGATTATTTTTACGGTGGGATACAGGTCCCCTCGTGGCTTGGCTGTTTCCTGCCCTGGAATATCCGAACCTATCTTCCCATGAAGCTGCAGCACGCCAGAAACAAGTGGCGCGCAAGATCGGAGATGCGTCAATTGCAGCAGGTGGATGCCGTTGTGGGTTGCACGCGGTGGGATTACACGTATTCCAAAATGATCAATCCGCACCTTGGCTATTATAAGGTCGATTATGCGATCCGCCGGGAGTTCTCCAAGGACGCCTGGGAGCTGGAGACGTGCGATCGGCATACGCTCCTGGTCAGCAGCATGGCGGTGCCGTTAAAGGGGATGCATAAGGCGATCGAGGCGCTGGCCCTGCTTCGAAAAAAATACCCCGATGCCAAGCTGCGCGTGGTTGGCCATAACATATGGGCGGCGAAGCGTAAGCTGGGGTACGCGCATTATCTGTATAAAAAAGCGAAAAAGCTCGGTGTGCTGGATGCGATCGAGGTTCTCGGTCCGCAGGACGTATACGGAATGGTCAAGGCCTTGAAATCCTCGCACACGTTCGTGCTGTCATCGTTTATTGAAAACGGCCCGAACAGCATGATGGAGGCGATGTATTTGGGCGTGCCTTGCGTGTGCTCCTACGTCGGTGGGGCGATGCAGTTTGCCAAGGAGGGCAAGGAGGCACTGTTCTACCGATTCAACGAGACCGAGATCCTTGCGTATGAGATCGATCGCATCTGGCAAAACGACGAATTGGCACAGAGCCTGTCCGAGCATGCGGCACAAAGAGCCAAGCAATTTGAAACGTTCGAGCAAGTATATTTGAAATATAAAGAGATCTATTCCGATATGCAAGAACAGTACAAGAGGTAAAGATGGAAAACGTTGCACAGCGTCAGTACGCCCCCATAATTCTGTTTGTATATGCAAGACCCGATCATACAAAGAAGGCATTGAATGCCTTGGCCGAAAACGATCTGGCCAAGGACAGCGACCTGATCGTTTTTTGCGACGGGCCAAAAAAGGAAAGTGCGGTAGAGAAGAACAAGCAGGTGATCGAGCTGATCACCAAAGAGCAGGGCTTGGAAAGATTTCGCTCTGTAACGCTTCATATTTCCGAAAAGAACAAGGGGCTGGCAAGGTCGATCATTACGGGCGTTGGCGCGGTGATGGCCGAGTACGGCAGATGTATTGTGATCGAGGACGACGTGATCACGCATCCGTATTTCCTCGCGTACATGAACCGCTGCTTGGAGCACTTTGAAAAGGACCGGACCGTCTTTTCGATCGCGGGCTTTACCTATCCGTTAAAGGCATTGAAAAAATATCCCCATGATATTTATTTAAGCTATCGTTCTTGCAGTCAGGCCTGGGGCTGTTGGCGCGACCGCTGGGACAGCATTGACTGGGAAGTAAAGGATTTTGACGCGCTGAAGCGGTCACTAAAAAAGCGCAGACGCTTCAACCGAGGCGGAAACGACCTGTACCGCATGCTGCGCCATCAGATGCGCGGTGAGCGCGATTCTTGGGCAATACGGTTTTGCTATGCGCAATCCAAGCAAGACATGTATGCGGTGTATCCGAGAGAAACGCTGACGCTCAATATCGGCGAGGACGGCAGCGGTACGCACTGCCAGGATACGGGCAAGCAGGTAGATTATGCGCGCTTGGAGGGTGAGCGCAGCGTCATATTGAAGGATGTTCACCCCGACAAGCGCGTGCTGCGTGATTTCAAGGCGCAATACCGCGTCTCATTTGGCGAAGCGGTGGATTGGCTTTGGCGGAAGGCTTTTGGGAGAAAATGAGAAAAGAAGAAAACATCAAAAAATCGGTTTTTTCGGGTCTGATCTGGAAATTTATCGAGGTTCTGTCGATTGACGGAGTTTCGTTTGTGGTTTCGATCGTCCTGGCCCGCTTGCTGATGCCCGAGGATTTCGGGGAAATCTCTCTTGTCAGCATTTTCATAACCCTGGCAAACGTTTTTGTCGTTTACGGGCTTGGTACGGCGCTCATTCAAAAGAAGGATGCGGATTCAGTTGACTTTTCTTCGGTGTTTTATTTCAACGGCGCATTGTCGATCGTCTTGTATTTTGTTCTTTTCCTTTGCGCGCCGTTCATCGCATCGTTTTTTGATTCTGAAAATTTAACGCTGATCCTGCGCATATTGGGATTAAGGATCCCCCTTGCTTCTGTTTCAACCGTCCAAAACGCCTACGTTTCAAAGCATATACAGTTCAAAAAGGCCTTTTGGGGCTCCTTGGTGGGAACCATGGCATCTGCCATACTGGGCATTTGGATGGCGTATGCGGGCTATGGGGTCTGGGCACTCGTTGGGCAGACGCTCAGCGCCACGGCGGTGAATTGCATCGTTTTGTTTTTCGTTATCAAGTGGAAGCCCACGTTAGAGTTTTCCTGGACAAGATTAAAGGGGCTGATCCGATACGGCTGGAAATTATTGGTTTCGGGCTTTATAAAGGTCGGATACGATCAGGTTTCAGGCCTCATCATCGGCAAGAAATATACGTCGGAGGATCTGGGACTGTACACAAAGGGAAGAAAATATCCCGAGCTGGTCGTAACAGGTGTGAATACGTCCATGAGCTCGGTGCTGTTTCCCGCCTACGCAAAATATCAGGACGATGCGCCGCGCCTCAAAAACATGGTTCGCAAATCCATTGGTCTATCCACGTATCTTCTCTCTCCGCTTTTGGTGGGGCTTGCGGTGCTGGCCACCCCGATCATCTCGTTTTTGTTGACCGATAAGTGGCTTGGCTGCGTGCCGTATTTGCAGATCGCATGCTGCTATTATTTGTTGCAGCCGGTTCAGACTGCGAATTTACAGGCGATCCGTGCCGTGGGCAGAAGCGATATTATTTTGAAATTGGATATTGTCAAAAGAGGCTTTGGACTTTCGTTTATTCTGGTCGCGATGTGGTACGGCGTGATCTGGATCGCGCTAGCACCGGTTGCGATGTCGTTGCTGGCATCAGTCGTGAACGTCATGCCCAACCGAGCGCTGATCGGTTACTCCTTCCGAGAGCAAATGGTGGATCTTTTGCCGAATCTGCTATTATCGGGCACGATGGGGCTTGGCTGCTGGCTTGCTTCAAATTGGCTGATGCGTGCAGGCTTGGCTGATATTTGGGTCATCCTGATTTGTGTCGCATTTGGCGGTCTCTTTTATTTGGCAGGATCGGTTGTCAGCAAAAACAGAAGCTGGGTATATATCCTTGAGAGCATCAAGGATATGCTGCACAAAAAGAACGTGTGATCCAAAGAAGATCATACCAACTTGAAAAAAGGCTGAGAAAAAAAGATTTGAATGAGATGGAGAATAAAATGACACACAAAATAGCAATCATTACCTGCTGGATGGGCGAATATCCCGCTTATTTTCCATTTTGGGTGAAATCTTGTGAAAAAAATCCACACGTCGATTGGTTTTTAATAGCCGATCGGCAACCGAATATCGAGTTGCCTGCAAATATCATCTTTTATGAGGTGTCCTTACGGGATTTCCAAGAGCGCGTAAAAAAAGAACTGCTATCAGAAGGAAAAGGCTTAACAACTCCTTATAAATTATGTGATTTCAGGCCCGCGTACGGAATACTGTTTCGCAAAGAGTTAGAGGGATATACGCATTGGGGACACTGTGACATAGACTTGGTATTTGGTGATTTTCGTGCTTTTATCAATGACGATTTATTGAATAAATACGATAAAATTTACACCAAAGGGCATCTGGGAATTTATAAAAACAACGATGAGGTCAACAAGCGTTGTTTTCATAGAGGCGGTGTATATCCGTTTTCGGTAGTAACCGAGAATCCTAATTTTTATGCGTTCGATGAACTTACGGGCATGGAACGCATCTATAAAAGGGGCGGATATCCGTATTACAAGGGGACGCCGTATATCGACGTATCGGTTCGGTACGAAAGCTCGTTTTTGCTCAACGACATGCAAAAAAACCAAAAAAAGCAGGCGTATTATTGGGAAGACGGTAAAATATATCGGGCGTATAGCAATGACGAAGGAAAAATTTTGACAGACGAGTGGCTGTATCTTCATTTTCAAAAGAAAAATCCCACTGTCCGCATTGAGGATGTCCGCAAGGTCGAGTCCTTTTGGATCGGCCCCAACGGGTTTATTGAACGGGAAAAAGGCAGTGAAATCAGTGAAGCGGATATTTTAAGGATGAATCCTTCGTTGGATAGCAGGCAAGCAAGCAAAGAAAAAAGAGCGTATTTCAAAAAGAAGATCAAGCAATTTGTGAAAAAATCTTGGAAAGATAAGCGTATACATATCAAGCAAAGGCTTTCTAGGTTGTTTTCTTAGGAGAGAATGAATGGATAAACTGTTAAATAGAGGTTGCGCCATATATTTAATATGTTGGACATTTTTCCCTTTCATGCAGGTGGGAACGGCGTATCGTTTTGCGGCGGTTTTTTGTGCTGCATTATGGCTTGTTTTAGCTATTTTTAAGCATTCCGATTTCGTAAACGAAAATCTGATCTTTGTTTTGGTGTCTTCGTTCGCCATTGTATTGATGGTTCTTTGGAGAGTGTTTTTGGGAATCGGAATGGTTAATGCTGTTTTGCAGACCTTCCAATTCATTATCATGATCCTGATCGGATTGATTTCGGTTTATTATTACAAGTACGATAAGGATTTTTCAAAAACCATATTTACGATTATTCTGTTGTCGATCATCTTTTTCTGCATCACGACCATACACGGTGCTGTCACGAACCCTTACGCCACACGAATTGCAAATTCGGAGTGGCTGGAGGGAAGATTTGAAGGGAACGAAATGGTTGGCTTGTATGGATACGTCTATATGTGTGTATTCATAGCGCCGATGCTGTTGTATTTGATACAAAAAAAGATAACGTTCGGGAAATATATCGATCTTTTGATCCGAGTAGACTTGATCGCGATTTTCGCAATGGTCATTTGCGCGGGATATATGATCGCCATTTTCTGTACGTTGGGCAGTTGCTTGTTTATTTGGACGTTTTCCTCAAAAAGTGCGATCAAAAAAAGCGTCGTATTTCTTCTGTTCCTGTTATTTATAATCAATTATAAAACGATTGTAGACGGGGTGTTTACGTTTTTGATGCAAGCTTCCGAAGACAATCCCGTCTATTATACGAAATTCCGCGATTTTCGGTTATTGTTCCTGAATGGAGAGGCAACAGGCGAGACGGTCGACGGACGCTTTAGCAACTATGCTGCCAGCTGGAGAAATGTGGTGAATCACCCGATCGTCGGTTGCTACTTTTACGGGAAAAGCGGAGGCGGCGGACATTCAGCAATTCTGGATAGTATCGGACGCTTCGGGATCGGAACAGCGCTTCTTTATTTATATACAGTGCTGGTTGTTCCGCATCGTATGGCCGGTAAGGCAAGAAAATGGAACGTGCTGGATTACACGCTTTTGATCATGAGCCTGGTGTTTGGAATTTTGAACCCCGTTTTCCAGGAATTGAGTATCGCAATCTATTTTATCTTTCCGTTCGTGCTATTGGCAGTCAAGGAAAAGGAAGCAGGGGATTTGGGGGAAAATAGGGAAAGGGAAGCCGAGAAATGAAAATATTGTATTTATCTTATTTTTCGTCTCCCGAAGTCTTCCAAAAAATAAGCGATGCGGGACTGTGCCCGTCCGAGGCAAGACAAAATTACGAGGCGGCGCTCATCAAAAATTTGCTCGCCGATCCCGAGCGCGCACGGGACCTGACAGTTGTTTCGTATCTGCCCTACTGTAAGGCATTGGGCAAGGTCCCGAGCGAGGACGAATATCTGGGCAAAAAGCTCCACTACGTCTGGACGAGAAGAAACAGTGTTCTTGATATCCTGAAAGCGATGCGCCGTGTAAAAAAGCTGGTGAAAAATTGGCTGAAAGAGACCGCGGGCGAGCAACGCATTATTTTGACCTATGCCGCCAATCCAATACTTTTGCAGCCGATCGTGTCGATGATCAAGCAAACAAAGGTCGTTACCGTATGCTCGGAAATTCCAAAGTATCGGAATATGACCGAGGGGAACAAGCTGCTGAATGCCATCAAAAAGAAGGTCTTTACTTATTACAACGAAAAAATGAGCGGATATATTTATATGTCCGAGCATATGAATGAGGTCTGCAATAAAAAAGGGGCACCTTGGATCGTTGTAGAGGGCATGACGGACATTCTGCCCTTGGGCGAGCGAGAGCCCAAAATGCAGGAGTGTGTATTTTATGCAGGCGGATTACATGTGGAAAACGGCATTGACGTTTTGCTGGATGCCATGGTGATTTTGAATGAAGCCAGAGAAGAAAAGGTGATCTTGCAGCTTTGCGGAGTTGGAAACGCGGAGCAAAAAATAAAAGAATATGTGAAGCGGTACAACTTCATTCAATATCTTGGTGTATTGCCAAATCAGGAAATTCGTGCGTTGGAAAAGCGTGCGACGCTACTCATCAACCCAAGAAGGCCCGATCAGCTACTCACCAAGTACTCCTTTCCGTCGAAAACCTTTGAATATTTTTCTTCGGGAACGGCATCGCTTCTGACCGAGTTGCAGGGGATCCCGAGCGAATTTTACGAATACTGCTATACCTGCCGTGTGGACAGTGCCGAAATTCTCGCGCAAGACCTGAAGGCGGTGCTGAGCATTCCGTTGGCACAAAGAGAGGAATTGGCGACCCGCGCACATGATTTCTTGTGCAGGGAAAAATCGGCACAGATGCAAACCAAACGCATCCTTGTGTTTTTAGAACAGTTAAGCAAGAGTTGATTTATGAGGATCTTATATTATTACAGTCAATTGAACGTGGGCGGCGCGGAGCGCTCAACGGTGCGCTTGCTCAACGCCTTTGCCGAAAAGGGGCACGAGGTCACGCTCCTGTTGCGTTGGGACGGCGGTACGGTTGAGGGCGAGCTCTCGCCCGCGATCAAACGGATCTATTTGAAAAGAACGGGCGGCGGGCCCATCGGTAAATGGAAGCAGATCGCGGAGACGCTCAAATGCCGCGTGCGCGAGAGACGCTTGAAGAAGCACGAGTATGATATCGTGATCAGCGGCCTGTTCGGCTACGATCCGAGGATCTTGTTCCGAAGAATCCGTGCCAAGCAGTATTATCAGCTGCTGCGAAACGACGTGGAAAAAACGGGAGCGTACGGAAAAACGGCTCTTTATATGGAGCAGTACGGGGCGAGATTTGACGCGTACATCGGTGTTTCCAAATACACCACACAGTCATTTTGCAAATGTTATCCGCAGTATGCAAGCAAAGCGCGGACGATTTACAATATATTGCCCGACGTTCCGAGTGCGATCGGTGCGGTTCCGCAGATCATGGCGGACGGTACGGATAAGCTTCGGATCCTCTCGGTTTGCCGCCTTGCGGATAAGGCGAAGGGCTTGTTCCGCATGGTTCGCGTTTGCAAGGCCCTGCACGAGGAGTTTGGCGATGCTTTCTGCTGGTATATTGTCGGCAACGGGCCCGACCGTGCGGAATTGGAAAAGCGTATTCATGCGGCAGGCCTCGCGCAGGTGATGCGACTGTGCGGAGAGACGAGTGATCCGTTCGTCTATTACAAGGGCGCGGATCTGGTGGCGGTGCTCTCGTATTACGAGGGGCTTTGCGGCGTGGTCAACGAGGCGAAAATGATGCAAAAGCCCGTGATCGCCACGCAGTTCTCGGGCATCGACGAGCAGCTGCGCGACGGATACAACGGCTACATCGTCAAAAACGATGAGGAGTCCATTTTACAAAAAATGCGTGAGATCCTGAAAAACCCAGAGGTATTACAGCCGCTTCATATCAACGGCATGCCCGAGGAGCTGTTAAACAACGGTAAAAAAATTACACAGTACGAAAATCTGTTTCATGAGCTGAAGCAAAAGGAGTCGTAAGTGGAAAACAAGAAAATCTTGGTGAGCGTGATCGTTCCCGTTTATAATGTGAAAGAGTATTTGGAGCAGTGTTTGGATTCTATCGTCAACCAAACCCTGAAAAATATCGAGATCATATTGGTCAACGACGGATCGACCGACGGCTCGGACGCGATCTGCGAGAAATATGTGGCCTCGGACAGTCGCATGGTGTTGATCCACCAGAAAAACGCGGGCCTCGCAGCGGCCAGACAAGCAGGGCTCAATGTTGCAAAGGGTGAATATATCGGCTTTGTCGATTCGGACGACTGGTTGGAGCCCACCATGTACGAGGAAATGTACGAAAAGGCAACCGAGCACGGCGCAGATATCGTATTTTGCAACGTATACCGCGATGAAGCGAAGAAGGAGCAGATCTATTTTGAGCCCGGATTTTACGACAGAGAGGGCATGGAAAAAACGATCTTCCCCCGAGTCCTCGCCGCGTTTGACGAGAACAAGAGCGAGTGCACGCTTCGCTGGTGCAACTGGCTGCGCATCTATCGCAGAGCATTGATCGAGGAGCACAGTATTCACTTCGACCCGCGCTTCCGCCGCTGTCAGGACCTGCCCTTTACCTTTGAGTGCACGATCCATGCGCAAAGCTACTATTATTTGGGCGATCGGTATTTGTATCACAATCGCATGAATTTTGAGTCGCTCTCCAAGGGCTACACCAAAAACATGTGGGGGCTGCTTAAGCCTTGGGTAGAATATCTGAAAAATGTTGTGGAGCAGTATACGGCGTACGATTTCGGTGAGCAAATGCGCCTGCGCGCGGCCCTCACGGCGTTTGAATGTGCGGATAACGAGACCAAGCCCAACAACGTGAGAAGCTTGGGCGAGCGCCTTTCCACGATCCGACAGATCATGAAGGAATCGAGGGAGATCTGCGATTGGAAGACGTTAGATGTATCGAAAATGGGGCGTGTTTACAAGCTTTACGCAACATGCTTTCGGTTAAAAATGCCGTTGGCATTCTATCTGCTTTCGAAAAAACGCTATGCGGCCAGAACAAAGCAATATAAGGAATTGATGAAAAACAAGTAATGGAGAGATGGTATGTATTCGGATATCAAAAGTGTACAAATTCTGGTTTCTTTATTAAAGCAGCATAACATTCGCAGAGTTGTGCTCTCCCCGGGAAACCGAAATGTCCCCATTGCACACTCCTTTGAGAGCGATCCGTTTTTTGTGACGTATTCTGTTGTGGACGAGAGAAGCGCAGGCTTTTTTGGGATTGGCTTGATACAGCGATACCGAGAGCCCGTTGCGATCTGTTGCACGTCGGGAACCGCGGTTTGCAATTATTATTCGGCGGTAACAGAGGCGTATTATCAAAAGCTGCCGCTGTTGGTGATCTCGGCCGACCGAAACCCGTATTATCTGAATCAGGACGAGGAGCAGATGCTGCCTCAAACCCACGGGTTTGAGAAGGTGACCAAAAAGATCGTCCAGCTTCCCATGATCAAGGACGATGTCGACGAATACACCTGCGGCAGAATGGTCAATGAGGCGATTCTCGAGCTCGATCACCGCGGGGCAGGCCCCGTGCAGATCAATGTCCCGATCGAAAATGGGTTGGGCAGCTTCCATACACCTGAGCTGCCCGCGGTGACCAAGATCGAAAGACAGTATCTTTCGAATGATTGGAGTGACCTCGCGGAGCAATTAAAGAAGAAAAGGGTTTTGGTCTTATATGGCCAATCGCCTTCCTTGACCGAGGAGAATATTAAAATAGTAGAAGAGTTTTCCGCAATGTACGGCGCGGTCATCGCGGTCGATCCTCTGGCAAACCTGCACTGCAAGGGTACGGTCTCCACGTTTTCGCTTTCCAGAGTCATGACCGCGCAGGAGTTCAAAAGCACGCTGCTGCCCGATATCGTGATCACCTTGAACAGCGGATATTTGTCGTATGTGAGAAGCCATTTGAAAAGCTGCAAGGGACAGTTCGAGCATTGGGCGGTCAATGCAGAAGGCAAGGTACAGGATCCCGTATTTAGCATTAAGAGAGTCTTTGAGGCCAAGCCGATCGAATTTTTGAGAAAAATGGTGAGAACGGGGCGCAAGGGGCAAGCAAATACAAGCTATTTGCAGTGCTGGCAAAAGCACGCCGCACAGGTGGATTTCGACAAGCTCGAGATCCCGTACTCCAACCTTTACGCAGCCAGAGCGCTGGTGCATGCGCTTCCCAAGGATTGTGTGCTTCATATCGCAAACAGCACCAGCGTTCGCTTGGTCTCGCATTTCGACCTGGATCCTTCCATAGAAACCTATTGCAACCGTGGCGCAAACGGAATCGACGGATCTGCCTCTGCGTACATGGGTATGGCCTGCAACAACGAGAAAAAGGCGTTTTTGTTGATCGGGGATCTGAGTTTCTTTTATGATATGAATGCTCTTTGGAGCAATTACATATCGCCCAATATGCGCATCGTTCTGAACAATAATGAGGGGGCAACGCTTTTCCATTATACGGTGGGGCTGAAGAACGTGCCTACGTTGGATCAAAACATTGCCGCAGGGCACAATGCAACGGCAAAGGGCTGGGTAGAGTCACGGGGCTTTGAATATATTGCGGTTCGCAACAAGCAGGAGCTGGAGGCAGCGATCGTCAGAATGAACGAAACCACCAAAAAGCCTGTCTTTGTTGAAATTTTTACCGACAAGGAAAAGGATGCGCAGACCTTGAAGGACGCCTATGCGCAATTTGCCAAAAAAACGCCTTCGCCCAAAAGCATATTGAAAACGTTATTGCGAGGTAAAAATGCTTGATTTTTTGAAAAAGCAACGCATTGTTGTAAAAAGAGAGCCCCAATACATATATGTGGATCGGCTGAAACGATTCGAGGGGACCGTGGTGCTTGTGACGGGTGCCACGGGATCGATCGGAGAGGCGATCAGCCGTCGGTTTGCGGTCGAGGGCGCGCGGGTCGTTTTAACAGGCAGGTCAGAGGAAAAGCTGAAGTCCTTGCAAGCACAGCTCTCGCAAGAGGGGCTCGCGGTCGACTATGCCGTGATGGACGTGTCAAACGAGCATTCGGTTGCCGCTGCCATGCAAACGGTTGCAAATAGGCTCGGTGGGATCGATGTTCTGATCAACAATGCGGGATATAGCGCACGTTCGGAAAAGAAGTATTTGCACGAGCAGACAGTGGAAAATATAGATAATCTGATGCGAGTGAATTTGCGCGGTGTGATCTTGACCTCGCGTGAGGTCGTGCAATACATGATGAGCTCAAAGCAGGGCAGAATCATTCACATCTCCTCGATCGTCGGCATGCAGGGCAAGGTGGCGCACGCGGAATACGCCGCCGCAAAGGCAGGATTGTTCGGGCTGATGAAATCCCAGGCGATCGAGCTTGGTAGGTATGGTATCACGGTAAACTGCGTTTCTCCCGGGCTTGTTCCGAGAGAGACCGCCTCGGATGAAAAATTGAGCGATTCGGCAAGAAAAACCGTGCTGGATAAGCTGTGTGTGCCCGAGGATATTGCACACAGCGTGGCGTTTTTGGCATCCAAGGAGGCCGAGCTGATCACGGGGCAGAATTTGGCCGTTGACGGCGGGCGAAGCCTTGGACTGAAGGGCGATTGAGCGTGAAGCGGCACGGTAGGGCGATACAAATTTCAAAAAAGTCTTTCAAATAATTGCGGAGGCGTTTATACGATGAGTGGCATGGATCAGGTTTCGATGCTTATCTTAAGCTGTGATTTGTACGAGGACGCATGGTCTCCTTATTTTCGGTTGGTGCAAAGGAATTGGGAAAAATCATCCCCGTTCGGTGTATCTGATGACCGAGGAAAAGGATTTTCACTGTGACGTCATGGATGTCAAAACCATCCGCACGGGGAAGGGCAAGGCTTGGACGTCACGCCTGCAATATGCGCTGGAGCAAATTGACAGCAAATATATTCTGTTCAGCCTTGAGGATTATTTCATCTTTGATCGGGTGAACGAGGAAGCCTTTTCGGATGTATTGGAGCAAATGGAAAGAAATCCGAAGTGGGGCGGTGTTTACTTTCATCCGCTAAGGAGAGGGAAGCCCTATCCGCAGGAGTTTCACGCGCAAGTGGCCTACCGAAAGACGGGGCGCTTTCAGAAAGGGCGCACCAATATGATGATCATTCTTTACCGAAAGGAATTTTTGAAAAAGCTTTTGGTAGAAACCGAGGATGCTTGGGCGTTTGAATCAAACTCCAATCTCCGTTCGATCGTGGCAGGCTACGACGTCATACATTACAGGATCAACGATTCAGCCCCCGTGTTTTGGTATTACCAAAAATTCATAGACGGCGTGGGTATCACATCCAGAAAGTGGCTTTCCCGAACCCACGAGGTGTTCGAAATGAACGGCATAACCGACGTGAATTATGATAATTTGGGCGTGTTATCCGTCGATGATGCGTATAAGGACCCCACGGATAAACGGACGAAGTCCAAGAAAAAGCTGCCGGTCAAGGACTTTATTTATTATCGCATCAAGCGCCCGATCAAAAATACAAGGGCAGCTACGATGCTGCGCGCATGGGCTTGTTGGTTGAAATATTACAGAAATTATAAAGCATGAAATACAAAGCAAAAGAAGGATAAGGAAGCAGGCATGAAAATAGCGATCTTAACTTTTTTTGAATCCGAGAATTACGGAAGTGTTTTGCAAGCATATGCCACACAGCACTATTTTGAGGGGCTGGGGCATACGGCAGAGCTGCTACACATCAAAAGAACGGTAAACGGCAGCTCCTCGCATTATGCCCCCGTTCGAAAAAAGGCTACATTTTTTGAGAGATTGCGCTACAAAATCGTTTCCACGCGCAAAAGGAAAAGCATACAGCAAAAAAGCAAAGCGTTTGAGGCGTTTCGCAAGGAATATTTGCACGTTGGCAGGTATTACGACTCCGATGAAAAATTAAAAAACGAATTGGAAGAGTATGACTTGTATATAAGCGGCGGAGACCAGATCTGGAATCCGTATCACAAGGTCTTTTCTCTGCATTACATGCTTGATTTTCTGCCCGATGACAAGCCAAGGCTTGCGTACGGCTCCAGCTTTGGCGTGCCCGCCATAAACAACAAAGCGATCTTGTCGGACATGAAGGAGCAGCTGGCAAAATATCGAGCGATCGGCGTGCGCGAGCAAAGCGGTGTTGCGATCATCAACGAAATGGGTCTTTCGGCCACGCAGGTGCTGGACCCCGTGTTTTTGCTGGGGCAGGATTGGCGCGCGTTTGTAGGGGATAGACCGCAAAAGAAAAAATATTGCCTGGTGTATGCCCTGATCGAGCACCCGATAGAGGAGAGGAAAAAAATTGCGGCATTCGCGAAAAAGCACCGACTGGATGTCGTTGTTTTACCCTTTAACAGGCAAAACTGCCTGAACGGATTTCGCAAGGAATTCGGCCTTTCTCCCGGGGAGTTCTTGAATTATATCGCGCACGCCGAGCACGTGTTTACCAACTCCTTTCACGGCATGGCGTTTTCGGTCTTGCTCCAAAAGCCGTTCACCCTGCTCGGGTGTGCTTCACAAGAGGGCCGCGCGAAAAGAGAGCGACTCACCGATATGCTATCCCGGCTTGGCATAGGAGATCGGAATTTCGAAAATGTCGCAGAGCCGATCGATTACGCTGCTGTAAACGAAGTGCTGAGCACTCGGCTGGATGAATCAAAAAAATACATACAAGAAAATATAGAAAGAATAGAGGTAAATTGATATGTCTTTGTTCAAGGGAAAAACGTTACTCATCACAGGTGGCACGGGCTCGTTTGGAAACGCCGTTCTCAACCGATTTTTGCGCACCGACATCGGTGAGATCCGCGTCTTCTCGCGTGACGAGAAAAAGCAGGACGATATGCGCCACGAGTTTCAGGCAAAAATGCCCGAGGTTGCGGAAAAAATCAAATTCTACATCGGCGACGTGCGCGATATTCAGTCGGTGCGCAACGCCATGCACGGGGTGGATTACATCTTCCATGCGGCGGCATTGAAGCAGGTGCCCTCTTGCGAGTTCTTCCCGATCGAGGCGGTCAAAACCAACGTGATCGGCACCGAAAATGTGCTGACCGCCGCCATTGAGGCGGGCGTGAAGAACATCGTTTGCCTTTCCACGGATAAGGCGGCGTATCCCGTCAATGCAATGGGTATTTCCAAGGCATTGGAGGAGCGCGTTGCGGTTGCAAAGGCGCGCACGGTCTCGCCCGAAAAGACCAAGATCTGCTGTACCCGTTACGGCAACGTCATGTGCTCGCGCGGCTCGGTGATCCCGCTTTGGATCGAGCAGATCAAGAACGGTCAGCCCATCACGCTCACCGACGGCAGCATGACGCGCTTCATCATGTCGCTGGACGAAGCGGTGGACTTGGTGCTGTTTGCCTTTGAAAACGGTGTCAGCGGTGATATTCTGGTGCAGAAGGCTCCTGCTTGTACCATCCAAACGCAGGCAGAGGCGGTGTGTGAGCTGTTTGGCGGCGACAAAAATGCAATCAAGGTGATCGGTATCCGCCATGGCGAGAAGATGTACGAAACGCTTTTGACCAACGAGGAATGTGCGCATGCGGTCGACATGGGTGATTTCTACCGTGTTCCCGCCGACAACCGCGGACTGAACTACGATAAGTATTTCAACAACGGCGACGTGGAGCGCAATCCCCTGACGCAGTTTGACTCCAATAACACCAAGCTCCTGACGGTTGAGGAAGTGAAGGCCAAGCTGCTGACGCTCTCCTACATTCGTGAGGAGCTGGATAAAATGGGACGCAAGTATTAAGGACGGGCTATGAAAATATTGGTTACGGGCGCGAAGGGGTTTGTCGGACAAAACCTTTGTGCCGCTTTGAAAAATTTGAAGGACGGGAAGGATAAGACCCGCCCCGCACTGTCGGTCGAGGAGATCCTTGCATACGACATTGATTCCGATCAAGCGGACTTGGCGGCGTACTGCGCGCAAGCGGATTTTGTGTTCCATCTCGCGGGCGTCAACCGCCCGCAAAGCACGGAGGAATTCATGCAGGGCAATTTCGGCTTTGCCTCGACTCTGCTGGAGACCTTGAAGGCGTGCGGCAACAAGTGCCCTGTGATGCTTTCCTCGTCCATCCAGGCGACCCTCATCGGGCGCTATGCACAGGGCGAATACGGAAAAAGTAAGAAGGCGGGCGAGGAGCTTTTCTTTGAGTATGAGAAAAGCACCGGAGCGCAGGTCTTTGTTTACCGCTTCCCGAACCTGTTTGGCAAGTGGTGCAGACCCAACTACAACAGCGCGGTGGCGACCTTTTGCCACAATATTGCCAACGGTTTGCCCATCACCGTCAGCGACAGAGCCATTGAGCTGGAGCTTTTATATATCGACGATCTGATCGCCGAGATGCTCGATCTGTTAGAGGGCAAGGGACACCGTTGCGATTACGAGGGCCTCGCGCCCGTGGAGAGCGAAGCGGGCAGATACTATTTCGCCCCCGTTACGCACAAGGTCACGCTGGGCGAGATCGTGGATCTGTTGCACGATTTTCACGCACAGAGCGAGAGTTTGGTGATTCCCGAGATTCCCGGCGGCAGCTTTGCAAAAAAGCTGTACTCGACGTATCTGAGCTATCTGCCCCGCGAGCGCGTGGCATTTGATTTGAAGATGAACACCGACGCACGCGGGAGCTTTACCGAGCTTTTGAAAACCGAGAAATGCGGGCAGGTGTCGGTCAACATCTCGCGGCCCGGCATTACCAAGGGACAGCATTGGCATCATACCAAGTGGGAGTTCTTTATCGTTGTCGCGGGGCACGGACTGATCCAGCAACGCAAGCTCGGTACGGACGAGGTGCTGAACTTCGAAGTAAGCGGTGAGAAAATTCAGGCCGTGCATATGCTACCCGGCTACACGCACAACATCATCAATCTCTCCGAGACTGAAAATCTGGTGACGGTCATGTGGGCGAATGAGCAATTCGATCCCAACCGTCCCGATACGTTTTTTGAGATCGTAGAGTAAATCAAGGGGGCATTATGGGAAAGATCCGGAAGATTTACAGAGCATTGTACAAAAAGACGGTGGGCAGGCTGAACCGTGTAAAATACGCAAAAAAAGTAGGCGTAAACATGGGTGAAAATTTGCATTTATACGGGGAGATCGACTGGGGCACGGAGCCTTGGCTGATCACCCTTGGGAACAACGTGCATCTGACCAATGATATCCGTTTTGTGAATCACGACGGCGGCACGCTGCTGTTTCGTGATCGCGTTCCCGATCTGGAGATCACCAAGCCCATCACGGTCGGTAACAACGTTTATATCGGAAACAACGTTTTGATCCTGCCCGGTGTGAATATTGGCAACGACGTGATCATCGGCGCGGGTGCGGTGGTAACGCGCGATATTCCCGATAATTCCGTGGCGGTCGGCGTGCCTGCAAGGGTGATCAAGACTGCAGATGAATATTTTGAGAAGATCCAGCGAGAGTCGTTGCACCTGGGGCATCTGAAATACGAGGAAAAGGATCGGGCGCTCAAAGAGTATTTTCACTATACGGGTAATTCCAAGGGCATTTATTTTTGAGTCGCGTGAAAAAGCACGGAACAGTTGTGTATCACGGATAAAAAGTTTGGAGAATTATATATGCAGTGCGTTCAAAAATTTACCTCAATCTACAAAAAAGATCCCTCGGCAATCGCGTTTTGCCCGTACCGTGTATGCCCGATCGGTGCGCACAGTGACCATCAGTATGGCAAAATAACGGGCTTTGCAATTGATAAAGGGATACATATTGCTTATACACCCAAGCAAAACGGTGTGATCGAGCTGTTGTCCTTGCAGTTCGAAAAGCGGGCGCAATGGCACGTGAGCTCCGTCCCCGACCAAAAAGAAAACGATTGGGCGGATTATCTGCGCGGAGCGACCTTGATGCTATCGCAAAAATACCCCTTAAAGGTTGGACTTTGCGGGGTGATCGAGGGGTCCTTGCCGATTGGCGGGCTGTCCTCGTCGGCGGCGGTTACGATCGCGTTTTTGTCCGCGCTTTGCAAGGTGAATGGGATCCATCTCACCGAAATAGAGATGATCTTGACGGCGCAGGCGGCGGAGAATCAATACGTTGGCGTTTCGTGCGGCAAGCTGGATCAGTCCTGTGAGGTGTTTTGCAAGAAGGATCAGTTGCTGTATCTTGACACCAAGGACGACAGCTATGAGCTGATCCCCACGCATCCGAGCATGAAGCCGTATAAAATTGCAATTTTCTTTTCGGGTGTGGAGCGCACGCTCGCAGGCAGTAAATTTAATATGCGCGTGGACGAGTGTCGCAGCGCAGCGTATGCCCTGAAGGCATTTAGCGGTATGGAATACGGAAAATTCAGCGATACGTTCCTTCGTGATGTGCCGTACGAAACGTACCTGCAATACAAGGATAAGTTACCGGATGCTTGGCGCAAGCGCGCGGAGCATTGGTATACGGAATTCCGACGTGTGGAAGCAGGCGCGCAGGCGTGGCGCAACGGGGATATTGAGGCGTTTGGCAAGCTTTCCTTTGAGAGTGGATACTCTTCGATTTACAATTATGAAACGGGCTCGGACGAGCTAAAGGCCCTGTACGATATCATGCTGAAAACAGACGGCATCTACGGCGGAAGATTTAGCGGTGCAGGCTTTAAGGGCTGTTGTATGGCACTGATCGATCCCTCGTTTGCACACAGCATCGAGGAACGGGTCACCAAAGAATATTTGAAGCTGTTTCCTGCACTGACAGGTAAATTTTCGGTGCATATTTGTGATACCGCAGATGGGGTGGAGCTATGAAATGTTTGATTTTAGCGGCAGGATATGCCACCAGACTGTATCCTTTGACACAAAATTTTCCAAAGCCGCTGTTAACGGTGCAGGACAAAACCATTCTGGATTGGCTGATTGACGACATTGATTCGCTCGGGGCCGTGGACGAATACGTGGTGATCTCCAACCACAAATTTGCCGACTGCTTTCGGGAATGGTCTGCGAAAAGGGCGCAAAGGATCACCGTTGTGGACGACGGAACAAGCACCAACGAGACACGTCTTGGCGCGGTTCGTGATATTCAGTATGCCATAGACGAGCTTTCGCTTGACGATGATATGCTGGTGATTGCAGGTGACAACCTTCTTGATTTCAGCTTGACAAGGTTTGTGTCCTACGCAAAGGAAAAGGGTACGTCCTGTATCATGCGCTACTTTGAGCCGTCCGTGGAAAAGCTGAAAAAATGCGGCGTGGCAGAGGTGGATGAGAAGGATAAGATCATTTGCCTGACCGAAAAGCCCGCCGAGCCGAGATCCAATTGGGCCTGCCCCCCCTTCTATTATTATACAAAAGCAGATGCAAGGCTTGTGAAAAAGGGTATTGCATCGGGGTGCGGTGTGGATGCACCTGGCAGTTATATTGCATGGCTGTGTACGCAAACGCCAATACATGCCATGGAGATGCCCGGAAAACGGTATGACATCGGCAACCTCGAAAGCTATGAAAGAGTTCAAAAGGAGTATCAGGGAATATGTTAAAGCCCAATATTGATTTGAATCATAAAACCGTTTTTATAACAGGTGCGGCAGGCTTTATCGGGTGCAACCTCGTATTGGAGCTTCTTCGCTCTTATCAAGATCTTCATATCGTCGGCATGGATAACATGAACGACTATTATGACGTCTCGATCAAGGAATACCGCCTGTCCCAAATTGAACAAGCGGTGGCAAAAAAGGGCGATTGCAAATGGGATTTTGTGCGCGGAAGTATTGCAGATAAGGCACTGGTTGACCGCATTTTCGGTGAATACCGGCCCACGGTCGTCGTCAATCTGGCCGCACAGGCGGGGGTGCGCTACTCGATCACAAACCCCGACGTCTATATCGAGTCCAACCTGATCGGCTTTTATAACATTCTGGAAGCATGCCGCCAGAACCCCGTCGAGCATTTGGTATATGCGTCCAGCTCGTCGGTTTACGGCTCAAACAAAAAGATTCCGTATTCGACCGACGATAAGGTGGACAACCCCGTTTCCCTGTATGCGGCTACGAAAAAATCCAACGAGCTGCTCGCGCACGCGTACAGCAAGCTGTATAACATTCCGTCCACGGGCCTGCGCTTCTTTACGGTCTATGGGCCCGCGGGCCGCCCCGACATGGCGTATTTCGGGTTTACGAATAAGCTTTTGAAGGGTGAGAAGATCCAGATCTTCAACTACGGCAATTGCAAGCGCGATTTTACGTATGTGGACGATATCGTGGAGGGCGTGAAGCGGGTGATGCAGCACGCGCCCGAAAAGAAAAACGGCGAGGACGGTCTGCCGTTGCCCCCATACAAGGTCTATAACATCGGCAACAGCAGCCCCGAAAATCTGCTGGATTTCGTGGATATTTTGCAGCAGGAGTTGATCCGTGCAGGGGTCTTGCCCGAGGACTACGATTTTGAGGCGCATAAGGAGCTTGTACCGATGCAACCGGGCGACGTTCCCGTCACCTTTGCCGACACCTCGGCACTCGAAGAGGATCTTGGGTTTAAGCCCGCAACGCCGCTTCGCGTGGGCTTGCGCAAATTTGCCGAGTGGTACAAGAAATTCTATAAGGTCTAAAATACTTCATTTACATATTAAGGAGAGAACGAAATGAAAATCGCAGTTGCAGGAACCGGCTACGTCGGCCTTTCCATGGCAGTGTTGCTTTCCCAGCACAACGAAGTAACGGCAGTGGACATCGTACCCGCCAAGGTGGAGATGATCAATCACAAAAAATCACCCATCGTCGATAAGGAGATCGAGGAATATCTGGCAACCAAGGAGCTGCACCTGACGGCAACGACCGACGGCGCGGCGGCGTACCGTGAGGCCGAGCTCGTGATTATTTCCACCCCCACCAATTATGACGAACGCAAAAATTATTTCGATACCTCGTCGGTGGAGGGCGTCATCGAGCAGGTGATCGCGGTCAACCCCGACGCCATCATGATCGTCAAGAGCACGGTTCCCGTCGGATTTACCGAGGGCGTGCGCGAAAAATACCATTGTGATAATATCCTGTTCAGCCCCGAATTTTTAAGAGAGGGCAGAGCGCTGTACGACAATCTGTACCCCAGCCGCATCATCGTCGGCGTGCCCGTGCAAAATGCAAGGCTGAAAAAGGCCGCCGAGACCTTCGCGGGGCTCTTGCAGGACGGCGCGATCAAGGAGAATATCGAGGTTCGTTACATGAACCCGACCGAGGCCGAGGCGGTAAAGCTGTTTGCAAATACCTATCTTGCGCTGCGCGTTTCCTTCTTCAATGAGCTGGACACCTATGCGTGCGTGAGGGGGCTGGATTCCAAATCCATCATCGAGGGTGTGGGCCTGGATCCCCGTATCGGCGATCACTACAACAATCCTTCCTTTGGTTACGGCGGCTACTGCCTGCCCAAGGACACCAAGCAGCTGCTGGCAAATTACAGCGCCGTGCCGCAGAACATCATTTCGGCAATCGTTGCGGCAAACGGCACCAGAAAGGATTTTATTGCCGATCAGATCGTGGCAAAAAATCCCAAGGTGGTGGGTGTGTATCGCCTGACGATGAAGGCAGGTAGTGATAACTTCCGTCAGAGCAGTATTCAAGGAGTCATGAAGCGCATCAAGGCCAAGGGCATTGAGGTCGTGATCTATGAGCCTGCCATGAAAGAGGACTTGTTCTTCAACAGCCGCGTGATGCGGGATCTGGATGAATTCAAGGCAACGTGTGACGTTATTTTGGCCAATCGCTATGACGAGGAGATCCGAGACGTTCTGGACAAGGTTTATACAAGGGATCTGTATTTCCGCGATTAAAAGAAAGGGAGACGGGTATGCAACCAACCGTAGAAAAAGCGTTTTTTGCACTGCTGCGCTTTGAGATCAACGGCACACAGCCGTCGGATGATGTAAAAAACGCCATAACGCCCGAGATCTTACCCATATTGTTTCAGCTTTCCAAACGGCACGATCTGGTGCATTTGGTGGGCGATGCCTTGGATAAGATGGGATTGCTGCCCGAAGGAACGAAAGCCCGAGAGCACTTTTTGCAGGAACGCTATTTGGCGCTGTATCGCTATGAGCAGCTGCGCCACGAGCTGGAACAAATTTGCGACACGCTTGAGAGGGCAAGGATCCCGTTTATCCCCCTGAAGGGTAGCGTGCTTCGACAATATTATCCCGAGCCCTGGATGCGTACCAGCTGCGATATCGACGTTTTGGTTGACAAGTCGAATTTTGAGAACGCCAAGCAGATCTTGGTGTGTGATCTCAGGTATCGTGTGCAAGAGATCGACTCTTCGCATGACGTATCCCTGTATGCACCGAGCGGTGTTCACTTGGAGCTGCATCACAGCTTGGTTGAGCAGGATCGCGCGCAAGACTCTGATGCTATTTTGCAGAACGTGTGGGAAAACGTTGTGGAAAGCACGTCGTATCAAAAGGCTATGACCGACGAGATGTTTTATTTTTATCACATCGCGCATATGGTAAAGCATTTTGAGATCGGTGGCTGCGGCGTGCGCCCCTTTTTGGACATCTATTTTTTGCAGCAGCGCGGATGCTGTTCGCAAGCGTGTGAACGACTTTTGCAAAGGGGCGGCTTGCTGACCTTTGCAAGGGCGGCAGAGGAAGCGGCGAATGTATGGATCGGCGGCGTAGCGCAAACACAGCTTTCCAAGGATATACAGGATTACATCCTGTATGCGGGGATGTATGCAGACACCAAAAACCGTGTGGCGGTGCAGCACGCGAAAAAGGGCGGTCGTTTTAAGTATTTGTGGTCGCGCGTGCTTTTGCCGTACGGGCAATTGGCATTACAGTATCCGAATCTGGAAAAGCGAAAATATCTGTTGCCGTTCTATCAGGTGAAGCGTTGGCTTCGACTGTTGCTTGGAAGGGACGCCAAAAACGTATCGCGGCAGCTGCGGGCGAATGTGAGCGCGCAAGACGACAGGAAGGAACGCGTTGCAAAATTATTAAAGGATCTGGACTTATAAATTCAAAAAAGGGCACCCCATGAGTGGTGCCCTTTTTTGGCTGGGATGGCCGGATTCGAACCGACGGATGCCAGAGTCAAAGTCTGGTGCCTTACCGCTTGGCGACATCCCATTTTGAAGCGGCAGAGCCGCGAAACGCATTTATTATATCACGCAAATGCGTATCTGTCAAGAGAAAAAGCCACTCCTGCGATAAAAAAGCAAACGAAAGGGCCGACCGTGTTTGCAGAGCATGCCCTTTTGTTGCGTCTTATATCGAGAGGGAGTATGCCAAAGGTAGAGGGACGGAGCACAAGTGTGTAAAACAAAGACCGTGAATGGAGATACCGTATAAACCCAAAAACAAGAGGATCGTGCAGCGCGACGTGCTATGAAGCAAAAATTGCTTGACACCGTACGACTTTTTTAGTATAATGGTTTCGGTTGAAGCCGTCGGACGGATGACTGAAAGGAGAGCATATGTCGGATAAAATTTCTATTGTGGTGCCTTGCAAGAACGAGGAGGCCTGCATTGAACTTTTTTACGATGCCTTTGTCGGGGTGATTTCCACCTTGCCCGTGGAGTATGAGCTGATCTTTGTGGACGACGGCAGCACCGACCGTACATTGGAGATCTTTCGCACGCTGGCGCGTCGTGATGCATCGGTGCGCTATATTTCGCTGTCGCGCAATTTCGGCAAGGAGGGCGCGATCTATGCGGGCCTCAAAGCCGCCACGGGGAATCTCGTGGGGCTGATGGACGTTGATCTGCAAGATCCGCCCGAGCTGTTGCGCGAGATGTATCACGGAATCAAGAAGGAGGGCTATGACTGCGTCGGCTGTCGGCGCACCACGCGCGAGGGGGAATCCCGTGTGCGCAGCTTTTTTGCCCGTGCCTTTTATAAGATCATCAATCGCATGAGTGATGCCGATATTGTGGACGGCGCACGCGATTACCGCTTGATGTCGCGCCGCATGACCGACGCCATTCTTTCGATGAGCGAGGTTGACCGCTTCAGCAAGGGCCTGTTCGGTTGGGTCGGCTTTCGGACCAAGTGGCTGGAATACCGCAATATCGACCGCGTGGCGGGAAGCACCAAATGGAGCTTCCGCAAGCTATCCAAATACGCCATTGACGGGATCGAGGACTTTTCGACCGCACCCCTGAAGATCAATTTCTTCCTGTCGCTTCTTTGCATGCTGGGCGCATTGGGGGTTCTGGCGGCACACATCGTTTTTGCCGCAACCGACGCGCGTTTTCACGAATTTATGGAGCTCTCGCCCATTTTCATCGCCGTGCTCTTTGTCGGCGCGTTGATCCTCTTTGGAATGGGTGTGCTTGGCGAATACATCGCCAAAATCCTGCACGAGGCCAAGCACCGCCCCGTATACCTGGTCAAGGAGACCGAGGACGATCTGAAAAAGGTCGATCGGGAGACGCGCGAGGATACCCTGCAATACCGCTGATAAGCACAAAAAGCCACCCGTGTGGGTGGCTTTTTGTATTTAGATCTCCTCAACCTTGATCAAATTCGTATTTCCCGACTGCCCATTGGTGACGCCGCCCGTCACCACGATGCGGTCTCCCGCTTGCAGATCCAGCATGCGCCTCACGACCTGCTTGGCTGAATAGAACAGCACCTCGGTCGAGGGGAAGGCCTCACAGATCACGGGGGTCACGCCCCAGGAAAGCGCCAGCTTGCGCCAGGTGCGCTCCTCGGTGGTGATGCCGATAATATCCACGGGAGAACGGAAGCGCGACACCATGCGCGCGGTCATGCCCGAGAGCGAGCAGACGGCCATGGCCTTTGCGTGGATGTCGATCGCCATACAGCAAGCGGCGTGCGAGATCGCGTCCAGCGTGTTGCGGATCTGAAAATCCGTGCGGGTGAAGCGCTTTTCATAATGAATGTTTTTTTCGGTCTGCTCGGCGATCTTGGCCATCACGGCAACGGCCTCAACGGGGTGCTTGCCTGCCGCGGTCTCGCCCGAGAGCATCACGGCGCTGGTGCCGTCGTACACGGCGTTGGCCACGTCCGAGATCTCGGCACGCGTGGGACGGGGATTGTAGATCATGGATTCCAGCATCTCGGTGGCGGTGATGACGCGCTTGCCAAGCATGCGGCATTTGGTGATCAGCTTTTTCTGAATGGCGGGCAGCTCCTCATAGGGGATCTCCACGCCCATATCGCCGCGGCCGATCATGATGCCCTCACATTCGCGGCAAATATCCTCAATGTTGTCCACGCCCGACTGGTTTTCGATCTTAGCGATCACACCGATGCCCTCGCCGTTGTTTGCCTTCAAAAACGCGTGCACGTCCAAAAGGTCCTGACGGGTGGAAACGAAGGAGCAGGCGATGTAGTCCACATCGTGCGCAATGCCAAAGCGCAGATCCTCCTTATCCTGCTCCGAGAGGAAGGTCTGTTGCAGGACCTTGCCGGGGAAGCTCATGCTCTTGCGGTTGCGCAGCTCGCCCCCCTCGACCACGCGGCAAACCACGCGCTCGGGCTCGGTGCGGATCACACGGAAGGAAAGAAGCCCGTTGTTGAGCAGGATCGTATCCCCCATATTCAGCTCGCCGATCATCCCCGCATAGCTCACCGACACCTCGTGCTCGTTGCCAACAATATCCTTCGAGGTGAAGGCAAATTCATCCCCCTCTCTCAGATATACAAAGCCGTTTTCAAAGGTTTTGATGCGGTATTCGGGCCCCTTGGTATCCAGCAGAATGGCGATGGGCTCGTGCAGCTCCTCGCGCACCGAGCGGATCAGCTCGATGGTGCGCAAATGATCCTCATGCGTGCCGTGCGAAAAGTTTAAGCGTGCCACGTTCATGCCCGCGCGGCACATGGCGACAAGGGTCTCGCGATTGTTGCTGGCGGGGCCGATGGTGCATACGATCTTTGTTTTTCTCATAAGGGTTGCCTCTTTCTTGAAAAATCAAATTCAGTATATCATAGTATTGGGAAATTTGCTATATATTTTTCGTTTTTTATAGAAATTTCTAAAAAAGGCTTGACAAGCGCCGCGTAAGGGTGCTATACTATACGTGCTTTATTAAAGTAAAGTGATAAAGCGCACTACATTTCAGAAAGAGAGACAACAATCATGAAAAGAATTTTGACGCTTGCGCTGGCCGTGCTGATGATCGCCGGCTGCGCCGTTTCCTTCGCTTCCTGCTCGAAGGACCCCTATAAGGATCTGACCTACGTCGATCTTGGCCTGGAGCGCGAGTATTTCGGCATCGCCTTCCGCAGCGGCTCGGACCTCACGCGCAAGGTAGAGGACATCACCCTGGAGCTGATCAAGGACGGCAAGCTGGCAGAGCTTTCTGAGAAGTACGGTGTTGGTGCTGTGGGCAAGGATGAGTACACGCCCAAGGCCGACGCTTGCTCCGGCTCCACCGATTTTGCCGAGATCAAGGCAAAGGGCAAGCTGGTGATCGGTATCACCGACTACAAGCCCATGGACTATCAGGAAAACGGCGAATGGGTCGGCTTTGACGCCGATTACGCACGTCTTGTTTGTGAGAAGCTGGGCGTTACGGCCGAGTTCCGCGAGATCGACTGGGATAACAAGCTGCTCGAGCTTGAGGGCAAGACCATCGACTGCATCTGGAACGGCATGACCATCACCGAGGCGATCGAGAATGCGGCTGATTGCACGCAGCCCTACATGTACAACACGCAGGTGGCCGTTATCAAGAAGGATATGGCCGACACCTACAAGGATCTGGCAAGCCTGGCAGGCAAGAAGCTGGCGGCCGAGGGTGGCTCCGCGGGTGAGACCGTGATCAAGGAGAATGCGACCTTGGCGGGCGGTCTGAAGGCTGTGACGGGACAGACCGATGCGATCCTTGAGGTCCTGTCGGGTACGTCCGATGCCGCGATCGTGGATCTGACGCTGGCCAAGGCGCTGATCAAGAAATAAATCGAAAAAACGTAAGCACGGGGTGCCCAACGGCGCCCCGTGTCATTGTGTTGCTGTGAGGAAATATGAATTTTTGGAGTATTACGTTAGACCTGCTCGTGGGCTTTGGTGAAACACTGAAGATCTTTGGTGTGACCCTCGCCTTAGCGTTGCCGTTGGGGTTGATCATTGCGTTTGGCTCAATGGCAAAATTTAAGCCGTTGTCGGCGCTCACGCGCGGGATCGTTTGGGTCGTGCGCGGCACGCCGCTGATGCTGCAGCTGATCGTGGTGTATTACGGCCCCGGCATCGTGTTCGGCACACCGATTTTTTCGGCTTACAGTGCCACCTACATCACCTTTACCGTCAACTACGCCTGCTATTTTTCCGAGATCTATCGCGGTGGCATACAGTCGATCACCAAGGGACAGTATGAGGCAGGGCAGGTGCTCGGCATGACCAAGAGCGAGACCTTCTTCAAGGTGATATTGCTTCAGGTGGTCAAGCGCATCATTCCGCCGATGTCCAATGAGATCATTACGCTGGTCAAGGATACCTCGCTTGCGCGCATCATCACCTACTACGAGCTGATCTATTTCGCACAGCGCTACATCAAAAACGGCGGTATTCTCTGGCCGCTGTTCTATACTGCTGTGTATTATCTGGTCTTTACGGCGTTGCTCACCGTCTTCTTCCGTTGGTTGGAAAAGAAGCTGGATTATTTCAAGGCATAAGGGGGCAAGGGCAAAATGAAAATGCTTGAAGTAAAGAACCTTTGCAAGCGCTTTGGAAGCAACGAGGTGCTAAAGGGTGTGGATCTGGCACTGAACAAGGGTGAGGTGCTGTCGATCATCGGCTCGTCGGGCGGTGGCAAGACCACGCTGCTACGTTGCCTGAACTTTTTGGAAAAGGCGGATAGCGGCGAGATCCTGGTGGGAGGAAAAAGCGTGTATCACGCAGTCGATGGGCAAAAGCCCGTGGTTTCCGCCGAGGCGCAGCTTTCCTTTGGCTTGGTATTCCAGCAGTTCAATCTCTTTCCGCAGTACAGCGTGCTGGGCAACCTGATGCTTGCCCCCAAGCTGCGTGCCAAGCGCAAGAGCACTGAGGGGCCCCGCGAAACGGCAGAGCAGATCGCTGCACGCGCGCAAAAGCTTCTGGAGACCGTGGGACTCACCGATAAGGCGAACGCCTACCCGTGTGAGCTCTCGGGCGGTCAGCAGCAGCGCGTGGCCATTGCACGGGCGCTCATGCTCGAGCCCGACATCCTGTGCTTTGACGAGCCGACCTCGGCGCTCGACCCCGAGCTCACGGGTGAGGTGCTGAAGGTGATCCGATCGCTCAAGGACTCGGAGCGTACCATGATCATCGTCACGCACGAGATGGAGTTTGCGCGCCACGTATCGGATTGCGTGATCTTCATGGCGGACGGCGTGATCGAGGAGGAGGGCACACCTGAGGAGGTCTTTGACCGCCCCAAGAGCGAAAAGACCCGCGCGTTCCTGTCGAAAACTTGCTAAATGAAAAACGGATTTTGCCACGTATGGCAAAATCCGTTTTTTTATTTCTTTTTTAAGCATTCGATCAAGCGCAAGACGATTTCCCGTTCCTCGTTGCTCAATTCGGTAATGTCAGCAAAAATTTTGTCGTTTGCCCCCAATAAATAATCCGCATTGATGTGAAAGATCTTTGTCATTTCCACAATGTTGGAAAGCGAAGGGGTGGAAAGAGACATCTCCCAGGAATTTACGGCGCTGCGCGAGATACCGAGCGCGCGTGCGAGATCGGTTTGTGTCAGATCTGCTTTGTCGCGAAGGTATTTGATTCTGTCTGCAATGTTCAAAATCATAATTTCATCCTTTCTTTTTTGTCTCTATAATAATAGTAACCGATAATGCAAAAGAAATATTTATCAACAATGATAAATAATGCTTGACAAACCGAAAAAGTTGTGCTATAATCAAACCAACTGGAGTGAATATTCTTGCTGTATGTGTCTGAAAACTCCAACTTTGAGACGGGGGGTGTAAAGGGAGTTCGAGCAATGGGCCGATTTGCATTGTTCGGGTTGGTATTACAATCGGAGGCATATACAACAACATATTTAATCATTAAATAAGGAAGGAAAAGCAATGAAACACAAAGCGACATGGATGAGAGCGTTGCTATTGGTTCTGTGTCTTGTTTTGGTTCTTTCTGTGCTGGCAGGCTGCGGCGAGGATGAGGAAATCGCCGCTCTAAAAGGGCAGTTAGAGGAAATCCAAAAGAAGGCTGATGACAACGCCACCAAAATTGACGAAATCAGCGAAAGCGCTGAGAGCAAGGCGACCGTAGCAAAGCTGCGCGAGCTGGTTGACACGATCAAGGTAACCGCAGACGGCGCTGCAACCGCTGCAAAGCTGGAGGAGGTTATCACAAAGCTGGAGGGCGTTAAGGGCACCGCCGATGCTGCTGCGACGAGCGAGGCACTGACGCAGGCAAAGGCTGATCTGGAGGCTCTGATCGCCGCAAACGCTACTGCTGACGCCACCGTAAAGGCGGCACTTGAGCAGGCAGATGCACAGATCAAGGCTCTTGCAGAGGCGGCTACCACCAAGAATGAGTTTAACAGCAAAATCGAAGAGCTGCAAGCGGCAATTGATGCAAAAGAGAGTATTGCCAACGTTGCCGCTGAAATCGAGGCGCTGGAGAAATTGATCGCCGCAAACGCCGATGCAGACGCACAGGCAAAGAAGCAGCTGAGCGATCGGATCGACGCGCTGAAGGCACAGCTCGATGGCGAGGTTGCAAACGCGCTGTCGGCACTGGAGGATTCGATCAAGGCAAACGGCACTGCCGATGCTGCGACCAAGGCTGCACTGGAGCAGGCGATCGCAACTGCCAAGACCGAGCTGAACGGCAAGATCACCGCACTGGAGAGCACTGCAAACGAGCTCAAGGATCTGATCGAGGCGAATGGTACTGCCGATGCGGCTGACAAGGCTGCTCTTCAGCAGGCAATCGAGGCTGCCAAGACCGAGCTGAACGGCAAGATCACCGCGCTTGAGAGTGCCACCAATGAGCTTAAGAGCACGATTGAGAGTGCCGTCTCTGCTGTGGAGACCGAGCTCAAGGGCATGATCGAGGCCAACACCGCTGCCGATGCGGCCTTCAAGACCGAGATGGCAGAGGCACTTGAGTCTCTCAGCACTGCGCTGGCTACCAAGGCCAACAAGACCGAGGTTGACAATGCGATCAACGCACTGCAGAGCACGGTTGCAACCCTTGCAACCAAGACTGAGGTGACCGAGGCGATCAACACCTGCAAGGCCTATGCAGATGGCCTGAAGACCGCGCTTGAGGAGAAGATCACGGGTCTGACCACCCAGTTCAATACCCTTTCGGTTAATGTAAGCGCCAATAGTGCAGATATCGCAGACCTGAAGACCGCGGTAGAAAATGCCGAGAAGGCGTTGGCCCAGCTGAAGGCAGAAGATTTTGCCGACAATTACAACAAAGCAACGTGGACGCTGCAGGGTGCTGAGGGCGGCGAGCCCGGCTTCTCTCTTGCTGATTTTGATGCAAAGGCGGCAGAGGTGAAGAAAGAGAACTACGCAGACGGCGACTATGCTGAGTTTGAAAAGGCTGTTGCCGACCTGCGCTTCTTCCTGGGCCGTGCACTGTCCGTGGAGCAGATCAAGGGTTATTTTGCAGAGTTGGATAAGATCGTTGCCGAGATGCCCACTCTGCTGGAGAGCCTGGAGAAGGTGATCACCGAGATCGAGACCAACCGTTCGGTCACGGCAGATGCTGCTTGCCTGGATCAGTTGAATGGCATTTATGCAAAGATCACTACCGAGATCCCCACCGAACTGCAGGCACGCTACGATGCGATCGTTGCGGCACAGCAGAATCTGGTGGATGCCACCAACGCAGCTCAGGCTGTGATCGATGAGATCACCGCAATTGTCACTCCCATTGTATATGAGGACAGCGAGGCAGCAATCGTGGCGGCAGAGGCATCCTTCGCTACCTACAAGACTACTTATTTCGCAAACGATGTTTACAACGCTCTGTATGCTGAGGATATCACGGCAGAGGGACTGGTTACCAATTCCGCAACTCTGGACGGCTACCGCGCTCGTTATGACCGGCTGGTAGAGGCCGTTGCGAACAAGGTCGCGGTCAATGACAAGGCTCTGAGCTTTGCAACCGACAGCGTTCTTTGGAGCGACCTGGCTGTTCTGGAGCAGAACAAGGCCGACGTCGATGCTTGGAAGGGCACCTACGAGATCGATGACGCGAACATGACCAAGATCTACGGCGACGACTACGCAAAGCTGGAGAGAACCATTGCCTATGCCAAGGCTATGGACGAAATTTATAAGAACAACGGCGTTGCCGATCTGAAGGCCAACATCGAGGCACTCTGCGGCAAGCCTCTGGTGCTCTACACCGACACCGCAACTGCAGAGGGCTACCGCGCTCAGCTGGACGCACTGAAGGCGGCGATCGAGGGTGTTGACGGCTACATTGCCGCCGATGCTAACTACGAGACGATGATCGGCGCAGATCTGCTGGCCGCATTCGAGGCTGTTGAGGCTCGCGTGGATGAGCTTGCTGCCGCAAAGGCCGAGGTCGATGCGATCGTCGTGCAGATGAATGCAATGAAGGGCAATGTTGCCTTTACCGATTACAACACCATTAAGGATGTGTATGATAAGGGCCTTGCCGATATCTGCACCAACTACAGCATCGCAAAGGGTGATGCAAACTACAACGAATTCGTTGCCAACGCAGTTGCACTGTGTGACGAGCTCTATGAGGAATACAAGGAGCTGACCGCAAAGGTTGCTGAGATCTACGTGCTGGTTGATCAGGCGATGAACGGCACGGCTTGGGGGCTGGCGGACGGCAATAAGATCCTGGAGCTTGAGAACTACTTTACCGATCTGATCCTGATGGGCGTTGAGGATATCAACTTGGATTTGGTGCTGATCGTGGACGGCGTGGAGGTTCCTGCAAATCTCAAGACCCTGAGCCAGAACTGGACGAAGTGTGTCACTGCTTACAACCAGAAGGCACAGAACGCACAGAGCGAGTCTGTGGCTATCAACGGTGCGATCGAGTCCTTGGATTCGAGCAAGCTGCTTGACGTCAAGTACTATGCAACCGTCAAGGCTGCATGGGATGCATTTGCAAGCTGGGCACAGACGCACCTTGGCATCGACGTAAACACCGCTGCTGCAGAGGATGTCCGTGCAGCAATCGAGGCTATTCAGGCTATCCACATCCTCTCTGATGTAGAGAATTGCTACGAGTTTGTCACCACGGCCAACTATGACACATTGGTGGCAGCCTACGCTACGGCAACCGAGAACCTGGAGGCAGCAAATGCTGAATGGGATGCTCTGAAGGCTGAGATGGAGGCGCTTATTGCAGAGTGGAACATCCATTCCGTCGAGTTCGCAACCGTGAACGCGAGATATCTTGCATACGTCAATACCTACTATGCAAACAGCATCGATGAGGTTAGCCAGCTGAACGGCGAGGTTGCCCTTTACAACACCTTCGCCACAAAGAAGGCTGAATATGAGTCTAAGCTGACGCAGGCAGAGGCGGATGCACAGGCGATCAAGGATGCGATTGCAGCCCTTGAGGATGCAACCTTTGCAAATGCACAGTCTGTGATTGATGCAGCGGCTTCGATTCGCGCATTGATCGCTGAGTACACGACCGAGTACGGTTGTGAGATTCTCACCTGCGATCTGTGCGGCGTTACCGAGGCAGAGGAGCTTGCTCTTGCCAAGGCTGAGGCAAAGGGTGCATATAGCAAGGCGTTTGCCGAGCACTATACAACCTTGACTGATGAGGGTGTTAAGGCAGAGCTGATGACCGCTTACGAGCGCTACAACTATCAGTTGGATCGCGCAGTGACCGTGCAGGCGGCCAACACTGTTAAGAATCAGGCGATTTCCGCTTTGGTTGATTACGTGGATCCCACTCCTGCTCCCTGAGTTGTGAGTAGCAAAAGCGAATGAGCAACCCCATCCCCCTATGGATCTCGGTCCATAGGGGGCATGGCAATCGACAATTTTCCCCCGAACGGGATCAAAAAAGCACCGCAAAGCGGTGCTTTTTTGCTTAACTGATGGTATCGGCATCCAGCGTGAACATGCGGTGCACGGTGTCGCGCAGGGCGGGGTGTGCCGCCAGTTCTGCGTCGCGCTCAATGAGGGCCCGCGCCTCGGTAAAGGCGGCGGTCATCAGCCCCGTGTCGTCGCACAGCGCCGCTAAGCGGAAGCGCACGCCGCCGCTTTGGCGGATCGAGTCGGCGTCCGTGCCTGAGATAAAGTCGCCCGGGCCGCGCAACGCAAGATCGCGCTCGGCAATCGCGAAGCCGTCGTAGGTGCTTTTCATGACCGAAAGGCGTTTGGCGGCATTGGAGTCACCCGAACGGTCGGTCTCGGAGACCAGAACGCAATAGGATTTGCGGTTGCCGCGCCCCACGCGGCCGCGGAGCTGATGCAATTGCGAGAGGCCGAAGCGGTCGGCATCCTCGACCACCATCAGGCACGCGTTGGGCACGTTCACACCCACCTCAATGACCGTGGTGGAGACCAGCACCTGGATCTCGCCTGCGGCAAAAGCGCGCATAACGGTATCCTTTTCGCGGCTTTTCATTTTGCCGTGCACGTGTGCAACGGTGAGGTGCGGATGGCGTGCTTGCAGCTCCTCGGCCACCTGCACGGCGGCCTTGAGGGGTGGTCGGTCATCCACGGCGTCCTCGCCGATCTCGCCAAGCAATACCTCGTCGTCCTCGGCGTCGCGCTCTTCCACGGCGGGGCAGACCACGTACACCTGACCGCCCTCGGCGGTGAGACTGTCGATAAAGGCATCCAGCCGCGCACGGTAGCCCTCGTCCACCACAAAGGTTTCCACGCGCTGACGGCCTTGGGGCATTTCGTCGATGCGCGAGAGATCGAGGTCGCCGTACAGCGCGAGCGCAAGCGAGCGCGGGATGGGCGTGGCGCTCATCACCAGCATGTGTGCGTGCGCGTTTTTCTCGGATAGAACGGCGCGCTGGCGCACGCCAAAGCGGTGCTGCTCGTCGGTGACGATCAGACCCGGGGCGGCAAATTCCACCCCGTCCGAGAGCAGTGCCTGTGTGCCGATCACCACCTGCAAGCGCTTGCTCTTGTCCTCGCTCGCGAGTGCGGCGCGGAGCTTTTGCTTCTGCGCCGCCGTGGTGGCACCCACGAGAAGCGCACAGCGGATGCCCATTTTTTCAAACAGGGGCGCAAGATCGTTGTAGTGCTGGCGCGCAAGGATCTCGGTGGGGGCCATCAGCGCGGCCTGGCGGCCGCTTTGCACCGCCACCGTGATCGCGGCGGCGGCGCAGACCGTCTTGCCACAGCCAACGTCCCCCACCACGATGCGGCTCATCGGCGTGTCGCTTGCCATGTCGCGGCAGATCTCCGCAATGACGCGCGACTGTGCGCCCGTGAGGGTATAAGGGAGCTGAGAGAGCAGGGGAGAAATGTCATTGTTTGTGCAAACGGGTGCACCCGTATGATGGGTTTTGTGCTTGGTCAGCGCCAGCCCCAGCGCAAAGACAAAGAATTCATCAAAGATCAGCCGCTTTTTGGCGGCCGCCAATGACACATAGTCCGTAGGGTTATGAATGTTGCGCAGGGCAAAGCCGAGGGTCGCAAGACGCTGCGCCGTGCGGATCTCGTCGGGCAACGGGTCATCCAAAAGGGCGGTCATGCCCATCACGGCCGCCACGTTTTCGCTCACCTGTCGGGGCGAGAGGCCCTCGGAGAGGCGATAAACAGGTAGGAGATCGGGCAACACCGCATCGGCGCTGATCGGCTCGGATTCGGGGGAGGTCAGCGTGTAATTTTTGCCCTTTTTCTGTACTTTACCCCAGAAACGGAACGAGGAACCGAGCACAAAGCGGTTTTTCAGATAATCCTGATTGAAATAGGTGATCTCGCACACGCCACTCTCGTCAAAGGCGCGGAATTTGAGCAGAGACATCCGCCCGCGCACGCGTACACTGCGCGGCTGTGTGCCGACCGTCAGGATCAGCGCGGTGCGGCGATCGCTTGGCGCGTCACAGAGCAGCTGCACGTCGCCGCGATTCTCATAGGCGCGCGGAAAATGATAGAGCAGATCGGAGAGGGTGCGGATGCCGAGCTTGGCGTATGCCGCGGCCTTGGCAGGGCCTACGCCCCTTAGCGTTTTGATGTCGGCGTTTGTCATGTGCACGCCCCCTTTCGCTTGCATTACCTCAATTATAGCAAAATGCAAAGAGGCTTGTCAAGCAAAGGATGTCGCCGCGCGCACGGATCTCGGCGGAATTTGGGCAAAACAGAGAAAAATTATGTGCAGCGCGACCGAAGCCTTGACAGAACACAAAACTTGCGGTATAATAATTGAGAATACACGCGCGCCCGTGTGCGCAAGGTCTCTCGATGGAGGAATTACAATGAAAAGAATTTTGGCTCTTTTGCTGGCGCTGTTGATGTTGGTATTCACCCTGGTGGCTTGCTCCGACGAAGAGGGCGAGGGCGAGGACGACGGCAACAACATGGCGGTCGCCGTAACCGACAATTATTACAAGCCCGACGCAAACAACAGCGATGGGTTTTCCTACGAGCGCGTCAATGGCGACGAGGCCAGAATTACGGGCTTTACGGGCGCCGTAACACCGCATGCCGTCTCCATCCCCGCGGTCATTAAGATCAAGAGTGAGGAGGGCGATGCCGATATTGAGCTGCCCGTCACGCAGATCGCCGATGAGGCCTTCCGCAGCAAGACCAATATTTCCGGGATCACGGTGCCCGCAGGCGTGACCGAGATCGGCAGCTTTGCCTTTGCAGGCTGCAGTGCGCTGAAGGCGATCATACTGCCTGACTCGCTTGTTAAGATCGGCACCGCCGCCTTCGCAGAAAGCGGCCTCACTGCCGTGAGCGTGCCTGCAGGCGTGACCGAGATCGGCCTGGCCGTTTTCTACAACTGCTCCGCGCTCAAGACGGCGTCGCTTCCCGCAGGTATCAAGGCGATCCCCGCGCAGGCCTTCATGGGCTGCTCGGTATTGGACGATATCACCTGGAGCAACGGGCTGGAGAGCATCGGCGCGCACGCCTTTAACGGATGTGCCGCACTGGCAAACGTCACCTTCCCCCAGACGCTGGAGTCGATCGGAGACTATGCCTTTGCCAACTGCAACACAGGGCTCACCGCGCGCCCTGCCGCAGGGGTTGAGGTTGGCCGCAATGTCTTCTTCCCCGTCGACGTGGACGAGGATTAAGCTTGTTTATGTAAAGAACGGGCAACAAAAAATGTTGCCCGTTCTTTTCTTTTCCGACAAAATAGTTTTCAAAACCACAAAAAGAGATATTGACAAACACAATGTGTCGT
The DNA here is from genome assembly GCA_017415805.1 of Clostridia bacterium. Lineage (GTDB taxonomy): Bacteria > Bacillota > Clostridia > Oscillospirales > CAG-272 > Firm-07. The sequence continues at coordinate 45,960 of JAFQEC010000008.1, read as the reverse complement.
GTTATAATATAACAAACATGCTTGATTTTGTAAGAAGGAAGGCTTTTTATGAATGTTCGTATCGTTTCGGATTCTTCATCCAATCTGCTTTCGGTGAGCGATGCTTCTTACGCTACCGTTCCCTTAAAGATCATTACACAGGCGCGGGAGTATGTCGATAACGCGGCCTTGGACGTGGCATCCATGATCCGTGATCTGCGCACCGTCAAGGGACGAACGCAGACCTCGTGCCCCAATGCCTTCGAGTGGCAGGAGGCGTTCGGCGATGCGGAGTGCGTGTTTGCCGTTACCATCACAAGCGGCCTTTCGGGCAGCTATGATGCCGCCTGCAAGGCACGCGAGGATGCGCTTGCCGCCGCGCCCGCGCGCAGGATCTGCGTGGTGGATTCGCTTTCCACGGGCCCCGAGATGCAACTGCTCATCGAGCATCTGCGTGACGGAATTCTTGCAGGCAGGTCCTTTGAGGAGCTGGAGGCGAGCGTGAAGGAATATCAGCGGCACACGCACCTGCTGTTCGCGCTCGAATCACTCACCAATCTTGCACGCAACGGCCGCGTCAGCCCCGTGGTGGCAAGGGTGGCAGGGCTGCTTGGTATCCGCGTGGTGGGCGTTGCGTCCGAGCAGGGCACGCTGCAAACGCTGTGCAAGCCGCGCGGCGAACATAAAATGCTGGAGGCACTGTACCGCGAGATGGAGAGGGGCGGCTACCTTGGCGGCAAGCTGCGCATCGCGCACTGTAACAATCCCACGGCGGCGCAAGCATTTGCCGATACGGTGCGTGAGCGTTACGCAAGCGCCGATATTGCGATCATTCCCACCACCGCGCTTTGCAGCTATTACGCCGAGGAGGGCGGACTGATGGTGGGCTTTGAGGGTTAAGGCGCGAGGTGTGCGCGTGAAAAGAGTGCCGATTCGGTGAGCGTTTGCATGCCGTACAGCGCCAGTACGGCGTCACATTCGGCGGCAAGCAGGGTGAGATCGCCGCGATAGTAGCGCGTGTCCACCGCCACGATGCGGTAGTGGCGCGCAAGAAACGGGATCACCGAGTTGGCAAAGCTATCCTTTAACAGGAGCAGGGCAGGGCGCGTGTCGTCCTCGCCCTGCTCGATTTTTAGCATGCCGTAGTTTCCGCCTAAGAATACCGCGTATTTGTCGCGCATATTCAATTTGCTCTCGTCGTAAAAGCCCGCAAACGGCAGCGGCTTTCCGTCGGCAACAGCATGAAATCCGCCGTCGTCCGCGCGCGTGAGCAGTGTGAGCACGTCGGGCGCGGTGCGGGGGATGCCTGCCGCGGCATCCGAGGTGCCCCAAAACGCCTCGCTCACCGTCACACGCGCAAATTCGGATTTGGACAGCGGCGTGTAGCCGAGTGCCGCGCCCAACTGCTCGTAGGCGAAAAACGCCCCGTCTGCCGTCCAATGGTGGTCGGTGCGGAACCAGTAATCCTCGCTTTTGGCATCCAAAAACGTGACAGCCTCGGGATATGCCGCGTTCAGCTGCTGCCACACGGTCTGCTCGCGCGTCATACGGTAGAGCCCAGGGAGCAGGTCGGCGCGCACGTCGATGCGCTGCGGCGCCACGGCCACGGTGAAGGGCAGCTCTGCTGCCTCGGCCTCGCGCGCAAGTCGCGTGAGCGCCGTGAGATTTTGCGTATAGGCTGTTTCATTGACCGTCATGCGGCGGATCAGGCTCCCGTCACGCGCGCGGATCACGCCGTGCACCTCGCGCTCGCCCAGCGCGAGGTGATAAAGCGCACGCGCGGAGCGCAGAGTGCCGCGAAGCGGCAAACGCTCGGTACAGTAGGTGTCCAGCGACGCGCCCAGCGTCCCTTCGGTCAGCGCGGCGCGGTCCACCGTCGGGAATGCCGCCAGATAGCGGTTCTCGGTCTCGGAATAGCGCGGCGCGGGGAACAGCGCCAGCGACACACCGCCAAGCACCAAAAGACCTGCCACGAGCGATAGCAGGATTTTGTCCGCAACGCGCGGCTTTTGCATACCGTTTCACCTCTTTTTGTTTTCTATCATTAGTTTTTCGTGCATTATATATATAATTACAATGAAAAAAAGGAAAAACCACGGCATTGGATGCCGTGGTTTTTATTTGCCATGATAGGTCCCCTGTTGATTGGAGATCCCGATGAGATAATCCGCCGAAAGATTATAAAATTTGCATAGCTTGATCAGATCGTCGATCTTCAGCTCCGCACGGCCTGCCTCGATATGATTGTAGCCCTGCTGTGATTTTTGCAAAATCTTGCCGACCTCGGCTTGTGTCAGATCCCGATCCTCGCGCACGTGGCGCAGGCGTGTGCGATAGTCCATGCGCGTCCTCCTTTTCGTTGTTTCTGACTAAATTTTACATCACTCACATTTTGAGTATTGACAAATACTCAAAGATTGAGTATAATATAAAAAAAAGGGTGCGCCCGTTTCATTCAGGAGGAAAAAGAAAAATGAAAAAACTGCTGACAAGTTTACTGCTCTTGCTTGCTTGTATGGCGATTTTCTGCGCGTGTAGCGAGGGATCGACCGAACCTCCTGCGGTGCAAACGCCGAACGGGGGAGAAGCATCGGGCGGTGATCAGACACCACCACATACACACACTTGGTCGGGAAATGCCGTTTGCACAAGTTGCGGCTATGAATCGAAATTGGAGTACACAGAATACGATTCTTATGTCAAAGTTACGGGCATCGGTACGGCAAGTGGAGACGTGCAGGTTTCGAACGTGTATAACGGAAAACCAGTCACCATCATCGGTGATTATGCGTTCGCGGACTGTACGGGCCTTGCTAGTATTACAATTCCATCGAGTATCATGAGCATCGGCGAGGGAGCATTCGAAGAGTGCGAGAGTCTGACGAGCATCACGATTCCGTCGAGCATCACGAGTATTGGCGATTATGCGTTTTGCTACTGCACGGGGCTCACAAGTATCACGATTCCGTCGAGCGTCACGAGCATCGGCGTGGGTGTGTTCGAAGATTGCGAGAGGCTGACGGGCATCACGATTCCGTCGAGTGTCACGAGTATTGGCGAGGAAGCATTTGGGGACTGCACGGGGCTTGCGAGCATCACGATTCCGTCGAGTGTGACGAGAATCGACTCGGAAGCGTTCTTAGGCTGCTCGAGCCTTGCGAGGATCACGGTGGAGAATGGGAATACCGTTTATCACAGCGAGGGAAATTGCTTGATCGAAACTGCAAGCAGGACCTTGCTTACAGGTTGTAAAAACAGCGTAATTCCCACAAACGGCAGTGTCACGAGCATCGAATCTTCTGCATTCTCGGGTTGCACGGGCCTCACGAGCATTGTCATCCCTTCGAGTGTCACAAGCATCGGTTGGTGTGCGTTCTACGACTGCACGGGGCTGACGAGCGTAACCTTTGCAAACACCGAGGGTTGGTGGAGATCGACCTCATCTACGGCCACGTCAGGCACGAGCGTAGACGTGAGCAATCCAGGTGATAATGCGGATTTGTTGACAGACACTTACCGCTTCTATTACTGGAAGCGTGGTTAAACGCGCGACCCCCCTGCCGCATCGCGGCAGGGGGTGTCTTTGCTATGGGCAAACGCCTTTATCTGCTCTCATCGCGTGTCATCTTGAGTGGAGCCCGCCCACGAGATCCCGCTTGCGCGCCGTGGCGAATGCCACGGTTCGACTTCGCTCAGGATGACAGTGGGCGGGCGCAATCGAAACCCGAAGGGCAAACGGCCTGCCGTTTGGATCTTGCGATGAAGCACATATGGCCTCGCAGGGAAGACAAGGGCGCGCAACGCGATTTTACACTGACACCGTAGTTTGTGCGTTGCCTGAAAAAATCCACCAAGGTTTTGGGTAGAGATAAGTGAATTGTTTTCGCATTGGCGAAAACAAGAGAAAAGAGACCCCTTTTGCAAAAGGGGGTCTCTTTTCTTTATAATTTGAACAAATCAGTCCAGTGCGTCCTTGATCGAGAAGTCCATGCGGCCCTTCTTGTCCAGGCCCATGTACTTGACCTTGACCACGTCGCCGAGCTTGAGGACGTCCTCAACCTTGTCGATGCGGGTCTTGGCGATCTTGGAGATGTGCACCATGCCCTCCTTGCCGGGGGCATACTCGACGAATGCGCCGAACTCCTTGATGCCGGTGACGGTGCCCGTGTAAACGGTGCCGACCACGGGCTCAAAGACGATGGCGTCGATGGCGGCCTTGGCGATGGCAGCGCTCTCACCGTTGACGGCGGCGATGCGGATGGTGCCGTCGTCCTCAATGTCGACCTTCGCGCCCGACTCGGCCACGATCTTCTGGATCACCGAGCCACCCTTACCGATGACCTCGCGGATCTTGTCGGGGTCGATCTTCATGGTGGTCATCTTGGGAGCATACTTGGAGACCTCTGCACGGGGTGCGTCGATCGCCTTGAGGATGACCTCGTCGATGATATAGTCGCGGCCCTTGTGGGTCATCTCCAGCGCGGCCTTGATGATCTCGGGCGTCAGGCCGTCGACCTTCAGGTCCATCTGGATCGAGGTGATGCCCTTGTGCGTGCCCGCAACCTTAAAGTCCATATCGCCGTAGAAGTCCTCCAGACCCTGAATGTCCATCATGACGTCCCAGCTGCCGTCCTCTGCGGTGATCAGACCGCAGGAGATGCCCGCAACGGGAGCCTTGATCGGCACGCCTGCGTCCATGAGTGCCAGCGTCGAGCCGCAGACCGAGCCCTGCGAGGTCGAGCCGTTCGAGGACACGACGTCGGAAACAAGGCGGATGGCGTAGGGGAACTCCTCCTCCGAGGGGAGCACGGGAACGAGCGAGCGCTCGGCAAGTGCGCCGTGGCCGATCTCGCGGCGGCCGGGGCTGCGGGAGGACTTTGCCTCACCCGTAGAGAAGCCGGGCATGTTGTAGTGGTGCATATAGCGCTTGCTGGTCTCGCTGTCGATGCCGTCCAGCATCTGTGCCTCGCCGAGCGTACCGAGCGTGGCAACGGTCATGACCTGGGTCTGACCGCGGGTGAACAGGCCCGAGCCGTGGGTGCGGGGCAGGAGGCCCACCTCGGCACCCAAGGGACGGATCTGATCCATGCGGCGGCCGTCCACGCGCTTCTTGTCGTTGAGCAGCCAGGCGCGCACGATCTTCTTTTGCATCTTGTAAAGCAGCTCGTCCATCTGACCTGCAAGGCCCTCGTACTTCTCGGAGAACTTCTCCACGATGGCGTCGTAGATAGGAGCCACGCGTGCGTCGCGCACGTTCTTGTCATCGGTATCGAGTGCCACCTTCAGATCGGCCTCGGCAAAGGCAAAGATCTCGTCGAACATGTCGTGATCCAGCTCGCAAGAGGGGTACTCAAACTTGGGCTTGCCGATCTCGTCGATGATGGCGTTGACAAACACCAACAGATCCTTGATCTCGCGGTGTGCGAGCATAATGGCGTCGTACATGGTCTGGTCGTCGACCTCGTTCGCGCCTGCCTCGATCATAACGACCTTCTCTGCCGAAGCGGCGACCGTCAGCTGCAGGTCGCTCTTCTTTGCCTGCTCGGCGTTGGGGTTGATGACAAGCTTGCCGTCAACCAGGCCCACAAGCGCGCCGCCGATCGGGCCGTTCCACGGAATATCGGAGATCGAGAGTGCGATGGATGCACCGATCATTGCAGTGATCTCGGGCGAGCAGTCGGGGTCGACCGACATCACGGTCAGCGACAGCGCCACGTCGTTGCGCAGATCCTTGGGGAACAGGGGACGGATGGGGCGGTCGATCACACGGGCGGTGAGCACAGCCTTCTCCGAGGGCTTACCCTCACGCTTGAGGTAGCCACCGGGGATCTTGCCTGCGGCGTACATACGCTCCTCAAAGTCGACCGACAGCGGCAAAAAGTCGATGCCGTCACGCGGACGAACCGATGCGGTGGCGCAGCAAAGAATGGCGGTCTCGCCATAGCGAACAAGGCACGAGCCGTTCGCAAGGCCTGCGAGCTTACCGGTCTCAACGACCAGCGGGCGACCTGCCAGAGTGTAGCGGAACACCTTGTAGTTCTTGAACTCCATGGGGGTGCTGATAGCATTTGCGGACATGATAGTCCCTCCTGAAATTTTATTTTCGCCTGCTTCGGATAACAATTAAGTACACGCACCTGACGGGCACATGCGCATATTTAACTGCTAACCTTGCAGGAGAATTTCGGTTTTGGGGGTAAAAGCGATGGGAGCAAGGAGCGAAGGATCTCCGCTCCTGCTCCCATTTGCCTTACTTGCGCAGGTTCAGCTTCTCGATGATCGCGCGGTAACGCTCGATATCGATCTTCTGCAGGTAGCCAAGAAGGTTTCTTCTGTGGCCGACCATCTTCAGCATGCCGCGGCGGCTGTGGTGGTCCTTGTGGTTCGCCTTGAGGTGCTCGGTCAGCGAGTTGATGCGATGGGTAAGGATCGCGATCTGAACCTCGGGAGAGCCGGTGTCACCCTCATGGGTGGCGTACTGCGCGATAATGGCTTGCTTTTCGTCTTTGAGCATGGTAGTTTCACCTTTCCTTTTACTATGCGCAACCCCAGCGGCAGGTTGGTGAAGCCCGCAACAGCGGTAGATCCTGCGACCGAGAAAGCGTCATGCGGGGTGTATTATACCATACTTTTCCCCTTTTGTAAAGGCTTTTTTGAAAAAAACTTATTTTTTGCTTTATTTCACGCGCGTACGCAAGAGGCCCGCCGCGCCCGATGCGATCAGCAGAAGCCCGAACAGCCGCCGCAAAAGGACCTCGGGGAGCAAATGGGCCAGGGACGTACCGAGAAAGCTGCCCAAAAGCCCCCCGGGCAGCAGGAGCACGATGCACCCGAACAAAAGCGGTGTGCGCAACAGGTGCACCGTGAGCGCCGCACCCGAGGAGAACAGGAAAAATACAAGATTGAGCCCCTGCGCCGTGAGCTGGGGCAGCTGCTCCACGAGCGTGAGAAAGATCACCAAAAGCCCCGCGCTCCCCACGCCGAGCCCCGAGAGGATCGCGACCAGAAACGCGATCAGTACCGTCAGCCACATGTCAGATCACCAGCACCAGGCCCGAGACCAGAACCACGGCGGCAAACAGGCGCGAGAGGGCACGCGGCGAGAGACGGCGCAGCAGCAGTGCGCCGATCACGCCGCCCGCGATAGCGGGCAGAGCAAGAAGTCCCACCGACGCAGAATCCAGGTGTCCCTTGCGCAGGTATTGCAGGGCGGAGAGCGCCGAGAGGGGGAGCATCACGGCAATCGCGCTGGCAAAAACGGCGTGCGGCTCGACACGCTCCTTGCCCAGCACGTATTGCAGACCGTATACGATCAAAATGCCGCCGCCCGCACCCAGCAGTCCGTTGAGAAATCCTGCACCAAAGCCGATCAAAAGGATCGGCAGGCTTATTAAAAAAGAGCGTTTCATCATTTTCTCCCAATCACAAGTCCTTCAACATCTTAAAATTTGTTCTTGTAATGCGAAATATTCGGTGTTATACTATAAAATAGGTGAATAGTATATTCGTATCTGTATAGGTAGTATATTACGCCCCGTTGCGCGCCATACGGTGTGCGAAGCACGGGATTTTTCGGAAAGGACGGAAAAATGCGGGAAGACAGAAGAGACCGCCGCGCGGACGATCGCGTCACGCGGCGCAGCGGTACCAGAATTTACGGCAACCGCGAGCGCTCGGAGAAGGAGCGCATCCGCGCGTTTGACGAGGCTGAGGATATGGCGCGCGGCGCACGCGACGATGTGTATGACCGCCGCGAGCGCGACTACGACCGTCGCGATGACCGCGATTACGACCGTCGCGACGAGCGCGATTACGACCGCGACCGCCGTGTGCGCGATTACGGCCGCGAGGAGCGCGGCTATAGTCGAGAGCTTCGTTCACGCGATTACGACAGCCGTGATGACCGTGATTACGACCGCGACCGCCGTTCGTGGGATCACGACCGTGAGGGCGACCGCGAGCTTGACCGTGCCCCCCGCCGTATGCGCGAGGACGGTCGCACGCAAGAGAACCGCACCGAGAGCAAAAAGTCCCACCGCGATGCGCCCCGTCGCGGCAGCCACACCGTCAGGCGCGAGAGCGATCCCGACCGCGCCGTGCATCAGGTCGTGCCCTACGTGATGTTCTGGGTTGCGCTGTTCGCCGCGATCAGCTTTGTTTTGCGCGACCTGGTCGGAATGGGTCAGAACGCAGGCGCATTCGGCAACTGGATCGCCGATTTCCTCTGCGGTCTGTTCGGTATTGCCGCGTATCTGGTTCCGCTTGTTTTGGTGGTGCTGTCGTTGCGCTGGAGACGCTTTTTGGAGCAGGGGATCCTCACCCGCAAGGTCCTGCTCTCCACCTCGTTTGTTCTGCTACTCTCGGGTATCATCCATGTGCTTCAGGAGGATGCGGTGCACCGTCCCTACCGCGTGATCACGGGTGACCTCTATCACAGCGGTGCGATCCGTGCCAGCGGCGGCCTGTTCGGTGGCTTTGTCGGCGAGTGGCTGGGCAGTACCGTACACTTGGTGGGCACCTGGCTGTTGGCCATTCCGCTTTTGCTGATCGTTGCGATCTATCTTTTCGGAAAGACCCCCGCGCAGATCTGGCGCGGGATCGCGGAACGCTACCGTCAGATCACCGACCGCCATCACGCGAAAAATGCGCAAAAATATGACGGTGTGGAGGAGCCGCGCCGCAAGGGGACTCCGGCGAACGCACAGAGCACGCAGGAGGCGGACGCTGCTTCGAGCAAGGGGCAGGAGGCTTGGTGTGAGCCCCGACCCATCGAAGCGGCACAGGGGGCTGCGCCCTACGTGTTCCGCGAGGATGAGATCGACGAGGCCGAGCCCTACGTGCGCCCCGTAAAGAATGAAAAGGCGGCAAACGGTGTGCAAACGCCCGCCCCCGAGCTGGTCGATATCCCGAACGACGAGCCCGATGCGGTCGAGCCGCCCACCGAGGCCGAGTCCATTTTGCGCCGTACGGGTCAGTCGAGTGACGTGACCGCAACGCTGGACGATATTCTGCGCGACATCCTGCATGAGCAGGAAAGGGCCGCGCCCACACCGAGCGCGACGGTGCCGCAGCCGAGCGCGCCGCACGTCAGCGAACAAGCGCCCGTCGCAGAAAAGGAGGGCTTCACCTACGCGCCCTTTGATCTGCCCGTGCGTCCCGAGCCTCGACGCGATCGAACCGATGCACCGCGCGCTCACATTGTGAGCGGCGCGCAGAACGGCGAGCCTGCGTATCAGGGGCCTGTGCCCGCAGAGCCCGAAGCGGTCGAGGAATCGCTGGGTGCACAGACCGACCCTGCGGTCGCGGTGCAAAGCCCCGTGCGTCCGATGACGGTCGAGCAGCCCACAGTAGAGACGATTTCCGCATATGATGCGCCTCGTGCGGATGAGACCGCACCCGCAGAGCCCAAGGCCGCTGCTGCGACGATGCGCTTTGCGCCCACGCAAGAGCAAACAAAGCCCCTCGGTGGCTTTTCCTTCGCAAGCGCGGAGGCCGATGAGGAGCCCATACGCCCCGCCGTGCAGACAGCACGTCCGCTTGTAAGCGAGGAGCCCATGGACGGTGACGAGGACGATTCGCTTGCCTTTATGGACAGCGAGCCCTATACCGCGCCGCCCCGCGAGGAGCAGGTGCTCACGCGTGTGGAGCGCGTTGCACCCGATCCCATACCCCGCCCCACGCACAGCACGCCGACGCCCGTCGCGCGTCCGAGCGTGAGCGTGCAGACCGAGCCCGTCAAGCAGACAACGCCCCCCGCGCCCGTTCCGCCCCCCGCACCGCGTGTGCATCGCTATCCGCCCATCACGCTGCTGGACGAGGATCTCAATGAGAAAAACCAGGATCACTCCGAGGAGGATCAGAATAAGATCGACATCCTGCGCCAGACGCTGGAGAGCTTCAATATCCGCGTAAAGGATGAGGTGACCTGCTCGCGCGGGCCCACCATTACGCGCTACGAGGTCTGCCCCGAGATCGGTGTTGCCGTGCGCTCGATCATCAACCGCATCGACGATATTTCGCTGTATATGACCGAAACCGTGCGTATCGCACCCATCCCCGGCAAGACTGCCATCGGTATCGAGGTGCCGAACGCCGAGCGCGAGACCGTATTTATGCGCACGCTGCTCGAATCGCCCGAGTTCAAGAGCTCGCAAAAGCCGTTAGAGGTGCCGCTGGGCGTGGGGATCGGCGGTGAGATCCAGATGTGCGATCTGGCCAAAATGCCGCACCTGCTGGTCGCGGGTGCTACAGGCTCGGGTAAATCGGTCTGTATCAATACCATCATCATCAGTCTGATGTACAAGACCTCGCCCGAGGATCTGCGCCTCATTCTGATCGACCCCAAGCAGGTCGAGTTCACGATGTATACGCATCTGCCGCACCTGTACGCGCCCATCATCACCGAATCGCCGCAGGCGGTCGGTGCGCTTGCGTGCGCCGTGCGCGAGATGGAGCGCCGCTATTCGCTCATGAAGGACGTCGAGGTGCGCACGGTGGAGGCCTATAACGAGGTTACCAAGAACGACCCCGATCGCGAGCATCTGCCGTACCTGGTCATCATCATCGACGAGTTTGCCGATCTGAAAATGGCCTGCCCCAACAGCGACGTGGAGAATCACGCCTGCCGCCTGGCACAGAAGGCGCGTGCGGCGGGCATCCATCTCATCATCGGTACGCAGCGTCCGTCGGTGGATATCATCACGGGTAAGCTGAAGACCAACATTCCCTCACGCATTGCCTTTGCGGTGAATGCGCAGGTCGACTCCCGCACCATTCTCGATTCCGTGGGTGCTGAGCTGCTCACGGGTCGCGGCGATATGCTGTACGCCCCCATGGGCAAAAAGCCCACGCGCTTGCAGGGGTCGTTTGTCAGCGATGACGAGGTGCGCCGCGTGATCGAGTATATCCGCGAGCACAACGATCAGGTCGAGTATAACCGTGCCTTTATGGACGAGGTTGAGATCGAGGTCGCACGTGCCGCCAATGCAGGGCGCAAGGCGGATGATTTCGACTTTGACTCCGACGAGGACGACGGCGGCGAGGATCCCAAGTTCTACGAGGCCGTGGAGCTCGCCATTGAAACGCAGAAGGTCGCAACATCGCTGCTCCAGCGCCGCCTTGGCGTGGGCTATGGGCGTGCCGCCAAGATCATTGACCGCATGGAGGCACTGGGCTTTGTCAGCGCACCCGAGGGCAATAAGGCCCGCAAGGTGCTCATTACCGCACAGGAATATGCCGCCCGCCGTATGAGCGGCGAGGAGGGGGAACTTGCCGAGGACGACGGCGGCTTCCGCGACACCTATTGAGAAAAACAAAAAAGCACCCAAACGGGTGCTTTTTTGTTGAAACTCCACCGATAAGCCGGGTTCTGTCGTTGAACGGTCATCTATCTGCGCGCCGCGTCACCGCGCCGCTTCGGGATCGCTCCCGTGCCACCCGAGGGGCATGTGCCGGGCAGGCACCCCTCATACGGTGTTGCTTCGGATAGGGTTTACAGCAAACCTATGTTACCATAGGAGTGGGTGAGCTCTTACCTCGCCTTTCCATCCTTACCTCAAAAGAGGCGGTTTCTTTCTGTTGCACTTTCCCGGCAGTCACCTGCGGCTGACGTTATCAGCTATCCTGCCCTGTGAAGCCCGGACTTTCCTCACGGTAATACCTTTCGGCAACATACCGCGCGACCGTTTGGTGAAGTTTGCACCCGTGGGTGCGAGTGCATTATAGCACGGGCAGAGCTTTTTGTCAAGGGTCCCTTGGCTACAGCAGGAGACGGAATGCGCGCAAAATGTTTCGTTTTTTTGAACGGCACGTAAAGGAAGAGAGAAAAAAGATTTACAGATCACCAAAATAACAACGAAAGCAAAAAAAGTTTTTCTTTTTCGTGAAATATTCGAAAAAGACAATTGACAAATCCCGGGGTTTTTGTTACAATGTATACGTACAAAGGGATTTTGGAAATGATTCTTGTGCGATATAGCGGAATTCGGTGAGGCTGTCGGCCGACAGTGCGCACCACTTTTGCTATATTCATAGGTAGGTTTTCAAAACCCAAAAATCCGAAAAGGAGGAGTTTCCGCAAGATTCTTGCGGGGGCAAAAGGCAACATGAAAACATGGGTCAGATTGCTTGCACTGCTTCTCGTCCTTCTCTCCTTTGCTACGCTGATCGTAGCATGTAAGAAGGAGGAGGATCCGAACGAGGGCGGCAACAACAGTACCGCAGAGGACGGTATTCCCGAATCTCTGAACTACATGGGTGAGACGGTTCGTATTCTCGGCTGGAACGCAGAGTTTGACGAGTACGAGGTCGATCTTGCAAACATCGGTACCGACAACGTTGCAGGTGCGATCTACGAGCGTAACCTCAACATTCAGGACCGCTTGAGCGTTGTGTTTGACATTAAGATTCAGCAGGGCAACGTGACGTACATGGAAAACTTCATCCAGCACGTCGTCAACACCTATAATGCTGCTCCCGATGAGCATTACGACATCATCTCGGGCTACACCAAGACCATCGGTATGCTGGCGACCCGCGGTTATCTGGTCGATATGATGACCATTGAGGATGATTCCAATGCGGCATACCTCAATCCCGACAATGTCGACCGTCACATGGGCTACATTGATCTGGACCGTGTCTATTGGCCCGCTACCATGACCGAGACCTGTAACTTCAGCGGCTCGATGTACTTCGTTTCGGGTGACTGCTCGACCAACACTCTTTACATGATGTACGCGGTGTACTTCAACAAAGAGCTGATCGACCGTCAGTTCAACAAGGCAGCACAGGACGCGGACCTGGAAACGGGTACGGACCTTCTGTACAGCTATGTGTATGACGGAAAGTGGACGATCGACAAGCTCATCGAAATGACCACGGGCTTCGGTGCGGATACGAACAACAACAACAAGCAGGATAACAAGGACCGCATCGGTCTGGCCACGGGTACGCTCCATGCAGAGGCGCTGTATTTCGGTGCAAACCTGCGTCTGGTCGACCATGACACCGAAAAGATCCTGAAGGTATCGGATGACTACGGCTCACTTAAGACCACCAAGCTGGTCGGTAAGCTCGGTAAGTGGCTGACCACCAAGGACGTTTACATTGACGCGTACAACAAGTGGTATAACGATGCATCTCTCAGCTATGAAAATGCATTCTACAACCGCCAGACCATGTTCCTGCTCATGCGTGCATACGTCGGTCAGAAGATCATTGACAATGCACCCGGTCTGAAGTTCGGTGTTCTGCCTGTTCCGAAGTATGATGAGAAGCAGGTCAACTACTACACGGATATCGGTAACCCCCTGTCCCTGTACGGTATTTCTGCCAACTTCCAGGTTCGCAACAACGATAAGAAGAGCACGCTGCAGATGCTTTCTGCCGTGATCGAGTGCTGGGGCTCCGAGGGCTACGCACTGACCACTCCTCAGATCTTTAACGTCAACATGCTTTCCAAGTGGGCAGAGGGCGAGGATGAGGTTGCAATGTTCCAGTACGTTCGTACCTCTATTATATATGACCTTGGTAAGATCTTCGGCTCTGACCTTTCGGTCATGCAGCAAAAGCCGTTGATCGCTGCAACCTTCGGCAACTCCTGGTCGCAGACCTACCAGGCCTATATCGGCACCATTGAAGCACAGCTTGCAGAGCTGGTACGAGGCTTTGGCTTTTAAGTAAAATCTAATAAGACCTGAGATCGCCGCCCATGATGGGCGGCGATCTTCTTTTGTGATGCGCAGAAAATGACGGTGAAGCATCAAAATGTCATTCCTGCGCTTTGTCTGCTTCTCTTGATGGCGATGTTGCTTGCGCTTTCTTGCTGTACATGAAATAAAAGCCGTGCGAAGCACGCTTTTTCTCTGTTTTAACTTTACATTTGCCCGAAAATATTGTACAATATAAATATCCGAAGACGCATCGCGGTGGCGTGGGCCTTTTACGCAGGGCGATCAGCCAGCCACGGGATGCTCTGCTTGCTCCTCAGGGGCCTGGGCAGCTTCCTCTAAATCGTGGGGAAACGCACAAGGGCCTTGCGTGCGGGGCAGATAGACACTGCAATATTGGAAAAAGTGATGCATCAGGCAATCGGTCACGCGCGCCGTGACATAGACCGTGACGGCGGTAGCCGTGGCAAGGCAAAAGACCTTTTTGCAAAACGATTCGTGGTTCATGACCGTCTCCTTTGTGTGTTTTTTATTAGTATTCCGCAAATTTTATTTGTTCTGTTGAGAATTTTTGGCAAAGGAGGGGCGTATGGTATGACCGAGCAAGAGGTGCGCGAGGCACTCACGCGCGGCGGCATCGAAAATGCCGCACTTGAGGCGACGCTTTTGTGTGAGACCTTTTCGGGTGAGGCACTTGCCACAGCGCTTGCGCGTCGGCTCGCGCAGTATCCCTTGCAATACATTCTTGGAAAATGGTGGTTTTACCGCGAATGCTATGAGGTCAGCCCTGCGTGCCTTGTGCCGCGCTCCGATACCGAGCTTTTGGTGGAGGAGGCCATTCGCCGCTTGCCACCGAGTGCGCATTTTCTTGATCTGTGCACGGGCAGTGGCTGTGTGGCGATCTCCACGCTGGCAAATCGCCCCGATCTCACGGCGTGTGCCGTGGATCTGTTTGAAGAAACACTGGCTCTGGCGGCGCGTAATGCCGCGCGCAACGGCGTTGCGGATCGCATCACGCTGGAGCGTGCCGATGTTCTGCTGCCGCCGACGGTGCCCACGCGCTTTGACGCGATCCTCTCCAATCCGCCCTATATTCCAAATGCCGTTGTGCCTACGCTGCAGCGCGAGGTACAGTACGAGCCCGCGGCCGCACTGTGCGGCGGCACGGATGGGCTGGATTTCTACCGTTCTATCCTGAAAAACTGGCAAACGGTACTCAAAAAAGACGGCTTTCTGCTGCTTGAGATCGGCTACGACCAAGCCAATGCTCTGCGTGCGCTGGCCGCCCAATACGGGCGAAGTGCCACCGTGATGCGCGATCTTGGCGGAAACGACCGCGTGGTTTTGCTGCAATAGCCGATCTGCATGTGATCGCATACCCTTTATGGGGAGGTGATCCTATGCGGATTGTGGTGCTCTACGGAGGCAACAGTGCCGAGCGCGCTGTGTCGCTTGTCTCAGGTGCGCGCGTCACAACAGCTCTGCGTGCGCGCGGTCATACCGTGGGCGCGTTCGATTGGAATGAAGAGCCCCTCGCGGAGATGCTCTTGGATGCGATGCACGGGTGTGACGCGGTCTTTCTTGCACTTCACGGCGGGGCAGGGGAGAACGGAGCCCTGCAAGCGATGCTGGAGCGCGAAGGCATCGCGCATTACATCGGCTCTGCCCCTTCGGGGGCGACGCTTGCCATGCAAAAGCATTTGGCAAGAGAGTGCGTCAGGGCATTTGGTATCCCTGTGGCGCGCGGTGGGCTGTGGATGCCGGGCGAGCCGCCGCCTGTTTGCGCACCGCTTGTGTGTAAGCCCCCCGACGGGGGATCGAGTGTGGGGCTGTGTTTTGTCAACACCCCCGCAGAGCTGGAAAAATTCACCCCGTCCGTCCCCCTTTTATGCGAGGAATATCTTACGGGCAGGGAATATACCGTGGGGATTTTAGAGGGAGAGGCGCTCCCCGTGGTGGAGATCCGTCCCATTGCGGGTGCGTATGATTACGCGCACAAATATACGGTGGGCGCCTGCGAGGAGCTTTGTCCCGCACCCATAGATGCCGCCGCCACCGCACATCTGCAAGCGCTTGCATGCAAAGCGTTTGCGGCGTTGGGTCTGCGCGATTTTGCGCGCATTGATTTTCGTGAAAACGCGGTGGGCGAGCCCCATTTTTTAGAGGCAAATACCCTGCCCGGGATGACCGAGACCAGTCTCCTGCCCCTGGCGGCCGCGACTGCGGGCATTCCATTCCCTATGCTGTGCGAGCGCATGTGCATGTGTGCCGCAAAACGAAAAAAGAATTGAAATTCAGATAAAGGAGTCTCAAAGCGATGCAAGCTCTTCTTTTGTTGGTCGTTTTTCTGATCTTGTTGCTCAATGTGCTCTTTGGCCTTATACGCGGGCTGAATCGCTCGGTCGTGCGCCTTGGCACACTGGTGCTTGCGGCCGTCGGTGCATTCTTTCTGGCGCGCTGGCTGGGCGGTGTTGTCGGCGAGAAGGCGCTGACCGCCTTTGAAACCAGCCTGCTCTCCAATCCCGAGTTTGCAGCCGCACTGCAGGATGCACCCGAGATCAAGCAGGCGGTCGTGGCCATTGTACATATGCTGGTCGCCCCCATTCTGTTTTTGATTTTGTATCCGATCCTCAAGCTGATCACGCTCATCGTGTACCGCGTGGTGCTGGGGTGCTTCATGATCGAGGGGCCGAAGAACGCTGTGATCTGCCGCCTTGGCGGCGCTCTGGTGGGGATCTGCACGGGCCTGATCGGTGCGATCGTGTTCCTCACGCCCGTGCTGGGCTACACCGAAACGGTGAGCCACGCGCTGTCGGTGATCGGTGAGGGCTCGACCAACGAGGACGAGGATTCCATGGCATCGCTCTATTCCTATAATGAAGAATTTTTGGCGTCTGCCGCCGACGCGCCGCTGGTCGCTCCCTTGCACGGTCTGGCAAGCGGCCGCTTGTTTACGGCGCTCACCACCGTCTCCTGGAACGAGCAGGAGGTCTCGCTGGAGAGCGAGATGGACGCCATTTTATCGGTTGGAACAGGCATCAAAAGCCTTTCGGAAAAGCCGATCCACGCATACGGTGCTGCCGAGCAGGCCGCGCTTGCGCGCATGTCTCGGAGCGTGAGTGAATCGCCGATGCTCTCATCCCTTGCCACGGGTACGCTGCGCTCGGCATCGCAGGCATGGTTGGACGGAAGGACCTTCATCAACATATCAAGGCCGGAAGCAAGCGACAACGGCGATGTTGTTCTGAATGCATTTTTGGAGGTTTTTTCTACCGAAACCACCGATACGCTTACCAAGGACCTCTCCTCGTTCTCGGAGCTTTTCGGGCTTCTGGTCAAGCACGATCTGTTTGCGCTTTTGGGCGAGGAGACCGAGCAGGGTGCGTTTGTGGATAAACTGGCAGTTACCGACATCTTGGCTGAAACCGAGGCACTTGTTGCGAAAAATCCGCGCATGCAGCCCGTGACAGAGGCCTTCACCGACGTGGGTATGCGCTTACTTGTGCGCGAGCTGGGGCTCCCTGCCGATTATGCCGAGGAGCACCCCGAGCTCATGGAGCAGATGGCAGTGCTTCTGCGGAGCTCGGTGGAAAACGACGCTGTGAATGAGGAGACGTTCGCCACCGATTTGAAGGGTCTGATGCTATCCGAGCAGATTCCCGTTACCGATTCGGCGATCGAGCTGATCGCGGGTGGCTTTTCGGATCTGTTCACCGTCGAGGAGCTCGAAACGCTCACGACCGAGCAGATCGCGGCGCGCATGATCGAACGCCTTGAGGCGGCTGACACCGCGGCGGCGCGGATCTCAAGTGCTGCGGGTGATTCTGCCGAATAAAGAAAAGGGGCATCTCAAGCCGTAGCTTGAGATGCCTTTTTTGTCGAAATCGCGCCCTTGTGCATATGCTGCTTATGAGGTGAGAGAAATGCTGGTAGTAGCAGAATATAACCGTATGCGTGCGCTTGAATATGCACGCCGCTGGGCAATGGCGCGCAATCCGCTGTTCTACAATTTCACGGGGATCGGCGGCGATTGCACCAATTTCGTGTCGCAATCGGTGCTGGCAGGGAGCTGTGTGATGAATTTCACACCTGACTTCGGGTGGTATTACCGCACAAGTGAGGATCGCGCCCCCGCGTGGACGGGTGTAGAATATTTTTGGGAATTTATGACGGGGGCAGGCGAATTTCGCGCCGCAAACGGCGGCACGGGTCCCTTTGGTCGCGCGGTGAGCGAGGGCGAGGTCGCCGAGGGGGACGTAGTACAGCTCGGGGATGCCGAGGGGGATTATTATCACACCCTGCTCATTACGGGGCGAGGCGCACAGGGGCTGCTGGTCTCAGCGCACTCCAACGATGCCTACAACCGCCCGCTTGCGCGCTACGATGCACCCCTGAAGCGGTTTTTGCACATAGAGGGCGTGCGCTTTGACGTACAGCGTGCGGACTGCTTCGGAAATTTGATCAACGGCATCGCGCTGCCCGTCACTTGAGCGCGTAATTTCTTGAAATTTCGATACCCTCTTGCATTCCTCGCACATTTGTGCTATATTGTAGAAAGAATTTTCAAAGCAAGAGGGAATCTATGATCGCGGTACTGACAATTTGCTTTTTGAGTGTGGCGGCGATGATCGCGCTGGTGCTGTTTGAGCCCCGCTTGCATCCGCACCACACCGCCGTGCGCATCTTTTGGCTCGCGCCCTTGGCAGGGGCAATTGTGCTGTTTGCCTGCGGTCTGATCTCGGGCAGGGCCATCGTCGGGGGACTTACTGCCGACACCGCCGTAAATCCGCTGAAGATCCTGGTGCTGTTTTTCGCTATGACGCTCATGTCGCTGTTTTTGGACGAGGCGGGGTTCTTCCGTGTGCTGGCAGGCGCGCTTTTGCGGCGCGCGGGTGGCAGTCAGACCACGCTGTTTCTGGCACTCTATGCCACGGTCTCGGTGCTGACGGTCTTTACCTCGAACGACATCATCGTGCTGACCTTCACACCCTTTATCTGCTATTTCTGCAAGAACGCGCACATTGATCCGCTTCCGTACCTGATCTGCGAGTTCGTGGCGGCCAATACCTGGAGCATGGTGCTGATCATCGGCAACCCCACGAATATTTATCTGGCCACGGGTGCGGGCATCTCCTTTGCGGCATATACCGCCGTGATGCTGCTGCCCACCGCGCTTGCGGGCATGACCTCGTTGCTCATGCTCTGGCTGATCTTCCGCCGTCGGCTGCGAGAGCCCATTCACGCTACGCCCCCTACCGCGATCGCGGCAGACCGACCGACCATGGCCATTGGTCTCTTGGCGCTTGGAGGGTGCTTGGTGCTTTTGGTGCTGTCCTCGTATCTCGATCTCCCGATGTGGAAGATCGCGGCACTGGCGTGTGCCGTGCTGTATGTGGCGGTCGTGCCCGAGCTGCTGATGCGCCACCGCGGCCTTGCTACCGTGCGTCACAGTGTGGTGCGCGCGCCCTTTGATATCATTCCGTTTGTGCTTTCGATGTTCGTGCTGGTGCTCGCACTGGATGGTGCGGGCGTTACGGCCGCTGCGGCCGCAGCACTCGCCGGCGGCGGTGTGTGGGATACGACCTTTCGGTATGGCATCGCGTCCTTCCTCTCGGCCAATCTGGTCAACAACATTCCGATGAGTGTGCTCTTTTCCGCAATTTCCGCTGCGGGGGATGGGGGTGCCGCCGCGCTTTATGCCGCGGTGATCGGCTCGAACGTGGGTGCCTTTCTCACCCCCATGGGTGCTCTTGCGGGTATTATGTGGATGTCCTTGCTCAAGACGCACGGCGTACAGCTCTCCTTCGGGCGTTTTATGGGGTACGGCGCGCTGATCGCAGCTCCTTCGCTGCTTGCTGCATTGACAGGGCTTGCCATCGTGCTATAAGCAAAAAGCCGCGTGTCAAAGACACGCGGCTTTTTTGCTTTAGCTTTGGTACAGCACCCTCAAATGGTGCTCGATGAGATCGACACAGCGCGCAAAGCCGAGCTCTGCGGTGTTCAGACACAGATCGTAATTGCGGGCGTTATCCCATTCCTGCCCTGTGTAATAGCGGTAGTAGGCGCTGCGTGCGCGATCGATGCGCTCGATCTGACGCTCCGCGTCCTTTGGCGAAATGCCGTACATTTCCGATACCGTGCGGATGCAGCTCTCGGCGGGGGCATAGATAAAGGCACGCAGAACGTTCGGGGTATCGCGCAGAATATAGTCGGCGCAGCGCCCCACGATCACACAGCTCTCGCGCGCGGCGAGATCCTTGATGATCTTTGCCTGGTAATTAAAGAGGTTGTCATCCGAGGTGAATTCACCGCTCTCGGGCGAGATGAGTCGCTCGCCAAAGGCACGGTCATAGCGCCCGAACAGCGCGGCTCTTTTGTATTCGTCTGCTTTGTCAAACAGTGCCTCGTTGATGCCGCTTTCCTCGGATGCCAAACGCACAAGATCTCGGTCGTAGAAGGGGATCCCCAGTCGTTCGGCCAGCATTTTTCCGATGGTGCGACCGCCACTGCCGAAGCCGCGTGCGATGGTTACAGTGAACTTTGCCATAATGCGCCCTCCTTTTCGTGTACAGCGTTTTGTCGGGATCGCTTGCTCGCGTCCTCTGATTTTATTATAACACCCCGCACACGCTTTGTCAAAGGGAGAAATGCATTTTTTTGCCCGCGGTTTGGTACTTGACAAAACGGTATTTGCGTGATATGATAGGAAAGGTCACGCGGGTGTGGCGGAATTGGCAGACGCGCAAGATTTAGGATCTTGTGTTTATTCGTGCAGGTTCGACCCCTGTCACCCGTACCAAAGCAAAAGGGAGCGCGTTGCGCTCCCTTTTGCTTTGGTACGGGTACGGCGCGAGTGTTTTTCATATTCTCGCGCTCCTTTGCATAAGGTAGAAATGATTTTGGAGCAAAGGAGAGGGTTGCTATGGATAGAAATGAGGAACAAAACGGGCGCGTACAGCTCAAATTCACCGAAAAGACGCTGCCGTTGGAGCTGACGGCAGAGTTTATGCTGCCCGATTACCGCAGTGAGATCAGCCGACTGCTGTGGGTGCGCCCCACGTTTTTGCCGCCTGCGCGCTTTGTCGGGGGCGGGAAGGCCGATTTTTCGGGCGGAGTGCATTATGAGATGCTGTACGTGGGCCCTGACGGCGGTCTGTACAGCACGGATCTTGAGGACAGCTATGCCTTCTCGGTGCCGCTTGATACGCTTGCGGGGTACGATGCGTCTGCGGGCGTTGAGCTGACGGCGGAGCTTGTGACCGACGCGGTCGTCAGCCGCGTGGCCGCGCCGCGTAAGCTCTCGGTGCGTTGCCGCTTGCACGCGCGGATCTGCGGCTATGCCGTGAAGGATCTCGCCCCACGAACCACGGGGGTTGCCGAGGAGAAGATCGAGCGTCTTTGCACAGTTGGTGAAAATGGGCGGCTGTTTACGGGCGGCGGCGAGACCTTTGAGGTTGCGGACAGTGTGCCCGTGGAGACGGAAGGGGATCTGCGTGTGATCGGCGCGCACGGCACGGTGTTTTTGCCCGAGGTTGCGGCACTTTCCGATGCCGTGCGCTGTCGCGGCGAGGCAGTGCTGACCTTTCTGGTCTGCCGCGAGGGTGAGGAGGGCGCACAGTGCCCGCCCTTGGCGATCACGCGCCGTATTCCGTTTGAGCGCGAGGTTGCATTGGAGGGGATCATGCCCGATTGCCGCGCCCGTGCCATGGGAACGGTGGGGGGGATCCGCACCGCCGTGGAGGAGGGCAAGCTCAATGTCGACGTGCAGCTCGTGCTTGCGGTCGAGGGGCAGAGCGAGGAGCCTGTTGTTCTCACACGGGATCTGTTTGCCCCCGGGACGGTAGCCGAATGTCGCTTTTCGGAGGAGTCGCTCTGGCGCGCAGGCGGTTGTGGGAACCGTCACTTCAGCGTCGCAGGAGAGGTGCCTGTCGAGGGGCTCTCCGTTCCTGCAGGGGCAGAGATCTTGGATGCCGTTGCCGAGGCGGAGATGCGTGAGCGAAGCACTGACGGCGGACGCACCGTTCTCTCGGGCGAGCTTCACTGTCATGCTCTGTACCGTGGCGGTGACGGGTACGGCGTTGCGGATTTTTCGATACCGTTCCGCACTGTTTTGGACGAGAGCTGTGAGGAGCTTGCGCTTTCATGCTGCGTGCCGATCTGCCGCGTAGGTGCCACAAACGGAGCACTGCGCGCGGATGCCGAGGTGCAGCTTGCCTTGCGTGCGGCGCGCACCGAGCCCCAACGTGTTCTGACCGAGGCGCGCTTTGTACCTGCACCGTCCGAGACGCGTACCGATCTGGAGATCTGCTATCCGTCAGCGGGCGAAACGCTCTGGGATGTGAGCAAGCGCTATGGAATGTCGCCCGAGGTACTGGCCGCCGCGAACGGCATCTCTGCCGAAGCGCCCGGAGCACCGGAGTCGCTTGCCGATACAAAATACTTGATGATCCCTTAAAAAGCACAGGCGGCACATTACGTGCCGCCTGTGTTGTATAATAGGGAAACTTATGCTTCCCAGGGGAACTTGTACTGCGTGAGACCCAGCTCGTCGCGAACGGCGATGATCTCCTTCTGCACCGACTCGTTGATCGGCACACCGTCCTTGCGGGCCAGACGCACCATGTGCTCCTTCTCGCCTGCGGTGTAGATGCGCTCTGCGCCGGGAGCCTTCTTCGAGGCGCGGACCGAACGGATGATCTCGCCCGCCTTTTCGCGGCAAGCCTTCTCGCCGAGGAAGTGCTCGGTGTCGATCGCGATGAAGAAGTGGCCGAGGTGATAGGGGCGGATCTTGCCGTTTTCGTCCTTGCCGTCCAGATCCTTGCCGTACCAGCCGTCCTGCAGGCAAGCGGAGAGCAGCTCCACGACCATGGCGTAGCCATAGCCCTTGTAGCCTGCCATCTCTTCGCCGATGCCGCCCAGCGTGGTGAGAGCAGCCGTGCCGTTACGGATCATCTTCAGAGCCTCGCTTGCATCGCCCTCAACGGCACTGCCGTCCAGAGCGATGATGGTGCCGGGGTGCACGTTCTCGCCGATACGCGCATAGTACTCGACCTTGCCGTTCTGGGTGGTGGAGGTGGCGCAGTCGATGATGAAGTCAAAGTCCTCGTCGGTGGGGATGCCGATGGTCAGGGGGTTGGTACCGAACATGCCCTCAACACCAAAGGTGGGAGCAACCGAGGGGCGCGCGTTGGTGCCCGTGATACCGATGCATCCTTCCTTGCAGGACATCCAGGGGTAGTAGCCTGCGATGCCGTAGTGGCAGGAGTTGCGTACCACGACCATGCCCATGCCGTATTTCTTTGCCTTGTCGATGGCCATGCGCATCGCCTTGTAGCCGATGACCTGGCCCATGCCGTCGTGACCGTCGACCACGGCGGTCGTCTCGGTCTCCTTGATGACCTCAAAGTTTGTGACGGGGTTCTGGATTCCCGCCTTGATGCGATCGAGGTAGATCGGCTTAAAGCGGTTGACGCCGTGCGATTCGATGCCGCGCTTGTCGCTCTCAAGCAGAACGTCTGCGCAGATCTCGGCATCCTCGCGGGGAATGCCGTAGCCGACAAAGGAGTCGATCACGAAGTTTGTGATTGTTTTCCAATCGACGATGTTGGTTTTTGCCATTGTTGTTTACCTTCCGTTCTTTGTTTTTTGGGGATGTAGACCCGGTTCTCTGTTATTGTAGCACATTTTTGCTTGCTTTTCAAGCCTATTTTGTGAAATTTTTGCCATTTCTTATTTTCGCACGTGTGCGAAGCATCCGCGGTGGCAGAATCGCACCCCATAAATGGCCGATTTCTTTCGCAAATGTTTCAAAACGGTAACCAAACCGCCCATCGTGTCACTGTTTTGCATAAAATAAACAAAAATGGGCATGCGATTCAAAAAACTTATTGACAAACCACAAAAACTATATTATAATGGGGGTACAAAATCCAATAAGGAAGGTGCTAACCATGCGTAAATTCCTGGCGGCGATCCTCGCCGTACTCATGATGGTTTCTGTTCTTGCTGTGCTTCCTGTAGCAGCAGCGACCGAGACTGTAGACAAAACGACCGATGCGGACGTCCCCACACTGCTGGTGACCGAGGTCTGCTGGAACTCCACTTGCTTTGAGTGGGACATGAAGTCTGTGGACGAGAACACGGCCACCACTCTGTATAAGGATGTGTATGACTACATTGAGGTCTACAACGCAGGCACTCAGCCCGTGAGCCTGTACAATTATACGCTGCTCTACTCTGCCGAAAGAAAGATCGTGATCGACGGCGGTGCAAAGCATAAGTTCGAGGCAAGTATTCCCATCACGGCAGTGGTTGATGGGCGTCCCGACATTCAAAACCCCGGCTATAACGATCCGGCGGCAACGCTTCAGCCCGGTGAGATCGGTATCATCTGGGTGTGGACTCCGGATACCGTTTTGGCTTGCGACAGAAACGGCACCAGCCTTGGTGCTCCCGGCAAAATTTCCGGCGATTCTTCGAACGAGATCGTGACCTTCCCCAAGTTCCGCGAGCATTATTTGAAGGGCACGGACAACTCCACCGGCGTGGAGATCAACCAAAACATCAGCGCGGACCGTGCGACGAACCTTGAGCACGTGAAGGATGTAAAGATCGTTGCGGTTTATAACAGCGAAAATAAGAACTACAACCTTGGCAACACGCGTTGCACCTGGGCCATTGCCGAGAGCGGCTACGTTTTGGCAGAGGAGACGATCACGTCCAGCGGTGATCTGAACGAGAAGATCGTTACTCTGTTCAGCAACGGCTGCAATACTCCTTCCGGCACAGAGGTTGCGGACGGCAATGCAACCATTCATGTTCCCGCTACCGCTGTTCCCCACCGTTACAATCAAAATACATATCTTAACGAGTGGGCGCCCGTAGACGGACAAGGCAATCCCATTCAGGATTATCAGCATAAGCAGGATTATACGCAAGAGGCGAACTATACTCCTGCAAACACCTATTTGGCGATCGACTTTGTGGAATCCTACAAGCAAGTGGCGATCATCAACTATGCGCAGCTTCCCACGATGGGCAGCATGCCGAGCTGGCAGTGGGCATATGTGGATGCGGCGCGCATCGAAAACGCACTCGAGAAGCATTTGGTTACCGATGCGGCCACCATCACCACCGGTGCGGATGGAATTACCGGTCAGGACGGCGTGTTGAAGGCAACCTGGCAGGATGATGCCATTCTGGCACTGAAGAGAGCCGTGATCAAGATGGCAGAGGTTGACGACAGCGAGTCGGGATTTGACTACAGCCACTTCCTCACGCAAGAGCAGAATGAGCAGTTCATTGCAAATCTCGTCGGCTCGGGCAACAAGAAGCCTACACAGACCGAAGACAAGCTCCCCGTCTGGGCACTGATTCTCATCATTGTTGGTAGTGTTGTGGTCGTTGGCGGCGGTGCTGCCGTTGCGGTGATCATCATCCTCAAAAAGAAGAAGGGCGCAGCCGACGCTGACATTGTCATCGAAGGCGACGCAGCGGAAGCAGATGCTCCCGTTGTTGAGGACGCTCCCGTTGTTGAGGACGCTCCCGTTGAGGAAGACAAGAAAGAAGACTAATTCCAAATAATAAACAGGGCCACCGCAACGCGGTGGCCCTTCTTCTTTTGTGCGTACAATCTGCGCGCGAGTGCTGCGTTGCCCCTCGGTTCGCGGAGCTCGGCGTATCATTTGAGCGCGCGCCAGAGTGCGTCGGCATCGCGCACCGTGTTCAGCGGTCCGAGGCTGATGCGTACCGCGCCCCCCTCGGGTGTGCCGAGCGCGGCGTGTGCAAGCGGCGCACAGTGCAGCCCTGCGCGCACGCAAATGCCGCAATTGTCAAGCTCGCGCGCCACCGCCGCAGGCGCTACACCCTTGCGATTGAACAGCAGTACTGCGCCAACTGCTTCGGGAGCGTAGAGCGTGACGTCGGGCAAAGAGGAGAGACGGTCACGCAGGGAGCAAAACAACTCCTCCTCTTTTGCGCGAACGGTATCAAGCCCGCGCTCGCGCAAAAAATCGATCCCTGCGCGAAGCGATGCGATCGCGGGCACGGGGAGCGTGCCTGCCTCATAGCGTTCAGGTGGCTCGTCGGGCATGCGCGCACTCATGGAATGCACGCCACTCCCCCCTTCTGTGAGCGTTTCGGGCAGGATCCCTTCTCCCAGGGCAAGTATTCCGCACCCCGAAATACCAAGCAATCCCTTGTGTCCGGGTGCGGCGAGGGCGTCGATCTGCATGGATTTCATGTCGATGGGCAGGTGCCCCGCGCTCTGTGCGGCATCCACCAAAAACAGCAATCCGTGCGCGCGGCAAAAGGAGCCGATGGCGGCAAGCGGGAGCGTGAGCGAGCAAATGTTGGATGCGTGCGTGCAAATCACCGCCCGTGTGTGCGGCAGGCAACGCTCGGAAAGCGCCGCAAGGATCTCTTCTGTGGATCTTCCTGCAACGGGGAAAACGTCAAAGCTCACGCCTCCCGCTTCTGTCAGGCGGCAAAGAGGGCGGCGCACGGCGTTGTGCTCCAGCTCGGAAATCAGCACGTGATCGCCGCGGTGCAAAAGCCCCTTAATGGCTATATTCAGCGCATGCGTGGTGTTCGTGGTAAAGACGATGCGCTCGGGCGCGCCCAGCCCCAGAAGCTCGGATACCGCCTCGCGACAATCATAGACACAGCGCGCGGCGGCAAGCGAGAGGCGGTGCGCGCCCCGTCCGGGGTTTCCGCCGCAGTCACGCATGGCGCGCAAAACGGCCTCGCGCACGGGGCGGGGCTTGGGGAAGGAGGTGGCGGCGTTGTCAAGATAGATCACGGAACGTCACGCTCCTTTTGCAGATACTGTGAGATCGGAACGCGTGCGTTGCGCAGAGCGATGCGCGCGCGGCGCTCCTCGGTGCAGGGGTATTCCACACCAAAGGCGCATCCCTGCCGTGTGTCCTCGGGGGAAAGAGCCACCACCTCGGCACGGATGCCTGCGGCTAACAGAGCGCGCTGTGCACGGACCGCACGCGTCATGCTCCCGCTGGCGGCGATGCAGCTCGCTTGAATTTGCTTGTGCATGGGCATGTTTTCACCTCCTTTACTGTCAGTATATGTCGATTGGCGTTCCTTGGATTGAATTTACGGTGCGTTCAAAAAGAAAATCGTGTTTTGCCTTGACACCGCCCCCCTATTATATTAAAATAGAAGTAAACATGCACGAAAAGGAGGTGGCCGCATGCCAAAGGTGCTCTATATCAAGCTGCGCGAGGCGCTGATCTCGGTCTTGCCGGTCACACTCATCGTGGTGCTGCTCAATCTCACCCCGTTGGTGCACTTTTCGGCAACCGAGACCGCCGTTTTTCTGATCTCGGCGCTTTTTCTCGTGCTTGGGATCGGCCTGTTTAACCTCGGTGCGGATCTTGCCATGACGCCCATGGGCGTGCAGGTGGGCACGGGCCTTTCCAAGTCGCGCAGTATCACGGTGTTGCTGGGCGTCAGCTTTGCGTTCGGCCTTTTGATCACAGTCGCCGAGCCCGATCTCTCGGTGCTGGCCACGCAGATCAAGGATGCGGTCGAGCCGATCCGCCTGATTTTGTTTGTGGGTGTTGGCGTCGGGCTATTTTTGGTGCTGGCCATCCTGCGCATCGTTACCAAAACGGGGCTCTCACGCATGCTGATGCTGTTTTATATGCTCATGTTCGCGCTGGCCTCGCTCGCACTCGTGCAGGGTAAGGCGGATTTTTTGCCCCTTGCATTTGACTCGGGCGGTGTGACCACAGGCCCCATCACGGTGCCGTTTTTGATGGCACTCGGTGCAGGTATTGCAACCACGCTGGGCGGTAAGGATGCGGGCGAAAACAGCTTCGGCCTTGTGGCTCTTTGCTCGGTCGGGCCGATCCTGGCGGTGCTTGCGCTCGGTATTTTCTCGCAGGGGTCTGTTGTGTATCAGGTTCCCGATTATGCGGTGGAATCCCGGCTTGGCGCAGCGCTTTTGCAAACGGTCCTCTCGGTGATCGAGGAGGTCGCGCTGGCGCTGGGGCTGGTGGTTGCGTTTTTTGTGCTTTTGCAAGTTCTGTGCTTGCGTCTGCCGCGCCGACAGCTGGTGCGTATCGGCATCGGTATCGGGTATACCTTTTTTGGACTTGTGTTTTTTCTGTCCGCGGTATCGGTCGGCTTTATGCCCATCGGCTTCAAGCTCGGGCAGGCGCTGGCGGGGCACTCGCCCGTGCTGCTTGCGGGCTTTGGCTTTTTGCTCGGCCTTGTGGTGGTGCTCGCCGAGCCTGCCATTCACGTGCTCAACCGCCAGGTCGAGCAGATCACCAACGGAACGGTCAGCAAGCGTTCCATGACCGCGGCACTCTCGGTCGGTGTCGGTGTGTCGATCGCGCTCTCGCTGTTGCGCATCTGCTTTGATTTCAGCATTCTGTATTATCTGATCCCCGGTTATTTCATTTCGCTCGCGCTCTCGTTCTTCGTGCCGCGCCTGTATACCGCCATCGCCTTTGACTCGGGCGGGGTCGCCAGCGGTCCGCTGACCTCCAGCTTCATTCTGCCGCTTGCCATCGGTGTTTGTGCGGCGTTGCAGGGTGAGGCCTCAGTGCTGCGCGATGCGTTTGGTATTGTGGCAATGGTCGCCATGACACCGCTGATCACCATTCAGGTCATGGGCTTCCGTGCCGTAGTGGCGCGCCGCGTGCGTGACAGCATCCAGATGAAGCGGATTTTGGATGCCGACGACGAGCAGATCATTTATTTTATGTAAGGGGGTGCGCACATGTCCGAGGAACAGAACACCAAAAAGCGCACACCCGTGCGCAAGCCCCGTGCGCGCGCCGCGGCAAAATCGCCGGCCGTGCCCGCGCGTAATACCGCGCCGCAAAAGCTCAAGCTGCTCATCACCATCGTCAACCGCGAAAAGGCCGAATTTTATACCGACCTGCTGCAAACCTTCTCGGTCAATTTGCAATTCAGTATCTCGGCGCGTGGCACCGCCACCTCGGAGCTCTTGCAGCTCATGGGTCTTGAGGAGAATGGCAAAAAGGTGATCTTCAGCCTGATCCGTGAGGACCGCGCCCCCGCCGCGTTGCGGCTGCTTGGCGAAAAATTTGCCACCGTCCGCAACGGAAAGGGAATTGCCTACACCGTGCCGCTGTCGGGCATGATCGGCGTTGCACTCTACCGTTTTCTTTGCGACAACCGAAAAGCAATGAAGGAGGAGTAACGATGAAATATCAATATGAAACCATACTTTGCATCGTCAATGCGGGCTTTTCCGATACCGTTATGAGCGCGGCACGCGCCTGCGGTGCCACGGGCGGCACGGTTCTGCATGCACGCGGAACGGCCAATCCCGAGGCCGAGACCTTCTTCAAGATCACCATCCAGCCCGACAAGGAGGTCGTGCTCATCCTCGTGCCCACCGCAATCAAGGACGACATTCTACACGCCATTTATCGCGAGGCGGGTCTCAATACCCCGGGGCAAGGCATTGCCTTTTCGCTGCCTGTTGACGGCGTGGTTGGTCTGCCCGATCTCAAAAAATAAAAAGAACCGCGAGCAACGCTCGCGGTTCTTTTGCAAATGGCATTATTTCGGTGCGGCTTGATCACCCTTCAGGTGTTCTTTCAAAATCAGATTGATATATTGCGAGACCGAGCGCTCACAGTCCTCGGCGCGTGCCTTGATCGCATCGATCACATCGCCATCCAATGTAATGCTGATACTTTGCTTCAACGGCTTCATAACGCCCTCCCTGTATTTATCTATATTGTATTATACTATAAGGCAAAATGCAATATTGGCAAATCGTGTAAAATCGTGTAAAATAATATAAAATAGCACAAGGCGAGGAGATATGGAATTGTACGAAGAATTGGCTCGATATTTTTTGTGGCGCGCAAATGACCAAAACCCGATCGATCTCAAATCCTTTTTTGAGGATATTGTGCGTGCGATGAGCTATCGGATGCTGCAGGATATTCGTGATATCGTGCGCGACCAAAGCTTAGATGACCCCGAATGCTTTGACAAAATTGAGGAGATTATTTGCGTGTTTGAAAAGTATGGTGTGGACGCAGGCTTCCGTCACGATTATGGATGAAAAAGAGCCCTATAGGGCTCTTTTTTTGTAGCAGGCGCATTGCTTTACTCCTATAATATTGAAAAAATGCGCATTGGTGGAAAAATTTCACACAATACACTTGTATTTTTCACTTGGATGCGGTAATATAGAATAAATAACGTTTGTTTGGAGTGTGTCTATGTTCGGCTATGTCAAGATACGGCGCGGCGAGCTGCGCGTGCGCGAATACGAATATTATCGCGCGTCGTATTGCGGGCTTTGCCGCAGTATGGGCAAATGCACGGGGCAGTGCTCGCGTCTGGCGCTCAGCTATGACTTTGCGTTTTTGGCCAACGTGCGTATGGAGCTCTCAGACCGTGCGCCCGTCTTCCGTCGCCGCCGTTGTCTTGCACACCCCACGAACAAGCGCACGATGATGGAGCCCAATGACGAGCTTTGCTACTGTGCCGATGCCGCCGCGGTGCTGGCCTTTGAAAAATGCCGTGACGACGTGGCGGACGAGCGCGGCTGGCGCCGACTGCGTGCGCGTTTTCGCAAGCTCTTTTTGTACGGTGCCTACCGTCGCGCGCGCAAGCGCGTGCCCGAGCTTGCCGCCACCGTGCGTCGCCTGCTTGCTGAGCTGCGCGTGCTTGAGCAGGAAAAGCGACCCTCGGCCGATGCCCCTGCCGCCATCTTCGGTGAGCTGCTCGCGGGGATCGTTTCCCATGGACTTTCGGATGAGAAGGCGCGCATCGCCGCCGTAATTGGGCGGCAAACGGGGCGATTTATATACCTGGTAGATGCAATCGA
This sequence comes from Clostridia bacterium, assembly GCA_017415805.1. Lineage (GTDB taxonomy): Bacteria > Bacillota > Clostridia > Oscillospirales > CAG-272 > Firm-07. Next base: position 15,471 of record JAFQEC010000008.1, on the reverse strand, counting down.
CGATCTGGACGAGGACGTCGCGCGCGGCCGATACAACCCCCTGTTGCTCCTCTATGGCGGCAAACCGAGTGGCGAGGAGCGTCAAGGCTTGCACGACGCGCTTCTGGCGACGCTCTCGGATCTGGAAAGCGCGCTCGAGCTTTTGCCCGTGGGCGCGTGCCCCGAGCGACGCGAGGTGCTACGTAACATTTTATATCTGGGCATGCCCGCAACCGTACAGCAGGTTCTGTTTGGCAAGGCATGCAAAAAGGAGGATTCCCGTGAGTAACAATCCCTACAAGGTGCTTGGCGTTTCACAAAACGCAAGCGACGACGATATCAAGAAGGCCTATCACGAGCTGGTGCGTAAGTACCATCCCGACCGTTACGCGGGAAGCGATCTGGCCGATCTTGCAAGCGAAAAGATGAAGGAGATCAACGCCGCATACGAGCAGATCCAGCGCGAGCGCGCAGATGGAGCGTCGGGCGGCTCTTCCGGCGGCTCGGCCAATTACGGCCAAAACCCCCATAACGGTGGCACAAATTCCTATTCCAGTCACTATTCGGAGCATGCGCGCAGTAAGTTCGTGCTAATCCGCAATTGCATCAATGCGGGCAATATCACCGAGGCCGAGCGACTGCTCGGCGAGATCTCGGATGCTGACCGCGGTGCCGAGTGGTATTTCCTGCACGGCTGTGTGGCGCTTCGCAAGGGCTTTTATGCCGACGCACAGCGTCATTTCGATACCGCCTACCGTATGGAGCCCACCAATAACGAATACTGGACCTTCAAAACGCGCCTGAACTCCCGTGCGCAGAGCTTCGGTGGGGGCTATCAGACCACCAACTCGGCAGGTGGGTGCAGTGGATGCGACATGTGCTCTACGCTGATCTGTGCCGACTGCTGCTGTGAGTGCATGGGCGGCGACCTGATCTCCTGCTGCTGAAATGGGCACACGCAGAAATCAAGGCACGCGACGCTTGGCCATGGCCTCGGTGCTGGCGGCACTCGGTGTACTGCTCCTCACGCTGGGGGCATTTATCGAGGTGCTGGACCTCTCCATGGCGGCACTCGCGTCACTGCTGGTGGTGTTCGCGGTCATTGAGATGGGGGGAAAATATCCCTATCTGATCTATGCGGTGACCGCTGTGCTCGGGCTTTTGCTTTTGCCAAATAAAACTCCCGCGGTGCTTTACGCGCTCTTTGCGGGCTTTTATCCGATCGTCAAGGCGGGGCTGGAGAGCAAGCTGCCGCGCGTGCTTGCGTGGGTGCTCAAGCTCGCTATCTTCAATGCTTGCCTTGCGCTTGCGGCGTTTGTGGCTGTCAAGCTGGTGCTGCCCGATGCCGCACTGATCCTTTCGTACTGGTATTGGCTGCCGATCATTGGCACGCCGATCTTTGTGATCTACGACATCGCGCTCACGCGACTCATCTCCACCTATCTCCAACGCTGGCGCACGCGCCTTCGCTTCTTTCGGGATTAAACAACGGCAACGGCCCAATAAATGGGGCGTTGCCGTTCTCTTTTTGCATAAAAAAAGGAAACCGTGCCAAACTAATCTCGAAATCAATCGGGGGGAACGGTATGCGAAATCTTTGGTTACCCACGCGGTGCGGCATCCTATCGGCGGCATCGGTGGTTGGAAAAACAGAAAAGCAGGGGCCGCTTGGCGCTTGCTTTGATCTGCACAGTCCGGACGACCGCTTCGGACAGAAAACGTGGGAGAAGGCGGAGGCTGAGATGCAGCGCCTTGCACTCAATACGGCACTGGCGAAGGCAGAGCTGGATGAGAGGGGCATTGACGCAATTTTTTCGGGCGATCTGCTCAATCAGTGTATCGGCGCGGCGTATGGCTTAAAGGACTTCACCGTGCCGTACTTTGGCCTTTACGGCGCGTGCTCCACCGCGGCGGAGGGGTTGATCCTGTCCTCGCTTCTCGTCACGGGAGGCACGCTTCGCCGTGCGGCTGCGGTGGCATCCTCGCACAACTGCACGGCCGAGCGACAGTATCGCTCGCCCATTGAATACGGTGCGCAGCGTGCCCCGACCGCACAGTGGACGGCGACCGCCGCAGGCGCATTCGTCGTGGGGAGCGCTGAGGAGGCCGAGGTGCTGGTGCGGGGCGTGATGCCCGGCATCGTGATCGAAAAGGGGATCAAGGATTCTGCCAACATGGGCGCGGCCATGGCACCCGCCGCGGCGGATACGCTGCTGCGCTTTTTTGCCGCAACCGAGACAGAACCTGCGGATTTTGACCTGATCGCCACGGGGGATCTCGGGTACGAGGGCGGCGACATTCTCTGTGAGCTGATGCAGATGGAGGGGGTGGATATTCGCCCCGTCTACAACGATTGCGGTATGATGCTCTATAGCCGCGATACGCAGGATACGCATGCGGGGGGATCGGGTTGCGGTTGCTCGGCGTCGGTGGTGGCCTCGTATCTGCTCCCCAAGCTTGCGACGGGAGACCTCAAGCGCGTGCTGATGCTGGGCACGGGCGCGATGATGAGCCCCCAGTCGATCCAGCAGGGCGAGTGCATCCCTGCCGTGGCACATCTGGTTTGCTTGGAGAGCAAGGAGGAGAAGTGATGGAGATCGTATTGAAGCTGCTTTGGGCGTTTTTGATCGGGGGAGCGTTTTGCGTGATCGCGCAGGTCTTGATCGACAAGACAAAGCTCACCCCCGCACGTATTTTGGTTGGCTTTGTGGTGGCGGGCGTGCTGCTGGGTGCTGTGGGGGTCTATGGGCCGCTTGCCGATTTTGCGGGCGCGGGGGCGACCACCCCCCTTTCGGGCTTTGGTTATTTGATCGCCAAGGGTGTGCGTGCTGCCGTGGACGAGAAGGGCTTGATCGGCGCGTTTACGGGCGGTCTTTCGGCCGCAGCCGGGGGAACTGCCGCCGCGCTTTGCTTCGGATTACTCGCGGCGGCGATTTGCAAGGGCGGCAAGCCAAGAAGTTAATGTGTTTTCTGGTATGCACGCAAAAAAGAGCGAGCACAGATTTTCTGTGCTCGCTCTTTTTTTCACTGATTCAATTCGTTTGCCGATCAAAATATCCCTGCGGATGCTGACAGGTGGGGCAGATGGCGGGCGGCTCTGCGGCGGTGACCACATAGCCGCAGTTCAGGCAGATCCAGCGCGTGGTCGGATTGTCCGAGGTGAATACCGTTCCCGCACGCACCTCGTCCAGCGCCTTGCGGTAGTTTTGCTCGTGCTGCTTTTCGATCGAGGCCACGCGCTCAAAGAGCTGTGCGATCGCCTCAAAGCCCTCGTCGCGCGCTTCCTTGGCAAATTGGGCGTACATCGTCTCCCATTCAAAGTGCTCGCCCCCTGCCGCCGCCTCCAGATTGCGCTCGGTCGCGCTGTAGCCGCCAAGATAGCGGAACCAGATCTCGGCGTGCTCCTTCTCGTTTTGCGCGGTCTCGTGGAACAGGCGCGAGATGGCAACAAAGCCGTCCTCCTTGGCCTTTTTCTCAAACCATTGATAGCGCAAATACGCTTGCGATTCTCCCGAGAGTGCCGTGTGCAGATTCTGTGCGGTCTTGGTTCCCTCCAGGTTGGCGGGATCTACCCCCATTTTCATATAGCTTGCCATAAAAAATCCTCCTTGCTCTGCATTTTGCTTGCAAGAAGGATCTTTGCCAATATTTGCTTGTATTATTCGTCTTGAAATTCATTTGACAGAATGGCATAGGTCACAATGTCGCGGTAAGCACCCTTGACCAGCATGGATTGGCGCTTAACGCCCTCAAATTGCATACCAAGTCGCTCCATCACGTGCCGCGAGGCCTCGTTGCCCAGCATATACCGCGCCTCAATACGGTGAAGCCCCAGCACCCGAAAGCCAAAGCGCAGAACCCGTGCGGCCGCCTCGTGCATCAGGCCCTGCCCGTGATAGGCGGGACTCAGCACATAGCCCAGCTCCGCGCAGTTGTGCGCGGTGTCGATGCGCGCAAAGCCGCAGGTGCCGATCATGCGTCGCTCGCCCTTGTGCACCACCGCCCATTCGTAGCATCCGCCCACGCGGTAACGCCCACCGAGGTATTCGAGGTAGGAGCGTGTATAGCCTACGTCGGTATGGGGGCGCCAGAGCAAATACTGTGTGACCTCGGGATTTTTGGCATATTCAAACATATCGGGGGCGTCGCTCACACGCATGGCGCGCAGCAGCACTCTCTCAGTCTCAAGCTCGGGCATGTGTGAGAAAATATGGAGTAGATTTTCCTTTTTCATGCGGTACACCTCGTTCTTCCTCTCCCATTATACCGCATTCTGTGCGAGGGCGCAAGAGAAAATTTTGCTCTCTACAAAATTCGCTTGTTTTTTGCACCGTTGTGCGGTATAATGGAGGGGAAGAAAAGCCATGGAGGGAAAGATGGAGGAGTTGCTGCGTGAATACCTGTCGCCCGTTTTGTTGGGCTCCGATACGTCCTGCCATGCGTGTGTGCGCCTGTTTGAAAAGCGCTATGGGCTCTCCAGCACGGTCCTGACGGGCAAGCGTGCGTTGACGCTGCGCTTTTTGCCAAGCGTTCGGCTGGTCGAGGCACCGCCCACCCTCGGGGATGAGATCCTGCTTTCGATCCTGTGGGATCAGTGCGACGGGAGCTGTGGGCAGATTCCGCTGCTGGTTCTGTGCGACCGTGCGTATGAGCCCTTCGTGGCGCGCAACCGCGCGGTGCTGGAGGGGCGCTTTATCCTGCGCCGCGCCGCAGATCTGCTTGGGAGGGAGAAGACATGATCCGACTTTCGACCTTGATCGAGGGGCTTGATTTTTCGGTGCTGGGTGCGCCGCTCTCACATCATGCCGATCGGTACATTTCCGATATTGCGACGCGTTTTGAGCACGCGCACGAGAATGCGCTCTTTGTCTGTACGCGCACCGTCCTGCGCAACGGACACCCGGCGGCCTTTTCGGCCTATGCGGCGGGCTGCCGTGTCTTTGTGGCGGAGCGCGGGCTTGGCCTGCCGCCCGATGCCACGGTGCTGATCGTCGAGGAGAGCGCCGAGGTGTTGGCACGCCTTGCCGCGCGTTGCTACGGCGATGCGGCGCGCCGCCTGACGGTGTTCGGCATCACGGGCACGGCGGGCAAGACCTCGGTGGTGTTGCGTCTGGCGCATATCCTTGCGCGCGCAGGGCATCGCGTCGCCACTCTGACCGACGAGGGAACAGCGTTCGAGGGTCTACGCACACCGCAGGATGCCATTGTGCCCGATGCCGCGGAGCTCGGACGCCGTCTTGCCTATTTTGCGCATGCGGGCGCCGAGATCGTGCTGTTGGAGCTCTCGGCCTATCAGCTTGCGCAAAAAAGTGCGTTATACATACCGTTTACGGCTGTTTTGTTGACAAATTTCGATCCCGATCACCGTACAGAGGGCTATTTTCGCTCCCCCGAGGCCTATCGCGCGGCCAAGGAATCGCTGCTTGCCGGCAAGGCCGCCTTTGCGGTTATGCCCACCGCGTGCGCAGACCTTGCCTGCGCGGGCAAGCGTATTTGCTTTGGTGAGGGCGGTGACTTTTCGGCGGCGTGTATCCGTACCGATGACGACCTTGTGACACATTTTACACTCTGTGAGGGTGAGATGCGCACCGAAATTGCGTTGCGCGCAATTGGCACAGACGCCGTAGAGAACGCGCTGGCCGCAGCGGTGCTGGCGCGTATTGCGGGATGCACGCACGGGCAGATCGCCGATGCGCTCTGTGACCCCATCGAGATCGGCCGTCTGGAATGTGTCGTGCGCTCGCGCGGGCGGACGGTATTCGTGGATGCGGGCTATACCGCCGAGCACGTAGCACACGCGCTCACGGTCCTGCGCGCTGTAACACGGGGCAGGCTTTCGGTCGTTGTGGGGTCGGTTGGCGGTCGCGCCCAAGCGCGCCGTGCACCGCTGGCGCGCGCGGCACTGGAGCACGCCGATTTCGTTTATTTCACAGCCGACAATCCCGACCGCGAGCCGCCCGAGGCGGTGTGTGCGGCATTGCTGGAGGCCGCGCCCGACAAGCGGCGGCTCGTCATCCTGCCCGACCGTGAGCAGGCCATCCGCCGTGCCGTTTCCGAGATGCGCCCCGACGACGTGCTGTTGCTGGCAGGCAAGGGGAATGAGGACTATCAGCTCATCTGCGGCAAACGCGTGCCCTTTTGTGAGCGCGCGATCGCAAAAAGCGCCATGGCTCATGCCTGAGCCATGGCCAATTTTGTATCATAAGTGTCGCAAAGGGTTGACTTTTGACGGATTTTTGTGTACAATAAAAGCAGATATTTTGCGAATCCAAAGGAGGAGCATATGGCACAAAAGAAGAAACCGCAAAGCCCCGATATCGCGGATGTTTCGGTCGCGCCCGAGGTGAGCACGACTCCCGAAAAAGCGCCCGCGCCCAAGCGCACCAGCACGAAAAAAAGCACGTCTGCCGCGAATAAACAGACCGATGCGGCAAAGAGCGATGCCGCCCCCGTAAAGGAGATAAAGCCCGTGCAGGAGCAGACCGCGACCGCGGCCCTGCCGCCCCCAACCCAAGCCCTGCCCGTGCAGAGTGACGGGACGGCGGTCGCTCCCGCCGTTCCCCCGATCCACTTTGCCGAGGGAGAGCGCCGCCGCTTTTGGTCACGCGTTCTGGTGCTCTTGATCACGGCAGCTGTGCTGGCCGCTTCGGTCCTGATCTTTCTGTACCGCCCTGCGGCATATTCCGAGCGCACGCGCTCGGTGCAATTCTTTTACGACGAGGCCGAAAATACCACCGTTGTGGCAGTAAACAGCACCGAGCGCGCCCGTGTAACAGGCAAGCTGGCCGAAGCCTGTTACGATCGCACGGGCCGCGTGTGCGCCGCGCTGATCCAAGATACCCTGTATGTTATCAAGGGGAATGAGGTCGAGCCGATTGTGTCTTCGGTCGCCGATTTCACGCTGGCCTCGGACGGTACGGTGCTTGCCTACCGCACCGCCGACACCGCGCTTTATTACTGTGCGATCGGCAAGAAGGACGGCGTCGCAAAGATCACGCCCAAGACGCCGCAGGATGCAGCGTATGTGCTCTCGCCCGACGGCAAGGAGCTGTTCTATACGTATCTGCACGGCGAGCAAATGCGCGTGGACGTGCATTCGCGTTCGGGTAACAAGCCCGAGCTCAAGTATACCGAGGATCTGTGGCCGCTTGCCGTTTCAAACGATTCCGACTATCTCTACTACGTGGATGCCGATGGCTTCATCTGGGTCTACAACGGCAAGAAAAAGGATTCCTATATCACCAAATGCGGCACGTGGCCGCGATCGGGCGGAATTGCCTTCAACGCCGATTTTTCCGAGATCCTGTTCCACGACGAGGGGGGGATGAAGCTCTACCGCAAGGGCGAGCGTGTGCAATTCGCATCGCTTTCCGCCGAGCAGTCCCTCACGCTCCTGCCCAATCAGCGCGTGCACGTGCGTGAGGTGGGGGCGGCACAGCAGTACATGATGCGCAGCTTCCTGCAAAATTACTATCTGAAAAACGCGGCATCGGGCAAGCGGATGATGGTCTATATGAACCGTAAGGGAGAGCTTGCCGAGGTCTCCTTTGTGGACGCCGAAGCAACCGTCACAGTGACCGACAAGTCGGTGTTCTTCCTGCTCACCGACGAGAACGAATCCGAGCAGCACACCAGTCTGTACACCGTTCCCACAGGAGAGACGGAAAAGGAACGGCTGTGCTGGGATGTGACCTCGTATTGTGCGAACGTGGACGGCAGTCGCGTGCTGTATGCCGACTATCACAGCACGCTCTTTGCCCTGCGTGTGGGCAAGGTAGCCGAGCCGATCAGCGATGCGGTTCTGCCCGAAACGCTGGCCGTGAGCGCGGACGACGTGTTCTGCTACTACCGCACCGACGGTGAGCTGTATTACAGCGACAACGGCGAAGCACCGCGCAAGGCGGCAGACGGGGTGCTGGGCTTTTACACCGACGCCAACACCGTCTACTACCTCAAGGATATGGGTGATGGCACGGGCACCGTCTATGCCAACCACCGCAACAAGCGCACCGATACCGAGCTCTTTCGGGGCTTTCCCCTTACCTGAGCCAAGCGCCGCAACGGTAACCGTTGCGGCGCTTTTTTGCAAAAATGTGCGAAAATGTATTGAAAAGCGCGCGGTGGCGTGCTATAATACAAATGACAAAAGAATAAACACAGAGCATCTGAACGGGAAGGTCCTGTTCGTTGTCGGGCATACTGCTGGACGGTATGCGCGGGGATAAGGAAATCACGGTGAAAATCCGTAGCAACAGCCATTGCCGTAACTCTGCTTGCTTTGCTGGCAGTCAAGTCGGAATGCTTATCGCTTTGTGACACGTAAAGGTCTCTTGGGCAATTGGGGAGAGTGTGAAAATAAAGGGTTCGGGATGCGATGCTCGAGCCGCGCTTTGCTATGGGCAGGATGGCAAGGCTGCTTTCGCAGTACCCTCAAGAAGGGTACTTTTATTTTATCCTTTTGCAAAAAACAGAAAGGATAATCAAAATGAAACAAACACTCAAATCCACCCTTTTGATCCTTCTCGCGCTCGTCTTCATTGTTGCACTTGTGTCCTGTAATACGGTTGAAAAAGAGGGCTTGTGGGAGAACGCCACCTACCGTAAGGATATGGAGTTTGGCAAGGGCGCGAAAACCGTTGTGGTCGAGGTCAAGGCAGCGGATCAGCTGGTGACCTTCACCGTCAAGACCGACAAGGACACCGTGGGAGCCGCGCTTCTTGAGCACGGGCTGATCGCAGGAGAAGAGGGCCCGTACGGCCTGTACATCAAGGTCGTGAACGGTATTACCGCAGACTATGACGTCGATCAGAGCTACTGGGCGTTCTACGTCAACGGCGAATACGCTATGAGCGGCATTGAGCTCACCGAAATCACCGAAGGAACGACATATGGGCTTGAATACACCAAGTAATAAAAAACCGGCAAGAACGCACGCCTCGTTGCAAATACGGGAGATGGCCGTGTTCGCCATGCTCGCGACGGTCATGTTCTGCTCAAAGATCATCATGGAGGTCCTGCCGAACATTCACCTGCTCGGAATGCTCACAATGACCTATACCGTCGTTTTTCGCAAAAAGGCGCTGATACCGATCTACATCTACGTTATGATGAACGGCTTGTACGCAGGCTTCAATGTGTGGTGGGTGCCGTATACATATGTATGGACGATCCTTTGGGCGGTCACGATGCTGCTGCCAAGGCGCATGCCGAAAAAGGTGAAATGCGTTGTTTACCCCATCGTATGCTGCTTGCACGGCTTGGCATTTGGAATCCTGTACGCGCCCGCACAAGCGTTGCTGTTCAGAATGAATTTTAAGACAACGGTTGCGTGGGTCGCCTCGGGCTTTGTGTTCGATCTTCTTCACGGGATCGGCAATCTGCTTGCGGGTATGCTGATCGTGCCGCTTTGCGAGCTCCTTACAAGGCTTATGAAAAAGCAACACAGCGCATAACATCAAGCGGTAGGCCTTTGCCTACCGCTTTTTTAGCGCGTGCGGAAAACACCCCTTGCGAAAACCGACGTTTTGCGCTATAATAAAAGAAGCAGGGGCAATCCCTTGCAAGAATTACGGGAGGAGCACCCCATGCAAGAGATCAAATGCCCCAAGTGCGGAGAAGTTTTTGCGGTCGATGAGACCGAATATGCCCAGATCGCGCGCCAGGTGCGTGACAAGGAGTTTGAAAAGGAGCTTGCGCGCCGTGCCGAGGAGCTGGACGCCAAGCGCGAGAGCGAGCTGGCGGTTTTGCGCCTACAGCAGGAGAAGGCCGAGGCCGATAAGGATCGCACCATCGCGGCCCTGCAAGCAAGGCTGGACGCGGGCGAGACCGAGAAAAAGCTCGCCGTGACCGAGGCGCTCGCCGAGAAGGAGCGAGAGCTTTTGGGAAAGCGATCCGAGATCTCGGAGCTCAGGGGCAAGCTGCAAAGCAAGGAGGCCGAGGGGCAACTCAAGGAAAAGGCGTTGCAACAGCAGTACGAGGAAAAGCTGCGCTCCAAGGACGAGCTGATCGAATATTACAAGGATTTCAAGTCGCGCCAGTCCACCAAGATGGTGGGCGAGAGCCTGGAGCAGCATTGTCTCACGCAGTTCAACTCGATCCGTATGGCCGCCTTTCCGCGCGCCTATTTTGAGAAGGATAACGATGCCTCGGGCGGCAGCAAGGGCGACTTTATCTTCCGCGAGGCCGACGAGGACGGCACCGAGCTGCTCTCGATCATGTTCGAGATGAAAAATGAGATGGACACCACCGCTACCAAGCACAAGAACGAGGACTTTTTTGCCAAGCTCGACAAGGACCGCCGCGAGAAGAACTGCGAGTACGCGGTGCTGGTGTCGCTCTTGGAGATCGACAACGAGCTGTATAACAACGGCATCGTGGACGTCTCCTACAAGTACCCCAAGATGTACGTCATTCGCCCCCAGTTTTTCATCCCCATGATCACGCTTTTGCGCAACGCCGCACAGCATTCTCTGCACTATCGGCGCGAGCTGCAGCTCGTGCGCGATCAGCAGCTGGATATCCGCCATTTTGAGGAGAATATGACCGCCTTCAAGGAGGCCTTTGCGCGCAATTATCGCCTGGCAAGCGAGCGCTTTGCTACCGCCATTGACGAGATCGACAAGACCATCCACCACCTGCAAAAAACCAAGGATGCGCTCCTCGCCTCGGAGAACAACCTGCGCCTTGCCAACAACAAGGCCGAGGATCTCTCCATCAAAAAGCTCACCAAAAACGCCCCCGGCGTGCGCAAGCTGTTCGAGGAGCTGGACTCCTTGGAATGAGCACGGTCATAACCGATCGTCAAGCGCAGGAGCAGGGCTGCTTTTTATGTGACAAAGGCGTTCCATTGCCTTCTCCTGTGGGAGAAGGTGGCAGCCGAAGGCTGACGGATGAGGAGTTCGCTTGGCATTCAGTAACACCTCATCCACCGCTATCGCGGTCCCCCTTCCCCTACTGGGGAAGGCTTATTTGCGCAAGCATAGCGTATCTACCCACCCGGAAAGCGGAGGCTTGGCCGTTTTTACCTTCACTCAACGGCCGAAGGTATGAAAAGTAAAGAGCCGCAACGACCGTTGCGGCTCTTTGCGTTTTACACAAATTTTCGCCATAAAAATTGCCAATCATAAGTTTTGCATTGCCGCACACAATATATTCGGAGCGAACAAGTACACGCGGCAGCGTGAACAAACGGGCGCTCTTGAAAATAGATAAAGCCCGACGCCAGCCGCGTGTAGACAGAGGATGCCGACCGATGGCAAGCATTGGGCGAAGGAGAAACGAAATGGCAAACAAGCAGGCAAAGAAGGCGCTTGAGCAGTTCAAGATGGAGGCCGCTAACGAAGTCGGTGTGAACCTCCAGCAGGGCTACAACGGCGACCTGACTGCTCGTCAGGCAGGCAGCATCGGCGGCCAGATGGTCAAGAAGATGATCGAGTCCTACGAGCAGGGCATGAAGAAGTAAGCAACAGGGAAACGACACAAAGGGGCACGCTTTCATGGGGTGCCCCTTCTCTTTGGTTTGGACTTTTTTGGGGGACAGAAAGGCCGCCCACGGTGTGGGCGGCCTTGATTTAATTTTGCGGAATTAATTGCACGTCACAGAGATTATGATACTCGTTCCATACAAGGTGGATAACGCTTGCATCGTCTATGCGGTACACAAAATACCCCTTCGAGGTGAGCGCGTCGGGCATGCCGGCTGTTTTGATGGCGGCATCCAGCGTCATGCCGTCGGGGAGCTGCTCCAGCTGTTGAGCGGTGCACTTGTCTCTTTTGTTGGTGATCAGGTGGAGATCCTTTACGTGACGCTCCTGCCCCTCGCCCTCAAGATCCAATCTTGCGATGTAGCTGCCGTCCTTTACGGTGAAATAAACGTAATCGCGCACGAGCACCCAAAGCACCTTGTCATCCTTGTAATTCTGATAGGCCGCGCCCAGCTCCTCAAGCGTCATCCCCAGCTCCTCAAGCTGTTCGTCGGTGATGTGGAAGGGAAGCGTGATCACCTTGGGGGCGGGGGGGTCATCTTGCTGCTTGTTGCAGCCAACAAGGGAAAAGGCGAGCACCGTGAGTAATAGCAACGCCAAGCAACGCAACTTCATGTGTTTTGTGACTCCTTTCGTGATTCCTACAACTATATTTTATTATGGCACAATTGCGCCTATTTGTCAAGCGTGAAACCGATTCTTGAAAGCGAAAAGAAAAAAATATAAAAAGGACATTAAAAAAAGAATCAATATAGAAAAAAATTATGAAAAATTGGAAAATCGTTCTTGACAAATTGGAACAGGCGCGTTATACTAAAAACACAAACATCGCGATTAGGAGGGGCTCGACATGAAAAAAAGTGAGCGCTTGGTTGCCGAAAAGTTTTTGCTGCAACGCATTTTTGAGGAAGATCCCGATTTTGTGGATCACACCATGGAGGCGTTTTCGCTCTCACGCTCCACGGTCTACAATTACATCAACCGCTTGCAGGAGAACGGCGAGCTCGAGCGTGTCGGTGGATCGATGCCCTACCGCATTCTTTATAAGACCGCGCGCTTCACGCTGGATACCTCGCGTGAGCGCTCCGAGGACCGAATGTTCGCGCGCGATATAGCGCCCCTGCTCGCCGACCTGCCCGCCAACGTGCAAAAGATCTGGCGCTATGCCATTACGGCGATGCTGAACAACGCCATCGAGCACGCGCATGCCTCGGCGGTGATCTGCGTGGTGAGTCGCAGCCGTCTGTGCACCATCGTGGGTATTCTGGATAATGGCATCGGCATTTTCCGCCGCATCCAGCAGGATCATAAGGAAGCCACGGGCGACGTGCTGACCACCGAGGAGGCCGCCTCGCTGCTCTATGCGGGGGGCTACACGGGCGCACCCGAGGGGCACGCAGGGCAGGGTATTTTCTTCACCTCGCGCCTGATGGATCATTTCGCCATTCGCTCTGATATGCAGCTCTTTACTCCGCACGCCGAGGACGTAGCGGACGACGGTGGCGAGCGTTTCCGCGGCACGGCCGTGCAGATGGCACTGGATAACGATTCCACGCGTGAGCTCTCGGCTATTATGGATGCCTATATTGATCCCGACGCAGGCTTTGTACGCACCGAGATCCCCGTGGCACGCTTCTTTGGCGGTGCGTTTCCCGTTTCGCGCTCCGAGGCGCGCCGCCTTGGCGCGGTGCTCGAGGGCTTTCGCGAGGCAAGGCTGGATTTTAGCGGCGTGGACGAGATCGGCCCCGATTTTGCGCACGAGCTCTTTGCCGTCGTGGCGCGCCAGACAGCCGATCTTTGCTTGATCCCCACAAACACAAACGACGCCGTTGCCGCCGCGATCCGCCGCGCGGAGCGTGCGTAAATAAAAAACAGGCACTTGGCGCACCTGCTCAATCGCAGGTGCGCCAAGTGCTTTTGCATTATCGCAGCGCCGGATTCAGGTCATTGAGCACCTCGCGCATGCGTGTGGCGGAAAGCTCCAGCCGTGCGCGCTCCTCGTCCGAGAGAGGGATCTCCAGCACGCGCTTCACACCGCCCGCACCTACCACCGAGGGCAAGCTCAGGCACAGGTCGCGATATCCGTACGCACCATTCGTGGCCACCGAAAGCGGCAGGATCGCCGCCTCATCTCGCACGATCGCGGTCACGATGCGGCGCACCGCCTCTGCGATGGCGTAATAGGTGGCACCCTTGGCACGAATGATGTGATAGGCGGCATCGCGCACCTCATAAAACAGTTCCTCGAGCTCGGTTTGCCCGCATTCCGAGCAACCGTCTCCGCAAAAGTGCGCCAGATCAATGCCCGAGATATTCGCACTGCTGTACACGGGCAGCTCGGTATCGCCGTGCTCGCCGATGATGAAGGCGTGCACCTGACGTGCGTCAACTCCCAGCCGTTTGCCCAACAAAAATTTCAGCCTTGCCGTATCCAGCACCGTTCCCGAGCCGATGACACGGTGCGCGGGAAAGCCCGAGAGACGCAGCGTCACCTCGGTGAGGATATCCACGGGGTTTGTCACCACCAGCAGGATCGCTTCTCTGTTATAGGGGAGAATATCCCCGATAACGGTGCGGAAAATCGAAGTGTTTTTGCGCACCAGATCCAGCCGTGTTTCGCCCTCTCTTTGTGCCGCACCCGCCGCAATGATGATCAGGCCTGCATCCGCAAGATCGCGGTACTCCCCCGCATAGATCTCCAGTGGTGCATGAAACGGAACGCCGTGTCCGAGATCCTCGGCTTCACCGCGGGCGCGTTCCTTGTTGATGTCGATCAGCACCATCTCCGAGAACAGACCGCTGCCGATGAGGGCGAAGGCCGCGGTCGCCCCCACGTTTCCGCACCCAATGATGGCACATTTGCGCATATCCACCATGATATGCTCCTCCTTGCATCTTTTTTAACAGTATTTCCGCACTTACGGGTGCTCTATGCGAAAATACCCCCCAAACGGTGAGAAATTAAGCTGTTTGGGGGTGCGATGCGGTCAGGACTGCGCAAGCCTGCGTGCCAGCGCCTCCTGTGCGTCGGCGTGCGATTCCTCGTCGTGTGCGAGCTCCAAAAACAGGCTGCGCGCCGCACTGTCACCTGTCGCGTTGGCAAGGCTGCGGTAATTTGCGGCCGCCTTGCGCTCGTTTCGCGCATTTTCCGAAAGAATGCGCCGTACTACCACGGGCACATGCGAATCGCGGTCGGCAAGCAGCGCGATCGGCTTTTCGCGCAAATGTGTGTCAACGGCGGGCGAAACACCCCATTTTTGCAGCAGCTGCCCCAAATGCAGAAAGTGATCCATTTCGTCCATGGAGATCTCGGCAAAGAGCGCGGCCGCCGCAGGGAGATCCTGCTCGGTCAAAATACGCTGATACGTGTAGCTCGTAATGGCGGAAAGCTCGTCAAGATAGGCACGGTAGACCTCGCGCGCAAGTACTCGGTCGGTGCGCGACACGGTGTCGCCCTTGTTGTTGGAATAGTCCATAGCTGCCCCCTACTGTTTTTCTAACAGTAGATGCGATACACGCAAAAAAAGTGCCGCGTTGGGCTACCTACCATAAAGCAGGTAGGATAGCCCAAGAGCGCCCTTTCTAAGAAAGAGATACGGTGTAACCGAGATTTCGGTTATGCCGTTTTCTCTTTTATATTAACTTCTTGTTCTCGTTCCCATTTTACTTCTTCCAAATGCTCCTCGAACATTTCCTCTATCTCCTCGGCTGTGGGGATATAGACGATGCCGACACCGTGATAATACACGTCGATCTGCTGATGTCTGCGTTTATCCTTGCGGTACGGGGCGTGGACTACGATTTTGGAAACGAACTCGTGGACAAGTTCGGGAGTAAGCTCCTTAACCTCAGTTATCTTTTTGACCTTGGCAATAAACTTTTCAATATCGTCCGTTTGCTGCTTGCCTGCTTCGATCTCTATACGAAGTGTTTCGGCAAGCTTTTTCTTTTCCGCCTGCTCGTCCTCATACATTTGTGACATCTGAGCAAAGCGGTCATCGGACAATTT
>JAFQEC010000007.1 GCA_017415805.1 Clostridia bacterium | reverse complement strand
GCCATTATATCACAATCCAAGGGGCTTGTCAAGGCCTTTTTCAAAGTTTTTTCAACTTTTTTCAAAACCCTTTTTCTCACCCGCTTCGCTTGTGCGGCTTTGTTATTTTATCACCTATTATATCCTCTTGTCAAGGGGAAATTGCAAATTGTTGTAAATTCGGCACGATCGCGAAAGAAGTGTTCGGTTTTTCATACATAATTGGTAAAAAAGCGCAAAGAATAGCACGTGAGGTGATAGCATGGTAACAATTCTGATTCGCACGATCATCGTCTATGTTATTTTGATTGCCATTATGCGCCTGATGGGCAAGCGACAGCTGGGCGAGCTGGAGATCACAGAGCTGATCACGACGCTTCTGATCTCGGAGATCGCCTCTCTGCCGATCGAAAACCCCTCGATCCCCGTGATCTTTGCCGTGATTCCGCTTGTGACGATCCTGACACTTGAGGTAACGCTGTCGGTCATTTTGCTCAAATGTCCGCGGCTGAAAAATATAGCCTCTGCAAGACCCACCATTCTCATACGGCATGGCACGGTTGATCAAAGAGAGCTACAGCGCATCCGCATCTCGATCGACGAGCTTGTCAGTGAAATTCGGCAATCGGGGCTTGCATCGCTCGAGGATGTGGACTACGCCATTTTGGAGCAAAACGGTAAGATCTCGGTCATCCCCCGCAGGTCTGCTTCACCGCCGTGTGCAGCCGATCTGAAGCAGGACGTCAGCGAGAACGGCATCCTGCACATTTTGATCGGTGACGGAAGGGTCAACCAATACAATTTTGAGCTGCTCGGATTGGACAGCGCTTGGCTGGACGAGGAGCTTTGCAAAAAAAATCTTTGCGCCGAGGACGTATTTCTGCTTGGCATGGATGACGGCGGAAATCTCTATTGGATACCGAAGGAGAGCAGCAAATGAAGACCTTTTACGCAACGCTTGCGGTATTTGCCGTTATGCTGGGGCTGATCGCATGGAACGCCTGCCACATACAGCGAACGGCAAGCGAGCTCACCGCGCAGTTGGATGCGATGCCGCGATGCGAGCAATCCCTCGCGGCACTGGATACCTTGGCGGCTTACTGGGAGAAGGAACGCCGTGTGCTTGCGCTCTCGACAGCCTTTGAGGACATCTCAGCCCTGGACGACTGTATTGCAGAAATGCGCACAGCGGCCACACTCGGCGAAGAAGCAGAGTATATCAAAAGCCGTGCGCTGGCCTACAATATCATCGCACGGATTCGGCGCATCGAGCAATGCTCGCTTGACAGTGTGCTATAGCAAAGCCCCGAGGCAAGTGCCTCGGGGCCTTGTTTAATTCAAAAGAAACGGCAAACAGTCGGTGAGTGCGTCTACGACAGGCACACCGCACGCGCCAAGCCGCTCGGCACTGTGATGACCCGCAGCCACCAGAATACAGTCTGCTCCGATTACTCGGGCAACTGCATGATCGTGCGTGGTGTCGCCGATCAGCACGGCACGGGCACTTGGATGTGCTGCGCGCCAAGCAGCCGCAAGCCCTTCCTTTCCGTAGGCGTGGATGCTGTCGTTGCCCCAGATCTCATCAAACCAGCCCGTCGCACCGCGGGCCTCCAGCTGTGCGTGCAGCATATTGCGCTCGGTCGCCGAGAGAATGGATTGCGATAGCCCTGCCGCGCGCAGAGTAGCCGTCATGGACGCCACCGCGGGATAAAGGGGAGCGTTCGCATCATGCGCGCGGTACAGCCGTACCCATTCGGGCGCGAGCACTGTATCAAAATCCTCATTTTCCACATCCAGCCCCAAGGACCGATAATACTCCTTCACAGGGAAATCAAACACGGCACGGTATTGCTCCACATCGGCAATCGGAACCAGTCCCCGTTGGGTGAGCATTGTATTGATGGCCCGGATCCCGATCGCCACATCGTCAAGGACGGTGCCGTTAAAATCCCAGATCACATGCGTGTATTTCATCATTAATTTATATAAAGGAGTGCGACACCGCAGCACCGCACTCCCTCTTTCTTGATTATTCGGTTTCGTTGACGCCGCTGTTCTGTAGCCAATCATTGTACAGAGCGTTGGGCGACTGCTCGGTCTTGGTTTTATCCAAGGTCGATTTCTTCATGTAAGCGAGTGCCGCGGACAGCTCCTCTGCGGTGATCGCTTGGTCGTTCAAAAGCACATCCTCACCGATCATGCTCAAAATGTACTGTGCCGTGCTCAGATCCGAGTAGCCCGCCTCACCCTGGAGATCGCTATAGATCTTTCTGACCTGGTCCTCGGCGGTAAATGCGCGCATCACATTTTCCTCAAAAGCAACCGAAACGGCATTGATCACACGAATATGCTTCGTGTTCACCTTGTATCTGGTGTTGAAATACAAGCCAAGCGAGGGGTGTGCCAGAGCATCGCGGTTCTTCAGCTTTTCGTATTCCCACTGAAGAATACCGATACCCGTATCAATGTCGCAAAGATCGTCCTCGCAATTCGCATAAAGCAGGAACATGTTACCCGTCTTATACGGGTCCATAAAATAGCGGTTTTCCTCGGTGGGAACCACGTACTTATACTCCTCGGTATGCTCCTCGTCACCCTCGCCGACCGTGCGCGTCGTGGTCTCCACGATGTAGTTCACATTCTCGATACCGTATTGCAGAAGATTGCGGATCTCCGCATCGGTGTTCAGGAACGCAATGATCTCCATGGCGCGGGACTGCTGACTGGAATATTTGCCGATCGCAAACATCGAGCTGTAAATGTCCGAGTCGATGGCGCGGGGCGTCTCGGTTACGAGCGCAGTGTAGCCAAGTGCCTCGTACTGTGCACGCACCTCGGCGCCGCCTGTTACGATGCAGACTGCGCTCGGATTTTCGGGATCGAAGGTATCGGTGATATAACCCTGTGTAGATTCGTAATACACCTTGTTGGCCAGCATGTCGATATATGTGCTGTCGGCGAGTACATTACCAAAGGTCACGGCACTGCCGCGCAGATCGGAATTCTTATAAATGCCGCCAAAGAGCGAGAAGGTGTCGAAATTCTGCACGCAGGAGGTACCCGACGCGTTCACGCTGAAGTTCCAATAGTGAAGCAGGCTCATGTCCACCGTTCCCGTGGCAGAATAAATGGGCGTGACGGATTCCTCTGCAAATACATAGTCCAGGAATGTTCTGCAATTGGTGCTGAATACCGAATAGGAGCTGCCGTCATACGTGGTGAAGCTCTCGGGAGAGTAGGCATACAGATCCATGAGATCCTCATTCACCATCAAATACGTATATTCGCCAAGAGGACGGCGGTTCGAGATCGCATAGATCTGGCCGTTATACTCAAGGGCATCCATGAAAATGTCGTTGATGTAGTAGGAAAGCTGACCGCCCGAGTTCTCGATCACGCCGTTCATGCCGAGGATCCATCCCTTCTCAATGTAGGAACGGTATTTCTCATAATTGCCGATGAACAAGATATCGACCTGATAGTCGGGCACGGTGGGATATTTCAGCTCGGGCACGCCGTATTCGTTCAGGACCGTCTCATCCTTTCCGGCCTCGGCATCCTTGTTCGTGCTACCCTGACCGCGGTTGTTCTTTGCGGCCTCCTCAGCGGCGGCGATCGCCTGCTCGTGTGCCGTAAAGGCGGCCTCAACCTTGGTATAGTACTCGTCCTCGGTCAAATATTTGATATTGAGCTGCGTCTTATATTTGGACTTGGTGATCTTATTGATCGCCTTGGTCACGGCCTCCGCCTGTGCCGCGTCGGTATCTTCCTCTGTGACGACCCACATGTTAAGCGTGGTCGTATAGCGGGACGCATCCTCCGTGATCTCGCTGATCGCATCGCCGTCGTCCGCACAGCCTGTCAGGACCGCCAGCATCATCAGCAAAGCGAGCGTGAGGCAGATGATTTTTTTCAACATAACAGAACCTCCCTGTTCCCTCGCGCGGGAAAGTATAACATATATATGCATTTTACATCATTTTGGCATTTCTGTCAAGTCGCCAAAAATGATGCGGCGCTCCCCTTTGCGCGCATGTAGCACATTTGTTCAAAAAGCACGCGGTCACTTTTCACAAACCGTGCTCTGCACTTTCTGCAAACCGAACAGCAAAATCGTGATTTTGCCGCATTCGACCGCGCGGATTTTGTGCAAGCTCACGATAATTGTAAAGAATCAGTCAAGAAATCCGCGCAAATGGCGTGCACGACTGGGGTGACGGAGCTTACGCAGTGCCTTAGACTCGATCTGACGGATACGCTCGCGCGTGATATCAAACTCCTTGCCGACCTCCTCGAGCGTGCGTGTGCGCCCGTCGTAAAGGCCGAAGCGCAGCTTGATCACATGGGCCTCACGGGGGGTCAGCGTGTTGAGCTCGCGCTCAATGACCTCGCGCAGGATCGTGGCAGAAGCCGCCTCGGACGGTGCGGGCGTATCCTCGTCGGGAATGAAGTCGCCGAGGTGGCTGTCCTCCTCCTCACCGATGGGCGTCTCGAGCGAGACGGGATCAAGCGCGATCTTCATGATCTCGCGCACCTTCTCGGGGCTCATGCCCATCTTTTCACCCAGCTCTGCGGGGGTCGCCTCACGGCCAAGCTCCTGGAGCATCTGACGCTGATAGCGCGAGACCTTATGGATGGTCTCCACCATATGTACGGGGATACGGATGGTACGCGCCTGATCGGCAATGGCACGGGTAATGGCCTGGCGGATCCACCAGGTCGCATAGGTCGAGAATTTATAGCCCTTGGTGTAATCGAATTTATCCACAGCCTTCATCAAGCCGAGATTCCCCTCCTGGATCAGATCCAAGAAGAACATGCCCTTCCCGACGTAGCGCTTGGCAATACTGACAACCAAGCGCAAATTGGCCTCGACCAGCTCAGTCTTTGCCGACTCCTCGCCCGCGACCATGCGCACGGCCAGATCCTTCTCACGCTCGGAATCCAGCAGCGGCACCTTACCGATCTCCTTAAGATACATGCGCACGGGGTCGTCCACCATAATGCCGCCCTTGGTCAGCTCGTCCTCCATGCTCTCGCCGCTGCCGAAGCGCTCGACCTCGTGCTCGATCTCGTTCATCTCGGCATCAATATGCAATCCGCCGTTATCCTCGATCTCCTCGATCAGCTTTTCGAAATCGTCCATGTCATAATCCAGCGTTTCCATGGCAGCGTCAAGATCGCCCGCAGAGAGCTCGCCCTTCTTTTTCTTTTCGATCAGATCCTTCTTGAGCTCTTCCTCGGGCGTTGCGGAATCGTTCTTTTTCTCCTGCTCCTCGATCAGCAGCTCTTCCTTGATCTCGTTGTGTTCGGTCTTGCTCATTTGCACATCCTCCGTTTATTCACTCTTGCTTTTTTTCTTTTGTAATTCCGCACGTCGCCGCGCGATCTCGCTTTGCCAATCGCCACCGTTGCGTGCATTGGCACGCGCGCGCTCCGCGCGCAAGGCCTCCGCCGCCGCCCGCAGCACGGCGCGGTCATTGTTTTGCAATGCGGCGCGCGTGCGCTGCATCTGTACGATCCGCCCCATCTCGTCGGGTGAAAAGCTCGCGCCAAGGGCCGAGAACACAAATCCGTCCTCGCTTTGCTCCATGGCAGCGATCGCGTCAAAGACGCGCCGACCGAACGCGGTCAGGAAATCTTCGCCCGCGAGCACGACCTCTCCCGTTATCACCGCCTTGCGGTGCTCGGGATAGAGCAGCAGCAGCCCAAGGATCGCTTCCTCGGCACTGGCCGCAGCGGGATTTTTGGCCGCATCGGGATTGATGCGATCCCCAAAGCCCCTGGCCTCCAGCTGGAGATCGCGGCTTTGCTTTTGACGAATTTCCCGCACCATCTTGGCACGTATGCGCTTGACATCGTTCAAAAGCCCCTCGGCCGAGATGCCGAGCTTGGCGGCTGCCGCTTCCACGTAAAGCGCACGCTCCACGCCCGATGCCGTTTCGGCAATGATGCGTGTGACCTCGCGCGCCGCGCGGATCTTTCCCTCGGGCTGGGTCACGTCGAAATGCGAGAGCACGCCGTCGAGCTTGAAATCAAAGGCCGTTCGGCTCTGCTCAATGATGCCGCGGAAGGCATCCGCACCGAAGCTGCGCAGGTATTCATCGGCATCCTTGGCGCCCGAAAGACGCAGAACGCGCACCTCCAGGCCCACCTCGTCGAGCAGCTTCATGGCCTTGTTGGCGGCCTTCTGCCCTGCCTCGTCACTGTCATAATTGATGATCACGCGCTTGGTGTAGCGTGCGAGCAGCCGTGCGTGGTCGGGTGTGATGGCCGTTCCCAGCGTGGCCACCGCGTTCTCAAAGCCCGCGGCGTGCATGGCGATGGCATCCATATAGCCCTCGCACAAAATCATCTGCTCGGCACAGTGGTTCTTCGCATAATTGAGGCCGAACAGCACGCGGCTTTTTTTGAAGCCCGGCGTATCCGACGAGTTGAGGTATTTCGGCTTGGAATCGTCCATGACGCGACCGCCGAAGGCCACGATGCTCCCAGCGGTGTCCAGCACGGGAAACATGACGCGGTTGCGGAACAGGTCAAAGAGCTTGCCTGTTTTTTGCGAGCGACCGCAAAGAAAGCCCGCCAGCAGCTCCTCCTCGGTATAGCCCGCCTTGCGCATATGGCGCGTGAGCATGCCAAAATCGTTGGGGGCAAAGCCAAGCCCGAAGCGCTTGATGATAGCTGCGGGCATTGCGCGTCGCTCGGCAAGGTAGCGCATGCCCTCGCCGCCGATCGCGGGGTCGAACAGGCAGGTGCGGAAGAAGCGCGCCGCCTCGAGATTCATTTCATAAATGCGCTTGCGCGACACCGTTTTCTCGGCGGTGCGCCCCGCACGGTCGTCGGGAATGGCGATGCCCGCGCGTGCCGCTAAATATTCCAGCGCCGCAACGTAGTCCAAATTCTCAACTTTTTGAATAAAGGTGATCACATCGCCCCCCGCGCCGCAGCCAAAGCAATAAAAGCTTTTGGTGGCGGGAAACACGGTGAAGGACGGCGTTTTCTCGCTGTGAAAGGGGCAAAGCCCATTTTTGTTGGAGCCCGCGCGCTTTAGCGTGACGTAGCTGCCGATCACGTCCTCAATATCGCAACGGTAGCGAATCTCCTCTATAACTTCCTTCGGTATCATTTGACGCGCCACACCTCCGGAATGAAAATGTCACGGTAGAGCTCGATCGCATAGCGGTCGGTCATGCCCGAGAGATAGTCGCACACCGCACGCTCCACCGATTCCTTACTGATGGTCTCCAGATAGTCGATCGGGAGCTTGTCGGGATTTTCTGCAAAATAAGCAAAGAGCTGCGCCAGCATATCCTTGGCCTTGACCTCCTCGACCTTGGCTGCCGAATCGCGGTACACACGCGCAAAGAGAAAGTCGCGCAGTGCATCGGTTGCCTCCCATACGTGGGGCTCCATTTGGATGATCGGCTGACCCTCGCTTGCGCGAATGACCGACTCGACCATGGTATTGATGCGCGCACCGTGCGTCTCGCCCAGGATCTCGCGCAGCTCCGAGGGGATCTCGTCCTGGCGCAGGATGCCTGCGCGCAGAGCGTCGTCAATGTCGTGATTGATGTAGGCGATGCGGTCGGCAAGGCGGATCACCGCGCCCTCCAGCGTCACGGGCTGACGGTTGCCCGAGTGGCAGGCGATGCCATCGCGCACCTCGAAGGTAAGGTTGAGGCCGTGTCCGTTGTTTTCCAGCTTTTCCACCACGCGCACGCCCTGTATGTTGTGCGAAAAATCGGGATCAAACATCCGCCGCATCACGGTCTCGCCCGCGTGACCGAAGGGCGTGTGGCCAAGATCGTGCCCCAGAGCGATCGCCTCGGTCAGATCCTCATTCAGAAACAGTGCACGCGCAACGGTGCGTGCGATCTGTGTGACCTCCAGCGTGTGCGTCAGGCGCGTGCGGTAGTGATCGCCCGCGGGGGCGAGAAATACCTGAGTCTTGTACATCAGCCGACGGAACGACTGGCTGTGGATGATGCGGTCACGGTCGCGCTGAAACTCGGTACGCGTGTCACAGGGGGTGCAAGGGTGCTCGCGACCGCGTGTGCGTTCGGTGAGAAAGGCATACGGCGAGAGCGTGTGTCGCTCGCGCTCCATCAGGCGTTCCTTTACGGTCTTTTCGGGCATACTTCACCCTCCCTTCTGTGTGTTGATAATAACAATATACGATACAAAATCGAAAATCTCTTTTTTTCGGCAATTTTTTTCAAAAAGGCAAAAAGAAACGGGCAAATTGCCCGTTTCTTTTTAGGCCATCGGCACCAGTACCGTGCACTCCTCTAATTTTTCGGGAGTACAGCGCCCTGCCGTCAGCTCCACAATGCGTGCGCAAAGCACATCGCCGCGCGGCGCGCGCACGCCCACGCGGATCTGCACGCGGTCGCTGAATTCGGCCGATTGCTCCTCCACGCCAAAGCGCGCAAGCTCATTTTCCAGCTTGGGGTGCTCGGCATAGGTGCAATCCAGCAAAAAGTAGGATAACGGTATATATTCTGCGCGTTTTGCCCCCTCCAGCACGGCATGCGCCGCACCGCCGTAGGCGCGCGTCAGCCCGCCTGCGCCCAGCAGAATGCCGCCGAAATAGCGCGCGGTCGCCACGCAGACATCCACAAGCCCCGTGCGGCGGATCGCCTCCAGCGTGGGCAGCCCTGCCGTGCCCTGCGGCTCGGCATCGTCTGCGTAGCGCGCCGCACCGTTTCGCAACAAATAGGCAAACACGGTATGACGCGCATCGGGATGCAGCTTGCGGCGCTCCTTGACGAAGGCCAAGGCCTCCTCCTCGTTCTCCACACGGCGCACCGCGGCGATAAAGGTGGATCGCTTTTCGTCGATCTCGGCCTCAAAATCCTGCCAGACGGTACGCAAAACAGCCTCACTCATCGTCATCCTCCCGTGCGGGCGGCGCCACGTCATAGTCGCGCAACGGACCGTAGGTCTTTGCATCCACCACGGCGACCACCTCGACCGCTTCCACGCCGTATTCGACCGACTCCACGGTCGCGTTCTCGTACAGACGCGCAAGCAATCCTTGCTTGGCATTGGGGATGCGGAAGGTCACGCGACGCTTGTCCGCGTGGAGCATCTCCTCAATGCGGCGCAGCAAAAGCTCCAGACCCTGCCCCGTGGCGGCAGAGATATACACCACGTTCTCGCGCGTGCGCGCCACACCCGGGATCGCCGCACCGAGATCGCATTTGTTGAAGACGTAAAGCGTGGGCTTTCCGCCAGCACCCAGGCTCTCCAGCAGCTCCTCGGTGACCGCAAGCTGGGCCACAGCCTCGGGGTCCGAGGCATCCACGAGGATCAGCAAAAGATCGGCAAGCACCGCCTCCTCCAGTGTGGAGCGAAAGGCGTGCACCAGATGGTGGGGGAGATTGCGGATAAAGCCGACGGTGTCGGTGAGCAGAATGATCTCTCCGCCCGGCAGCGTGCACTTGCGCGTGGTGGGATCGAGCGTGGCGAACAGCTGGTCGCGCGCAAGGATCCCCGCATCCGTGAGGGCGTTGAGCAGCGTTGATTTTCCTGCGTTGGTGTAGCCCACGATCGAAACGCGGGCAAGCCCCGATCGGTCGCGCGCGGCGCGCTGGGTGCGACGGTTGGCCGCCATTTCCTCAATGGCGCTCTCCAGCATATGAATACGGCGCTGCAAATGGCGGCGATCGGTCTCCAGCTGGGACTCGCCCGGGCCGCGCGTGCCAATGCCGCCGCCCAAGCGCGAGAGCTCGTTGCCCTTGCCCATGAGACGCGGCGCGGTGTACTTGAGCTGTGCCAGCTCGACCTGCAGCTTGCCCTCTCCCGTGACGGCGTGCAGGGCAAAAATATCGAGAATGAGCATGGAACGGTCGATCACGCGCACGTTGCCCCCCAGCACCTCCTCAAGGTTGCGGATCTGCGAGGGCGAGAGCTCGCAGTCAAAGACCGCAAGCGGGATCTCGTTGATATTGCAATAGTAGGCGAGCTCCGCCGCCTTGCCACTACCGATATAGGTGCGCACGTCGGGCGCTTCCTTGTTTTGCACAAGCTCAAAGGCGGCCGTGCCTCCTGCGGTCTCCAACAGGCGCCGCAGCTCCTCAAGGCTGACACGCACCTCCTGCTCGGTGCGGCCGTGCGTGACCACACCCACCAGCGCCGCACGTGCGCCGACGATCTGTTGTTGTTCCATAGGCATCTCCTTTCTATGGATTAAATGTGCTGATTGATAGAAATTTCGCAAGACAAGGCAAATGATCTCGCCTGCGGCGAGAAACTGGAGTTTTCTCGGTGTCTGAACAACACCGATTTGCTACGCAAATACCGAAAACTCTGAGCGCAAAAGCACGGCGCAGGCGTAATTCCCTACGCCGAGGGCGACAAGTCGAAGCTTTGCTGCAGTATTGCGGAATTTATACAATCAGCCGCTGATTCGTAGAAATTTCGCAAGACAAGGCGTAAGGGCGCAAGGTTGGCGCAGGTGTAGTACCCTACTCCGAGCCAACCGCGTCGACCGACAACGCAGTATTGCGGAATTTATAAAATCAGCCGCTGATTCGCAGAAATTTCGCAAGACAAGGCGTAAGGGCGCAAGGTTGGCGCAGGTGTAGTACCCTACTCCGAGCCAACCGCGTCGACCGACAACGCAGTATTGCGGAATTTATATAATCAGCAAAGGGGCAAGCCATGCTATGCAGCACGCCTTGCCCCTGTCGGTCAGGCCGCGATGCGGCCCGAAATGAAGATGATCACTTCTTCGCCTGGAGTCTTCTGTTGAACTTATCAACACGACCGCCCACATCCACAAGCTTCTGCTTGCCGGTAAAGAACGGATGACACTTCGAGCAAATTTCAACCTTCATTTCCCCGCCGTTGGTGGACTTGGTCTTCACCGTGTTGCCGCATGCGCAGATAATGGTGCAGTCCTCATAGGTCGGATGAATTCCTGCCTTCATGTTCGTACCCTTCCTTTCTAAAGAATCCAATAGATTATAACACACGCAAGCCGCAAATGCAAGAGGTTTTGCAAAAAAATTTGAAAATTATAATTTCCCTGCGATCTCGCCGCGCAGCTCCGCAATGATCTTCTTTTCCAGACGGGATATGTAGGATTGTGAGATCCCCAGCGCATCGGCGACTTCCTTTTGCGTAAGCTCCCTCTCACCCGTAAATCCGTAACGCATCTCGATGATGACACGCTCGCGCGGGGGCAGGTTTTCGACCGCCTCGTGCAGAATACGGCGCTCCTCGCGGCGTTCAAGCTCAAAGCTGACGCTGTCCTCCTCGCTGCCGAGTACGTCGGAAAGCAGGAGCTCGTTCCCGTCCCAATCCACGTTCAGCGGCTCATCGATCGAGACCTCACCGCGCGCGTTGCTCCGCTTGCGAATGTACATCAGGATCTCGTTTTCAATGCAACGCGAGGCATAAGTGGCGAGCTTGATGTTCTTGTCTGCGCGAAAGGTGTTGATCGCCTTCATAAGCCCCACCGTGCCGATCGATACCAGATCCTCAAGACCGGTCCCGGTATTTTCAAAGCGCCGCGCGATATAGACCACCAAGCGTAAATTGTGCTCGATCAAGCGCGAGCGCGCCTCTTCATCGTCGGGCAGACGGGCCAGCGCCTCGGCCTCCTGCTCGGGGGTGAGCGGCGCGGGCAAAACATCAGGGCCGTTCACATAGTATACGCCGCGTCGGCGCGCGAGCGCGAGGCGAAAAAAGGAAAGCAAGCGACGAAACATCTTTTCCTCCTATTCGGTAATCAGATTCGCGGGCAGAAGGGCCTCACATTCGCCGTCCTGCGCGTGAAAGGGCGCAGGGGCGACCAAGATTTCCACAGGCGTTTGACCGCGCCCTGCGTCGATCCACGCCGCCTCGGGCGTCACCGCGAAAAGCAATCCCTTGCCCGTGACGGTGTCGGCAGGAATCAGGCGCACGCGGCGCGCCAGCTCCTGCGGAACAGACGCAAGTGCCGCCGTGTCACCCCGTGCGGCCATGTCTGCCAGCACTGCGGGAAAAAAGCGCGCGGCAACGCTTTGACGCAAAAAAACGACAGGGCGGCCGCCCACAGGGTCAATCAGAAGATTTGCGGTGTCTACAAGCCCCGTAACGGTATCGGTTTTTCCGAAAAGCTCCAGTGTCAGCACGGCACGCGTGCCCTTGGCGCGCCGTTGACAAAAGCGCCCCCAGACAAAGGTTGAAATGCCGCCCAAGGCGGCCAGCAAAAAGAACGAACCCGAGGAAATATCGGCGTTACTCTGCCCGATCGGCAGTGCAAGATGGTCCAACAACGCCGCCATACCGCTCATCACGCCGCCCACCGCCATCGAAACTCCAAAATAGAGGGCAAACGGCGCAAAAACACGGCCAAATCCCATTTTCTTGTGAAGGAAGGTTCCTACACACATGAGATAGCAGACCGAAAGATCCGCCAAAAAGGCCACCGCGCCCGACGTTTGCAAGAACAGAGCCGCACAGGCATACAGCGCGCCAAGAGCCGCTGAAAGCGCTCCACGCCCGATCGGAAACGGACGGTGCAAGAGCTTCGCCGTCAAAAACAGGCACTGAAAATCCATGCAGAAATTCACAAAAAACAGCAGGTCGCCGTATACCGTTTGCTCCACCTCTCTCACCTCACACAAGCATTATAACGCGTTGCGATTGAAAAGTCTGTCGGATGCGGTCAGCGATTTTTTATTTTTTCCACACCCAAAAACAAAGGCGCGGAAATATTTTGAAAAAAAGCGAAAAAGGTGTTGACAAACAAAGTGGGGTTATGCTATAATAGACGAGCGTTCAAAAAGCGCAATATTCTGGCGGAGTAGCTCAGCTGGCTAGAGCAACCGGTTCATACCCGGTAGGTCATGGGTTCAAGTCCAATCTCCGCTACCAGGCCCGTTGGTCAAGCGGTTAAGACACCGCCCTTTCACGGCGGTAACATGGGTTCGATTCCCGTACGGGTCACCAAATAAGTTAAAGGCGAACCCGTTTCCATTAGGAGACGGATTCGCTTTTATCGTTTATTTCAACTATCCATATTGATAAAAGCAAAAGGCATACGGATTTGCTCCGTATGCCTTATCGTTTTCTTGGGCTTACGATGAACCCTTTACCGCCGTTTAATTGTTATTTGCGGTTTAATCCCATTGGTGTCAATGGGGTTCTTTTTCTTTTTTCTGCTTTTTATTATTCAATTTTATTTTCCGTTCTTCTTGCCATTGTTCAAAATCCTTTTGTGTCTGTTCGTCCTCAAAGAGCTTTTGAATGGCGGGCAACAATGCTCTTGCAATAGAGTCAAGCTCATAGTCGGGTATTCCCGTGGTGTTCTTGCGCTTTTTCGTCAACCTATAAAATTACCTCCTTATCATTGATATAAAAGTACGATTATTAAAATCGTTTGAACGAGCAGTAATATCGGTGTGAGCCAAAAGAAGAAGGTCTGAAAAAGGCTTTGGGCGCGGTATTCGTTGCGTTGCTTTTCCATTTCCTTTGCCGTTTCCTTTATCTCCTTTTTGACTATTTCAACGGTTTCTCCAACCGCCTTGATAGCCTGTCCTTTCACATCAGAGAGTGTGCTCGAAACCTCGTTTCTGACGGCTCGGCTGATCTCTGCTCGTATCTGCCTCTCCTCCGCCAAAATCGTGCGTAATTCCGCCGTCTGTCGTGCCTCGTGCGTTATCAAGCTCTGTGCGTTCTTCTCGCTCTCCTGTTTCGTGTCCTCGATTATTGCCGTCAAGTCCTCGATGAGCGTATTCTGCCGTTCTATCAAGTCGTTGCATCTCTCGTTCGATTTCGCCAATGCTTCTCGAAGCAGTTGATTGTCCGTCATATCCCGATATGCGTTCGAACGCTTCTCCAATTCTGCTATCGGCGTAGCCGTTTGTCCTGTGTCTGTTCGTGTTAATGACATTTAGTACCTCCGTTTTGGTGTAATTCTCTCCGAGCTTTCGACCTCGGATTGCTTTTTGTTTCTTTGGGTGTAGATAGGAATATTCCGTCTTGCTTCTCGTCAGCGTTACGCCGTACAGAGCAAGGTGGGATATAAATCCCTGTTCCGTTGTTGCTTGTTGTTTCGCTTCTTCAATAACCTCTCGCAGTTCTTCTTTCCAGCTTGTACCGCCTTTCAGAATGATGTGTCTTTCTTCTGCCGTTCTCTTGTGTTCTGAACGCTTGCGGAAGTCTATCTCCGAAAATCCCATTTCCGCGCCAAGTCGGTTGGTTTCGTCCTTCATCGCCGTATAATCGTTACGGGAGATACGGAGCTTCTTTCCGGTCAAGGGATTTAAGGCGTTTACTACGATATGGCTATGAACCGTCTGGGTGTCGGTGTGGGTTGCAATTACGCACTCACAATCGGGGAAAATTTTTGCGGTCAGTTCCTCGGCAAACCTATGAGCTTCTTCGGGGGAAACATTATCCTTTCTGTCGCAGGACAGCTTGAAATGATAATATTTCCGTTCGTCATATTTTTTGCCCTTATTAAATCTCCGCATTGTTTCCGTGAATTGCTCGGCGTAGTCCTCGTCCTCAAATAGATTTTGAACGGAAACATACGCCGCCTTTTCGGGATTGGTGACATATTGCATTACCGCGCTCGGCGTGCTTTTGCTTGACTTTGCTTTGAGTAATGGCATTAAGCACCTCCGAGGGCTTCGGATAATTTTCTATACGCTTTCTTGCACTCGGCAACGGCTGACAATATCTCTTG